>CAVIMN010000001.1:0-271053 GCA_963644035.1 bacterium
CAGAATGAAGACCAGCTCACCGAGAAGAATTTCTATCTCCATGTGGTGGGACGCAATTCTTTCGAGCCGGACATGAAATAAGCGATAGCTGATTACTTTACTAGTAATGAATATATAAAAAGCGTAGGGAGAAATCTCTACGCTTTTTTTATGATTATGATTCTTGTAAGGTTGAAGCGTTCCAATTTTCAAGGCACAGGAAGATTTTTTTCTTTTTTAGTTGTATATTGGTTGAAAAAGTTAAGAAAAAGTGTTGGGTTAATGAAATTTGTGCTACCTTTGCAAGGTTAGGTTAAGAAAGCATCTTGCAAACATTGTGAATTGCTATACTAAAGCGTGAAACAACACAGAATATAGATAGATGATTTGACACAGAATTTCTAACCGATTATATGATTACCATAATCGAAAGTTAAAGCACAAAAGCAATTATAACAAAGTGATAGACATGAAAATTAAAACAATTTTAGGCGTTGCCCTTGTGGCTGGAAGCTTTGCTTCCTGCTCTGTTGAGGACAACGAGAGTGCATCTGCAAAGATTAAAGAGGATTACACTCGTGAATTTATCAAACAGTTCGGTACGATCGACCGCAACCAAGACTGGAGCGTTGTTGAGCAGAAGAGCGTCACCGTAGACCTTGCACAACCAGCCCATGTAAAGATTTATGAAAAACAGGGGGGGGGATTCCGTCTTGCTGCTGACTACAAGAATGTAACGAAGCAAACGATAACCTTCGACGGTTTGGAAGGCGACGACACACCGTTCCTCGTGAGCATTGATGACGCAAAGTATTATGCAGAGAATGGCGGTACAGTAAGTATAAAGGCTGCTGCTAAATCTTCTTCATTGCGCACATCTGTCGTTCCTAGTGATTGTAATTTTATATCAGTGGGTACTAATTTGGATAAAATTACTTTAGCTGATGGTGATAATCTTTTGAATGATATTTCTAAAGACGAAGAAAATCATTCTTCACTTTATACACTTTCCAGCTCTTATACAGAGAATCTTAAACCTAATCAGTCTGCGTCTTTTTATCCTGTATATTGGAATTCTGAATATCAGCATACTGTCGGTATCTATTATTATGATGACTATGGAGTGCGTCAGGAAATAGCATTGTATAAAGATAAAGAAGGAGAAGATTTAGCGTTCTATCCTAGACCAAACATTGAAACAAACGAACAAACTACAGAAGAAGGAACAAAAGATTGTTGGGAATATAAAAATACGACTACATTGACTCATTGGAGTGGAAAATGGACTGTCAGCTTTTATAATAAATTCAGCTTCCTAAGTAGGGCTTTTACAGTTACTCCTACAGTTGGACTTTCTTGTGGTATTTTTGTTGAGGTTAATGGAAAGAGATATTATTCAGACAAAGATTTGAATGACGGTAATTCTTATTTTGCTTATCGTCAAGTCGGTTTGGGTGATAATGCCTACACTTACATAGCTTTTGACGATCCTGATACTAATGATAAAGACTTCAATGACCTTGTATTGTACACTCCGAGAACATTGACTCCATCATCAAAAGATGAAATAATGTGGACAGTGGCTTGCGAAGATCTTGGAGGGACATTCGATTACGATTTCAACGATATTGTATTCCGTGTTCGCCATACTTCAGGAAATGACTTCTTGACCATTATTCCTATGGCAGCCGGTGGCACATTGCCCGCTACGCTCTGCTACAAGAATGAGGCAATATCTGAAGAATGGCATCAGCACTTCGGCAATGGCTACGAGTCTAATGTAATGCTCAACACAGGTATGAATACCGAGACCGTTGTTTGGCCTATCCGCCTTGAGGGCGTGCCTACAGATTGGAGCATGAAGGCATTTACATCCGATCCGACAGCGAAAGACGGTGATTTCTCTATCGTTGTTGAGCGTGCCGACGGCACGAAGGCTACAGTAACAGGTCCTAGTCAGGGTGTTGCTCCGCAGATGCTTATCTTGCCTTACGAATGGCAATGGCCTACTGAGCTGACACGTATAACAACAGCTTATCCTAACTTCGGCACGTGGGGCAGCAACTATAGCAACAGTAGCTGGGTTAACAGCAAGGTAAGCGACTACGTTGTTCCTGGCTTTGGCGAAGGTCAGGTTACTGCAACCAAAGCTGCAAAGACAGTGACAGTTAAGTAAATGAAGCGAAAACTATAGCTATTGCAGATGTAAATCTCTGCAATAAGAGATAAGAACAAACAGGCAAAGCCCCGTGCAAACCTTACGTTGTGAAGGCCGGCACGGGGCTTTTTCTGTGCGAATAAGTTGCAAGTGACGAAAAAAAAACGTTACTTTGCAGTGGAAACTTTACTTTCTCTCATTCCTTAGCCCGTGGCGTTGAAATGGTTTGGCCGTGGGCTTGCGAATGTAACCACACGGGGAAAGGAAAACATTTTTGCCGGTTACTGTAAATGATATTACGGAAAAATGCGTAACTTTGTAAACATATAATCTCTAAAGTAGAATCAAAAACTAATAATAAACAGCAATATTATGAACAAAATGAAATTGGCCACGCTGGGACTTTGCGCTGCAGCAGTGGTAAGTTGCGGAAACAATACAGGAAACGGAGCATTGATAGGAGCCGGCGGTGGTGCGCTCGTAGGAGCGATAATCGGTAAGCTGGCAGGCAACACCGCCGTAGGTGCAGCTATCGGAACAGCGGTAGGCACAGGTGCCGGTGCGCTGATAGGTAAGCACATGGACAAGGTTAAGGCAGAAGCCGAGGCCTCTCTTAACAATGCAAAGGTAGAAGAAGTTACAGACGTAAACGGATTGAAAGCCGTAAAGATAACATTCGATTCCGGCATCCTTTTCTCAACCAGTTCTGCCGAGCTGAGCAGTGCGAGCAAGACAAACCTTAACAGTCTTGCAACTTTGATGAAGAAATATTCTACTTGCTCGGTAGACATCTATGGTCACACAGACAACCAGGGCTGGAAAAACGCAACACAGGCAGAAAGCGACAACAAGAACCTGGCATTGTCAAAGCAGCGTGCACAGTCGGTGGCAGACTATATGAAGGCTCAAGGCGTGGCATCAAGCCAGATGCAGAACATCGTGGGCAAGGGAAGCACAGAGCCAGTTGCTTCGAACGACACGAAAGACGGCATGCAGCAGAACCGCCGTGTTGAAATCTTTATGTATGCCAGCGAAGAAATGGTGAAGGAAGCTCAGCAGGGAACGTTGAAAGTAAACTAATCTCTGCCTCCTGATTCGGAAAATCGCAGTTGCAGAAGTTCTGCAGCAACCACTTGAAACACAATAAAATAAAGAGTTTTGAACCATGGACACACTCCGTCCGTGGTTCTTAACTCTTGTTTCGTAAAAAGACGTATAATGAAAATTTTCGTAAAGATACTGCGTTGGGCGGCGATAGCCTTCTTCGGCAGCACCATACTTGCGGTGGTATTGTTCCGTTTTTTGCCCGTCTACTTCACGCCCCTGATGTTAATCAGATGCTTTGAGCAGGTAGCAGATGGCGAAAGCATAAAGTTGCACCATCATTGGGTACCGATGGAGAGAATTTCTCCCCACATGCCAGTTGCAGTTATGGCGAGCGAGGATGCGCGTTTCTTGCTTCACCACGGCTTTGACTATAAGGCGATAGAGAAAGCCGCCGTGAATAACATGAAAGGAAAGAAGACACACGGAGCCAGCACCATAACGCAGCAGACGGCAAAGAACGTGTTTTTATGGCCAGGTCGGTCGTGGGTAAGAAAAGGTTTCGAGGCATACTTCACGGTATTGATAGAATTCATGTGGAGTAAGCAGCGCATAATGGAGGTATATCTCAACTCCATAGAGATGGGCGACGGCATTTATGGCGTAGAGGCCGTGGCTAACGATAATTTCAACACCAGTGCCGATTTGCTCAGCCGCGGGCAATGTGCGCAGATAGCAGCAACGCTGCCCAATCCCCGCAAGTTCAGTTCAAAGAACCCCAGCCCCTATATGCTGAAGCGCCGTTCGCAGATAGAACATCAGATGCGCTTCATCCCGTCGTTCCCCAGAGAGGGGGAGGACATCAATCCCGAAACGTCGGCAGGCGGCGTATACAGAAACTACAAAAGGAAATAAATGTCAGACAACATACTTGACGCTCTTAACCAGAGTCAACGTGATGCCGTGGAATATTGTGACGGCGAGCAACTCGTGATAGCTGGAGCCGGTTCGGGTAAGACGCGTGTGCTCACCTACAAAGTGGCGTATCTTCTTAGAAACGGCGTGAAGCCATGGAACATCCTCGCCCTGACGTTCACAAACAAGGCAGCCAACGAGATGAAGGAGCGCATCAATGCCATAGTGGGCGGCAATGAGGCAAGGTATATCTTCATGGGCACGTTCCACAGTATCTTCTCAAGGATATTAAGGCGTGAGGCAGACAAGATAGGCTATAAGCAAGATTTCACCATTTATGACGACAGCGACTCGAAGAGTCTTGTGAAGGCAATTATTAAAGAGAAAGAGCTCAACGACAAGATATACAAGCCCTCCACCGTGGCATCGCGCATCAGCATGGCTAAGAACCATCTGATATTGCCAAAAGACTACGTTAACGACAAGCAGCTAATGGTGCGTGATTTTGAAACTCACATGCCTGAGGTGTCAATGATTTATGCCGAGTATTGCGAACGTTGCCACAGGGCTAACGCCATGGACTTTGACGATCTTCTCGTTAACACCTACCGTCTGCTCAGCGAGAGCGACGAGGCACGGCAGAAATACGCCACGCAATTCGAGTATATCCTTGTTGACGAGTATCAAGACACCAATGCCGTGCAGCAGAAAATTGTGGAGTTGCTGGCAAGTGTCCACCACAGGGTGTGTGCCGTGGGCGACGATGCACAGAGCATCTACGCATTCCGAGGTGCAAACATTGACAATATGCTCGCCTTCACTACGGTTTTCAGTGGTAGCCGTCTGTTCAAACTGGAGCAGAATTACCGCAGTACGCGGCGCATAGTTGAAGCCGCCAACAGCTTGATACGCAACAACACAAGGCAGATACCCAAGAATGTGGTAAGCATGGGTGGCGAGGGTAACAAGCTGAAGGTGAAGCAAGCCTACAGCGACCGTGAGGAAGCATCCATCGTATGCCGCGATATCAGGGAAATGATGCGTAGAGACGGGTTTCTGTATAGCGACTTTGCAGTGCTATACCGCACCAATGCGCAGAGCCGCACATTCGAGGAGGAATTGAGGAAGAACAGCATGCCATATAAAATATACGGTGGCTTGAGTTTCTACCAACGCAAGGAGATAAAAGACATAATAGCCTATTTTCGTATCGTGGCCAATCCCGACGACGAGGAAGCCCTCAAGCGCATCATAAACTATCCGGCACGTGGCATAGGCAACACGACAATAGCAAAGGTGCAGGAGGCGGCAAACCAAAAGCGCGTGAGCCTATGGACGGTGTTGTGTGCGCCAGTGCGTAGCGGACTGAATGTCTCAAAGGCTACAGTTACGAAGTTGTCGACGTTCAGACAGATGATAGAAGGTTTCCGCCAGCGTTTGGAAACTGACGATGCCTACGAGCTAGGACATGCCATCATAATGCAGAGCGGATTGCACGCCGACCTTTATAGCGACAAAGAGGCGGAAAGCGTTGCGCGTCAGGAGAACTTAGAGGAGTTTCTCAATGGCTTGCAGGATTTTGTGGCTACACGGCGCGAAGATGCAGCGCAGGAAGGAACGGCATTCCTAACAGACTTCTTGCAGGAAGTGGCGCTGCTCACCGACCTAGAGTCTGGCGAGGATGACAACACGCCAAAGGTAAATCTGATGACAATTCACAGTGCAAAGGGACTGGAGTTTCCCAATGTCTTTGTTGTGGGGATGGAGGAAAACATATTTCCTAGTCCGATGGCAATTAATTCTCAGCGCGAGATAGAAGAGGAGCGCCGACTGCTCTATGTGGCAATAACAAGAGCAGAAAAGAACTGCTGTCTGACCTGCGCACGCAACCGCTACCGTTACGGTAAGATGGAGATAGACACGCCGAGCCGTTTCCTGAACGATTTGGACAAACGTCTGCTTGAAATTTCAGGATTGAGTGATATGAGCAGAGAAAACTCATATTCAAAATACGGAAATGCCTATGGCAACACGCAATACACGAACAGCCGATACCAAAACTCCAGCCCCGTGGCAACACAGTTTATGGCAGATCCCAAGCCGAGGGAAGTGAAACATGTTGACGACACCTACCACTTCCGCAAGGGCGACTACAAACAAGTGTTGGGAATGGGGATGAAACCAGCTTCCGCAGCAGCGTCTTCGCCGGCAGTAACAGGTGGCGGTGCGCCATTGAACGTGGCAGAAGGCACAAGGGTTGAGCATGTCCGCTTCGGCAAGGGGACAGTGTTGCGCACGGAAGGTTCAGGAGAGAACATGAAGGCAACGGTTAAGTTTGACAACGTTGGAACGAAGCAGTTGCTGATGAAGTTTGCAAGACTGACGGTAATTTGATATCAGTCTTTAGAAGAAACAAGACACAATTTTCTTTGTGATGGCAAAAGGAAAACGCAGATTAAGGAAGAAGAGAGTAGCCTGTCTCGTTATGTTCGTGGTGGCAGTAGTAGTGTTGTCGGTAAAGGCATGCTGCGGATGCAAAGGAGACACCGCACTGGTAACGGAGAAGGAAGAAGATAAGGTGCATCTAAATGACACGCTGACCAATGCGATGTCTGACGCACCTGAACTTAAAGGAATGGAAGAACAACTGGAACGCTACTTTACGCGGTGGGAACTGAACGGGGCACAACTGGCAGTGACCCGCGGCGACTCACTCGTTTACGCCAAGGGATTCGGTTGGGCAGACAAGGAAAAGGGCGAGAAGATGGAGCCAAGTCATGTTATGCGACTAGCTTCCGTATCTAAACTGCTTACGGCAGTGGGAATAATGCGCCTCGTGGAGACAGGCAAGCTGAAACTTTCAGACAAGGTGTTCGGCAAGAATGGAATACTCAACGACACGGTCTTTACTAACAGGATAAAGGATGTGCGTTATTACGACATAACCGTTGAGCATTTGTTGCGCCATGAAGGAGGCTTCACCTGCGGGGCAGGCGACCCGATGTTTTCCACACGTTATATCATGATGCAGAACCGTTTGAAGGAAGCCCCCGACAACCGTAAGCTATTGTGCATACTGCTGAAGCGCCGCCTTGGCTTCACACCGGGAACGGCACGCCGATACAGCAACGTGGGTTATATGTTACTGTCGATGATAATAGAGCGGCGCGCGGGAATGGCCTATGAAACGTTCATGCAGGACAGTGTGTTCCGCAAGGCGGGGTGCTATGATTTCCATATCGCCGGCAACTATTATGCCGACAAGCGTATAAACGAAGTGAAATACTATATGCACAAAGGGTCAGAGCCTGTTTATGAATACAACAACAGTGGCAGGATGGTTGAGAAATGCTACGGTGAGAATGATATACCGCGCCTTGCAGGGGCAGGGGCATGGTGCGCTTCGGCAGCAGAGCTTGCGCGTTTTGTGGCAAGCATAGACCTCTTGTCCGGTGTGCCTGACATACTATCAAGAAAAAGTGTGGAGCAGATGACGCATGACATGCCCGACGGCGGGTTCTGTCTTGGCTGGAATTTCTGCAGGAAGGGCAGGCCCTGGATAAGGACAGGTTCACTTTCAGGTACGAGTGCGTTAGTGCTGCGTTACCCCGACGGCGAGTGTTGGATTTTGATAACGAACACCAGTACGTGGAAGGGGCACGGGTTCTCCAACGATACCATGCGGCTATTTGAAAGCCTACGGAAGAAATATTCGGACAAGTTCCCGAAGAGGAACCTGTTTTTCTGAAAAAAAGAAAGAGTGAAAGCATCCATAGCGGGACGTTTTCACTCTTTTCAGTATTGTAAGTTTTAGTTGTAGACTATTTTTTCTCCAGTGCCACCACGTTTTCTACATGCGGTGTGTGGGGGAACATGTCAACGGGCTGTATTGCCGTAACCTTATATTTTGCATCAAGCAACTGCAGGTCGCGTGCCTGGGTTGCAGGGTTGCAGCTGACGTAGACGATACGCTCAGGCTCAGCCCTAAGAATGGTGTCAACAACGTCTGGGTGCATGCCGGCACGTGGCGGGTCGGTAATGATAACGTCAGGATGGCCGTGGCCAAGGATAAACTCGTCGTTAAGAATGTCCTTCATGTCTCCGGCATAGAAGATAGTGTTCGTTATCCCGTTAATGTCGGAGTTAACCTTGGCATCTTCGATGGCTTCGGGCACGTATTCGATGCCGACAACCTTTTTAGCCCTTTTAGCCACGAAGTTGGCTATGGTGCCAGTGCCGGTATACAAGTCGTATACGGTTTCGTTTCCCGTTAGCTGTGCGAAGTTGCGCGCCACGCTGTAGAGGTGGAATGCCTGTTCGGTATTTGTTTGATAGAAACTCTTTGGGCCAACCTTGAAGCGAAGTCCTTCCATTGTCTCGAAAATATGGTCGTTTCCCTTGAATACGCTAATGTCAAGGTCGCCGAAGGTGTCGTTACACTTCTGGTTGTCCACGTAGAGCAACGAAGTAATCTCAGGGAAAGTGTCGGCAAGATGCTGCATCAGAGCCATAGCGCGTTCGTGGTCGCCCTCCTCGTCGTAGTGGAACTGCACGAGCACCATCCATTCCCCAGTATTGGAATTGCGTACCATAATGTCGCGCAACAGTCCTACTTGCTGACGTATGTCAAAGAATGTCATTCCTGATGATATGGCGTAGTCGCGAATAGAGTTGCGTATGCGGTTCTGCAAGTTATCCATTAGATGACACTTCTCTATGGGCAGAATCTTGTCGAAAGCCCCTGTGATGTGGAAACCGATGGCGCGCATCTCGCTGAAAGCCTCGCCCGTAGATATTTCTTCCTTTGTCATCCACCGTTTGTTGCTGCAGCCGAATTCCAATTTGTTGCGGTATTCGCGCGTCTTCACCGAGCCGAGTATAGGCGAAATCTCCGGGAGTTCTATTTTCCCTATGCGTTTGAGTTGTTGCTCAACCTGCTTCTGCTTCATGGCAAGCTGCTCGTTGTATGGCAAATTCTGCCATTTGCACCCGCCGCAGATACCGAAATGCTGGCAGAACGGCTCTTCGCGCACATCGCTCTTCTTGATGAAGCGAATGACTTCTGCTTCCATAAAGCTGTGTTTCTTCTTCTTCACCTGCAGGTCGACAACATCGCCCGGCACGCAGAATGGCACGAAAACAACCATGTCGTCAACTCTCGCCAGAGCTTTGCCCTCAGCGGCACAGTCGGTTATGGTGATGTTTTCGAGTATGGGTAACGGTTTTTTCTTTCTGGACATGTTTACTGTTCGTATGTATTTTGTATTATATTTCCAAGCCAGCCAAAGGCAAGCAATAATGGAAAGTGTTTGCAAAGGTAGTTAAAAATATCTGAAAGGAATGTTGTTTCCCGTATTTTTGCTTACCTTTGTCCGCGAAGCCGTGCCGCAGTAGGTTGGGGTAAAAGGCAGCGCCCCGGCAATAGTAGCATGGAGCTTTAGGGAAAATAGAAGTGATTGTTCCCGAACGTAAGAAAACAAAAGTTAGCTGTTTAACCGTCGTGGAAAAGAAACCACGCAAAAAATGAAAGTCTATGAACACAAATCTGAACAACAACCTGATTGGAGCCGCTCTGTTGGCGACAAGTGTAGTGGTTCTTGGTTTCTGCATGAAATCAGGAATAGACAATTTTGCGAACAAGGACCGGAAAGTGTCGGTAAAAGGGCTCGCCGAGAAGGAGGTGGATGCCGACAAGGTGACGTGGCCTATACTCTCGAAGGAGTTAGGCAACGACTTGCCCGACCTGTATGAGAAAATTGCTGTCACGCAGAAGAAGATAAAGAAATTCCTCTTGGACAGCGGTGTTAAGGAAGCAGAAATAAACGTTAACGCCCCGGTTGTGGTGGATCTCAATGCCGACCAATATTCGCGCAACGAGAGAGGATACCGCTATAACATAACGTCGATAATAACAGTTACATCGCGCAACGTGAAATTAGTGAGAAGTATAATAGCACGTCAGGGAGAATTGTTGAAGCAAGGCGTGGCAATCGTTGACGGAGGCTATGAGAATCCTGTGAAATACGAATACGTATCGTTTGCATCGATGAAGCCGAAGATGATGGAAGAGGCTATACAGAATGCGGAGAAGACGGCAGAACAGTTTGCCTCAAACAGCAAGAGTACGTTGAACAAGATAGTAAGTGCCGACCAAGGGCAGTTCTCTATAGAAGACCGCGACTCGAATACTCCTTACGTGAAGAAGGTGAGAGTGGTGACAACGGTTACTTATTCGCTGAAAGACTGACGTCTGCCAGTTTGGAAGCTTCCGCTTTTTGCAGGTAGTGGTATGGCTATACGTATAATATATATAATAAGGTAGAAAGAAAAAGGTATGAAGGATTACGAAACTTACATCTTTGATTTGGACGGAACGTTGCTCAATACGCTCAACGACCTTGCTGCAAGCACCAACTATGCCTTGCGGTGCTACGGACAGAAGGAACATTCCGTTGATGACATACGGCGCTTTGTTGGCAACGGAGTGAGGAAGCTTATCGAGAGGGCATTGCCCGAAGGTGAGGACAACCCGCTCTTTGAAGACGTCTTTACTGTTTTTAAGCAACACTATCTGGAACACGGACTTGACACAACGCAGCCTTATCCTGGAGTGGTGGATTTGCTGAAAGAACTGAAGGCAAGAGGGAAGAAGCTGGCTGTGGTGAGCAACAAATTCTATACTGCCACACAGGAGCTTGTGGCGCATTTCTTCGGAGATTATGTTGAAGTGGCGATAGGCGAGCGGGAGAATATCCGCCGGAAGCCAGCCCCTGATACGGTGGAAGAAGCCCTGCGCCTGCTGAATACGGGAAAAGAAAATGCGGTATACATAGGCGATAGTGATGTTGATGTGGCAACGGCGCACAACTCCGGGCTGCCATGTATCAGTGTGTTGTGGGGTTTTCGCGAAAAGGATTTTCTTGAACGTTGCGGAGCCGACACGTTTGTGGAAAAGGCGGAAGAGATATTAGCTTAAGAAAGAAAAAAGAAGCGGTTGGTGATTTAAGCCAACCGCTTTTGTTTATCTCATGGAAATGTTATTTCCTGAATATGCCGAATATTGCGCTGCCGCTGCCGCTCATTGCTGCATATAGGGCACCGCGCTCGTAGAACTGCTGTTTAAGAACTTTCAGTTGTGGGTGTAGAGGGAAAATGGTATCTTCAAAATCGTTTTTCAGCCAATTGCACCATTCTTCAATCGGGCAGGTCGTTACCGTTTCGCGGCAGTTGCGCAATGGTTTGCTGGGCGTTATGCCATGAAAAGCCTCGCGCGTGCTTACACAGATATCCGGTTTGACAACTTCTATGCGGTAGTTGGAAAGGTTGAGGTCAATAGGACTGAGCTTTTCTCCTATACCAGTAGCGTATGATGGGGTAGGATTTATGAAAAAGGCGCAGTCTGCCCCAAGTTGCGCAGCACGTTGCTGCATCTGCGGAATGGAGAGCTGCAGGTTAAACATCGTGTTTAGTAAGCGTATAGTGGCAGCGCAGTCGGCAGAGCCACCGCCCATACCAGCTTGTGTTGGGATGTTCTTTTCAAGAACAATGTCAACCGCAGGCAGATGGAACTCTTCGTCAAGCAGCTTGTAGGCACGGCAAATGAGATTGTCGGCGGTATCTCCTAGAATGGGAATTCCCTGTATCGACAACAGACAACCAGTGGGACGGTCATCGGCACGCACTGCGGTCAGTTTGTCGCAGAAGTCATAAACAGGAAAAAAAACTGTCTCCAGGTCATGGTATCCGTCGGGCCGCCGGTTGATAATGTTGAGGCCCAAATTTATTTTTGCCGGTATGGTCAGTTCGTATGACGTATTCTTTGTGCTTTGTTTCATAGTGGAGTGTATGCTTTGGGGGGGGTACCTTAATTGTAGGTATAGCCGTTTTTTGAATTATTCATATATGTCTTCAATGCTGTATTCCCCAGCATTCGAGGTGTCTTCGCTTTGGCATGGGTTGAAGTCTTCAGGAATGTCGAACTTCTCTTCCGGGTCGTATCCCAATGCCGGGTTGGCAAAGACTCGTTTCATAAAGTAAGCCCATATAGGCAACGCCATTGTTGCTCCTTGTCCCATGGATGTGGAGTCGAAATGAATGTCGCGGTCTTCGCCGCCCACCCAACATCCGCTGACGAGGCTTGGCGTAAAGCCCATGAACCAGGCATCGGAATTTCTGTTCGTCGTTCCCGTCTTTCCTCCCATCGGACATTCTAAGTTGTATTTGTAGCGTATGCGTCCGCCAGTGCCGTGGTCTATGACGCTTTGTAGCATTTCAAGCATCTTGTATGCGCTCTCTTCGCTTATCACCTCGTTCATTCGTGGTTGGAACGTTGTTATGACATTGCCGTCGGAGTCTTCAATCTTTTCAACGAACATAGGACTTGTGTGTATGCCGTGGTTGGCAAACGTGGTGTATGCGCTGACCATCTCGCCAACGGAAACCTCGTTGGGACCGAGGGAGAGAACTATAGAAGGCTGGATGCCTGTGGTGCAGATGCCGAAATCCTGTAGTATGCGAAGGAAGTCCTGTGGCGTCATGCGGTTAAGAATCTCTGCGGAAATCCAGTTGTTGGATGTTGTTAGTGCCCACTTGAGGGTAACGTTCTGACCGTAGCGCGACCGTGAAGAGTTGCGGGGAGACCAGTTGCCGTAGTGGCGGGGAACGTTTTGGATAACGTCGCATGGCGACATTCCGTTTGACATAGCAAGCGAATAGAGTAGGGGTTTTATGGTAGAGCCCACTTGGCGACGTCCCTGCATCACCATGTCGTATTTGAAATTCTGGAAGTCTATGCCTCCGACATACGCCTTTACGTGACCGTTGCGCGGGTCCATGCTCATGAACCCCGCCCGTAGGAATGACTTGACGTACTTGATAGAGTCCATGGGCGACATGACAGTGTCAATATCGCCGTGGTAAGTGAACACAGTCATCTCCGTTTTCGTATTGAAGGCCTCACGGATGTCGCTCTCTGAAGCCCCCTGCGCGCGCATCATGCGGTAGCGATCGCTTTGACGCATGGCACGGTCGAGAATGGCTCTCACTTCCTTAGGCTTGAGTTCCTCGGTGAATGGTGCAGTCTTTTGGTGACGTTTCTCCTTGTCAAACTCCGGTTGGAGATAACCGCCCACATGTTTGCGCACTGCTTCTTCGGCATATTGCTGCATGCGGGAGTCTATGGTAGTGAAAATCTTCAGACCGTCGGTGTAAACGTTGTAGGGTTCGCCGTTCTTCTTGGTGTTTTTGTTGCACCATCCATAAAGAGGATCGGTTTCCCATGCCAGCGAATCAATAGAATACTGTACGCGTTGCCACGAGGGATATTTTGAAAGTTCTGGTTTTTTAGCCATCATATATTGGCGGAGAAACTCGCGGAAGTATGTGGCAATGCCGTCTTTATGGTCGGAGCGGTGGAAATTCAGAGCCAATTCCTTTGCCGAAGACTGCTCAAATTCCGTTTGGCTGATATACCCCGCCTTAAGCATCTGCTGAAGCACCACGTTGCGCCTTTCCCGGCAACGCTCAGGATAGCGCACGGGATTGAAGAACGACGGATTCTTGCAGAGGCCAATGAGGGTTGCAGCCTCTTCCAGCGACAACCGGCTTGGGTCTTTGCTGAAATATACTAGACTGGCGTTCTTTATTCCTACGGCATTGTGGAGAAAGTCGAAGTAGTTGAGATACATCGATATTATTTCCTCCTTGGTGTAGAAACGTTCCAGTTTTATTGCAATGACCCATTCTATCGGTTTCTGAAGGAGACGTTGCGAAGTGCTTTCAGCATGAACGGAATAAAGCTGCTTTGCCAGCTGCTGAGTTATGGTAGAGCCGCCTCCTGCACTGGTCTGACCCATGATGCCGCGCTTTACTACCGCACGGGCAAGGGCGATGAAATCAATGCCGGAATGATCGTAGAAACGCTCGTCTTCTGTAGCAACAAGAGCCTTGACCAAATACGGCGAGAGGTTGTTGTAGTCTGCATGAATGCGGTTGTCCTTGTTCATGTTATACGTGCCAATCAGTTTGTTGTCGGCAGAATAAACCTGCGATGCGTATCGGCTTATGGGATTTTCAAGGTCTTCAATGTCGGGCATATAGCCAATCCATCCGTTCCATATTGCCGTGAATGCAGCAAAGGCGAGCATGACAACAGTGGCAAGAGACCACCAGAGGAAATGTATTGTAGCTTTTCTCATCGTGTTTCATTTGAATAACAACATGCAAAGATAACGAAAAATAAGGTGACATGCAAAAGCATACGTCGCTTTTGAGCAGACTTTGGCATTAGGCAGTGAACAGGGAATGAATATTTGCAGCATGGTAAATTTATTGTAGTAACGGGTATGTAATACCGAAAATATTGCTTAACTTCGCAGACGGAAACAATAACCAGAATCATTACACACTCAATACAGAAATGGAAAAACATGATTTTGTAACAATCGCCAATCTCTCGAAAGAGAAAATCCTTTATCTTATCGAAATGGCTGAGGAGTTTGAAAAACATCCAAACCGTGAAATCCTTAAGGGGCGTATCGTAGCAACGCTATTCTTTGAGGCTTCCACACGCACAAGACTGAGTTTTGAAACTGCAGCCAATAGGTTGGGAGCAAAAGTTATCGGATTCTCTGATGCAAAAGTGACGAGCGCGACGAAGGGAGAAACGCTTAAAGACACAATCCTTATGGTTTCAAACTATGCCGACGCGATAGTTATGCGGCATTACATAGAGGGTGCTGCGCAATATGCATCGGAAGTGGCTCCTGTGCCAATTATCAATGCTGGGGACGGGGCACATCAACATCCTTCACAGTGCATGCTCGATCTTTATACTATATATAAGACGCAGGGGACACTGGAGAATCTGAACATATATCTCGTTGGTGATTTGAAATACGGGCGCACGGTACATTCGCTTATCATGGCTATGCGCCATTTTAACCCGACATTCCATTTCGTTGCACCGAGTGAGCTTGCAATGCCGGAAGAGTATAAGCTCTATTGCAGTCAGCATGGCATAAAATACGTTGAACATACTGATTTCAATGAGGACATCATTGCTGATGCCGACATTCTTTATATGACAAGAGTGCAGAAGGAGCGTTTCTCAGACCTTATGGAATATGAACGTGTGAAGAATGTTTATATCCTGAAAAATGAAATGCTCTCAAAAGCAAAGTCTAACATGAAAATTCTTCATCCGCTGCCACGTGTCAACGAGATTGACTATGATGTGGACACCAATCCGCATGCGTACTATATTCAGCAAGCACGTAATGGTGTTTATGCGCGTGAAGCAATAATTTGCGACGTTCTCGGAATAACGTTGGAACAAGTGAAGAGTGATATTCCGCTAGACTAATAACAAACACACAGAGAACTTCATCATGTCTAAAAAAGAACGTATAGTTGCCGCAATAGAGAACGGCACCGTAATTGACCATATTCCCGCAGAGAAAGCATATCAAGTGGCTAATCTTTTGGGGCTTGAAAAACTGGAAACACCTGTAACAATCGGTTATAACTATCCTTCAAAGAAGCTTGGAAGGAAAGGTATAATAAAGGTTGAAAACATTTTCTTTTCCGACGAACAAATTTCAAGGCTGTCGGTTGTGGCACCAAATGTAGTGCTGAACGTTATCCGCGATTACGAGGTTGTGGAGAAGAAAAAAGTGGAAACGCCAGACACGCTTCGCGGACTCGTTTGCTGCAATAACCCTAAATGCGTGACCAACAACGAGCCTATGCCAACTGTTTTCAATGTGATTGACAAAAAGGCAGGTATAATCAAATGCCGCTATTGTGACAAAGAGCAGCATATCGACAAAGTGACACTAATCTAACAAGCAATACGTATGAAAAAAGATCAAGAGATTTTCGATCTTATCGAAAAGGAACACCAGCGACAACTGAAGGGTATTGAACTCATAGCAAGCGAGAACTTTGTCAGCGACGAGGTTATGCAGGCGATGGGGTCGTGTCTCACCAACAAGTATGCTGAGGGTTATCCTGGCAAACGCTATTATGGTGGTTGCGAAGTTGTTGACCAAGTTGAGACAATAGCAATCGAACGCGTGAAGAAGCTTTTTGGAGCGGAATATGCCAACGTGCAGCCGCACTCTGGAGCTCAGGCAAACGCAGCAGTGTTGCTGACGGTGCTTAACCCCGGTGATACATTCATGGGACTAAATCTTGCACATGGCGGACACCTTTCGCATGGTTCGCTTGTAAACACTTCTGGTATCCTTTACAACCCTGTGGGATATAACCTTAACCCGGAGACAGGACGCGTGGATTATGATGAGATGGAGAAAATTGCGCTTGAATGTAAACCGAAACTCATAATCGGTGGTGGTTCGGCTTATAGCCGTGAGTGGGACTACAAGCGTATGAGGGAAATTGCAGACAAGGTTGGCGCATTGCTTATGATAGATATGGCTCACCCTGCCGGACTGATTGCTGCCGGTCTGCTTGACAATCCGTTGCAGTATGCGCATATCGTGACATCTACAACTCATAAGACTTTGCGCGGTCCGAGAGGCGGTATTATACTCATGGGCAAGGATTTCGAAAATCCGTGGGGCAAAAAGACTCCAAAGGGAGAGATAAAGATGATGAGCCAACTGCTTAACAGTGCTGTATTCCCTGGACAACAGGGTGGACCATTGGAGCATGTCATTGCAGCCAAGGCTGTTGCTTTTGGAGAAGCTCTTAAACCTGAGTTTAAGGAATGGGCTTTGCAGGTGAAGAAAAACGCTGCTTGTCTGGCTGATGAGCTTGTTAAGCGTGGCTTCACTATAGTAAGCGGTGGAACAGATAACCATAGCATGCTTGTTGACTTGCGTTCCAAGTATCCTGATCTTACGGGTAAGGTGGCTGAAAAAGCTCTTGTTGCAGCTGATATTACTGTAAACAAGAATATGGTTCCATTTGATACTCGCAGTGCATTCCAAACTTCTGGAATTCGTTTGGGTACTCCTGCTATTACAACGCGTGGTGCAAAGGAAGACTTGATGGTAAAGATTGCAGAATTTATAGAGGAGGTGCTCAATGCGCCTGAAGATGAAACGGTAATAGCTTCCGTGCGTGAGCGCGTTAATGCTATTATGAAGGAGTATCCTTTATTTGCTTACTAATAAAGCTTTGATGCTTTTACTATAATTAAAGCGCAGGAAATCATATTTTACTTTTTGATTTCTTGCGCTTTTTTCTGTTCCTATTTTCTGCAACGAGGCTTTACTACATACCGTTTTTATTGTTATGTATTTTTTGCTTCTTGTCTTCTATGTTAAGAACGCATGGAAATGTTGTCATAGGGTGCAAAATAAAAGGCGGTCATCAAACTTTATATCGCAAATCTCTTAAAAGATTGTGGTTGTTTGATGACCGCTTTTGTAATGCACCGTAGTGCGACAATCAGTTTCTGTTACTTGATGTTGGGCTCTTCAAGACCATATCCTCTCTTCTTGTCGAGAGCTTTGAGGTATACAGCAAAGAGAAGTGCCAATACTCCGAAGGAAGCAAACACAATGAGTGGAACGGTGTAATCGTATGGTATGAAGTCCGAACCGGCATTCTTTGCAGCAATCACTGCAGGATTGTCTGCATTTGTTGATGCAAGGAGGTTGCCGATGAGCTTAGGAACGAAGCAGAGACCGATATTCTGTACCCAGAAGATAAGACAATAGGCAGAACCAAGAATCTTCTCGTCGATAATCTTCGGAACGCTAGGCCACAGGGCTGCAGGAACAAGGGCGAATGAGATGCCAAGCAATACAATTGTAGAGTAGGCAATTATAGGACTTTTTGTTGCCGGCAATGCGAATGCGAAAATAAGGTGGCAGCAGATAAGCAGCAGAGCTCCGCCCATAAGCATGGTAGCTCCCTTGCCGCGGCGGTCAAGGAAATTGCCAAGGAATGGGGTGATAACAGCTGCACCAATTGGGAACCAACGGAAAATGTTGGCTGCATCTTCAGGAGAAATACCGTCAAGGTTGCACTGGAGCATATTGGCTCCGTAGCGTTGGAAGGGGAAGATGGCTGAGTAATAGAGAACGCAGAGCAGAGCTACAATCCAGAAAACCTGTGAGGAGAAAATCTTCCCGAGGTCACTGAACTTGAATTCCTCATCTGAATTGCTTGCTTCTTCGGTAACACCCATTTGCTTGTCGAGAGTTTTATCCATGAATGTAAACACGATGAAGGTGATGAGGCCGATGAGCAAGAGTACAGTGCAGAATGCTACAGGTGCTACAACTGTGCCGAAATGTTTTGCGATGATAGGAGAAATAGAGAATATGGCGAACACTCCAACGCGTGCGATAGCCATTTCAAGACCCATAGCGAGAGCCATCTCTTTGCCTTTGAACCATTTTGCTATAGCCTTTGATACTGTTGTTCCGGCCATCTCACAGCCGCAACCAAAAAGCATGAAGCCGAAGCTTGCCATCTTGGCACTGGCAGGAAGCGATACCCACCAGGAATTGAGCCATTCAGAGAATGCTGTGGCAGCAAACCAATCGGATATACCAATAAGCTTCACTAAGGCTCCTATGAACATCATGGAAGCAGACAAAACACCAGTGAAACGAACGCCCATCTTGTCAAGTATGACACCGGCAATGATGAGGAAGCCCATAACATTTACTATGTATTCTGATGCGGCATAAGTACCGAAGGTATCGGGACCCCAACCTTTTTCGCTCTCCATAAGAGCTTGAATAGGTGACATTACATCGACAAACATATAGCCGAAGAACATCATCGACGCAATAAGTACAAGGGCTGTCCAACGTGCCCATGCCTTATCGTTCAAGAGTTGATTAACTTTCTGAACCATTTGATTTTCTAATTTTTTGTTATTGTTAGTTTTTTCTTTATTGACAATGTCTTGTTTCTGTGGTTATGTCATTATTTCTTGAGCCACTTGTCAAGCCAATTGAAATATGTGCGCTGCCACAATATACCGTTTTGAGGCTTAAGAACCCAATGGTTTTCGTCTGGGAATATCAGTAATTCTGCAGGGATGCCACGCATTTTGGCTGCATTGAAAGCTCCGAAACCTTGGTTTGCATTTATACGATAGTCCTTTTCTCCATGAATGCAAAGAATTGGTGTGTCCCATTTATCAACAAAACGGTGAGGAGAGTTGTCGTATGTTTTCTTTGCATTGTGAGTCATGTCCTTATTCCAAAAGGCATCGTCGTATTCCCAGTTGCTGAACCATGCTTCCTCTGTGTCTGTATACATAGACTCAAGGTTGAATGCTCCGTCATGAGCAATGAAACATTTGAAACGCCCTTCATGATGACCTGCAAGATAGTAGACACTGAAACCTCCAAAGCTTGCGCCAACTGCGCCAAGGCGATCTTTGTCAACGAAAGGAAGATTTTGTGCTGCATCATCTATGGCGCTGAGATAATCGGACATGCACTGTCCGGTCCAGTCTCCACTGATTTCTTCATTCCATTCAGAGCCGAAACCAGGCAATCCGCGACGGTTAGGGGCAACAATAACATAGCCGTTGGCTGCCATTATCTGCATGTTCCAACGATAGCTCCAAAATTGTGATACAGGACTCTGTGGTCCACCCTCGCAAAACAGAAGTGTGGGATATTTTTTTGCAGGGTCAAAATCAGAAGGGAGCACAATCCATACAAGCATACTCTTTCCGTCGGAAGTAGTAACCCAGCGTTGCTGTACTTTGCCCAAAGAAAGCTGGTCGAGAATCTCTTTGTTTTCTTCTGTCAGCTGTTCTATTTTTGATGCTTTCGCTTTTTTTGCCGGCGAAACGACATAGATATCGTTTGGAGCAGACATGCTTTGGCGTATAGCCAAGAGTTTGTTGCCACTGTTAAGCGTAGAAATTGACACAAAGTCAGCACACTGGTCTGTTAGTTGCTCGTGTTGTCCGTTGAGGTTGGTCTTATACATATTCACACAACCATGCCAAACGCCAATAAAGGCAAGGCTCTTGGAATCGGGCATCCAGCAGAAATCGTCAACATTAGAGTCGAAGTTTTCAGTGACATACTTTTTCTCTCCTGTTTGCAGATTGTAGACACACAAGCGGTTGCGGTCACTTTCATATCCATTGCGGGGCATTGATTGCCAAGCAACATATTTTCCGTCGGGTGAGAATTTAGGGTTAGTGTCATATCCAGGGTTGTTTTTCAGATTCTCTGGAGCGTTAACCTTTTGATACTTCATTGTCTTTGTAGGATCAATGGCTGGCTCTACATAATTTTGTGGCTTGCATAGGTTTGTGGTGCTTTTTGTTGCCACATTATAAAGGTATATGTCTGAATCTGTGCTGACGGCATATGCTACACCTTTCTTCTTGCGACATGTGTATGCAATGCTTTTAGAGTCTCTGCTCCAGTCTAGTTGCTCAACACCTCCGAAAGGTTTCATAGGACATTCAAAGGGTTCACCTTCAAGAATGTCAGTCCCTTCATCAACACCACTTGCCGTAACATTGGCAACATAGGGGTGGGGGATTGTTTCAACGTATTCATCCCAATGTCTGTAGTTGAGATCTGTTACGAGACGTCCTGTTGCCATAGGCAGATCGCTAGGGTTCTGCTTTATGCTTTCGTGGAAGGGAATCTGTTTGATTAGTATTACCTTTGTTCCATCAGGAGAAAACTTGAAACCTTCAATGTCTGTCTTGTCGTTAGTCAGCTGTTTGCGGTTCGTTCCGTCTGGATTCATTGACCAAAGTTGTCCACCGGATAGATAGGCTATGCGTTTTCCGCCTTCAATCCATGCTGGGTCTGTTTCGCTCTTTGCCGATGTTGTTAATAGGTTGTTGTTATTACCATCAGCATCCATTATGCGCAGAACTTGATGACTCTTGTTTTTCTCTACGCTATAATAGCCCACTTGATAGACTATCTTTTTGCCATCGGGCGAAGCTGTCGCTCCTGCAATCCTTCCCATCGCCCAAAGAGCTTCAGGGGTCATTTGTCGGGACGTAAGCTTTATGTCGCTTTTTCCTATCTCATTCATGGTTGTCTGTGCTTTTACGCTGCAGCACAATAATGCTAATGCTGTAGCTAAGATAAATGTTCTTTTCATTGTCGGTATTGGTTTTAAGCTCTTTTTATTGTTAAAAAGGTTGTGTGTAATGCAAGTATTTGTGCTGAGTGAAATGTATATGCTGGTTAATACTTTTCATCAGTGTTGTGCTATTATTGAAAAAAGCCTGTGAAGAACCTATTTTCCTTTTATAAGTTCTTTCACAGACTGTTTTCATTTGCAATTCAATTTACTCAGTTTCCTTTTTTTCTTCTTTTTTCCAGTTCCTCACGCTGCTTCTGCATTTCCATTGCTTGCTTTTGCATTGCTTCAAGGCGAGCTGCAAATCCTGACGGTTTCTTTGGATTGTTCTTGTTCTCCTTGTATTTAGCTTCAAGGATAGCAAGGAGCTTATCGTCGTTTGTTGTTTTACGCAGTGTCCACATTATAGCTGCACTGAAGAAAAGCGATATGAAATAATAGAAGTTTAGGCCTGCAGAATAGTCGTTGAACATGAAGAAGAACATTACAGGCATGAGATACATCATCCATTGCATAGCTTTCATCTGTTCTGCTTGCTGGCCAACCATCTGGTCACGCTGCTGTCGCATGGTCATGAACGAGTAAAGCACGTTTGCAACACAGAACAAAATGCACGTAAGGCTTAGGTGGTCGCCAATAAGCCAAAGGTTTGTATTCCACTCTATGATGGGATCGTATGTGGACAGGTCGGAAATCCACAGGAAACTTTCACCTCTCAATTGAATAGCATTAGGCACGAAGTTGAACATGGCAATCCAGATAGGCATTTGTATCAGCATTGGCAAACATCCACTCAAAGGACTTACTCCATATTTAGAGTATTCTGCCATCATTGCCTGTTGTTTCATCATTTGGTCTTCTGGCTTGTCATACTGTTTCGTAGCTGCATCAAGTTTTGGCTTTAGTACTCTCATCTTTGCAGACGACATGTAGCTCTTCTTCACAAGCGGGAATGTGATGAACTTTAGAAGCATCGTGATGAGAATAAGTACGATTCCCATGTTGATGTTAAGACTTGTCAGTCCGTCGAATACATATAGAGTGAACCAACGGTTGATAATTCGGAACAATGGCCAGCCAAGATAAACGAGACGCTCAAGCTGTAGGCTCTTTCCGAAAGAACTTTCCTTTTCAACTTTCTGCAGTAGACGGAAATCGTTTGGTCCATAGTAGAATTCCAACTCTGTGGGTTGCTTGCCTGTTGGGTCGAACTGTGTTTTCATTTTCGCCGCATACTGCTTCAGATAGCCAGAACCTTTCTCCTGTGGGATGCTTGTCATTTTTGCATCTTTGCCCAAATCTTGCTTAGCTATCATAACCGTGGAGAAGAACTGGTTCTTGAAAGCAACCCAATCAATGTTGTCTTCAACCGTTTCGTCGGCAATTTCCTTTCCTTCGTTTAAATAATCCGTTCCACCTTCGGTAAGATGGTAGGTTAGCGAAGCATATCGGTTTTCAAAAGTGTAACCCTTTTCCTGCTGACGGCACTTGTCTGTCCATTCAATATCCATAGTATTGCAGTTAGGAGCAAACATTCCAGCCATGCCTTCTACTTGGATTGAAGTATGCAACAGGTAGTCTTTACCTAGACGATAAGAGATAGACAATTTCTTTCCTGCATCAGCTTGTGCAGAGAAAACAACGGTGCTGTCGGTAATGTTTGTTGCAGAGAAAAACATGTCGCTGGTAACAAGGTTTGTTTCCTTTCCAGATAGCATGAATTTCAGTTGCTGGTCGTTGCCGTCAAACAATGTAACGTCAGCATTTCCCTTGCGGTCTTTGAAATTTTTGATTACGGCTTTTTCAATAGTAGCTCCTTTTGTGTTGAACGTAAGTTCCAACTTGCTGTTTTTCAGTACTACTTTCTCAGATGTACCTTCCAAAGCACTGTGGAAGCTTGCTGTAGTGTCAGTTATAGCCTTTGCTTGCTCAGCTCTTTTTTTTGCTGCCAGTATTTGTTCCGCTTTCTTTTTCTCCACATTTGCGATGGAGTCTTGTGTGCGTTGTTGTGCAATTTCTTCTTCCGAAGGTTTGTTCCACCAACTGAAGCCGATGAGCAATGCGGCAATGAGCACGAAGCCTGTTATGGTATTCTTGTCCATTTTATACTTTCTTGTACCTTATATAATATATAGTATGTAGTTTTTTATTTTTTTGTAGCCCTATATTCTACTGCATGTTTTACGAAGTCAAGGAATAGGGGATGGGGATTAAGCACGGTACTAGAGTATTCTGGATGGAACTGTGTTCCGATATACCATCTTAATCCGGGGATTTCCACAATCTCCACAAGGTCGCTTTCAGGATTGCGCCCTACGCATTTCATACCTTCCCGTTCATATTCCTGTTCGTAGTTGTTGTTGAATTCATAGCGGTGACGGTGGCGTTCCTGGATATGTTCCTTGCTATAGATATTGAACACTCTTGACCCTTGTTGAAGTACACATTCGTATGCTCCGAGACGCATTGTTCCACCCATGTTCGTTATATTCTTCTGATCTTCCATGATGTCAATAACGTTGTGGGTTGTCTTTTCGTCCAATTCGCGACTGTTGGCATCTTCATATCCCAATACGTTTCTTGCGAACTCAACAACAATCATCTGCATACCTAAGCATATTCCGAAGGTTGGAATATCGTGAGTTCTTGTATAGTGCGCTGCAACAATTTTTCCCTCAGTTCCGCGTTGTCCGAATCCAGGGCAGATAACAATGCCGTCAAGTCCTGCAAGTTTTTCTGCAACATTGTCTTCGGTTAGCTTTTCGCTATTTACGAATGTAAGCACAGTCTTGCGGTCGTTATAAGTTCCTGCTTGTGAAAGACTTTCACGGATACTCTTATAGGCATCCTGAAGGTCGTATTTCCCTACAAGACCGATGTTTACTTCTTCTTTTGCGTTAGCGCGTCTTTCCAGGAATTTCTTCCAAGGACCTAAGCTTGGTTTTTCGCCAGGTTCAATGTTCATTTTCTTGAGAATGGCGGTATCGAGTCCCTGATTCTGCATGTTAACAGGAACTTCGTATATTGAAGGTAGGTCTTCGCTTTGCACTACACAATCGAAATCAACATTGCAGAAAGATGCAACTTTCTTTAGTATGCTTTCTCCGAGGTGCTTTTCTGTTCGTAATACAAGGATGTCAGGTTGTATACCCACACTTTGTAATTCTTTTACAGAATGTTGTGTAGGCTTTGTCTTCAATTCCCCAGCAGCTTTGAGGTAAGGAACGTATGTCAAGTGTACGCAAACTGCGTTCTTTCCAAGCTCCCATTTCATTTGTCTTATGGCTTCCAAATATGGTGCGCTTTCTATATCACCGATTGTGCCGCCGATTTCTGTAATAACAAAGTCGTAGTGGTTTCTTTCTCCAAGGAGTTTTACGTTCCGCTTTATTTCGTTTGTGATGTGCGGCACAACCTGTATTGTTTTCCCAAGGTAGTCTCCGCGGCGCTCTTTGTCAATAACAGCCTTGTATATACGCCCTGTCGTTAGCGAATTGTTGCGTGTTGTCTGTATACCTGTGAAGCGTTCGTAGTGGCCAAGGTCAAGGTCTGTTTCCATTCCGTCGACTGTTACGTAACATTCGCCGTGTTCGTATGGGTTTAGCGTACCGGGGTCGATGTTTATATAAGGATCAAACTTCTGAATTGTTATGTTGTATCCCCTTGCCTGCAGTAATTTGCCTATTGATGAAGAGATGATACCCTTTCCCAGCGATGAAACAACACCGCCTGTGACGAAGATATATTTTGTTTCTGCCACGGTTGAAAAATGTTTATAGCGTTAATATAATATTATATACGATATGCAAAGGTAAGAAAATAAAATGAAGTATAAATGTAGTGCCGTGAAAAAATGCATTTTGCCCTCTTTGTGGCAATAGCTATTTGTTCAGCTTTTTTAGCAGATACTTGTTGAGACTTTGTATGTGGCGGCCTTGTTTGCTTATGTCGTCGCCCACTGCATTTATGTCGTTCATAAGTTCCCGCAATGCGTCTTGCATCATGTTTGGCTTACGCTTTGTTTTGTCTGCGTATTGATTCACCACGATGTTTATTGCTTTGTGGTGCAATGATATTTCAATGTCGCGTCCTGACATTATTGGGTCTCCGTCATAGTGTATCACTCCCTCTCGCTCACGATGGATTGTGAGGTGGTCTGTACGGAAAGTGTCAACTTTAGGATTTTTGTTCAGCGTCTTGTTCATAAGGTCGAAGCTGATCTGTGGGGCGGAAAGTACGTCAAGAGGACGGATAACGGTTACATCCAACAGACCGTCACTCATAGATGCTTGTGGTGCAATGTAGGCGTTGTTGCCGTATTGCGACGCATTTGCACAAGAAATGAGATATGCTTTCTGCTTTATTGTACCTTGTTCGCTTTCTATGGCATACATTTCTGGCTCGTATTTCAAGCCGAGCTGCAATACCTTTTCTATATATGTAATTGCTCCGCGTTTGCCTGCCTCTGCGAATTTCTGGCTAATGAAAGCGTCAAACCCCATCCCGCATGTGCAGAAGAACGGGTGCCCGTTTATCTCTCCATAGTCAAGTGCGTGCACAACGTCTTCGTTTATGATAGACATGGCTTTGCGTATGTCCATAGGAAGCATCAGGTGGCGAGCCAATCCGTTGCCTGATCCGCATGGTATTATGCCCATTGCGGTTTCAGAATTTATTAAAGCTCGCCCAACCTCGTTTATTGTTCCGTCGCCTCCGACGGCTACAACAATATTGACTCCGCGGTCTTTTGCTGCCGATGCAATCTCCGTTGCATGTCCAGCATAGTGCGTTTCCGTTATGGTGCAGTCGAAGAAGTCCTTGTCAATGGTGTCTTCGATAATTTTCGGAATGCCGGCTTTCTTTACGGTACCCGATATCGGGTTCATTATGAATTCTATTTTCTTCTTAGACATGACTGCAAAAATAATAATATTTCGTTTATACCTCAATGCGTTTATTCTAATTTTTTGTGGCGTTTGTACTTTTTTTCCGTAAAAGTGCTTTTTTTCATGTAATATTACTAACTTTGCAGCATTATAAATTATTGTAGTTAAGCTACACCTATATTATATATAATGGGACTTTTACAAGACAAGTACAAGAATTATCGTGAGCCACAAAAGTATAAGGCTGCGGGAGTTTATCCATATTTCCGAGAGATAACAGGAAAACAAGGAACTGTGGTTCAGATGGATGGACACGAAGTGTTGATGTTTGGCTCAAATGCATATACCGGTCTTACCGGTGACGAGCGTGTAGAGGCTGCAGCAAAGGCTGCAATTGACCAGTATGGTACAGGTTGCGCCGGCAGTCGTTTCTTGAATGGTACGCTTGATTTGCATGTAAAGCTGGAGAAAGAGCTGGCTGAGTTTGAACATAAAGACGATGCTCTTTGTTTCTCTACAGGTTTTTTTGTGAATTCAGGTGTGCTTTCTGTTGTTTGTGGTCGTGAAGACTACATTATTTGTGATGAGCGCGACCATGCTAGTATTGTTGACGGTCGTCGCCTTTCATTCGCAACTTGCTTGAAATACAAGCACAATGACATGGAAGACCTTGAGAAGCAACTGAAGAAGTGTAAGCCGGAGTCGGTTAAGCTTATCGTTGTTGACGGCGTCTTTTCTATGGAAGGTGACTTGGCTAATTTGCCGGAAATCGTACGTTTGAAGAAGAAATACAATGCTTCGATAATGGTTGACGAAGCCCACGGACTTGGAGTATTCGGAAAAGAAGGACGTGGCGTGTGTGATCATTTTGGTGTGATTGACGATGTAGATCTTATCATGGGTACATTCTCCAAGAGTCTTGCCAGCATCGGTGGGTTTATTGCTGGAGATAGTGACACGATAAACTATCTGCGGCATTCTTGTCGTACTTATATATTTAGTGCTTCTAATACTCCAGCCGCTACTGCTGCCGCAATGGAAGCTCTTCATATAATAAGGCGTGAACCGGAAAGAATGGAAAAACTTTGGGATGTAACCAATTATGCGCTAAAGCGTTTCCGTGAGGAAGGTTTTGAAATAGGTGAAACAGAAAGCCCTATTATTCCGCTTTATGTTCGCGATCCTTACAAGACTTTTGCTGTAACCAAGCTCGCTTTTGATGCAGGTGTATTTATCAATCCTGTTATTCCTCCAGCTTGTGCACCGCAAGACACCTTGGTGCGTTTCGCCCTAATGGCAACCCACACAAAAGAGCAGGTTGAGAAGGGTGTTGTCGCTTTGAAAAAGATATTCGTTGAGCAAGGTATAATTAAATAAGTCTTCTCACAAAAGAAATGAAATAAAGGCAGACATTGATTGATTGTTTCAGTCTATCGGTGTCTGCCTTATATGTTTTTTCTGTGATGAACACAAAGGCGCGGAACAATTGAAAGACGCACTCTGTGCAATGGTTGCCTTTTATTGCTTGGGGCTTAGATGGTATAAATCAATACTTTCTGGTTACTAAAGGAGAAGTCTAAATGTCAATATATGAAAGTCTTGGGCTTTTGAATATTACCCCGTGGGCTTTTTAATTCAAGTCTGCGGGCATATAGAAGTGAGCCTACGGCAATTCTGTAGACTGCCTTTTGGTGCGTATGATAAGAGCGTATGAATGGAGAGTCTCAGAGATAGAGCTCGTTAACTTTGTGGGCAGTATCAACGGAGAAAACAGTAATTTAATCAAACTATGATATCAGTAAATTCACTGAAAGTTGAGTTCGGAACAAAACCATTGTTCCAGGATGCAAGCTTCGTAATAAACGACCGCGACCGCATAGCGCTGGTCGGAAAGAATGGAGCAGGCAAATCCACATTGCTAAAGATACTTTGCGGAGAGCAACAGCCCACGGAAGGCACTGTTGCCGTGCCGACAGATACAACGATTGGTTATTTGCCGCAGGTGTTGAAGCTTGTTGATGATACAACGGTAAGGGAAGAGTGTTACAAGGCTTTCCAAGGCGTTAAGCATCTTGAAAAGAAAGTTGAGGCACTGAACAAAGAACTTTCTGAACGTACAGATTACGAAAGCGAAGATTATCTTAAACTAGTAGACCGTTTTACCCAGGCACACGAACGTCTCGTGATGCTTGGAGCTGGAAATTGTGATGCCAGTATAGAACGTACGCTTGTGGGACTCGGATTCACAAGACGCGATTTCGACAGGCCGACAAGTGAGTTCAGTGGTGGCTGGCGAATGAGAATCGAACTGGCCAAAATACTGTTGCAGAGTCCGGATGTGTTGCTTCTTGACGAGCCGACGAATCATCTTGACATAGAAAGTATTCAGTGGCTTGAGCAATTTCTTTCGCAAAACGGCAAGGCTGTGGTGCTTGTGAGTCACGACCGTGCTTTTATCAATAATGTAACAAACCGTACTCTTGAGATAAGTTGCGGAAAGATTGTTGACTACAAAGTGAAGTACGATCAATATGTCACACTTCGTCAGGAACGACGAGAGCAGCAACTGCGTGCTTACGAAAACCAACAGAAGGAAATTGCCGATATTAAAGATTTCATAGAACGTTTTCGTTATAAGCCTACAAAGGCAGTACAGGTGCAGAGCCGCATAAAGCAGTTGGAAAAAATTGTACCGATAGAGGTTGACGAGGTAGACAACTCTATGATGCACCTTAAGTTTCCGCCGTGTTTGCGTAGCGGTGACTATCCGATAATTTGCGATGAAGTGAATAAAGCCTATGGCGAACATAATGTTTTCAGTAATGTTTGTTTGACAATAAAGCGTGGAGAGAAAGTTGCGTTCGTTGGGAAAAACGGTGAAGGTAAGTCAACCCTTGTTAAATGTATAATGGGTGAGATTCCTTTTGGCGGTAATTTGAAAATAGGACATAACGTACAGATTGGTTATTTTGCGCAAAATCAGGCACAACTTCTTGATGACCGTCAGACTGTTTTTCAGACAATTGACAATGTTGCACGTGGAGAAATGCGGCTGAAGATAAACGATTTGCTAGGAGCATTCATGTTTGGAGGGGAAAAATCAGAGAAAAAAGTGTCTGTTCTGAGCGGAGGTGAACGAAGTAGGTTGGCAATGATACGCCTTTTGCTAGAGCCTGTCAACTTGCTGATTTTAGACGAGCCGACCAATCACCTTGACATGCGTTCAAAAGACGTGCTGAAAGAGGCTATAAAAGCCTTCGACGGCACTGCCGTAATAGTGAGTCACGACCGTGAGTTTCTTGATGGTCTTGTGGATAAAGTTTATGAGTTCGGTGGCGGAAAAGTTATAGAACATCTTGGAGGAATATACGATTTTCTGCAGAAACACAACCTTGACAGTCTTGACCAAATAGGGCATTTACAACCTTCATTTTCTCAACAAGGCGCAACATCCAAGAATACAGTCTCTGTGCCTGAAGAGTCCAGCGTAAAGCAAAGTTATGCCGAGCGTAAGGAACTGCAGAAGAAAAAGAGTCGGGCAGAGAAAGCAGTGAAAGAGTGTGAGAAAGAGATATCAAGGTTGGAAGACAGACTGAAGGAACTTGACGATATATTGATGCAACCAGAAAATGCTTCCAATATGGAGTACGTCACGGAGTATACAACAACAAAGAAGACTCTTGATGAAGCGGTGGAAAGATGGGAAAAACTGTCTGAAGACCTTGAAACCATTCTGGCAAACGAAAAGTCCTTGTAGTCATGTTTTTATGTGGAAAACAGGAAAAGTAGACAAAAATGTTACTTTCAATATAATAAACATCGCTCTTTAAAGTTAAAGAATAAAGAGTACTTAAATTTAAGTAAAAACAACGAAAGAAAAACATCGTATGAAAATTAACAAGATTATCCCTATGGTTGCATTGGCTTCCATTTCGCTTTCTGCTTTTGGGCAGAACAACGCATTGCCTTTGAAGTCAGGGCTTGATTTGACGAACCTTGACAATAGTGTCCGTCCGCAAGACGATTTCTTCCAGTATGCCTGCGGAGGATGGATGAAGAAAAACCCCTTGCCTGCCGCTTATTCAAGATATGGTAGCTTTGACGTGCTCGGAGAAGAGAACAATAAACGCATAAATGAAATCTTGAACGAACTTCGTACAAATACATACACTAAAGGTTCTACAGAACAGAAGCTCAGTGATTTGTATAAGCTAGCAATGGATGAAGAAAAGCGCAACGCAGACGGTTATAAACCGCTTAAGCCTATAATAGACAAACTGGAGAAAGCAAAAACCGTTAAGGAACTCTTTGATGTGCAGCTCAGCTTGATGCCGTATGGTGATCATGAGTTTATAGGCATGATGCTCGGTTCTGACGAAAAGAATGCTTCCCAAAATATTTTGAACATCTCGCAGAGCGGCATAACTTTGGGACAGAAAGAATATTATCTTGATACAGATTCTGCTACAACCGCCATACGTGAAGCTTACAAGAAGCATATCGTGAGAATGTTCAAGATGTTCGGCTTCAGCGAAAAGGAAGCACAGAAGAAAATGAACAATGTGATGAAGTTGGAAACGGAGCTTGCGAAAGCGTCAAAATCGAACACAGAATTGCGAGACCCTGAGGCTAACTATCACAAGATGACACTTAAGGACTTCAACGCAAAATATCCAGCTTTGCAGCTTTCTCGCCAGCTCACAGCCTGTGGCATAAAGCTTGATTATGCAAAGGAACTTGTAGTTGGTCAACCGGAGTTCGTTGCAGGAGCAAATAAACTTGTTTCTTCAATGACCGCTTCTGAATACCGTGACTACATGGAATGGGGACAGATAATGAGCGCAGCAGGATATTTGAGCGACGATATTGTTCAGGCAAATTTCGACTTCTTCGGGAAAACACTCAGTGGAAGGAAGGAAAACCATCCGTTGTGGAAGCGTGCCACAAGCCAAGTGGAAGGACAGATGGGTGAAGCGCTGGGTAAAATATATGTATCAAAGTTCTTCCCTGCATCGTCAAAAGAGAGAATGAAAACTTTGGTGAGCAATCTTCAGAAAGCACTTGCCAAGCGTATCGAGGCACAGGATTGGATGAGCGCTGAAACCAAGAAGAATGCTCTTGAAAAACTCAGCACATTTTATGTCAAGATTGGATATCCTGATAAATGGACAGACTTTTCGAAATTGAACATCGATGCATCAAAATCATATTATGCCAATATTGAAGAATGTCGTCGTTTTTGGAATCAGTGGACTATAGATACAAAGGCAGGAAAACCTGTAGATAAGGATGAATGGCAGATGTATCCACAAACGGTAAACGCTTATTACAATCCTACAACCAATGAGATTTGTTTCCCTGCAGGCATCCTGCAAGTGCCATTCTTCGACCCGACAGCAGACGATGCGTTCAATTATGGAGCAATCGGTGTCGTTATTGGTCACGAAATGACACATGGTTTTGACGATCAAGGGCGTCACTATGATAAAGACGGAAATATGAAAGACTGGTGGACAGAGGCTGATGGTAGCAACTTTAACAAACGTGCAACGCTATATGCAGATTTCTTCTCAAACATCAAGGTCTTGCCAGACCTTAATGCAAACGGAAAGTTCACGCTTGGAGAGAATCTTGCCGATCACGGAGGTCTGCAGGTTGCATATGAAGCTTATAAGGAAGCAACAAAAGACGCACCGCTTCAGACAATAGACGGTTTGACACCAGACCAGCGTTTCTTCATTGCTTATGCTCAGGTGTGGGCAGCAAACATCACTGAGGCTGAAATCAGAAATCGCACAAAGAGTGATCCACACGCTTTGGGGCGTTGGAGAGTTAACGGTGCTCTTCCTCATGTAGAAATGTGGTATGACGCATTTGGAGTAAGCGGAACAGATAAACTCTTCATTCCGGCAAACCAGCGCTTGATACTTTGGTAATGATATTTGGCTTGTTTGCTTCTAAATAAGCAGACCATAGCACGAGGCTTTATATTAAAGTCTATTCATTGTATAGAGTTGCAGAAAATGCATGATAAAAACAGATGCATTTTCTGCAATTTCTTTGTTCTAAAAAGATGTTTCTACATATAAATAGTAGTTATATTAGGGCATATCCAACAGCAGATTAAAAGAAAATTAAAGAAATGCAAATGTTTCGTTTATTCATACAAATGATTTAACTTTGCATTAAAGAAAGAAACAATGTTTAATTTTATATCATTCGGTAGTGGCAGTAGCGGGAACTGTTATGTAATAAAGACGGACGATGAAATGTTGATGATTGATTCCGGTGTAGGAATAAGGGCCGTAAAGAAATATTTCCGTGACTATGCTATAGACTTCTCGAACATAACAAATATTTTGGTGACACACGATCACGCAGACCATGTGAAATCAGTAGGTGCAATAAGTTCAGAATATAATATTCCTGTTTATGCAACAGAGAAAGTCCATAAAGGAATAGAGAGCAACTATTGCGTTAGGAAAAAAATACCCGCGGCTAATAAGCGTATGATAGTTAAGGATACTGAATATAAGATAGGAAACATTACTTTCACACCCTTTGAAATACCGCATGACAGCAGCGACAATGTGGGCTATCGTATTGAATATTGCGGCATAACGTTTTGTCTAATGACAGATATTGGCCATGTTACTGACAAAATTGCAGAAAACATATCATTGGCAGACTATCTTGTTATAGAAGCAAACCATGATGAGCAAATGTTGCAAAATGGTCCTTATCCGCAATATCTGAAGGAACGCGTGGCCGGGGCAACAGGGCATCTAAGTAATAAACAATGTGCTGAGGCGATTCTTAATAATGCAAATGGTAAACTTAAGCATGTTTGGCTCTGCCATTTAAGTGAAGAAAACAATCACCCCGAACTAGCTCGCAAAACGTTGGAGCAGACACTTGAAGGAGGAGGCTTTGTCGTAGGTAAAAACATAGAACTTGATGTTCTGAAACGTAAGAAGCCAACGGGATTCTTCTCCCTTTGATTTGCATACATTAAGACTATGAAAATATAGTGCGCTGGTACTTGTTTTCATTTGTTATCACTAGTCTATGGTAAAAAGGACTAAAAGACATAAACTATAAATACAAACGAAGGAAATGAAAAAGAAATTTGTAAAAGTGCTTTTCATAGCATCTGTTTTGCTTTGCAATGCTACTGTTTCTAATGCGCAAAGCACACTTGGAGGAATACTTAGCAGTGTGGTAGGATCTGTAACTGGCAGTAATTCCAATAGTAGCTCTTCGTCTGATAATACGACTTCAAGTATTCTCTCTGGGCTTTCCACCATTTTCTCAAGTAGTAAGGTTGCAACGGCAGAGCAGCTTGTTGGCACATGGACATATCAGGAACCGGCAGTAGTCTTTGAAAGCTCAAACATACTGAAGCAGGCTGGCGGAAAGTTAGTGTCGCAGAATATAGAAAAGAAGCTACAGACAGTTCTCGCAAAGTATGGAATCAAGAAAGGAAAAATGACCATGACGTTTGATAAGGATGGTAATTTTACGCAGACAATAGCTAAAAAAACAGTAAAAGGAACATATACTGTTGATGGCAAAAGCGTACAACTGACGTATACTGGCGGAGTAAAGCAGTTGCTCGGAACGACACAAGTGGACGGCAACTCATTATTGATAGTTATGGATGCATCTAAGCTTCTGAAGTTTGCTAGTGCGGCAAGTTCACTTACAAGCAACTCTCTTCTCAAAACAGCAGGCTCTTTACTTTCAAGTATGGATGGCATGCAATGTGGTGTTCGTTTAACAAAGAAATAATGTAAAGCAGCTTTCTCTTCTTACGAAGTAGCTGCTATGACAAATGTAAGGTTAAAGAAAATTAAAAGTTTTTAGCTTAGATATAATCTGTTTGTACAGAAAATATAAAAGTGCTAACTTTGCAAGACGCTACGAGATAGCGTGAAATAAATTCAAACCTAAAAAACAATAAAATTTTAAAATGGCAACAAAAATCAGATTGCAGCGCGGTGGTCGTAAGGGTTATGCCTTTTATAGCATCGTAATCGCTGACGTTAGAGCTCCACGTGATGGAAAATTTACTGAAAAGATTGGTACTTACAATCCAAACACTAATCCTGCCACAGTAGATTTGAATTTTGACCGTGCCCTTTATTGGGTAGAAGTTGGTGCACAGCCGACTGATACTGTTTGTAACATCCTTAAACGTGAAGGTGTTTATTTGATGAAGCACTTGCGCGGTGGTGTTAAAAAAGGCGCTTTTGACGAGGCTGCGGCTCAAACTAAGTTTGATGCATGGAAGACAAGTAAGGAAAATGGTCTTGATGCAGTACGCGAAAGTGTTGCGAACAACAAGAAAGCAGCTTATGAGAAGAATCTTGCAGAAGAGAAAAAGGTAAATGAAGCTATCGCAAAGAAGGTTGCTGAGAAGCGTGCTGAGGCAGAGGCTGCCAAAGCAGCAGAGGCAGCAGTTGAAACAGAGGCAGCTTCAGAAACAGAAGCTCCTGCAGCAGAATAATTTCTTGTAAGTACAAGTGAAAATAAGGGAAAGCTTAAGGCTTTCCTTTTTTTTATGCTTTATGAACGTGTGTAAAGAATTTGTTATAATAGTTCCTTAGATAAAAGCAAAAAAAATTGATTGTCTCACGACAACCAATCTTTTATTAACCTTAATAATCTAATACCATGAAAAACACGTTGCAAAGGTAATGCGTCAAAAACTTTTTTGCAAGTGTTTATGTCATTAAGTTTTTAAAAATAAATATTATTTAAAGAAACCGTTCTTCCATTTAAATGATTTTTGCAAATTTGCTCCTTTTAACGCCTTGCTTTCATCTTCTGTTAGTAGACACGTGTCAAAATAGAGCGTAAGAGTTCCACCTTCATTTTCTGAGAGGTCGGCCCTTGCCATGATTGGGCTAAGTATAGACTTCAATTTTTCCAGTTTGATGTTTCCTGTACTGTCATTTTGTATTGGGATTAAGCCTTTAAGAGTGTCTTCATTTGAAAGGCTTGGTAATCCAAAAGAATCGTAGATACGTGTCCAATCAGTAGAATAGAAAGCAATTTCACTTTCTAATGTGGGGGAACCGAAACTTTTTTGCATGCAAAGAAGTTGGGTGGAATCGTTTTTTTGTAGCAATAATATCTGTACAGAAGATGCTTTTGTCAGTTGAATGTTAATGAATTTATGTGTGAGTTTCTTTATTCTTGTTTTTCCTCCCAGGGCATTGTTTGTGCCGATTGTGTCATTTGATTTGTATAGAGCAATGAGTTCAGATCTTGTGTTTTTGTTTAGAATGGGAATTATGCTGTCAGGCATTTCTTTCCAGTATGTTTCCATATCTGTTTGGGCGTAAATGCATATTGAAGTAATGCACATTATAATGGTCGTTGTTATTCTGTGAGTTAATTTCATTGTGTATTGCTTTTTGTTTCTATTGCAAAAGTAATTATATTTATCTAAATGGCTATATGCTTTTCCTGTGTTTTATTTTGTATTTCTTATGACAATGTAATAAAATGTTCTGTAATATGAGTATTTAGTTGTTTTTTTTATAATTTTGCACTTTAAGTTTTAACAAGGAGTCAGAATTTCTTTAAATTTTAAGCCAATGAAGCGAACTGCGATATTGTTGTTGCATTGTCCCGATGAACTCGGAATCATTGCAGAACTTACGAAGTTTATAACCGACAATAAAGGAAATATCATTTATCTGGATCAGTATACTGACAGTCAGGATGGCATGTTTTTTATGCGCATAGAATGGGAAATGGACAAGTTCTTGATACCGCGTGAAAAGATAAGTGAGTATTTAGATATGCTTTATACAAAGAGGTATCAGATGGATTTCAGTCTTTCGTTCAGTGATGAACGTCCTCGTATGGCCATTTTTGTGAGCAAGATGAGTCATTGTCTCTATGATTTGTTGTCAAGATACCGTGCAGGAGAATGGAATGTAGATATTCCATGTATAATCAGCAACCATGATGACTTGAGATATGTGGCCGAACAGTTTGATATACCTTATTATGTTTGGTCAATAAATAAGGATCATTCGAATAAGGCTGACGTTGAGGCTGCAGAAATGGGGCTGTTGCGGAAAGAGAAGATTTCTTTCATTGTACTGGCGCGTTATATGCAGATTATATCTGATGCAATGATAGAAGAATATCCTCACCATATTATAAATATACACCATTCGTTCCTTCCTGCTTTTATTGGCGCTAAGCCTTATCATCAAGCTTGGGAGCGTGGGGTGAAAATTATCGGTGCCACTAGCCATTACGTGACTAATGAACTTGATGCCGGTCCGATTATAGAACAGGATGTAGTAAGAATAAGTCATAAAGACACTCCTGAGAGTCTCGTACGCAAGGGGCGTGATTTGGAAAAGATCGTCTTGAGTCGTGCCGTGACAAAGCATATAGAACGAAAGATATTGACATACAACAATAAAACTATAATTTTCAGCTAAATAGATATGGATGTTGCTATAGTCAAATATAATGCAGGCAATATTTACAGTGTGGAGAACGCTTTTCGTAGGCTTGGAGTAGATCCTGTACTGACGGATGATGCCGAGACTATTATGAAGGCAGATCGTGTGGTATTCCCCGGACAAGGAGAAGCGAGCACGGCTATGGCCTATCTTAAAGCTCGAGGTCTAGACAAGCTCATCCTATCATTACGTCAACCCGTTCTTGGCATTTGTATAGGACAGCAATTGCTATGCAGACATTCGGAGGAAGGAGATGTGGACTGTCTTGGTGTATTCGATGTTGATGTGAAGCGGTTTGTTCCCACTTGTCATGCTGAAAAAATTCCGGCAATGGGCTGGAATCAGTGTTATGAAACGAGGAGTCCGTTGTTTGACGGCTTTGATGATACAGACGGCTTTGTTTATTTTATACATAGCTACTATGTTCCTCTTTGTGAATCTACGGTAGCAAAGGCCGATTATATCCATCCTTATAGTGCGGCATTGCACAAAAACAATTTTTATGCAACGCAGTTCCATCCAGAAAAAAGTGGGAAGACAGGCGAATTGTTGTTACGTAATTTTCTAAACATAACTGATATATGATAGAACCAATACCCGCGATAGATATAGTCGATGGGAAGTGTGTGCGCCTTTCTCAAGGCGACTATAACGCAAGCAAGACTTATTCAGACAATCCTCTAAGAGTTGCCAAGGAATTTGAGGCGGCTGGAATTAAAAGACTCCATGTTGTTGACCTTGACGGTGCGAAGAACAAGCATATAGTAAATGTTGATATTCTTAAAAGCATAACTTCTGAGACGCATCTGAAGGTGGATTTTGGTGGGGGCATAAAGACAGACGAAGACATACGCACTGTCTTTGAATGTGGGGCATCTCTGGTTACAGTAGGGTCGGTGGCAGTAACCGACCGTTCTTTGTTTGAACGTTGGCTAGGAGAATACGGTCCTGAGCGTATAATCCTTGGAGCTGATGTGCGTGATGGCAAGGTGAGCGTAAACGGATGGAAGGAAGATACAGACAATGACCTTGTTCCTTTTTTGGAATATTACGTAAGTAAGGGCGTGAAAAACGTTCTTTGTACGGATATATCAAAGGATGGCATGCTTTCAGGTCCTGCATTCGACTTGTATTCAAGTGTGTTGCAGGCTTTTCCTGGAATAAACCTTATCGCAAGTGGAGGTATTTCGTCTGTTGACGATATACGCAAACTTGACCGGTTGGGTGTTCCTTCTGTCGTTTTTGGCAAGGCTTATTATGAAAGGAAGATAACATTAGACGATTTGAAAACCTTATGATGCATTATGGCTAAAGGATTAGCAAAGAGAATTATACCATGTCTTGACGTAAAAGACGGCATGACGGTTAAGGGAGTAAATTTCGTTAATTTACGTCAAGCGGGCGATCCTGTAGCCTTTGGCAAGGCTTACAGTGAAGCAGGGGCAGACGAACTCGTTTTTTTGGACATAACGGCAACCGTAGATGGCAGAAAGACCTTCACAGAAATGGTTACTCGTGTGGCCCAGCAACTGAACATTCCTTTTACCGTTGGCGGTGGAATAAATTCCATTGAGGACGTAGAGAGACTGCTTAACGCGGGAGCTGATAAGGTTAGCGTGAACAGTGCGGCACTCAGACATCCGGAATTGATATCTGAAATAGCGGGTAGGTTTGGCTCGCAAGTGTGCGTTTGTGCTATCGATGCCAAGTATGAAAATGGCAAATGGTTTTGTTATTTGAATGGAGGTCGCATAAAGACCGATATAGAACTGTTTGACTGGGCTGCAAAAGTAGAGCATTTGGGAGCTGGAGAAATATTATTCACAAGTATGAATAACGATGGAACCAAAGACGGCTTTGCGCTCGAAGCCACACGCCGGCTCTCTGAAGAACTTAACATCCCAGTGATAGCCAGTGGCGGTGCCGGAAAGATGGAGCATTTTCTAGATGTCTTTGAATCAGGATTGGCAGATGCTGCCTTGGCGGCAAGTGTGTTCCATTTCGGTGAGATAGGTATAGGTGAACTGAAGCACTACCTTTCAGAAAAAGGAGTAAAGGTAAGGGTATCTTGATTGTAATTTTTTGTAGGCGGACAAAATGAAAGGAAAAGTCTATTAAATTTGCTTTACGTCCGTTGGGTTAAGATTTTAATTAGTATATTTGCATTAAACTAAGTGCAATTTGTAGTTTCTGCATAATGAAACATGCGGGTATGTTTCAGTCAATAGCTCTGCAATACAAATGTTGTTAGGGGAGTTGCAAATGCAGCAGCGCACAAAAGAAAAAAGAATTGGTATGGATATAGATTTTGATAAATCTGACGGACTTGTTCCGGCAATTGTTCAGGATGCAAAAACAAAAAATGTCCTGATGCTTGGTTATATGAATGAAGAGGCTTACCGTAAGACTCTTGATACTAAGAAAGTAACGTTTTTCAGCCGAAGCCGCCAGCAGTTGTGGACAAAGGGGGAGACATCGGGAAATTTTCTTGAATTAGTTTCCTTGAAAGTGGATTGCGATAAAGACACGTTGTTGATAAAGGCTAATCCTTGCGGCCCTGTTTGCCACACAGGCACTGATACTTGTTGGGGCGAAACCAACGAAAGTGACGATCTTGCTTTCCTCTCGGAATTGCAGGACTTTATAGAAACGCGTTATAAGGAAATGCCGGAAGGCTCGTATACAACAAGTCTTTTTAAAGACGGCTTGAACCGAATGGCACAGAAAGTAGGTGAAGAAGCGCTGGAAGCAGTGATTGAAGCGGTGAATGGCACGAACGAACGGTTGATTTATGAGGCTTCAGATATGTTCTATCATTTGATAGTCTTACTCACAAGCAAGGGACTTCGTATCGAAGATATAGCAAAAGAACTAAAGACCAGACATTCTGGAAGTTGGAAGAAACACTGAAAACCAATTTTTTGTTCAAGTAAAAACAAGATCTAATAACCGAAATGCTGGTAGAATATAAAGGCGTAAGTATTTGTCAAGAGACGAAATGTATACTTGAGAATGTGGATTTTCATGCCGATGAAGGTGAGTTTATCTACATCACGGGAAAGGTAGGCAGTGGGAAAAGTAGCTTGCTGAAGACCATCTATTGCGAATTGGATATAGAGAAGGCAGAAACAGCCGTTGCTTTAGAACATGACCTTACTGCAATCAAACGCAAGCAGATACCTAATTTGAGAAAGTCCATGGGGATAATCTTTCAGGATTTCCAGTTGTTGCATGACCGTTCGGTGTATGAAAACTTGAAATTTGTGTTGAAGGCCACCGGGTGGAAGAAAAAAGACAGTATAAACCAACGTATAGACGAGGTTCTTCAGGATGTCGGCATGCTGGAAGTAAAAGAAAAAATGCCCCATCAACTATCGGGAGGCGAACAGCAACGCATTGCCATTGCGCGTTCATTGCTAAACAAACCGAAGCTTATCATTGCAGACGAACCGACAGGCAATCTCGATGTTGAAACAGCATCAAATATAATCTGCTTGCTGAAAGCTATCAGTCAGAAGGGCACGGCTGTTATAATGTCTACACATAATCTTCCGTTAATAGAGAAATATCCTGGAATAGTGTATACTTGTGAGGATGGCACGCTGAAAGAAAAAAAAGCCAGCTTTGCATAGAACCTGTTTAAGACTTTACAAATGTGAAGCTATTTGAGCGGAATTCAATAATCAAAAACAGAAAGAAAAAACAATAGATATGAAAGTAATGAAATTTGGAGGCACTTCAGTCGGTTCGCCAGAGCGGATGAAAAGTGTTTCAACCCTTATAACTAAAAGTGGAGAGCCAGTCTTTGTTGTACTCTCGGCAATGTCAGGCACAACAAATTCGCTTGTAGAAATATCAAACTATCTCTACAAGAAAAATACAGACGGGGCTAACGAAGTGATAAACCGTCTGGAGCAGAAATACATGGAACATGTAGAAGAACTCTACTCTACAGAAGAATGGAAGAGCGCAACGCGTGATTTCCTGCGTGAAGAGTTTGCTTATCTGCGTTCTTTTACAAAGGATCTCTTTACAAGTTTCGAGGAAAAAAGCATTGTGGCGCAGGGAGAGATAATGAGTACGAATATGGTTGTCAATTATCTCAAGGAATGTGGCGTGAAAGCCTCTCTGTTGTCAGCCCTTAACTTCATGCGTACAGACAAAAATGGAGAGCCAGACACTCAATATATAAAAGAGAAAGTTAAGGAAGTGCTTGCTAATACGCCAGAAAGCCAAATATATATAACTCAAGGCTTCATCTGTCGTAACGCCTATGGCGAGGTTGACAACCTCCAGCGCGGTGGTAGCGACTATACCGCTTCGCTTATTGGCGCAGCAATCATGGCTGAAGAAATCCAAATATGGACAGATATTGACGGAATGCACAACAACGATCCTCGTATCGTTGAGAAAACAGAAGCCGTGAGGCAGTTACATTTTGAAGAGGCTGCCGAGCTTGCTTATTTCGGTGCAAAGATTCTGCATCCTACATGCATCCAACCGGCAAAATATGCAGGTATTCCTGTAAGGCTTCTAAATACAATGGAGCCAGAAGCTCCGGGAACTATAATAGACAACGTGACGCTGAAAGGCAAAATAAAGGCTGTTGCAGCAAAAGACAACATCACTGCCATAAAGATTAAGAGCAGCCGAATGTTGTTGGCAACAGGTTTCCTGCGTAAAGTGTTTGAGATTTTCGAAAGCTATCAGACGGCCATTGACATGGTTGCCACAAGCGAGGTTGGTGTTTCAATGAGCATTGACAACAGTGCACACTTGAACGACATCGTTGATGAGTTGAAGAAATACGGAACCGTGACAGTTGACACAGACATGTGTATAATCTGTGTAGTGGGAGATTTGGATTGGAGCAACCTAGGCTTCGAGACTCTTGCTGCAGAAGCGATGAAAGATATTCCTGTTAGAATGATATCTTATGGCGGAAGCAACTATAATATCTCGTTCCTTGTGAAGGAAAGCGATAAGAAACGTGCGTTACAAAGTCTTAGCGATACGTTGTTCCACAACTAATAAAGACAGGGATATTGTCTATGCGAAAGGGTGTCAGAGAAGACCAAATTCGCTTGTCTGATAAAGGCCACGGGCTTTCTGTATGAAAGTCTGTGGTTTTGTAGCGAAAGGCCGCGGGCTTTCAAGCAGAACCCTAAGCCTTTGTGAAAGGCTTGAAAAGATAAGGAAAGTATACCCAAAACAAAAGAAACAAACACGACACAACATTTATATATGAAAGGTAATTTCAATACAGAAAAATTCAAGAAAATAGAAACTCCGTTCTACTATTACGACACGGAATTGCTGCGCACAACATTGCATGCCATCAGTGACGAGACTGTCAAATATCCGTCATTCAACGTGCACTATGCGGTAAAGGCAAATGCTAATCCTAAGATTCTGAATATTATAGCTCAGGCAGGATTGGGGGCAGACTGCGTAAGTGGAGGAGAGATACAGGCTGCAATAGATGCAGGCTTTCCTGGTAATAAAATTGTATATGCCGGAGTGGGGAAAAGTGATTGGGAGATAAATCTTGGTATAGACTGTGGTATAAAGTGTTTCAATGTGGAGAGCATTCCTGAACTTGAAGTCATAAATGAGTTGGCGGCGGCAAAGGGAAAAGTAGTAAATGTGGCTTTCCGTATCAATCCTAATGTTGGAGCACATACGCATGCCAATATAACTACCGGTTTGTCCGAAAATAAATTTGGTATTCCTATGGGTGATATGGAAAAAGTTATAGGGATAGCTGCCGAAATGAAGAATGTTAACTTTCACGGCTTGCATTTTCATATTGGTTCTCAAATACTTGACATGGGCGACTTCGAGGCTTTGTGTAACCGTATAAACGAGCTTCAACGTCAGTTGGAAATGCATCACATAAAGGTTGACACAATAAATGTAGGGGGCGGACTGGGCATTGACTACCATCATCCTAACCGTTTGCCAGTGCCAGACTTCAAGGCTTATTTTAAAACTTATGCAAAGCATTTGGATTTGCGTGACGGACAGACGCTGCATTTCGAGCTTGGACGTTCTGTAGTGGCGCAGTGTGGATCGCTAATCACTAAGGTCTTGTATGTAAAAGAAGGCACAGCTAAGAAATTCGCCATTGTTGACGCGGGTATGACAGACTTGATTCGCCCTGCACTTTACCAAGCTTATCATAAGATTGAAAATATTTCTTGTGATGAAACAGAGGAAACGTATGATGTGGTAGGCCCCATCTGCGAGTCAAGCGATGTCTTTGCAAAGGCTGTTGACCTTAATGCTTGCCATAGAGGCGACTTATTGGCATTGCGTTCAGCCGGTGCTTATGGTGAAATCATGGCTTCACAGTATAACTGCAGAAAGCTTCCCATAGGCTATACTACAGAAGACCTTGTGCGTATCCATTGAACAAGGATAAGGAAGTCTATATAGATTAAGGATTTCTTGTCTATAAAATGAAAAAGTAAACTGGAATATAATGTTTGTTTTTGATGAAGTTTCTGTAACTATTGGCATTGTCTTGTTGGTCGTAGCCTTGCTTTCACCGTTGACGAACGTGCTTATGCTTAAGCTGAGACGTGGGGACGGTGATAAAGACTGTGTCGTTGCCGACAATATCTGTGCAGCGGACAATGCCGCTCGTGCTGATATAGATTCCGAAGAAGTAGGGAAAAATGACAATATACGGTGGCCTGGCATATCTATAGTGCTCACCGTAGATGACGAGATTGAAGAATTGCGCAACAATCTTCCCAAATGGCTTCAACAAAGATATAACGGTGAGTTCCAAATAGTTGTTGTTACTACAGGTAACAATGAAGCGGTTGACAATTTTCTTAAGCATATAGGGAGCGACACTCGGCTTTATACAACGTTCATTCCGTGTTCTTCCCGTTACATGAGTAGACGGAAACTGGCTATTACTGTTGGAGTAAAAGCGGCAAGACACGAATGGATTTTGCTTACAGACGTGGATTGCTCCCCAAACAGTGTGTCATGCTTGGAAAAAATGGCAGGACATTGCACAGAATCAATAGATATGGTTTTGGGCTATACGCAAATGCATACAGAAAGCAAGGGGGTAAGGATTTTTGATCATACTTATCTGCTTTACAATCAACTGGCAAGTGCACAACGTGGCAAGGCTTGGGCGTATGCTGGAGCAAATATGATGTTCAGAAAAAAACTATTTATCAATGGAAAGGGCTTTGACGGGAATCTTAAATTCCTTCGTGGAGAATATGATTTTCTGCTTAACAAGTTTGCTACGCCCACGAACATTGCTGTTGCCTTGAACGATGATGCTTGTGTTACGGAGGATGAGCTTACGGATAAAGGTTGGCGTAACAAAAATCTCTATTTCCTATCGACAATGAGGAACTTGTCAAGAGTAGCTATCCATAAATGTTTAGTGGGTTTGACGTTAACCGTTATGGTTCTGTTTAACGTAGTAAGTATCTGTATCATTGTTCTTTCTGCTTTGGATGAAAAGTATCTGCTGACGGCAATCTCGGCGTTTACCCTTGTCTTATCCTGGATATTGCGCATGGTTGTGCTGGCAAAGACACTAAGGAAATACACTTCCGGCATGTCACCATTCAAGATGTTTTGGTATGAGCAGACGCTGCCTTTGCGAAAGCTAAAGCGTTACGTCAGCTATAGGCTAACTGATAAATACGATTTCATTACACATAAGATTTGATTTCATCATGCCAAATATAAGAGTGTTGCATTTCTTGCCCAGTCTTGACCGGGAAAGCTTGGCTTCAAGGTTTGTTGAAGAGATTCTCCAAGGCGGAGAATCCTCATGTTCTTTCTGCATACTTACCACTTCTAAAGGCTATGCGGCAACACAATGGCATGGTGTGAAAGTTTTCAAGATGAAATCGCTATGTTGGGGCTTCAACTCTCATCGGCGTTTTCTGAAAATTCTTGAAGAGTCGTATGCCGACATCGTTCATATTCACGGAATTTGGAATAGACAAGCAGAAACTATATGCCGTTGGGCCAGTGAGCATGAACGTGCTGTGGTGATTTCTACTTATAAAGGAACTATGCCTTGGAACTTGCCAGCCAATCCGTTGGCACCTCGTTTCGTAAGTTTCCTTCTTTCAAAGAGGCGGATGCTGCGCAATGCTGCCGCTATACATACCGTAACGGTGCAGGAAGCGAAAAGCATAAAGAAGATACATTCTTTTCCTTTTTCACATACTCCCATAAACAATAGAGTAGAAACAGTTGAATATTCAGTGAACAATGAAGAGGGTAGGGCAGACTTCCGAGAGGTTCTTCTGAAAATGGAAAGACTTTACCGTAAGGTTGTTGATAGCAATGCGTTTTCTCTTATGTCGGGAACAGACCATCGTCTTGAGAATAATCTTGTGGCATTGGGAGCAGCTTTGTATGCTGGAATAGGCGAGAAGGATATATTCTTGCCTATAGACGAAATGAAAGAAATGGTGAAGCAAACGGAAAAGGAAAATTGGAGACGCATACAGATACATTCTAGTGACCAAGATGTATTGCCGTATGTGCTGAAAGCATACAAATTTCTTGAGGGTATGCATGAGAACATAGACCTAGACAATATTGAACGTTATCATTTTCTTCGTGAAAAGAGTTATCTTGACTCATCGCAGCCGCAAATTCACCGTGCTAGAATGCATCAAGTATCAGAAGATTATGAACGCAATGAGACTGAGCAGCGGTTGTGTATAATGTTGCTCAATGCGAAATATTTGTTTGATAAAGGGAAACTCACCAGAAGAAATCTTGCGGATCTCTATCTGTTTTTCAGATATGAGACGTATGATGACTATGTTTTGGAGAGTATGCTTGATGATTTGGGAATAAAGCAATTCACGTCAAGAATCCTGAGTGTGCTTCAAGATACTTTGGCTCTTGACGAGGGATACATTCCGATTGATACAGTTAATGACAGAACGACAAGACACATAAACCGAAAACTATATAAATCTGACGTACAATGAACAACACTCTGAAAAACCTGACAACAGATGATTTGCAGTATCTGCAGCTGTTGTCGAAAACTTTCCCAACCGTGGCAGCGGCAAGTACTGAGATTATCAACCTGCAGGCCATCCTTAATCTGCCAAAAGGTACGGAACATTTTCTTGCAGACATACATGGGTCGTACGAATCTTTCCAACATGTGCTGAAGAATGCGTCTGGAAACATCAAAAGGAAAGTTACCGAGATATTCGGAAACCAAATTCGTGAAACGGAACTCCGCGACCTTTGTACGCTGATCTATTATCCTGAACAGAAACTCGAAAGGATAAAGGAAAGCGAAAGCGACCTTAATGACTGGTATCATATCACGATTCATCAACTAGTAAAGGTCTGCCGTGATGTAGCAAGCAAATATACGCGCTCTAAAGTACGGAAATCACTGCCTGCTTCCTTTTCTTATATTATACAGGAACTGCTTCAAGAGCGCTCTGATGATATAGATAAGGCTGGATATGTCAATGCTGTTGTAGATAGTATGATAGAGACAGACCGGGCAGATGACTTTATTATTACCATATCTAACGTTATTCAACGGTTGGCAATAGACCAGTTGCATATCCTTGGCGACGTGTATGATCGTGGGCCAGGGGCACATCGTATCATGGATTTGCTGGAACATTATCATAACTGGGACATTCAGTGGGGCAATCATGACATATTGTGGATGGGTGCATGTGCAGGCAATGACGCATGTATATGCAATGTTATACGCCTTTCATTAAGATATGCAAATATGGCAACGTTGGAAGAAGGCTACGGAATAAACCTTGTGCCTCTTGCAACGTTTGCAATGGAAACATATTCTGATGATCCTTGTGCAGAATTTGTTCCTAAGACAAATGGAGGAAGTGGCAATGTGGATGACAAGACAAAGCGCCTTATAGCAATGATGCACAAGGCTATTGCTGTAATCCAGTTCAAAGTAGAGGCTCAACTCTTTGATAAACATTCATGGTGGGGCATGACGGACAGGAAGCTACTTGAAAAAATTGATTATACAAGGCATACGTGTATGATTGCAGGCAAGGAATATGATATGAAAAGTTGTCTTTTCCCAACAATAAGTCCTGAGAACCCTATATCCTTGACGGCAGAAGAGGCAGAGTTAATGGATAGATTGCACCATTCTTTCACTGTATGCGAGAAATTGCGCCGCCATATAAAGACGCTTTTGGCGCATGGATGCATGTATAACATAACGAACAACAATCTGCTATATCATGCTTCTGTTCCACTTAATGCCGACGGAACTTTAAAGGATGTGGAACTTATGCCAGGTAAGTTCTTTAAGGGGCGTGACTTGATGCACCAGACGGGGCTGCTTATACGCAGTGCTTTCCAAAAAGACACCCCGGCTGAGGAACGTGAATATGCCATAGATTATTTCCTTTACTTGTGGTGCGGAAAAGATTCTACGTTGTTTGATAAATCAAAGATGGCAACATTTGAGCGTTATTTTATTCCAGACAAGGAAACGCATAAGGAAGAAAAAGGCAATTACTATACATTAAGGGATAATGAAGCCGTATGTGACGGAATATTGGACGCTTTTGGAGTAAACGGTCCAAACAGGCATATTATCAACGGGCATGTGCCTGTTCATGCAGCAAGTGGAGAGAATCCTATTAAGGCCAACGGTAAGCTTATGGTTATCGATGGCGGCTTTTCAGAAGCTTACCATAAGGAAACAGGAATAGCCGGTTATACACTAGTTTATCATAGCCGAGGTTTTGTTCTTGTGCAGCACGAGCCTTTCACAAGTGAAGAGGATGCTGTTCAGCGGGGCTCAGACATAAAGAGCATTACACAAATTGTTGAGATGTCAGCCCACAGAATGTTGGTAGCAGATACGGATATTGGTGATGGTCTCCGCAGTCAGATTGCTTATTTGAAGAAACTTCTTTATGCTTACCGTCATGGTTTAGTGAAGGAATGCTAATGCTTTATACAACAAAGCCTGTCAATTTTTCGTTTAGAAAAGCTGACAGGCTTTGTTTTTTTTCATTAGTAATCAGTATGCAGCCCGGTATTTTCCTTCTTCCTTGTCTTCAAGCATGCTTAAATATGATGTGTATCTGCTCTCGGAAATGTAGTGGTCTTCAACAGCTTTCCTAACCGCGCATCCTGGTTCATGGGTGTGTGTGCAGTTGTTAAAGCGGCATTTCTTTGAAAAAAGGAATATCTCCTTGAAGTATCCGCATATTTCTTCTGGTTCCATATCAAAGGTCCCGAAGCCTTTAATTCCTGGAGTATCAATCACCCATCCGCCTTCTTCCAGTTGCAGCATCTCGCTAAATGTAGTGGTATGCATGCCTGTGTTGTGTGCATCGGATATTTCTGCCGTGCGTAACTGCGCATTTGGGACAAGTTCATTTAGCAGAGTACTCTTTCCAACACCACTGTTTCCACTGAAGAGTGTCGTTTTTCCTTGTAGTATCTGTTTGACTTTCTCTACGCCCTGTCCTGTTTTTGCTGATATGCTAATGCATTTGTATCCTATGTTCTCATAGAGATTTTCCATGAGATGTAGATATCTTTGCTCTTCTTCGCTTGTAAGCAGGTCTGTTTTATTGAAAACCAATATTACCGGTATGCGATATGCTTCTGCCGAGGCCAGAAAACGGTCAATGAACGTAGTGGATGTTTGCGGAAAGTCAATGGTTACGATGAGACACGCCTGATCTATATTTGCTGCAATAATATGACTTTGTTTAGAGAGGTTTGACGATTTGCGTATTATATAGTTACGCCTCTCAAGAATTTCCTTAATGAAGGCCGTTCCTTCCTGATTGCGTATTATTTCTACGCGGTCGCCAACGGCTACGGGATTAGTGCTCCTTATACCTTTCAAACGGAAATTGCCTTTTATCTTGCAGTCTATTTTTGAGCCGCTTTCTGTAAGAACTGTATACCAACTTCCCGTGTTCCTTATTACCAGTCCTACGTTTTCGTCCATGCCGATCTGTATATGGAAATTAAACAGTCATTATCTCTTTATTCTTTGCTGCAAGCAAATCGTCAACCTTCTTTATATACTTGTCATGTATTTTCTGCAAATCCTGTTCTGCGTCTTTCTCTAGGTCTTCAGAAAGGCCGTCTTTTATGGCTTTCTTTAGCTTTTCTTTTGTTTCGGTTCTTATGTTGCGTACTTGTACCTTAATCTTTTCACCAATTTTGTTGCACTGTTTTGCAAGTTCGCGGCGTCGCTCTTCGGTAGGTTGTGGGATAGCAAGGCGTATTATCTCACCGTTGTTTTCAGGCGTAATGCCTACTTCGGAGTCCATAATAGCTTTTTCTATTTCTCTAATCTGCTTTTTGTCCCATGGTTTTATTGCTATTGTGCGTGCATCAGGCACAGAAACGCTTGCCACCTGGTTTAGAGGAACCTTTGAACCATAAGATTCCACTCTCACGCAATCGAGTATTGCTACGTTGGCGCGGCCTGCACGTATGCGGTTCAGCTCTTCTTCAAGATATAGAGCTGCCATTTCCATTTTTTCTTCGCTATCGTTCAGAGTTTGTTTTACGTCTATCATATAGTTTCTTTTTTTGTTTTTTTATTATTTCTCATTTTTCTCACTGTTGCAAAAATAGGAATATTTAGTGAGCTATGCAATATTTACGTTGAAAAATGAGAGTTACTGTATACCTCGTTCGTTAAGTGCCTTTGTGTATTTTGCTGCATTCTGCTTGTGTTCTGCGTAGGTCTTGGCAAAATTATGCGTCCCGCTGAAATCTTCCTTAGCACACATGTAAAGGTAGTCGTGGTGTACGTGGTTGAGTACAGCCTCTATGCCGGCAACAGATGGTATGCGTATCGGACCAGGAGGCAGACCTTTGTATTTGTATGTGTTGTAAGGGCTCTCGGTTTGCAGCATGTCATGATAGATTCTCTTAAGCTCAAATTTGCCGAGTGCAAACTTAACGGTAGGATCGGCCTGAAGAGGCATGTCTGTTTTTAGCCTATTATAGTACATCCCCGCAATCATCGGTTTCTCTGTGTCGTTGGCTGTCTCTTCGTCAACTATACTTGCAAGAGTGATTACCTGTACTTCGTTTAGCCCCATTGCCTTTGCTTTATTTTTTCGCTCAAAGTTCCAGAAGCGTATACTTTCTTTGTTCATCTTGTCGAGGAATTTCTCTACGCTAGTATTCCAGTATATTGAGTATGTTTCGGGTATGAACATGCATGCTATGGTCTGTGTGTTGTAACCGTATTTTTTGCATATAGAATCGTTGCTGAGGGCTTCCAATAATTCTTCTTTGCTGAATTCCATCTTATTTGAGACATTTTCTGCCAGTTTATCAATTGTTCTGACCGATGGTATAGTGAGGTTTACTGGTGTTTGAAGTCCGTTTTTCAATTTGCGGAAAACGGTAAATGCTCCGTTGCTTGTTGTTACTTCATATCGTCCAGTGCGAATATTTTCAGCATAAGACGTGTGGCGAACAAGTGTTCTGAAGGCTGTAATGCCATGTCCGTTGGATATTTCTTCAATCTTTGTGCAGACAGAATCTACATTGTCGTCGTTGTCAATGTAAATATACTGTGTTGACTGTGCTGCCGACATGGGGGCGAACAGATAATAATATACTAATCCCGCAGCTCCCAAGAGACATGCACATGCAAGGATAAAGTATTTTTTTTGTGATAGTGATTTTATGGACATAATCTTGAATAGTTTAACAGAGTAACGCCACAACCTTGTGTGTGAGCGTTACTCTGCAGTTCTCATTCTTTTATTTATATATTAAGTCGTTTCCTATTGTACGTGTCTGTTTTTATTCTGTGTTAGTGCATTAAATCCTTTCAAGTACGATCTTGATAAGGTCATCTATATGACTTTTATATCCGGTATCTGCTTTTTGTGCAATGCGGTTGGCTATCACCATACAGACTGTTGTTGCCTTGTGGCCCATGAGTTTTGCCAATCCCGCCAAGGCAGAACTTTCCATTTCAAAGTTTGTTATCTTTTGACCTTTGTATTCAAAGCTTTCAATTTTCTCGTTTTGGTGAGGGTCTGCGAGAGGAATACGTAGCTTGCGACCTTGCGGTCCGAAGAAACCTCCGCATGCGATTGTTATTCCGCGCACCATGTCATCGGCAGCAATGCGGTCAACAAGTTCGGAATCAGCTTCAATTACGTATGGGGCAGGTTGACACATATTGCCTGTCCAACCCATATGGTTGATGAAGGCTCTTTCTGCTTGCAAATCGCACACAGCGTTACGTCCCGCATAGAAATTTAGAAGGCCGTCAAAACCTATTGATTTCTGTGAGCAAATGAATGTTCCTGCGGGTGTGTAGGGTTGTAAACCACCGCATGTGCCAATTCTTACGAGCGTAAGCTGTCGGAATTTGTCGTTTGTTTCGCGGGTTGTGAAATTTATGTTCGCAAGGGCATCCAGTTCGTTAACCACAATGTCTATGTTGTCGCAACCTATTCCGGTAGATACGGCAGTGATTCTTTTTCCCTTGTAAACACCTGTTATACAACGAAATTCTCGGCTTTCGATGTCGCACTCCTTGCTTTCGAAGTGATTAGCCACAAGAGGCACGCGTCCCGGGTCGCCGACGAGTATAACATTGTCGGCAAGATATTCTGGTTTGAGGTGGAGATGGAATATGCTTCCGTCTTCGTTTATAATCAATTCAGATTCAGGATAGTATTCTTTCATAATGGTGTTTTAAATTAGTTAAGTACAATATTGATATCTTGTATTAAGGTTTATTGCAAAGTTACAAAAGGTTTTCCGCATTACGTATCTTCTTTTCGATATTTTTAATTTCAGTTTCGTTTGTTTCTATCGTCTTTTCCAGTTTACTTATTTCTGCTTTTACCGCTCTCAACTCTTTCTGTGAGGATGTTTGCGATGCAGACTTTCTTAATGTTTCTATTTGCTGGCAGTTGTATTCCTGTTGTTTCTTCAGCTTAAGCATTGAGATGAACATGTTGCGGCCAGTGGGCGATTTGAAATCAGTAATGCTTTTATATATAGTGCTATCATTAACAATAAATCGGATTTCCTCTTGTTGTGCAGCGCTTTTCTTCTCAAAGCCTATGCCGTTAGCTTTCAGTTTGATGTCTTCGAGCCTTTTCGTTGCTCGTGTAAGTTCTGTCTTGTCGTATTGCGTTGCTTTAATATTTGTAATGGTAGCAAGTGCAGATAGTTTGTTTTCGTCTAACGAAGCATCTGTGTCTGCCCATCTTTCATCAGAAGGCACAAAGGTATAGATGCAAACTTTGCCCATAGGTTGATTTCTATCGGTGGCGAGCCATCCCAATTTATTCAAATCGTCTATGACACAGGCATAGTCGTTTGCTTTAGAGTTGTAGGGAAGTCCGATGTTTTCAGCCTTATAGAATCTCATTGAATCGGTATTGAGTCTTGTCATGTAAATGTCTCTGCCTCCAAAGCTGTTGTTCTTGTCAACAGCGCTGAAGTATAGCGTCATTCCGTCGGGCATAATGTAAGGATAGCCAATATCCTCAAAATCTTCTCCCAATTCGTCAAGAATACGCTCTTTGCCCCATTTACCACCGATTAAATTTGCTGCTGCCAGTTTTTTCTTTCCATTTGCACATCGTTTGCTGTATATACACCTGTCAGAGAATCCATTTATGTAGGCAGTCAGCGTATCTTCAGATTTATTAGTCTTGCCGAACAATTCTTCTTCTCTCAGCATTTTTCCGCAAGTTTCAGAGAAAGGAATATTTTTAAGCATATTGTCTTTGTCGACAACAATACTGTCTATAATCATTATTCTTGCAGTAGACGACAGAAAATCGTTCATCGACAATAGGCTTTCTTCTTGCGCTTTTGTGGCTTTCTTGCTACTCTTCTTTATCTCAGCCTTCCTTGTCTGTCTGTTCTTTTGGGCATAAGAGTTGGAAAGTGAAACAGATAGAAAGAGAACGAACAAGAGTTTATAAAGCGAACGTAAATTCATAGATATTTTATTTGTCGTGTTACAATATTTTGCAATTGTTCTTTATTCGTATTTCATTGATTTCGATGGTGTGATGTGCGATACAATGAAACTAGGGCCAAGAAGAGCCAACAGACATGCAACTAGTGTCATTATGTTTATGGCAATTATTGCAGGTATATTTATTTCAACGGGAACGTAATCTACGTAGTAAACAGATGCGTCAAGTGCGACAACTTTCGTAAGTTTTTGTATAACAACGATGCCAATCGCAAGGATGTCTCCTATGACTATTCCTTTTCCGATAATGAATGCTGCAAACCACATGAATGTGTGTCTTATTGTTTTGTTGCGTCCTCCAAGTGCTTTCAGAACACCAATCATGTTTGTTCGTTCAAGTATTATGATCAGAAGCCCGGAAACGATTGTTATGCCTGCCACGCAGGTCATGAGGGCGATTATTATCCACACATTCAAGTCTAGCAAGTCAAGCCAAGAGAATATCTGTGGGTAAGTTTCGTATATCGTTTCTGATGAGTATGTCTCTCCGTATTTGTCGGTTCTTCGGTTTATGTTCTTTACAAGAAAGTCGCCCGCCTCCGGTATCGCATCATAGTCAGACAGGCGTATCTCCATTCCCGTCACCTGCCCTTCTGTCCAACCGTTAATCTTGCGTGCCATGTATAAGTCGGCAAAGACGAGATTCTCGTCGTATTTCGTCATATTTGTTTGGTAAATACCAGAGATAGTCAGGCGGCGTGCCTTTACGTTACCGTTGCTTATGAAATAAGAGAAAATCCTGTCACCAGTCTTTATCTTTAGCTTATCCGCAATATTCTGTGATATAAGGATTTTATTCCCGTTTTTTTCGTCGCTGAACTTTGGGATATAACCGCTTTTCAAGGAGTTGTGAATAAAGGTTGTATCGTAGTCAGCTGCAACACCTTTGAATATTACTCCAATAAAGTCTTCGTCTGTTTTCAGAATTCCCTGTGTTATGGCATAACGTTGAGTGTGTTGCCAATGGGGAGTCTTTTTCAGAATGTTCAATATGCTGTCGTTGGCATCAATGGGTCTGCTCTCATCTCCGTGGTAGAGTGAGAAGTTACCCACTGAAACGTGTTGCGCCAGTCCTGTTATCTTGTCGCGTATGGTGTGTTTAAAGCCGAAAATCACGCAGATACTGACAATCATGACAGCCAAACCAATGGCAACACCAGCAGTAGCGATATGGATAGCCGGTTTGCTTACTTGTCTTCCAGCCTCATTAGAGGCATAGATGCGTTTTGCTAAAAATAGGGGTAGGTTCATTTATTCCTCATCTTTGCGTCCAGGGTAGGCTTCGAGTGCTTTGCGAAGAATGAATAAAGCCCTTGTAAGGTCCTCTTTCTTCAGCACATACGCTATTCTGACTTGATTTATTCCTGCCCCAGGCGTTGTGTAGAAACCGCTTGCCGGAGCCATCATTACTGTTTCGTTTTCGTAGTTGAATTCTTCGAGACACCATCGACAGAACTTCTCGCTATCGTCAACTGGCAGCTTTGCCACGGTATAGAACGCTCCCATTGGTATAGGAGAGTAAACTCCAGGAATTCTGTTCAGCCCATCAATAAGGCATTTCCTGCGTTCTACATATTCATCGTAGACATCGCGGTAGTATTCTTCGGGTGCTTCAAGCGAAGCTTCTGCAGCAATCTGCCCGATAAGTGGCGGGGAAAGGCGTGCCTGACAGAATTTCATGACAGCCTGTCTAACGTCCTTGTTCTTCGTAATCAAGGCACCAATACGTATTCCGCACTCACTATACCGTTTGCTTACAGAATCAATGAGCACAACATTTTGCTCTATTCCTTCAAGGTGACACGCACTTATATACGGAGAGCCAGTATATATATATTCACGATAGACCTCATCAGAGAAGAGATACAGGTCGTGTTTTTTCACCATATCTCTGATTTGATTCATTTCACGCCGTGTATAAAGGTATCCTGTCGGGTTATTAGGATTGCAAATCAGTATGGCTCTTGTTCTCGGATTTATCAGTTCTTCGAATTTTTCTACCTTGGGAAGTGAGAAACCCTCTTCTATTGTCGTGGCGATAGTGCGTATTGTTGCCCCGGCAGAAATGGCGAAAGCCATATAATTGGCGTATGCAGGTTCAGGAACAATTATTTCGTCGCCTGGATTCAAGCACGACATAAATGCGAACAATACTGCTTCGCTTCCTCCACAGGTTATTATTATGTCTTCAGGAGTAACGTTGATGTTGAATTTCTTGTAGTAGTCCACAAGTTTTTCCCTGTAGCTTAAATAACCCTGCGACGGGGAATACTCAAGAATCTCGCGGTCAATGTTTTTTATTGCGTCGAGTGCAACTTGTGGAGTGGGCAGATCTGGCTGTCCGATATTCAGATGATATACTTTTGTGCCTTTCTTTTTGGCTGCAGCAGCCAAGGGTGCCAATTTTCTGATTGGCGATTCTGGCATTTCCAATCCGCGTATTGATATTTGGGGCATAGTCTTCTTTTTTTTCAAGCCATACAAGTATGGCGGTTTATTTATGTGTTCATATCCGTTGTTCGGAGATGTTTTTTGTATTTGTGTGCGCTTCTTTATTTTATTACGCTATTATTATTATTCAGTATCCTTTTCTTTAGTTGAAGAAGTTCCACGACAATCCGAATCTTAGCACTCTTGTGTTAAGCGGGTGGTGTGGGGTTAGGAAATAGTTTCCTTTGCCTGAATTAACGTGACTCATCATTATGAAGAAACGTGTCTGCTTCAGATGCATGTTGGCATAAACGTTTATAATGGGATAGTTGCCCACTTTTACGTTGTTGCTGCCGTTGTCTTGCACGGTATATTGTCCGATGGCTGCACTGTATTCAGATGCTTCGTATTCCGTAAAATAGCGTGCATCTCCGCCAAAGTCAACGCTAAGCACTTTTGCTAGCTTGAATTTAAGATACAAGTTGGTATAGATGTTAAGCTGTGGCACAGGAAGCGCACTTGCATTGCTTGACTTTTGGTAAGTTATGCAGTTCTCCCAGCGTAGCGGTCCGAACTTGAAATCTTGATTCAACTGTAGCGTGAGCAGAGTTATGTTGCCGCTGGCTTGTTTTACGCTCACGTCGTTCAGAGTGCGTTTATAGTCAGTTGTCGTTGTATATTGTTGGGCGAAATAAGTGTAGTTCTTAATGTCGTCCATGGCAACCCGCAGTGTGGTCTTTGTTTTCTTTACAGTCAGTATGCCTTCCAGTCTTGACCTTATTTCTTTATCGTAGTCATTGTCCCACCAATTGTGTTTAGAGTGGAAATGTCTGAAGTAGAATGTCTGGTTTAAGCGGTAGAAAGCAGCATTGGCAGCCAATTGTACAGTGTCGCTGAAAAGTTTGAAATTGAGGTCAGCATGGGCGTCAATTTTCAGTTGTCCCGCGTCTTCTCCGGTTAGCCAAGCTTCGGCTGTAGCCTTATAGTGGAGGGCTTTACCCTCATATTTGGATATTTCTCCACCGATGCTCAGGTTGTGTTCTGAGTAAGAGTCAGTGCCTGTGCCAAGTGCGGGCAGAGTGAAGTGGCGCAGTTCTGACGTGGCGAACACTTTTATTCCAGCCTTTGCCCATTTGTTGAAACCTTCCAGCATGGCAAGTCCAACGGTGTTCTTCAGTGAGTAGTGTTTGGTCTGGTCGAAGATAGAGTCGCCCGAGAACCGTTCATCCATGTTGAACGTATTTGCATAATAGTTCTCCGGCGTCTGATATGCTTCGTATATGCGCTTGTAATTGTCAAACTTTACGGTGTGAATGATACTTGTTACGGGTACGTATTCGTTTTTCATCCATGCCGTATCTTCATTTTCTTTTTTGTAGACCTGCGATATGCTGTCGGCAGCAGACTTCCCATTGACTGCAATTCTTCCAGTATCCTTCTTTTTTTCGGCTTCAGGCTCTTCACCGCTCACGATGGTTCCGCTAGGACGTCCTCCGAACAACTTGTTGTTGCGGTTGTATTCATCATCGTTGAATGATTTTCCTTCGCTTTTTGCCTTTTTCTTCGCTTCTTCTTTCTTGCGCAGCTCTTCGTTTTCTTTCTGTGATTCAATGGCGAATTTACGGGCTTTAATTTCGTCGTCCGTCATTTTCACTTTACGATTGAAGCCGATGTTGTATCTGTGGGTGAAGAAAATGTGCTGATTGTCGTTTCGGTTCCAGTTCCTTGTAAGTGCAGTAGGTATTTCGTTCTCGCTGAAATTGTCGTTAGATATTTCAGGGTGTGTTATGTAGCGGTCGTCTGTAATACCTCCGTTTTCAGTTACTTTCTGGTGATTAGTAGAGAAAAGAAGATGCGCAATGTAGCGTTCTCCTATATATGAGCCGTACATTGTATAGTTGAAATGTGCAGTGCTTTGTTCTTGGTAATACCCTCTGCCGTAAATATAGTCAAAGGAAAAGCCTAATCCAATCTTTTTCCCCGCGTTTACACCGAATAGGGCCTTGAGATGATCTTCGCCGTTGGAGCGGTCGCCACACTCGTTGTATGTAAGATTTGTAATGGGCGAGAGAGTATTGGTGAACAGGAATTGACCAACAGGCTTCACAAAATAGTCATAAGGCTGGGTGAACAAGAATTGCTCTGCCAGTGGGCGGTCGGTGAAAATCCTGTTTATTCGTGGCGCACCCAAATTGCCTGTTGTGTTGTATTCTCCACGCATTCCAGTGGTGAAAATCGTATTTTGGAACATGTGCGATAGGGTGTCAGGGCGTGCGGCAAGCCTGTCGCCGAGTCGCTCGTCTATAGTCCACACCTTTAGCCCCTTGGGTATAATCTTGTCCTTCGTCTTAGTGGAGTCGCGCCGTCCGCCAAGTCCATTGTTGTCTGCGGAGGTATATGTGCCGTCATCCTGCAACGTGTTATAGTCTTGGGCATTCAGTCCAAGACAAAGGGTAAGTTGCATGATGGCAAGTGTCAGAGCCTTTCTCATCATTTCACAAGACGTATTACACATTCACACATTTTGAATGCCATTGCTCCGAGTACGATAATCATACCCCTTTCGGCATCATGGAAGAAATATATAATCATTCCCACAATGGCACCGATTATGAATATTATGTTCAGCAAGTTACGGAGTGCGAAGAACTTGCCTCTGTCTTTCGTACGGCTATGATGTCTTTCCGGCCTTTGTGCAAAGCCTGTTTCTACTTCTTGTATGTTGTTCTCGTCTTTCTGAATTTCTTCTGCCATTTCTGATGTTTGCTTTCAGTTAGTGACCTTATTTTATTTGATTGCCAAACAATTCCAATACTTCTTCCATGCGGTCTACAGTCTTTCTGCGGAATTTTGCCCATCCAGGTACGAGCTTTGTCTTTTTCTTGTTCAGGGCGTTCTTGTCGTTGATGGCTTCTTCTGCAAATATTGTTTGTTCAGACTTGTTGTTTGACTCGTCGTATTTGTATTTAAGACGGTCTATCTTCACATCAAGTTCTCCGTCTTTGCATGTTGCGATGGCTATGTAGCTGAATTTAGCGCGGTCGAGCGAAATAAAGGAGCTTTTGAAAACAAGCCATTCCAAAGGTGCGACAACAATGATATGCTCTTTCTTGTTAACCAAAGCCACATTGCTTTCGGGCAGTTGGTTCTCGCCTTTTGTAAATTCTTTGGCGAAAGCCATTACCTTGTCGTATATTTCCTGTGCCGATTTACCCGGGGCTGCGAACGTGCGCTGCCACGTAACTTTACCGTCAATTTCCTTTACGACTCCTTCAAGATACTTGGCATCTTCGCTTATCTTTATTGTTTTTTCCTTCTTTTCTTTCTTTTGCGTCTTTTCAGTTTGCGGCGCATCAGGGCGTTCCCAAACGTCTTGGGCTTGTGTCAACGCGGTAGATGCCATAAATGCTATCAGTGTAGTGAGTATTCTGTTCATTGTCTTTGCTCTTTATTGAAAATTGTTAAGGGAATGGTGCGGCCTTGCCGCTAGTCCATTATATCTTGCAAAGATAACAATATTATGTTTACAAATGTAGCGTTAAGAATATTTTAACCTAATAAAGTGGGGTTTTTATTGCTTATGCCTGACTATTGAAAGAAATGCCGTGGGCTTAACGGCATGACCCCACGGGCTAAATGTTGAAAGCCCGCGGCCAAATTGTGCAATGTGCGTTGCTATATATATGTGGGGGATACGGATACAATTCAGCGTTCCGTAGGACGTTGTTTCACAACGATGTATATTATAACAGGTGCGCCGATGATTGGCGTTATTGCATTCAGTGGAATTATGCTGCCTGTTGCCGGCGTTGTGCTTAGTAGATTGCATAGAAGGGCAACTAAACCGCCTGTTATTATGGTGCAAGGCATAAGGGACGATTGACTGTCCGTATGTAAAAGTAGTCGTGCAATGTGGGGAACGGCAAGTCCGATAAATGCCACCGGACCGCAATATGCCGTTGTTACGGCAGTCTGTATGCCTGTTAGTAAAAGCAAGAGCGTGCGTGTTCGCTGGGCGTTTATCCCGAGGTTCGCTGCGTATCTATCGCCAAGCAAAAGGGCATTTAACGGCTTGACAAGTAATAGAGAGAGGGCTATGCAAAGCGTTGTGGCAGTGGTAAATGCAGGCAAATGCTCAATGCTTACGTTATTGAAACTCCCCATTCCCCACATCACGTAGGAAGAGATTCCCTGTTCTGAGGCAAAAAAGTTCATTATGGATATTGCCGCAGACGACAAGTACCCAACCATTATGCCAACAATCAGTAGCGCAACATTGTTTCGAATCTTCTTAGACAACAAAAGCAGTATGATTATGACCGTTGCCGCCCCGCACAATGCTCCGGATATTACGGCAATAAAACCGTTCAGAGTGAGAATGTCGGTAGATAAGCTTCCGTTGAAGATCAGCATAACTATGGCAACGCCCAAACTCGCCCCGCTGCTTATACCGAAAATAGAAGGTCCGGCAAGCGGATTGTTAAACGACGTCTGCAACATCAATCCCGATACGGCTAATGATGCTCCGCATAACAAGGCTGTAATGGCTGCAGGAATACGCGATTGCAGTATGATGTATTGCCATGTTGTCTTTTCGTCCGTGCTTCCGCATAGGATGTGCCATATAGCTTTCAGGGGGATGTTTACCGAGCCAATGGTTATATTTAGCATAAATAGCAATATCAAAACGGCAGTCGCATATGCAAAATATCTTCTTGTTCTGTTATGTGTTGTCATCAACTTGACTTTTGATAGATAAAGAGGAGCTTTTTCTGCAGTGTTACTTTTTATGAATGTTTGGCAAGCGCTGTGTCTGTCTTATTTTCCCAGTCGGAAGAAATAGCGCATTTTCCCGAGATCTTTCGTTTCAGGATGGGATGCCAATATGAAGTCGCGCAACAACAAGTCTGGTCGGAATGGCGTTTCTTCAAAGAAGCGTGACGTTGCAGTGTTACATCCGTATACGTTATTGATAGAGAAAGCCTTGATAAGCGAGTAGCTTTTGTCTTCGGCAAGGAGTTCTGCCAGTGTCATTGCACCTTGTGGCTTGTAGTATCTCATGAGCCACAAGCTTGCCTGTGAGTTGTTTTCAACAACACTTTCTTTGGATTTTCTGATGCTTCCGGCTGATTTGTCAGTGGAATAGAAATACCGGATATTGGCATCGGCTATCAACTGTGCGATTGTACTTCTTCCACCGGGCAGAAACCATGTTCCGCTTTCTACTTTATCCATGAGCAGAAGTGGTGAACTCTTACATGCTTTGGCGCGGTGCTTTAGTTGATTGTATTGCTTTTCTGTTTCTTCAAACATAGCCTCAGCCTGTTTTTCGCATCCGAAAAGAATTCCGTAGAACTTTACCCATTCGGCTCTTCCCAAGGGCGTGTTTTCCATGTAGTCGGCAAGTTCAATAACGGGAATTCCTATTTCTGATATTTTCCCGTATCCTCCGCTGTTTTGAAAAGGTGAAAGAAATATTGCTTCGGGCGAAAGGTCGATGATCTTCTCTATGTCTGGAGCCATAGAGTTGCCACAATCGGTTATCTTGCCCTTTGTATGTCGACTATGAATCCACGGAGAATTCATATACTGAATGTCGCAAACGCCGCTTATTGCCTGCTCTTTGCCAAGCATTTTGAGCAGTTCACAATGAACGGATGTAGTTATCAATGCGTTTGAAACGGGAATCTTCACGATGTCGTTGTTGTGAGCATTTTTATTTTCGCTTCCGTGATGTGTGTCTTGCTCTGTTTTTTGCTTTTCTGAACCTTTGGGAACAAGCGTGTATGAATGTAATATTTTGCCTTTGTTCCACGGGTCCGACATGGTTACATTTGTGTATCCAGCATGTTTTACTATGCAGATGTTATGTGCATACTTGAAAATCAAAGTGTCCCCTTCCTCGTTGTTGGCTGCGGTTTGTGTTTTTCCGCAGGAAACAATAAGGAAAGGGACAATAAAAAATATAAAAGACTTGTTTATTCTCATCCGAAGAATCGTTTTGTTTTTTGCAAACTAGAAATCTTCATCGTCGGCAACGTCTTCTGCTTCAAGTGATAGGCTTTCAGGATCCTCGTCTATTGTTGTGCGATAGCTCTCTTCTGTGAGTTTATCCTCGTCGAAGTCGTCCTCGTCATCCTCGTCGTCGAATCCTTTATCTTCTGGCAAATCCTCGTCTTCCTCATCAATGTCTTCCTCGTCAAAGCGCTTCTTCTCATCGTCAAGGTCGATATGCGGCTTTTCTTCCAGCGGCTTCGCTATGGCAAAGATAGCTTCAGTCCATCCACCTTTGGGTATTTCAAGAACTTCAAAGCCGTCGTTTACTTTCTTCTCATACATGCCGCCTTTTTTGTGTAGGCGATCTTTGGGAAGTGTTGTCGTGCTAATGTCAAAACCGCTTTGAATGATATCTTGTATACTTTGTGAGAGTGAATCCCAACCCCCGCCGAAGTTCCGGTCTATTACTTCTAGTAGTTTTGCTGCGCTAATGTGTCGGATATTCTCGTATGTGAGGTCTGTTACCCTCATTATAGTCTTTTTCTTCAGAGCGAACTTGAATATGCCCTTGTCGTCGGCCTTTATTGAGCCAACCTTGAAGCCGCGAGCCTCGTATTTAGCGATAATTTCAGGTCTGTCAACCTTTATTTCCTCTACATCAAAGGCGCTGCGTATAATGTCGAAATAATGTTTAACATTGTCTGTGAGGTCAGCATCCCTTTCCGATGCTTCCAACATTCTGAAAATGTCGTTTTCCTGAATGTCCCAGACGTTGCTCTTATTCAAAGTCTTGAGAGTTAGTGCTTTCTTTCCTGCTTCTTTCATATTTTGTTGTTGTATTATTATTTACTAAATTATTGGTCATGAGCCTTACCCTGTATGTCTGGTTTAAAAGGTTTAGCTTCTTGACCATGTTGTTTTCTATGTCGTTCGTATTATAAAATCAATATCTTTCATTGTCTATCTTGGCAATGTCTCTGTCTTTCAGAACAGGGAATGTAATTCTGAACTTTTCCAACTTTTCCATGTCAAGCTCAGTCTGAACAGTTTCTTCACCGCTGCCGCACGCAACTATTTCACTGCCATAGGGATTTACAATCATGCTCCCTCCTTTATATTGGCACAGTTTGTCGCTCCCTACGCGGTTTACTCCGATGACGTAACACTGGTTTTCTATGGCGCGAGCTTTCAGAAGTGTTGTCCATACGTTGTGTCTTGACGATGGCCAGTTTGCTACATATATGGCAGCGTCGTAGTCTTCGTTGTTGCGACTCCATATGGGAAACCTTAGGTCGTAGCATATTTGCAGCAAAAAGCGCATACCGCGGAAATGCACAATGACCCTTTCTTTTCCTTTTTCGTAGCATTTCCCCTCACCACCAGGGGTGAACAAGTGTCGCTTGTCGTAAGTATAACATTTGCCGTCTGGCGTTATGAAATAGAAACGGTTGGCGAACGCAGTCTTTGTCTTTATAGTCAAACTGCCGCATATGGCGGCATTGTAGCGGGCTGCAGTCTTTGTCATCCATGCAACTGTGGCAGAACAGGAATATGCTGAAGCGTTATCTTGCGCATAGTCTGGCGAAGTGTTGAATCCCGTAGACCACATTTCGGGCAAGACGTAAATGTCTGACCGCTCTGAAGTGCTGATAAGCTCTTCCGCATGCTTTTGGTTTTCAAGCGGTTTGTCCCAGATTATGTCGGTTTGCAGAATTGTGACTTTCATTTCTGTGTGTTGCGGTATGTTTTAAGAGTGCTGCAAAAGTACTATAATATCCTTTACCTGCAAATTTTTTTTGAGCTATATTTTTTTGTCCGTATGGGATATAATTCATAATTTTGCAGTTATATGAACAAACCGTTGGCAGAAAGAATGCGTCCCCGAACGCTTGATGAATATGTCGGTCAAAAACATTTGGTCGGTCAAGGGTCGGTGCTTCGCAAAATGATAGAGTCACGACATATAAGCTCCTTTATTCTTTGGGGACCGCCAGGGGTTGGCAAGACAACGTTGGCCCAAATAGTGGCAAGTCAGCTGGACGTCCCTTTCTTTACGCTTAGTGCCGTTACAAGTGGCGTTAAAGATGTTCGTGATGTTATAGAAAAGGCACGTAACGGAAGATTTTTCAATACTGCAAATCCAATACTTTTTATAGACGAAATTCATCGTTTCAGCAAGAGTCAGCAGGATTCTCTTTTAGGAGCAGTTGAAAAAGGCATTGTTACACTGATAGGTGCAACAACGGAAAACCCATCATTTGAAGTGATACGTCCGCTTCTTTCGCGTTGCCAGTTGTATATTCTGAAACCTCTTGACGAAGAGGATCTCTTGCAACTGCTCAAACGTGCGATAGAAAATGATGTGGAGTTAAGCCAAAGAGATATAAATGTAGAAGAAACTGCGGCTATATTGCGATATAGTGGCGGTGATGCGCGCAAATTGCTCAATATATTGGAACTTGTTGTAGGGGCTTCTTCTGACGAGAGGGTGGATATAACAGACAAACGTGTGGTTGAATGTCTTCAACAGAATCCGATGGCTTATGACAAAGATGGAGAAATGCATTATGACATCATTTCCGCATTCATAAAGAGCATACGTGGTTCAGATCCTGATGCGGCCTTATATTGGCTCGCACGCATGATTGAGGGTGGGGAAGACCCATCGTTTATTGCCAGACGATTGGTGATAAGTGCGTCTGAAGATATAGGTCTTGCAAACCCTAATGCACTTCTTCTTGCTAATGCTGCATTTGATGCAGTTATGAAAATCGGGTGGCCTGAGGGTAGAATACCGCTTGCTGAAGCAACGGTATATTTGGCTGCTTCACCAAAGAGTAATTCTGCTTACAAGGGCATCAATAGCGCATTGGAGATAGTTAGGCAGACGGGAAATTTACCAGTCCCGTTGCATTTGCGTAATGCACCGACAAAGCTTATGAAAGATCTAGGTTATGCTGCAGAGTATAAGTATTCTCATGATTATCCCAACCATTTCGTGCAGCAACAATTCCTGCCAGATGCAATAAAGAATCAGCGTATATGGGATGCGCAGCATACACCAAATGAAGAAAAGCTATACAAGCAAATGGTTTTATGCTGGGGAGACAGATATAAATAAACATTGAAAGAAGAAATAGAAACAGAAGAATGAAGATAGTCGTATTAGATGGTTTTGCTTTGAATCCTGGCGACCTCTCATGGCAGGCTCTTAATGATTTGGGCGATGTCGTTGTTTATGATAGAACTAGTCCTGAAGAGCTGATGACGCGTGTGGCCGATGCTGATGCTATAATCCTAAACAAAGTTGCGATAGACGAAGCTACGATGGAGGCATTGCCAAAGCTGAAATATATTGGTGTGTTGGCAACTGGTGTGAATGTAGTTGACATTGTGGCAGCCCGTGCGCATGGAATCGTCGTAACAAACGTGCCTGCATACAGTACGTCAAGTGTTGTACAAAATACATTTGCCCACATCCTCAATATAACAAATAGGGTGGGGCATTATACAGATGAATGTAGACAAGGACAATGGAGCAGGAATGCGGACTTCTGTTACTGGAATACTCCGTTGCGCGAATTGTCGTCTTTGACAATAGGACTTGTGGGGCTTGGCAATATAGGTAAGGGCGTGGCACGCATAGCGCGCTCTTTCGGGATGGAAGTCTTTGCTTTCACGAGCAAAAATTCTGCAGACCTTCCTGAGGATATACATAAAACAACATTCGACGGATTGTTGAGTTGTTGTGATATCCTCTCACTTCATTGCCCGTTAACAGAAAAGAACTATCAGATGATAGACAGAAGGGCAATAAATAAAATGCGTCGTGGCACGATTCTCATAAACACGGCACGTGGAGCGTTGGTAAATGAGAGTGATGTGGCGGAGGCCTTGCATAGTGGTCAGCTAGGGGCTTATGGCGCAGACGTGATGTGTGTTGAACCGCCACAAGACGACAATCCTCTATTCTCCGCTCCAAATGCATTTATTACACCGCATATCGCATGGGCAACAGGTGAAGCCAGGTTGAGGCTCATGGCAATTGCTGTAGAGAATCTGAAAGCTTTTGTTGACGGTAAACCGCAAAACGTTGTCTGAGGATATGGATTCAATACAATTTTTAATAGAGTTCCTTGGAACATTTGCTTTTGCTATTTCTGGTATACGCAATGCTTCGTCAAAGAATTTCGATTGGTTTGGCGGTTATGTAGTAGGACTGGCTACGGCTATTGGGGGTGGTACGATAAGAGATGTAATGCTTGGGCAAACACCTTTTTGGATGACCAATTCAATTTACCTTATCTGCACAGCGGCTGCCCTTATAACATTTGTCCTTCTGAAGAAGCTATTTACAAGACTGAGTAAGACTTGGTTCCTTTTCGATACATTTGGACTGGCTCTTTTTACTATAGCAGGATTACAGAAGACGCTTACGTGCGGTTTCCCTTTTTGGGTTGCTATTATAATGGGCTGCATCACTGGAGCAGCAGGCGGAGTGTTGCGTGATGTTTTGGTTAACGAGGTCCCGCTTATTTTTAGGAAGGAGATTTATGCTATAGCTTGTATAATAGGAGGTGTGGCATATCAAATCTGTGAGAAGCTGGGAGTTGCTCTAGAGATTACCGTTATGGTTTCTTTCTGTTCTGTTGTAATAGTAAGATTGCTTGCGGTGAAATACAAAATCTCCTTGCCTGTGCTTAAGGACCCTGACTTATGGAAATAAAATGAGGGGTGATTCCTTGGTGAATCACTTCCCCTCACGTTCTACTATGTCTAGTAGCTCTTTGCCATATTTGTCGGCTTTCGCTTTTCCTATGTGGGGTATCAGTATTAGCTCATCGGTTGTTCTTGGATGTGTGTTTGAAATACCGATTATCGCCTTTTGATACAAAATGCAGTAGGCAGGGAGAGATTCTTCCTTTGCTTTTGACAATCGCCACTTTACGAGAGCATCAAAGAGTTTTTGGTCTGTAATGTCTGATACGTTTATGTTCGTATCCTTATTATCAATAGTACTTTTCTTTTTTATTTGTCTTGAGTTTGCCGTTAGTGTAAGCTTGGCTTTAGTATTGAGATAACCTTCGGTAGAGAATGGACATGCTTTTGCATAGCGTAACAATCCGATTTTAATAAGCAGCATATCCGCAAGAGTCTCTTTTGCCAAAGACAGTTGTTTTTCTATTTGCTTGTTTTTGGTTACAATATCAGACGTTCGGAAAATACTGTCAATCTTTTCTATCTTTTCAATAAAATATGTGGCACCAGAGAAAATTCTTTGTTGCAATTCTTCAGTGATGCCGTTTGAAGACGAGCCAACCATTACTTTATACTGGTTGTGAAACTTTAGTGAAACATTGCACACTTCTTTTTCCAATGTTGACGAGGCTAATTTGAAGTTTTCTAGAGTTTTGGGGTATTGTTTATAGAGATGCTCGTCAATGATGCGTATGATGTTGTTAAGAGCGGAACGAAGCCCATTGAAGTCAAAAACATTTTCGATGGTATGTAACAGGTATGTCTGTTTCATTGTGGTAAGTTGGCTTGCATTTGGAATACGCTTTCGTATTTCATCTGAAAAATCATCAATGGCAGTATCTCTGATAATGGAACGCCTGCTTATTGGGGCACTCAATACAAGAGAGTCAAGTGATCGGCAACGGCTCAGAGCTACGTAAGTTTGTCCGTGGGCAAAAGCTGAATTTGTGTTGATAATGGCTTTACTGAAAGTAAGTCCCTGGCTTTTGTGTATTGTTATTGCCCAAGCCAGTCTTAGTGGAAGCTGATTGAAAGTTCCTTCAATATACTCTCTTATTTCATTTGTTTCTTTGTCAATACTGTATTTTATGTTTTTCCATTCTTCTCTTGAAACGTTTATTACTCGGTTGTCTTCACCTGCAGTAACTTGCACTGAGTTTCCGCTTATTGACGTGATTCTTCCAAGCATACCATTATAATAGAGCTTGTCTGGTGATGTGTCGTTTTTTACGAACATTACTTGTGCTCCTTCTTTTAGAACAAGGCGCTGTTCTGTCGGGTATGAAACTTCGGGGAAATTTCCAGTAATTTCTGCTTCAAACGTGAAACCTTTTGACGGAAGCTTTTGCATCCATTCTTCGTTTATCTGAGTTGCTTGATGATTGTGGGTGGTGAGCTGGATATATCCACTATCTTCTGTCGGAATAAAATTCGGAATATAGCGTTTGTTTAACTCCAAGAGTGTGTTGTCATCAATATCATTGTTTCGTATTTTGTTCAGTATAGTAATGAATTCTTCGTTTGTTTGCCGGAATACGCTTTTTAGTTCAACAGTAGCATAGGTAAGGCGTTTTAGTGCAATGCTATCGAAAAAATACATAGAGTCATAGTATTGTTGCAGCAATTTCCATTCTTCATCTTTTACAACGGGAGGCAATTGCTGCATATCGCCAATCATCAGAAGTTGCACTCCACCGAAAGGCAGATTGTTGTGGCGGTGTCTACGTAGCGCATCGTCAACGGCATCAAGCAAGTCAGAACGTACCATGCTGATTTCATCGATAATGATAAGATCGCATCCTCTTATTATATTAAGTTTTTCTTTGCTGAATTTATAAAGGGATGCTTGGTGCGGCGCGTTAGGTATAAATGGAGAAAAAGGCAACTGAAAAAAAGAATGTATTGTCATTCCTTTGGCGTTGATAGCTGCAATACCTGTAGGTGCAAGAACGACAAGGCGCTTATTTATGTGGGTCTTGACATAGTGTAAGAATGTTGTCTTTCCAGTACCAGCTTTGCCTGTAAGGAAAAGGCTGCAGTCTGTTTCGCTAACAATATGCCATGCTAATTGCCAATCTTTATTATGTGTGTCGTTTAGCTCATTGACGTTATTGTTCATAAAAATGTTTGTAGGTGATAACAGGTATATGAAAACAAAAAAAGAAGACCGAAGTCTCCTTTTTTCGTACGTCTGCAGGGGTTCGAACCCTGGACCCTCTGATTAAGAGTCAGATGCTCTACCAACTGAGCTACAGGCGCATCATTTTTGAAATATTTTTTTTTCGTACGTCTGCAGGGGTTCGAACCCTGGACCCTCTGATTAAGAGTCAGATGCTCTACCAACTGAGCTACAGGCGCATCATTTTTGAAATATTTTTTTTTCGTACGTCTGCAGGGGTTCGAACCCTGGACCCTCTGATTAAGAGTCAGATGCTCTACCAACTGAGCTACAGGCGCATTTTTTATTGCTTAATAGGAGTGTTTCCTGTTTTGCGAGTGCAAAGTTAGTTGAATTGATTGTTCTAGCCAAATTTATAGCGTATTTTTTTAGAAACTTTTTGTGTAAAGGAACTAAATGTGACTGTTGTAAGACTTACCACCTTATTATATTATATATAGGCATGCCATTGTTTTGCTGTTTATTATGTTTTAGAGCTTGTTCCTTTGGCGCTAGTCATTTACTTGTCGCTGCTTTTATTACTTTTTTAATGTAGCTTAAATGCGTGTAAAATGTTAATACGTCTGTTGTGCAATGAAAAAAAAATCGTAAATTTGCATATGCTATTTCCGCAATGTCAATATAACAGGATGGCAGAGCTGACAGGATTATCTGTATTCAGCTCGCATTGACGTTTTGCGGACTTATGAATAATATTGAATAACGAATGAAAAATATAAGGAATTTTTGTATTATTGCGCATATAGACCATGGGAAGTCTACGTTGGCAGATAGATTGTTGGAGTATACTAATACGATTAAAATCGTAGAAGGCCAGATGCTTGACGATATGGATCTAGAGAAGGAGCGAGGGATAACAATTAAAAGTCATGCCATTCAGATGAACTATCTGTATAATGGTGAAAACTATGTGCTTAATCTTATAGATACTCCAGGGCACGTAGACTTTTCTTATGAGGTGTCTCGTTCCATTGCTGCATGCGAAGGTGCTCTTCTCGTGGTCGACGCAACGCAGGGTGTGCAGGCTCAAACCATTAGTAATTTGTATATGGCAATTGAGCATGACCTTGAAATAATTCCTGTTATAAATAAAATTGATATGCCTTCCGCTATGCCTGATGAAGTGGAGGATGAAATTATAGAGCTGATTGGATGTGAGCGTTCTGATATATTACGTGCTTCTGGTAAAACGGGAGAAGGTGTCGCTGATATTCTGAAAGCTGTAATTGAGCGCATTCCGCATCCTGAGGGTGACAAGACAAAGCCTTTGCAGGCTCTTATTTTTGATTCTGTGTTTAATCCGTTCCGTGGAATAATAGCATATTTTAAAATCGAGAATGGAGAAATAAGAAAAGGCGACAAGGTTAAATTCTATAATACAGGCATGGAGTACACTGCTGATGAGGTTGGAGTGCTGAAAATGAATATGATACCCAGGTCTGTAATGTCTACAGGAGAAGTGGGGTATATAATTAGTGGAATAAAAAATCCAACTGAAGTGAAGGTTGGAGATACTATTACGCATGTTCAGAATCCATGCGATTGTGCTATCTCCGGATTTCAAGAAGTTAAGCCAATGGTCTTTGCTGGAGTCTATCCAATTGATCCTTCTGAATATGAAAATTTGCGCGCTTCACTTGAAAAACTTCAGTTAAATGATGCTTCGCTTACGTTCCAACCAGAATCTTCGGTTGCCTTGGGCTTTGGTTTCCGTTGTGGCTTTTTAGGATTGTTACACATGGAAATTGTGCAAGAAAGACTGGATAGAGAATTTAATATGGATGTGATAACAACAGTTCCAAATGTTTCTTATCTCGTTTATGATAAGCACGGTGAGGCTCGAGAAGTCCATAATCCTTCAGGTCTTCCGGATCAGACAATGATTGATCATATTGAGGAGCCATATATAAAAGCGTCAATAATAACTGACACAAATTTTATAGGTCCTATTATGAAGTTGTGTTTGGACAAACGCGGTGAACTTCTTAAGCAGGAATATATTAGTGGAAATCGAGTTGATTTGCATTTTATGTTGCCTTTGGGGGAGATAGTGATTGACTTCTATGATAAACTAAAAAGTATTTCTAAAGGATATGCGTCTTTTGATTATCATATAGATTGTTTCAGACTCTCTCGTCTGGCAAAATTGGATATACTTCTTAATGGTGAGCCTGTTGATGCGTTGTCTACTTTAACTCATCAAGACAATGCTGTGGCTTTTGGTAGGCGGATTTGTGAAAAACTGAAAGAACTTATACCACGACAGCAATTTGATATAGCAATACAAGCAGCTATAGGTGCTAAAATTGTAGCTCGCGAAACAATTAAATGTGTGCGAAAGGATGTTACTGCTAAGTGTTACGGTGGTGATGTTAGTCGTAAGCGTAAATTGCTTGAGAAGCAGAAGAAAGGTAAAAAGCGCATGAAACAAATTGGAAATGTTGAAGTTCCCCAAAAGGCTTTTCTTGCAGTATTGAAACTTGACTAATAACGCATTGATCTATATTCTCGCAAGTTTGTTAAAAAGAAAAATGAATTCCTACTAATCTGAATACGCGTATGAAAGAACCAATGATGACAAAACGTGATATAGCTCGAGAATTGGCGCGGAAATACAGTACTATGGCGCACGATGAGCTGGATATTCTTGAGAGTATTTTGGTGCCGATGAAATTTGCGCGAGGAGAAAAAATTGTTGATGAAGGACAGGTCAGTGATTCCATTTATTATGTTGAACGGGGGCTTGTTCGTGAATACTATTTTAAAAATAATAAGAGCGTAACTGAATATCTCGCGGCTGACGGTACTATATTTATGAGTATAGAAAGCTTGTTCCGTGAGGTTCCTTCAAAGATTGTAGTGGAAGCATTGGAGCAGACGGTTCTTTACGCATTGCCTAAACAGCGTCTTGAATATATTGCTTTGCATAATGTCAATATACAAATACTTTATCGTAAGATATTGGAAGAGAGCTTAATTATATCTCAGCGGAGGGCTGATCTTTTGCGCTTTGAAAGTGCAAAAGACAGGTATTTGAAGTTGTGTAAATTAAATCCGAAAGTTATTTTGAAAACTCCGCTTGTGTATATCGCAAGCTATTTGCAGATGACACCAGAGACACTTTCGCGTGTTCGCTCAGCAGTAGCGATGGAATAACAAAAAAAATAGAGTCCGATTGGACTCTATGTGTTTGTTTGGAATAAGTTGTTTTTATTGTTATGCTTCAGCTTCAGGCAGTACCGAAACGATGCTTCTATCCTTACGGCCTTTACGGAAGTTTACTATTCCGTCTGTAAGAGCATACAAAGTGTCGTCTTTACCGATACCTACATTCTGACCTGGGTTGTGCTTTGTACCGCGCTGACGAACGATAATGTTGCCTGCGATTACTTTCTGTCCACCCCAAATCTTAACGCCTAATCTCTGTGAAGCTGACTCGCGGCCGTTCTTTGAACTACCTACACCTTTTTTATGTGCCATTTCTTTAGTCCTCCTTCTTTTAAGCGATTACTTGTTTAACTGAAATCTGTGTGAAATGCGTACGATGACCGTTGCGCTTGCGCTCATCCTTTCTGCGCTTCATTTTGAAGACGATGACTTTTTCGCCCTTTACCAACGGATTTACTACTTCACATACTACTTTTGCACCCTCTACTGTTGGGGTACCTACTGTTACGGTTCCGTCGTTGTCAACTAGAAGAACCTTGTCAAACTCTACTGTTTGACCTTCTTCAGCGTTCTGTATGTGGTTTACAAAAAGCTTGTTGCCTTCTTCAACCTTGAACTGCTGACCGTTAATCTCTACGATTGCGTACATTTTTTGTTACTTAAAACGGGTTTGGTCCGCAAGGCGTACTGCTTAGTGCCGTATCTTTGTCAAGCCTCCACGGATAAAATCGGCTGCAAAGGTATATTATTTTTCCTTTTTATGCAACTGGATTCTCTTATAAACTTAAATGGTTAATTATTATTAACATTAAAAACTCTCAATGTGTAAGCCATCCGTTTTTGATGATTTTATAACGGATGGCTTATATGGGTAGTTGATATGTCTCTTTCATGAACTATGTCGCAGTAGAGGATTATCAATCATATGATTCTATCAGTAATGAAGAACCATTGTCGATGGCTTTTTTAATGTCCTTTCCTCCATTCTGAACTTTGCAGAGACTTATGTCTTGTCCCTGTACGTCAGTAATTCTTATTTTCCCTATTTTTTGTCTTGCTTCTTTTCCTGCTACATTTTTGACGGTATACACGTTAAAGTGAATTCCAGAATATGCGCCAACGCTTGAACCGAGGTCAATATAAACTTCTTTTTGCTTGTCTTTCTTTTCACGTGCACCCTCAATTATGTTTGCCTTATATGGGAAACAACGATTGAAATAATTTGTAATATAGCAGGAAAGTCGGTCCATAGAGTTCATGAGCGCACCCTCTGCTGTTTCAATCCATGCGGCATCGTAATCGGAAACATTAAATGTTGGGCTTACTGCAATTTCTCCTGTTTTTGCATTTTTTACTTGGAGTGTTACCCCAATGAGACCTTTGTAAATGGTGCGAGTTTTATTGCGGTCTTTTACTTTGTATGTTTCGATTTTTGAAGTTGTAGAGATGTTAGATATTTGTGCGTCGATGATATAGTCTACATTTGATGGATTTTCTCCGTCAAGAGCAATCGTTCTGCGTCCGTTTGTTACACCTTTGACGATACTTGCTCTTACATTGTCTTGAAATTCTGGGCGTTGCTGAGTTATTTGACTGTTGAAAACGAAATCAGCCACTTTTCCGAGTACGTTTCCGACATTGGTTTTCTGTTCTTTAACGTTGTAAGTAAGATCGTTCATTGATATTATAACTTTGCTATTGCGCTCGTCTTGTGCAAAACTAGGGATTATACTCATGGCAACCAATGCGACCATAATCATGTTCCTTAAGCTGAAATTAGTCTTTTTCATAATCTTTTCCTTTCTTTAGCGATGTGTTAATAGTTAAATGCTTTGTTTATTTCTTCGCCAAAGGTATGACTTTTTTCTTTTCGCTCCAAATAAAAACAAGGAAAATTTCTTATTTTTTATCCCAAAAGACTATTTGGGCATTTTACCTTATTATATAAATGTAGTATTTGCTGCAAAAAGATTTTATATGATTTGTTTTGATATATATCTAGGTAAGTAGTACTTTTGCACGTAAAAAATAATAATGTAAATGGCACAACAGAAACGAACAACCCCTAGAGGTATTGACAGTACTTATGGACATCTACAACCTCAAGCTCCCGATATGGAGAGAATAGTTCTTGGGGCTCTAATGATAGACAAAGATGCTTTTACTGTTGTTGGAGAAATTCTCCATCCAGAAACTTTTTACGAGCCACGTCATCAAAAGATATATCAAGCTATACAACAACTCAATATTGATGAACGTCCAGTAGATTTGTTGACGGTTATTGAAGAGCTAAAGCGTATGTCTGCGTTGGAGGAAGTTGGTGGACAGTCTTATATCGTAGATTTGACATCACATGTGGCTTCATCAGCACATATAGAGTATCATGCACATATCTTGGCTCAGAAATATATGGCGCGCCAGCTTATTTCTTTTGCAAGTGTTGTTGAGACGAAAGCTTTTGATGAGTCAATTGATGTTGACGATTTGATGCAGGAAACGGAGAAAAACCTTTTTGAACTTTCGCAGAATAATTTGAAAAAGGATTATTCTCATATTTCACCTGTCGTAAGTCAAGCCATAATGGTTCTACAAGAGGCGGCAGCTAACAAAGGTGAACTTACAGGTATTCCTACTGGTTATACAGAACTAGACAGAATGACTGCAGGTTGGCAAGCTAGCGACTTGGTGATTATTGCAGGAAGACCAGCCATGGGTAAAACGGCTTTTGCCTTGTCTTTGGCTAAAAATATTGCAGTTGATTACGATATACCAATAGCATTTTTCTCTCTTGAAATGAGTGATGTTCAGTTAGGCAATCGTCTTATTTCAAATGTGTGTGAGATAGAAGGACGTAAGATTCTTAATGGGCAACTAGATGATGATGAGTGGAAACGCCTTGATGCCAATGTTGGACGACTTCAGAAAGCTCCTATTTATGTAGATGATACAGCTGGTATGTCGATATTTGAGCTTAGAACCAAGGCGCGTAGACTTGTACGTGAAAAAGGGGTTAAGATAATCATGATTGATTATTTGCAACTAATGAATGCTAGTGGTGCGCGTTTTGGTAGCCGTCAGGAGGAGGTTTCAACCATAAGTCGTTCGCTTAAGGGGTTGGCAAAGGAACTTAACATCCCTGTACTTGCACTTTCTCAGTTGAACCGTTCGGTTGAAAGTCGTGAGGGGACAGGATTAGAAGGTAAACGCCCTCAATTAAGTGACTTGCGTGAATCTGGTGCTATTGAGCAAGATGCAGACATGGTTCTATTTGTGCATCGTCCTGAATATTATCATCTTTATACGGATGAACATGGCAACGATTTGCGTGGTATGGCTCAGATAATTATTGCTAAACATCGTAAGGGGGCAACTGGTGATGTCTTACTTCACTTTAAGGGCGCATTTACGCGATTCCAAAATCCCGATGCAGGAGAGGGGCCGTTGGGTGAAGGTGTTGATGGTGAGATTATAGGCAGTAGGCTAAATTTGAGTGGTGATAACTCAACATTTCCTATTTCTCCAAATACTTCAGAAAACCTTCCATTCTAAAAGAGACCCTTTATTTAAGGTGGGGGAATAAATTCGTATTAAAAGACTAATGTTTTAGGTAATCAAGTTACTGGTATTTTATACGATGTAACGAAGTCTTAAAAATATAATTTTAAATTATGGATATAGATAAAATCTTATCAAAGGCGGGCATTGTTCAACTTAACCCTATGCAGTTGGAAGTAGCTCGTTTAATGAGCTTGACGACTGATGATATTACGATAATTTCACCAACAGGAAGTGGCAAGACGCTTGCTTATATGTTACCTGTCATTTTCAAAATGAATCCCAATTTGGATATGTTGCAGGTTGCAGTCATTGTACCAAGTAGAGAGTTGGCAAAGCAGTCATTAGAAGTGTTCAGCTCCTTAGGAACAGGGATACGTGGGATGGCTCTTTATGGTGGACGTGCGACAATGGACGAACATCGTGATATAGTAAAGATTAGACCTCAGATTATCTTTGCGACACCGGGAAGACTCAATGATCATATTGCAAAGGGGAATATAAATGTTTTAGGCATACGCATTCTTGTTCTTGATGAATTTGACAAGTGTCTTAATATGGGGTTTGCAGACGAGATGAAAAATGTGTTCATGTCTCTTCCCTCCGTAGAAAGAAGAATTCTTCTTTCGGCAACGGATTGTGATGAAATTCCAGAATTTGTCAATATGGAAAGAACACAAATGGTTGATTATACAGATGGCAATGATGAAAAAAAAGTATCAGACCGCGTGACGGAATATGTTGTGAGGAGTTCATCAAAAGACAAATTGGAAACATTATCTAAAATCCTTTGTAGTTTTGGAGATTCTAGCACAATCGTTTTTCTGAATTATCGTGATAGTGTAGAGCGTACATGGCGTTATCTTACGGATAAAGGATTTGTTGTAAGTTTGTATCATGGAGGTTTGGAACAGCGTGAACGTGAGGATAATCTTAACACTTTTGGCAATGGATCTGCAACAGTGCTTGTTAGCACAGATCTTGCATCACGAGGTTTGGATATTCCTGACGTTGACAATATTGTTCATTATCATATTCCTATTGGAGAAGCAGAATATGTGCATAGGGTGGGGCGTACTGCAAGGTGGCAGGCAGAAGGACGTACATTTCTTTTATTAGGACCAGAAGAAAGTGTGCCAGAATATATTTGTCGTGAATTACCAGAATATAAACTTCCTGAAGTTTTGTCATCCATACCCAAACCCCGAATGTCAACATTATATATAGGTAAGGGCAAGAAAGATAAAATTTCAAAAAAAGATGTCCTGGGCTTCCTTTGTAAGGTTTGTCGTTTACAAGGACGTGATATAGGTAAGATAACTGTAGCGGAGCGTTATTGTTATGTAGCTGTAGAAAGTGGCAAGGTGGAACAAATACTTCGCTTCTCGTCTGGCGAAAAGATAAAAGGTATACGCACGGAAATAGAACTTAAAAGTCCACTTAGGAAATGATATTCTTTATTTTTTAAAGCATAGCATTGCCCATGTGTCTGATTGCTTCTCGAGGATGAATTGAAGTCCGAGAGAGGCAGCTCTATTTTTTATTTTAGAAATATCTTGGATATAAAAGCCGCTTACAATGAGTTCAGATCCTGTTGACATCATTTCTGTCCAATAAGGCATGTCATTTATTAGGATATTGCGATTGATGTTCGCTAGTACTAAATCAAAACTACAATCAATAGTTTTAAGTATACTGGCATTGCCAAGCATTGCAGTGATGTTACTCGTGTTGTTTATTTGCGCATTGTGTAAAGTGTTTCTTACGCTCCATTCGTCAATGTCATATCCTATAATTTCTTTAGCACCGCATTTTGATGCAATTATTGATAGAATTCCCGTGCCGCATCCGCAGTCAAGTATGCGCTTTCCTTTGAGTTCACTATTTAGCAGAAGTTCCACAATCATTCGTGTCGTGTCATGGGTGCCTGTTCCAAAAGCTTGTTTCGCATCAATCTCGATGTTTATGGGGTATTGAGAATCTATCTGATGGTGTGTGTCGTGTATAATACAGCGTTCTCCAACTAGAATTGGGCGGAAACCTTCATTTTCCCATTCTTCGTTCCAATTCTTGTTTTCTGCTTCCTCAGTTTGGAACTTTACTGATATATTTTCTAAGGGGAAATCTTCTATGCTATTTTTAAGTGCATCCCTGTTATAAACATTCTCCTGCACATATCCGATTATGCCATAATCTGTGTTTTCAAACGATTCATAGCCTACGTAGCCTGCAAGGGCTGCGCATATGTCGCATGCTGTTGAAAGCGTTTCTTTTTCGATTTGAATATCAGATGATATGGCGCTTTCTATTGTAAAAATGGTCTTTAGATACTTCATATTTGCAGTTGTTTATTTGCAAAATTATAAAAAAATAGGGGAAAACCTATCTGATGATAGGGTTTTTCCTTATTTTTGCATGATGAAGCAAAGTAATTTTGCAATGTCGAAAAATAAATAAAAACAAGTTGTTGTCTTTTGTATAAAAATGGGTGTAGTTTGCATATGTGCCTTTTACGGCTTTTAAGTATGCTTGTTATAACCCAATTAAAAATAGGAGAAAGAAAAAGATGAAAAAGTTCGTTATCATGTTTGTTGTGGCGGTTATAATGCCAAAGTTGGGCAATGCGCAGGATGATATGTATTTTTCGCCTAAAGAATCTAAATCAGAGAAGTTCGTCAAGAAAACTCCTATGGCGGAGGAACCCCGTTTCCCAATATGTCATAGGGATGTTGATGAATATAACCGTAGAGGGTTTCATAGTCACTATCAGTTGATGGACAATGACAGTACGAATGATGTCATTGATTTTTATGGCACTACTCCAGATTCATTGTATAATGGTGAAAAAAATGATTGTAAGATGCATCGTTTTGCTGAAGATTGCGATGATGATGAATATGTGTATAGCCGTAGGTTGCGCTATTTTGATGATTTTTGGTGGTATAATGACCCTTGGGCTTGGGGATATATACCTGCATACGGTCCGTATTCTGCATGGTATGGCTATGGATGGCGTCCTTGGTATAATGGTTATTATTATGGATGGTATGATCCTTGGTATTATGGCTATTCTAGTTGGTATAATCCTTGGTATTATGATTATGGTTATTGGCATCGCCCCTATTATGGCGGAGGGCTTATTGCGCATAATTATATGAATAGAGGTGGTATTACAGGAACGTCAAACCATGGATGGGTTGGTCGTACTAAGGCAGGAGGCGGAGCACGTTCTGCTTACAGAGGTAGCAACTCTGTTGGTTCACGTAATACAGATGCCTATAACCGAATGAATACGTCACATTTCTCAAATTATCGAAGGTTTGAAAATGATGAAAACATGCGTGAGAATACATATGTAAATCATGGTCGTGACATAAATACATCCACCTATAGGAACAACACTTCTAACTATAGTGGCTCTATGAATAGAGGTAGTAATAGTAGTGGAGCTAGCTTTAATGGTGGCGGTCATCATGGTGGCGGATTTAGTACAGGTGGGGCTACCCGTTCTGGAGGCGGCGGACATTTTGGCGGAAGGCGTTAACAATAATGTGAAATAGTAGCACGTTGAAAAAGATAAAAAACTTAGCTTTATGAAAAAGACAGTTCTTTTTTCAGCCATTGCCTTGATAGCTTTTTCTCAGGCAAATGCGCAAGAAACATATGAAAATGCAAAACTTGCAAGCGAAGATCTTAATGGAACAGCTCGTTACGTAGGTATGGGTGGTGCAATGGAAGCTCTTGGAGCAGATCTTTCTACGATATCTTCCAATCCTGCCGGTATCGGATTATTTCGCCATTCTACGGCGAGTGTTTCGTTCGGTTTTGTTTCACAAGAGGATGGGAAAAGTTTTGCTGATGGAAATAAAACAAACATGAGTTTTGACCAAGTAGGAGTTGTTGCCGCACTTCGAACGGGGCAACGTTCATTTTTGAATTTTGCTTTTAACTATCATAAAAGTAAAAACTTTGACTATATATTGTCGGCAGTAGGTGCTCTTGACGGAAATTCATCGCAGAATAAACAGACTTATTTTAAAAGTCAAGATGGGGTCTTTGATATAATTAAAAGAAACGGAGAATATATAGGCAATAGCAATACATTCTCACAGACGGATTTCTTGTATGCAAATACGTTGCTTCCCGCAGAATCGGCCCAAGGGCAAATTTCAACATATCTGACGGATTACTATGGTGCAAGTGGATTTGCTTTTGATCGTGCGCATACTGGATATATCGGTGAATATGATTTCAATATAAGCGGAAACATAAATGACCGCGTTTATTTGGGACTTACTGTGGGTATACATGATGTTCACTATAATGGATATAGCGAATATTCCGAGAATCTAGTGAATGGGAGCGGCAGTGCGATAGGAAGTACAAAGCTAACAGATGATCGGCGTATTACGGGTACAGGATTTGATGTTAAAGCTGGAATAATTTTTCGTCCGGTAGAAGATTCTCCCTTACGATTCGGAGTATATTTTTCAACGCCAACATGGTATGATTTAACAACATCTAATTATACAACAATAGACAATAATGCACTATCCAAAGAATATGGCAATTATGATACAGGTTATAATTCAGAAAGTTATGATTTTAAATTGTTCACTCCGTGGAAATTTGGAATAAGTGCAGGAACTACAGTTGGAAAATTCCTTGCTGTAGGAGCAACATATGAGTATGCTGATTATGGAACACTTGATTCACGAATCAATGATGGTGAAAGCTATGATTGGTATTATGATACGTATTATTCTTCAAGTTCGTCCGATGATGCCATGAACAGGCATACAAAGAGTGCACTGAAGGGAATGAGTACGCTAAAATTAGGTCTTGAATATAAAGTTGATAATAATTTGGCTATACGTTTGGGGTATAATTATGTTTCTCCGATGTATAACGAAACAGCCTATAAGGATGGGACTATTAATTCTCCAGGTTCATACTATTCTTCGACAACTGATTATACTAATTGGAAGTCAACAAACCGTATTACATGTGGACTTGGCTATACAATAGATAAATTTACATTGGATTTGGCATATCAGTATTCTTCACAGAATGGACGCTTCCACGCATTCAATGACTATTTTGGTGATAAGGTAAACAGTAACCTTTGTGATGCGATAGATGTAGCAAATAAACGACACCAAGTCCTCCTAACTTTAGGGTACCATTTCTAATAAGAAAGTGTTTAAAAGATATTTTGTTATAACTATGAGAGTTATCCTTGGTATAAAAATGCAGGGATAACTCTTTCGTGCTTTTCTATTATTATAATATGTTAGAGAATTGTAATATCGTATTGGGAAGCGGTAGCCCTCGTCGAAAAGAACTTCTAAAAAGTTTAGGGCTAACATTTGAAGTCTTAGTGCGTAACGATGTAAGTGAAGTCTATCCTGCCGAAATGCCTGCGTGTGAAATCGCAGAATATATAGCTTGCGAGAAAGCCTCTGCCTACAATGATTTATTGTCTGACGGGCGAACCCTTGTTATTACGGCTGATACAGTTGTAATTTGTGACGGCGAAATACTTGGAAAACCGTCTAATGAGGAATATGCCTATTGTATGCTTAGGCTTCTTTCAGGGAAAAAGCATCAAGTAACGACCGGAGTATGTATGCAAACATTACAGAAAAAAGTAAGCTTTCATGTTTCAACAGGTGTGACATTCAAAGAGCTATCAGATGCAGAGATAGGCTATTACATCAGTAGGTATATGCCGTTTGACAAAGCAGGAGCATACGGAATTCAAGAATGGATTGGTTGCATAGGTGTTACAGGCATGGAAGGCAGCTATTATAATGTCATGGGGCTACCAGTTCAGCGTATATATCAAACGTTGGAGGATACACCAGAATTTTGTAATTGGCGAATTATTAAATGATAATCGTTTGTTGTGAAGAAGTAATGCAAAAAAAATATATGACATATGTGCAAACTCAATGATATTAATATAAAAGAAAAAAAAATAGCAGTTCTACTCTCTGGAGGGGTAGATAGTTCGGTGGTTGTTCATGAACTTGCTTCTCAAGGACTTTCTCCAGATTGTTTCTATATAAAAATAGGTCCTGAAGAAAAAGAGGAGTGGGATTGTTCTTCTGAAGAAGATTTAGAAATGGCTACAGCTGTGGCAAAGAAATATGGATGCCGACTAGAAGTTGTAGACTGTCATCGTGAATATTGGAACGAAGTAACGCAGTATACGATTGACAAAGTGCGTAACGGATTTACCCCGAACCCAGATGTTATGTGTAATAGACTTATAAAGTTTGGGGCTTTTCATGAGAAGAAAGGATACCTTTACGACTTTATTGCAACAGGGCATTATGCTCAGACAGAAATTGACGAAAATGGAGACAAATGGCTTACTACTAGTCCTGACCCGGTAAAGGATCAAACAGATTTCTTGGCACAAATACATTCTTGGCAACTACGAAAGGCAATCTTTCCTATAGGGCATTATCAAAAGAATGAAGTACGCGAAATAGCAGAACGTGAACATCTAATAAATGCTCGTCGTAAAGATAGCCAGGGCATATGTTTCCTTGGTCAGATAAATTATAATGACTACCTTCGTCGTTACTTGGGAGATAACCCCGGGGATGTTGTTGAATTTGAAACAGGAAAGAAAATTGGTTCTCACCGAGCTTTGTGGTATCATACTATCGGTCAACGCAAAGGCTTAGGCTTTGGCGGAGGTCCGTGGTTTGTCGTAAAGAAAGACGTGAAAAAGAATATCCTCTATGTAAGTCATGGTTATGACCCGGCTTCAGCATATAAGAAGGATTTTCCTGTCATTGATTTTCATTTTCTGACGCGTGAAATTTCAATGAGTCGGGTTACATTCAAAATCCGTCATACGCCAGACTACCATCCAGCAACAATCGAAAATACAGGAAATGGCACTTTTCTCATTCACTCAGACAATGCAATCCATGGTGTAGCACCTGGTCAATTCTGTGTTGTCTATGATGAACACCACCATCGTTGTATTGGTAGTGGGGAGATTTCCTTGGTATAGTCAAAAAGAAAAATAATCGGGAAATATTTTGCGTGTTCGGATAAAAGGCGTATCTTCGCATCATAAACATTAACCTAAAACTATTTCCGTATGAAGAAGTACAATTTCAATGCTGGACCCTCTATTCTACCTCGAGAGGTGATTGAAAACACTGCTAAACAGATTCTTGATTTTAATGGAAGTGGGCTTTCTCTTGCAGAGATTAGTCACAGAGCAAAAGATTTTCAACCTGTTGTAGACGAGGCCGTAGCTCTCATAAAGGAATTGTTGAATGTCCCTGATGGATATTCCGTTTTGTTCCTTGGAGGAGGCGCTTCTCTTGAATTTTGCATGATTCCTTATAATCTTCTGAAAAAGAAAGCAGCTTATCTGAATACAGGTACATGGTCAAAGAAAGCAATTAAAGAGGCAAAATTGTTTGGTGAAGTCGTGGAAGTGGCATCTTCCGCTGATAGCAACTTTACATTTATACCTAAAGGTTGGACTTGTCCAGACGATTGTGACTATCTTCACATTACTACGAACAATACCATTTATGGTACTGAAATGCGTGAAGATCCAGAAGTTAATGTTCCTTTGGTAGGCGATATGTCATCCGACATATTTAGTCGTCCTGTTGATGTGGCTAAATACGATTGTATTTATGCTGGAGCTCAGAAAAACCTTTCTATGGCAGGCGTTACTCTAGTTATTATAAAGAACGATTGTTTAGGTAAGGTTGATCGTCAGATACCAACAATGTTGAACTATCAAACGCATGTTGAAAAGGGAAGTATGTTCAATACGCCTCCTGTAATTCCTATTTATACTGCGCTTGAAACATTGAGATGGATAAAGAAGAATGGTGGCGTAGAGGAAATGGACCGTCGTGCTCACGAACGCGCAGAAATCCTATATTCTGAAATTGACCGTAACAAACTCTTCCGTGGTACTGTGGTTACAGAAGACAGATCGCTCATGAATATTTGCTTTGTAATGAACGATGAATATAAAGATTTGGAGAAACTATTCTTTGAGTTTGCTACGGAGCGTGGCATGGTGGGTATAAAGGGTCATCGTTCCGTTGGTGGCTTCCGTGCAAGTTGCTATAATGCAATGCCTGTAGAGGGTGTAAAAGCTCTTGTTAAGTGTATGCAGGATTTTGAAGCACTTCATTAAAAAATAAGTTTTCAGCAATATCTTGTCAGTAGTCTTGTCTGCCTGGATTCCAGAATACAGGCTACTGACACTTTTTTAATAAAAATAGCTTGTCAGTTTTTTCGTTATTTGTAATCTGGTAGGCTGTAAAAATCTTACAACTATGAAAATACTCGTTGCAACAGAAAAACCATTTGCTCCGGTAGCAGTAGAAGGAATAAAAAAAGAAGTCGTTGCTGCAGGACACGACCTACTATTGTTGGAGAAATATACAGATAAACAACAACTTTTGGATGCCGTATCAAATGTAGATGCACTAATCGTTCGTTCAGACAAGATAACGACAGAGGTGTTGGATGCGGCAAAAGAATTAAAAATTGTTGTTCGTGCAGGTGCAGGATATGATAATATTGACACCGTATATGCAAAGCAGAAGGGAATTGTAGTGGAGAATACACCTGGTCAGAACTCTAATGCTGTAGCGGAACTTGTCTTTGGTCTTTTGGTTTTCGCTGTGCGTAATTTCTATAATGGTAAAGCGGGCACGGAACTTAAAGGAAAAAAGCTAGGCATTCTTGCTTATGGAAATGTTGGTCGCAATGTTGCGCGTATAGCAAAGGGCTTTGGTATGGAGATATTTGCTTATGATGCATTCTGTCCGAAAGAGGTTATTGAGCAGAGTGGGGTTCATGCTGTAGATACTCAAGAGAAACTTTTTGAGGAATGTGATGTTGTCTCACTCCATATTCCAGCAACACCAGAGACGAGAGAAAGCATTAATGCAGCGTTAGTTGGCAAGATGAAAAAAGGTGCCGTACTTGTGAACACTGCCCGTAAGGAAGTTATAAACGAGGCTGAACTACTCTCTATTATGGAGGAGCGTACTGATTTGAAATATGTAACTGATATAAAACCTGATCTTGATGCTATTTTTGCAGAAAAACTTGCTGGACGCTATTTCAGTACTCCAAAAAAGATGGGTGCACAGACGGCTGAAGCTAATATAAATGCAGGAATTGCTGCTGCTCGCCAAATAAACGAATATTTCGCTGACGGTTGTACAAAGTATCAGGTAAATAAATAAGTATTCATATTGACTGCAATATTAAACTTTACTTGTAAAATGGCTTTATAAGTCAATGAATACAAGTAAGATAATTGCAGTTACTAAAGAAAAATATTATGGCTACAATACGACCATTCAAAGGTTTTCGTCCTCCAAAGAATCTAGTTGAGCAAGTAGAGTCTCGTCCATACGATGTGCTTGACAGTGAGGAGGCACGTGCTGAGGCTGAAGGTAATGAAAAAAGTCTTTACCATATAATCAAGCCAGAAATAGATTTTCCGGTAGGAACAAGTGAATACGATCCACGCGTCTACGCCAAGGCTGCAGAAAATTTCAAGAAGTTCAAGCAAAATGGATGGCTTGTTCAAGATGCTCATGCCAATTATTATATCTACGCTCAAACGATGGGTCAAAAAACTCAGTACGGAATTGTTGTGGGGGCATTGGTAAATGACTATATGACGGGTGTAATTAAAAAGCATGAGCTAACACGTCGTGATAAGGAAGAGGATCGTATGAAGCATGTTCGTGTGAACAATGCTAATATGGAGCCTGTCTTTTTTGCCTATCCAGACAACTTTGTTCTTGACTCTCTGCTCAAAAGATATGCAGCCACGGAGCCTGAATATGATTTCATTGCACCTATAGACGGCTTCCGTCATCAGTTTTGGGTTGTTTCTTCCGAAGAAGACATATCAACTATAACTGAGGAGTTCAGTAAAATGCCCTCGCTTTATATAGCAGACGGCCATCATCGTTCTGCAGCTGCTGCATTAGTCGGACTTGAGAAAGCTAAAGAGAATCCGAACCATGCAGGCACTGAAGAGTACAACTATTTCATGGCTGTCTGTTTCCAGGCGTCTCAATTGACAATACTTGATTATAATCGTGTCGTTAAAGATCTAAATGATTTTACACCGCAGGAATTCCTTACTGCTCTTGACAAAAACTTTATTGTCGAAGAAAAAGGCACAAATGAGTATCGTCCTAACGCTTTGCATAATTTCTCTCTCTATATGGAGGGGAAATGGTATAGCTTGACGGCAAAGGAGGGTACTTACAATCCTAATGATCCTATTGGTGTTTTGGATGTTGACGTTTCAAGCCGTCTTATCTTTGACGAACTTTTGGGAATCAAAGACTTCCGTTCCGACAAGCGGATTGATTTTGTTGGCGGTCTGCGAGGTCTTGGTGAGTTAAAGCGTCGTGTGGATTCTGGAGAAACGAAAATGGCATTGGCTCTTTATCCAGTTACGATGAAGCAGATTATGGATATTGCTGACAGCGGGAATATAATGCCGCCCAAAGCAACGTGGTTTGAACCAAAATTGCGCTCAGGACTTGTTGTGCATGAGCTTGATTAGTAATAGAAAATAACACAGATTTAGTTTTGGAAGACAAATATACTACCATAACAGATCGCATTGGCGAGGGATTCTACAGCGAGAAACGCAGTAAATTCCTCGCTTTTGCACATCATGTGGAAACGCATGAGCAAGTAAAGAAACTGTTGTCCTTTTACAAGTCAAAATATTATGATGCCCGTCATGTTTGTTCAGCTTATGTAATGGGGGCAAACTCCGAAGAGAGCAAGGCAAACGATGATGGTGAACCATCAAGCACGGCCGGAAAACCAATATTGGGACAAATTGTATCGGCAGGGCTGACAAATGTGCTTGTTGTGGTAGTTAGATACTATGGGGGTGTTAATCTCGGTACTGGAGGGTTGATTGTTGCTTACCGTACTGCGGCTGCTGATGCAATATCATCTTCTGAGAGAATTGAAAAATATGTGGAAGAGGATGTTGAATACTCATTCCCTTATGTAATGATGAACGGGGTTATGCGTGTCGTTAAGGCGATGGAACCGCGAATTGTATCACAGGAATTTGACAATACGTGCAAAATTGTATTGCGGATACGGAAAAGTCTTGCAACAGAACTTAAAAGCCGTCTTGAGGCATTGGCCTATGAATGATAGCTTATGCTTGATTATTTGTCCCTTTGGCAAATAGCATATATTCTAATGTGTCAAAGAGTAAAAATACAGAGGATAGTGTGTCACAAATCATATGTGCACTAATATTTAAATTTTTAGTTGTAAATTGTTGTATATTTAATGCAAAGAGAAGGAATGGTAGAAGAAAACGAGTGCTCTCTTCTGCCATTCCATCCTTAATGAAAATGTTTTAAAGTTAAAATACCTCCTAAGTTATTTCTGTATAATTTTCTTGCCACCTTTTATGACAATTCCTTTATAATTTTTGCCGACACACTGGCCTGCAAGATTGTATCGCTTATCTGATGTTGCGTGGTTGGTGATATTTCCTTTTATACCGTCTACGGTGTTGTTCCACTCGAATGTCATAAGAACGTCTACCATATCGTCAATCATGCCCCTATCAATGTCGCCCCAAGTAATTCCTGTAAATTGCATTTCGAGCTTGCCGCTATTGTCATCGGTTGTAAATGTTGGTGAGATATTGTTGCTAAGATCAAGTTCAAAGTATCGGTTGTTGGGGTACATATACATAATCCCAGATTTGATGCTCACTGTGCCGTTGTCTTTCACGGTGAATTCTAGATTCGCCGGGTCAGCCAGTGTTTCATATTTAGATCCTGGTGCAACAATATTGATGCGGTAGCTATTGTCGTCAATCTTGTACAAGGTGGTAGTTCCCACATATTTTGCATTGGTAAACGCTCCATCTTCGTCTTTCTCAGCAAACGTTAGAGTACCTTCCACGCTATTGTTGTCTTGTTTTCGTGTTAGCGTTTCTTTGTAGTATTCCCACACTGCCGGTTGACTGTTGCTATATCCTTTTGCGCCTCCGCACCAGTCCAACGACATTGTGCCGTCAGCATCCACCTTAACCACTACTGCTGCGGTGGTGTCTGCCGTGCCCATTCCCACATAGTCACCAGTCAGATTGTCAGGCAATGCGCACATCGTATAAGCATTAGCGTAGAATGTAGGGGCAATTGTGATGGTCTGTGCCTCCTTGTCGAAAGTGCCTGTCACGGTGAAGCCTTGGTTGCCTAAGTTCTGTATCTTCACTTCTGAATCGCTTTCTTTAGTGATGATAACATTGCATCGAAGCGTGTCGGTTTGCTTCTTAGAGGATGCGTAGTTGTCATTTGCACTGTCGTATTGGTACTCGGGTATGTATGTCTTAATACATACATCACTGTAGGTTGCCACGATGTCATCGATAGTGACTTGTGCGCTAGAAACCATGCAACATGTCATGGCCAGCATTGATAAATAGATTTTCTTCATGTTTCTGTTGTTTTTAAAAATTGAATTTGTTCAAAGTCATGTTCTTGTTGTTTTTGCCAGCAAAATTAAGCAAATAGTAGTGTTTCGTCCCTTTTCTTGTGATGTTTTGGTTTAGTATTCAAGAATTGTAAAAACAATATGTAACAAGATGATTTATATTGGTAACCATTTTTTGAATTGTAAATGCTCCTTTATATATAATTCAGCTTTTTTTGTTTCGGTTCCCGTTTTGTTCTTATACATTTATATGATAAGGGGGAATGAAAAAAATAATTCGAAAGGTTTAATTTTGAAAAAAATCATGTAAGTTTGCGTTACAAAAGATATTGTAATGAAGAAAAGATTTCGCATTCTGTTCGTGTTCTTGTTCATTTGTGCCATTGGTTGGTGTAAGGGTGCGCCTGTGAACTTGGCTATGAAAACCTTTTTTCGTGCTCTTGAGTTTTACGAAGCCGACAATATGCCATTGGCCATGCGCTATTTCACAAGAAGCGCAAATCTAGCAGAGCGAGAAGGCAATTATTTTTTGCAGGTTCGCAGTTATGCCTATATCAGCAATATCTTTTACGATGCCGCTAACTATGGGCGAAGTCTCACCTACCTGACCAAGAGCTACAAGCTCGCCTTAATACAAAAAGACACGTTTATGCTCAGTCACCTGTCTACCAATATCCTGGCAACCTACTGCAAGATGAGCAAGCCTCAGAACGCTAGGCATTGGCTGGAAGTGGTCAAGCGCACCCCCTTTAGAGACACTTTGGAATGGCGGTACTATGTCTTTTATAGTCAAGCTCGTATCGCCAAGGCTGAAAAGCATTACACAGAGGCTCTGAAGTTTCATCGTCAGGCTCTAGACAGTACGCCCACGTTGTGGCACGGCGACACTTTGGCTCTTTATCAAAAGTCAGAAATTGCCGAAATCTATTTGCTTACGGGGAAATACACCCAGGCCATCAACACTGCATTAGGTTGTGTTGGTAGAGTTCAACAGCAGAGTGACAATGACCTGCTCCTGTCGCTCTATAAAACTCTTGCTGACGCTTATGCAATGCGAGGCGACACCATTGCCTCCCGTCGCTATGAGGAATTATACTTTAGGTTACAGGACACAGTGTTCAACCGTGTAGGCATGAATGTAGCTACTGGGGAACTCGCAGATTTAGAGGATCACAAGAATGAGGCACATGTATCTGGTCTTAAAACCATCATCCGCAACCGCACTGTGGTCATCATATCCTTCTCAGTACTACTGGTTGTGTTGATAACCTTGCTGCTGCTACTTATTCGCAACGGCCGTCGTCTTCGTTTAGCGTACAGTGCTGTAGTGGAGAAAAATTCAGAATTGCTCAAGACTTATGATGCTACTTTCGGAGAAAAAGTTTCGTCAGGCGAAAAGGAAGGTGCGGACGTGATAGACGGGGAATTGCTAGGTAAGATACAGCAAGTTCTTGCCGACAAGCAAACCGTCTCTAACCCTGATTTCTCTCTGAAGATGCTTGCTGATGAGGTGGAGTCCAATACAAAATACGTATCGCAAGTCATAAACGCATATTATGAGAAGAACTTTAAGTCCCTACTTAATGAATGTCGCATACGTGAGGCATGCCGCTTAATGGGCGACTCGGATAATGTCAAGAAGTACACGCTGCAAGCAATCTATGAGAGCGTTGGCTATGGTAACGCGACAAGCTTTATCCGTGCTTTCAAACGCCTCAATGGCATGACTCCTTCTGAATATCAGCGATTCTTGGAGCATAGACACAATCAAAAGATAGAGGGGAGCGTTGATGAAGTATAATCTGTCAATAGCTTACTATATTTTGTAACGCTCGTAGGGTGGGGGTGAGGTTACAACACCATTGCGAAAAAATCAGAGGGGATGCATCATTTTGACGCACCCCCTCTTAAACATAAAAAGTTTTCCCTTATTTCTTGTCGTTCTCTAGTTTTGCAAGCATGTTTTGTGCTGCTTTGCGCCCGTCTCCCATGGCAAGTATAACGGTTGCACCTCCGCGTACAATGTCGCCTCCGGCATAAATTCCGCTGCGCGAACTTTGCATCGTGTCGTCAACAACAATGGTGCTTTTTCGCCCCAATTCCAATCCTGATATTGATTTTGGAACGAGAGGGTTAGGCGAGACGCCTACAGCAACTATTACTAAATCGGTGTCCACAGTTATAGTCTGCCCTTCAATTGGTTCAGGACGTCTGCGTCCGCTCTCGTCAGGCTCGCCGAGTTTCATTACTTGTAATACGGCTTTTGTAACCGTTCCCGTTTCGTCTGTAAGATATTCAATAGGGTTGTGAAGTGTGAGAAAGTTTATTCCCTCTTCTTTAGCATGGCGCACTTCTTCGAGTCTAGCAGGCATCTCCTCTTCAGAACGTCTGTAAACAAGAGTGACCTCTGCTCCGAGTCGTCGTGCAGTGCGGCAAGAGTCCATGGCTGTGTTTCCACCTCCCACGACAATAACATGTTTTGCCGGAAGGATAGGAGTGTCGCTCGTATCTGAAGCCGCATCCATAAGGTTTACGCGTGTGAGGTATTCATTTGAGGACATTATGCCTTTTGCGTTTTCGCCGGGTATACCCATGAAATTGGGTAGTCCGGCACCGCTACCTATAAAGAATCCTTTGTAATCCTCTTTCTGCAAATCCTCTATTGTAATAGTCTTGCCAACAATACAGTCTGTGTGGAATGTCACTCCCATGTGTGCTAGATTTTCAATTTCTCTATCCACAATGCTATTCGGAAGTCTGAATTCTGGAATACCATATTTGAGTACTCCGCCAATTTCGTGAAGCGCTTCAAAAACATGCACGTCGTATCCCTTTTTCGCCATTTCGCCCGCAAAAGTAAGTCCAGACGGACCAGACCCGACAACGCCTATTTTTATGCCGTTCTTCTTGATGTCGCAGTAGTCGAAGCTTGTATTTTCTTTTGCTGCAGTGTCAGCAACAAATCGTTCAAGACAGCCAATGGCAACAGCTTTGTGCCCAGTCTTGGTATGGATGCAGCGACTTTCGCATTGTTTTTCTTGTGGGCAAACGCGTCCGCAAACTGCGGGCAAGGTTGATGTGTCTTTCAGAACCCTTGCGGCAGCCAAAACGTCTCCGTGTTCAAGGTTCTTGATAAACGAAGGTATATCAATGCTTACGGGGCATCCCTGACGGCAAGACGGATTGGCGCAGTCCAAGCATCGTTGTGCTTCTTGTGTGGCTTGCTCGGCGGTAATGCCAATGCTAACTTCTTCAAGTCGGTGGGCTATGCGATAATCAGCAGGTAATTCCGATGCGCAGACGCGTTCTATTGCCATGCGTTCCTTTGGCTTCATGCTGCTGCGCAGTGACTGTCGCCAAGATGCAGATCTGTCGGTTAATTCACTTAATGGAGTTACGGATGTATTGCCAGCTTCTGTAGCCTTTTTCTCTTGTGCTAAATTAAGCGAACAGTCATGTGTCTTTGTTATGTCTCCTTTTGGATATGCATTATTCGCATTCAGAAAGCGTTCGTATTCTCTTTTTTCTTCTTCGCGGAATGTTCCCATTCGGCAGAGCATTTCATCCCAGTCTACCAACGAACCGTCAAATTCAGGTCCGTCTATGCAGACGAATTTTGTTTTTCCGCCAATGGTTAAACGGCATGCTCCACACATTCCGGTGCCGTCAACCATGATCGTATTTAACGAAACTTCGGTCGGTATGTTGTAGTTGGCAGTTAGTTTACAGCAGAACTTCATCATTATTGGAGGGCCGATAGCGAAAGCCTTGTCGATGTGCTCCTGTTTAATTAGCTTTTCCATGCCAACAGTAACCACGCCTTTTTCTCCGCGAGAACCATCGTCGGTCATAATGATAAGCTCGTCGCTCCATTGTCTTACCTCATCTTCAAGTATCACGAGGTCGGCACTGCGTCCGGCTATAACGGTAAGCACTCTATTGCCAGCCTGTTTCAGTGCTTTAATTATAGGTAACAAAGGTGCTGTTCCAACGCCTCCTCCAGCACAAAGCACTGTGCCGAATTTCTCAATCCGTGTAGGAGTGCCCAATGGTCCGGCAATGTCTTGCAGCTCGTCGCCAATGTTCATGCTACATAACTGTGCGGTTGACACACCAACTTTCTGTACAACAAGAGTAACGGTGCCGGCCTTTGTGTCGGCATCGGCGATAGTAAGAGGTATGCGTTCACCGCGTTTATGTGTGCGTACAATAACGAAGTTGCCAGGCTTGCGGCTATGTGCAATGAGCGGCGCTTCAATGCGGAACATGAATACGTTCTCTGAGAACTGCTTCTTTTCTATTATTTTATTCATTGGTCAGTGGGTTTAATGTCTTTGATGTTCATTGTTGGGAGAATCTCCCTTCATGTGTATAAGGGCTATATCGCTTAGCGTGTGTAACGCCAACTTGTATAACCTCTTTTCTATGTATTCATAATATTTATTTCCTTATGCAAAGATAAGGATTTAAATACTTATAAAAGAACGCAAAACGGAGAATCTTTAAATGTTTTTCTTCTAAATATGCGGAATGTCTCCGCTAAGCTGTTGGCAAGTTGTTATAACCCCGCGGACTTTTAATTGAAAACCTTCTTGTTTCTTAATTAAACCAAACGGGCTTTTAGGGCGAAGGCCGCAGGTTTTTGGATGCAAGTCGCAGCAATGTCGTAATCGGGGAAATGGTAGAATAAAATCCAGTTAGCGGCATTGGTGATGTTGTGCGTATGCCGTCATTGGCATAAGCTTTAAAGTCATTGCCGTAACCTTTAAAAATGTTGGCTTAAAGTTTTAAATGACAAAAAAAAAACATAACTTTGCAAGACATAAATGGAAGAGAGGAAAAGCACAAACGAAAAACAATTTCTATATATAAATAATTAAGAATGGAAAGAACTTGGAGGTGGTTCGGAAGGAACGACAAGATAACGCTTGCGATGTTGCGCGAAATCGGTGTTGAAGGCATCGTAACAGCATTGCATGATGTGCCCAACGGTGAGGTTTGGACGCGAGAGAAGATACATGAGCTGAAGGAATATATTGAAAGTTACGGAATGCGGTGGTCTGTAGTGGAAAGCCTACCCGTATGCGAGAGTATAAAATATGGCGGAGAAGACCGCGATCAGCTTATTGAGAACTACAAGGAAAGCCTAAAGAATCTTTCTCTTGAAGGTATACACACTATATGTTACAATTTTATGCCCGTTCTTGACTGGGCGCGCACAGATTTGAACCATCCCAATCCTAACGGGACAACAAACCTTTATTTCTCGCATGCGCAGTTTGCTTATTTTGATATTTGCATACTTAAGCGTGAAGGGGCAGAAAAGAGCTGGAGTCCAGAAGTGCTCGCTGAGGTTGAAAAACTTAAATCAACAATGACGCGCGAGGATGATCACAAACTTGTTGAGAACATCATTGTAAAAACACAAGGCTTTGTTAGTGGAAACATAAAGGAGGACGATGAGCATCCTGTTGAATTGTTCCGCCAATTGCTCGACTTATATAAAGGTATAACAAAGGAACAGTTGCGGGAAAATATGAAGTATTTCCTCTCTGCAATTATGCCAGTCTGTGATGAATACGATATGTATATGTGTGTGCATCCTGATGATCCTCCATTCCAGATACTTGGCTTGCCGCGCATCGTGACATGTGATGAAGATATAAAGTGGCTATTCGAAGCGGTAGACAATCCTCACAACGGCTTGACGTTCTGTGCCGGGTCGCTTTCGGCTGGTAAGCACAATAATGTGCCCGAAATGGCTGCAAAGTTTGCTGCACGTACGTGGTTCGTTCATTTGCGTTCTTGCCATATCTTCCCCAACGGAGACTTTACCGAAGCTTCTCACCTAGGTGGGCGTGCAGACCTGATACAACTGGTACGTATCTTTGAAAAGGAAGAACTCAATCGCACGGCAAACCCAAATATAGCCCGTCTCCCGATGCGTGTGGATCATGGAATGACTATGCTTGGCGATGAAGAAAGAGGGTATAATGCTGGCTATAGTTTCCTTGGCAGAATGTTCGCATTGGGACAAGTGCAGGGAATTATAGCAACGGTATGCCGTGATATGGACAAGCCGTTCTATCAGCCTGGATTTTACGAATAACACAAATAATTTTATGGCACAACTTTTCAATATTAAAGACAATGTGACTGTCATTACCGGTGGCACCGGGGTGCTCGGTCGCACAATTGCGAGATATTTGGCCCTTGAGGGCGCAAAGGTTATAATCCTTGGACGTAACGAGGAAGTAGGAAAACAGATTGTTGATTCTATCCAAAACGAAGGAGGGCATTGCCGATTTATGAAGACCGACGTCCTTGACCAAAAGAAAGTGGAAGAAAACTGCAAGGAAATTCTTGAAATCTATGGTCGTGTTGACACTCTGCTCAATGCAGCCGGGGGCAATATGCCCGGTGCGGTGATTGCACCAGACGGAAATTTCTTCGATTTGAAAGTTGACGAATTCCAAAAAGTACTGAACCTCAACCTTACCGGTACGGTTATACCTACGCAAGTCTTTCTCAAGCCGATGGTTGAGCAAGGCAAAGGCTCTATAATAAACTTCTCGTCGATGGCAGCTTTCCGCCCGATTACACGTGTTTGTGGGTATGCAGCTGCAAAAGCAGGGATAAGCAATTTCACAGAGTTTATGGCAACAGAATGTGCAAAGAAATTCGGTGAGGGAATACGTGTCAATGCTATAGCACCAGGCTTCTTTATTACGGAACAGAACCGCACGCTTCTTACAAACCCCGATGGCACATATACGCAACGTGGAAAGGATGTGATTCACCAAACACCTTTCGGACGTATGGGAGACCCTGAAGAATTGTGCGGAACGATACACTATTTGATGAGCGATGCTGCCAAGTTCGTAACAGGAACAGTGGCTGTCGTTGATGGTGGTTTCAATATTTTTGCAATGTAAATACAACAATCGGAGGAAGCCTACTGTGTATCTGCATGTATAAACGTAAACCTTTACGTGCGTTTTGCAGAAGAAAAAATCACAGTAATGAGTGACATTCCTTTTTTTTGTAGTACTTTTGCAAATAGAAAGAAAAGCACATGAGGCCAAGATATAAGCCTCTGCGTACTAATGAAAGACAAAACAATACAACTTTAACAAAAAATAAATCATGAAAGAATTGCAAGCTTTAAACAAGAGGACTGCGCCTAAAAGCGTGATGCCTGAAAAGATTATTCAGTTTGGCGAGGGTAACTTCCTCCGTGCGTTTGTTGACTGGATCGTTTGGAAGATGAACCAGAGAACAGATTTTAACGGTTCTGTTGTTATCGTGCAGCCTTTGGCTGGTGGTATGGTAGATTGGCTGAATGGTCAGGACTGCCTTTACCACGTAAATCTTCAGGGTAAGGAAAACGGTCAGCCTGTCAACACACTCGAGCGTATCGATGTAGTAAGCCGCGCACTCAATCCTTATTCGCAGAACCAGGCTTTCATGGCACTTGCTGAGCAGCCTGAAATGCGCTTCATCATTTCAAATACTACAGAAGCAGGTATCGCTTTTGACGATAGCTGCAAATTTACTGATGCTCCTGCCGCTTCATATCCTGGCAAGCTCGTACAGTTGCTTTTCCACCGTTATAAATTCTTCAACGGTGACCCAACAAAGGGTATGATTCTCATGCCTTGTGAGCTTATTTTCCTCAATGGTCACCATCTTAAGGAATGTATCTATCAGTATATCGAGCTTTGGAAAGAGGATATGGGTGCTGACTATGAAGGTTTCAAGGCTTGGTTCACAGACAACTGCTTCGTTTGTGCAACTTTGGTTGACCGCATCGTTCCTGGATTCCCACGCGACACTATCAAAGAAATTCAGCAGAAGGTTTGCTATAAGGACAACCTCGTTGTAAAAGCTGAAAGCTTCCACCTGTGGGTAATTGAAAAGGCTGAAAACATGACAGTAGAGCAGATGCAGGCAGAATTCCCAGCTCATAAGGCAGGATTGCATGTTCTTATCACAGACAACGAGAAGCCATACCATGAAAGAAAGGTTACTTTGCTCAATGGTCCTCACACTGTGCTCAGTCCTGTTACATATCTTAGTGGCGTAAACATCGTACGCGACGCTTGTGAACATCCTGTTCTTGGCAAATATATCCACAAAGTTCAGTTTGAAGAACTTATGCAGACTCTCAATTTGCCTATGGAAGAGCTGCAGCAGTTTGCTTCTGATGTGCTTGAGCGTTTCGAGAATCCGTTTGTTGACCATCAGGTTACAAGCATTATGCTGAATTCATTCCCGAAATACGAGACACGCGACCTGCCAGGTGTTAAGGTTTATCTTGAGCGTAAGGGCGAACTTCCTCAAGGACTTGTCTTTGGTCTTGCTGCTATCATTACATATTATAAGGGTGGTGTGCGCGAAGATGGTGCTCCTATCACACCTAATGACGATGCAAAGATCATTGAGAAACTACAGGAGCTTTGGGCAACAGGTGATACACAGAAGGTTGCAGAGGGTGTTCTCGCATTCGACTATGTATGGCATGAGGACTTGAACAAGACTGTTCCTGGACTTACAGAACTCGTGAAGAAAGATCTTGATCTTATTCAGGAGAAGGGTATGCTTGAGGCTGTCAAGACAATTCTCTAATGATGAGCAATGAAAATATAAACAGAATTTATATTTAAGACTTACCGCATATCAAGCGGTCGTATATGAAAGACGGGTTGATTTTATTAACCCGTCTTTCTTTTGATAATAGGGTAGCGTGGCTTATCACGAAAACAATAAAATTATGTTTATGAACGATATGAAACTTAGGGCTTTGGCTGAGCGATGTGAAAGTAAAGCTTTTTTGAATACCGACCCTAGCTTCTTCATGCATCAAGTGGACGGAGTGGCTAATCGTGAAACAACTGCATTTGTGGCTTCATGTCTCAGTTATGGAAGTAGAAAACAGTTCATGCCCAAAATAGCTTACATACTTGATCTTGCCAATGGTGATCTCTATACATGGGTAAAGGAAGGGCTTTTCTTATCATTGTTCAGCGAAACAGACACATCGTGTTTTTACCGTTTGTATACACATGCAGACATGAACAGACTGTTTTCTTGTCTAAAGAAAATGCTTGTGGAGTGGGGTACAATAGGTAATTATATGAAAGCTAACGCTAATGATGGCTTGTCTGCGGTTGATGCTTTGGTGACATTCTTTGCTTCAAATGGGGCAAGTGGCATTATTCCCAAAAATGTCAAATCTCCATGTAAGCGGCTTTGTATGTTTCTGCGGTGGATGGTTCGTGACAATTCTTCAGTAGATCTTGGATTATGGAGCTCTTTTATAGATAAGCGTTCACTTATAATCCCGATGGATACGCATGTGAGACAAGAAGCTGTTCGCCTTGGACTCATGCCTGAAACAAAGTCCGTGACAATGAAAAGCGCAATCCTTCTTACAAAGCGTTTAGCGGAAATTTTTCCAGAGGACCCACTGAAGGCAGATTTTGCGTTATTTGGTCCTGTAACCTTAGAAGAACAATAATGGGGCAGTATCTATTGTGATACCGCCCCACATTGATGATTTGTTATATAGTGAACTATACAGACTTAAGTATTTCAAGAAGATGGTTCCATACCATTTCTACTGTAGGTATAAGCAGACGTTCATCAGGTGTGTGAACGCCGCGCAAGGTTGGTCCGAACGAAACCATGTCAAGGTTAGGATAGCGTTCTGAGAACAAACCGCACTCAAGACCTGCATGAATACCTAAAACAAGCGGATCTTTCTTAAACAGTTTCTTGTATGTTTCAACAACAATAGCAGTCAGCTTGCTTTCTGGATTCATCTTCCATGCTGGGTATCCGTCGCTTACACTTACTGTGGCTCCACCTAAAATAAATGCAGCTTTTACTGTGTTTGTCATGTTGGTCATATTGCTCATCACGTTTGACCTCTGTGAGGCAACAACAGTAATGGAGTCTTCTGATGTTTCTACGCTTGCTACATTGTTGGAAGTTTCCACGAGCCAATCTATCTCTTTGTCTTGGCACATGGTGTATACTCCATTGTCTACAGCTTGCAGGCTATAAATGAATTTCTCAGAATTTTCTTTTGGCAATACTTTTTCTGCATCGCAACTCTCTAGCTCAAATTGCATGTCGTGTTCTGTTACGTGGAACTCGTCTTCTACGGCAACCGTAAATATGTTCCAGTCTGCTTTAACAGTTTCTTTGTCTTTGTTAGGTACGGCAAAAACAACGACGCCGTCGCGTGGAATCGCGTTATGCATTCGGCCAGAATTGAAACTACTTAGGCGTAAGTCTGTCTTTTCACTTTCGTTGAAGAGGAAACGTGTTAAAAGTTTTATGCAATTTGCACGTTTCTTGTTAATATCGTCACCGCTATGACCACCAACAAGTCCTTTTATTGAAGCCTTCATGAAGAAATAACCTTCAGGAGCTTCCTCCTTTGCGAAGTTGAACGTAGCGATAGTTGTCTGTCCACCAGCGCAGCTGATGAATATCTGTCCTTCGTCTTCACTGTCAAGATTTATAAGCATGTTGCCCGTCATGAAGTCTGCTTCCATGCCGTGTGCTCCAGTAAGCCCTGTTTCCTCGTCGCGTGTAAAGACACATTCTATAGGTCCGTGTTCAATATCGTTTGATTCTAGAATAGCTAACTCTATGGCGCAGCCTATACCATCGTCAGCACCTAGAGTTGTGCCTTTTGCTTTCATCCATTCTCCCTCAACGTATGTCTCTATCGGGTCGTTCATGAAATCAATGTCTACGTCAACAAGTTTGTCGCAGACCATGTCCATGTGGCTTTGCAGTATTATCGTTGGCTTATTTTCGAAACCGGGAGTTGCAGGTTTGCGTATGAGAACATTGCCCGTTGCGTCAACGATAGTTTCAAGATTGTGTGAGTTTCCAAAGTCTGCTAGAAACTTAATCATTTTTTCTTCGTGTTTAGATGGACGCGGTATTTTGTTTATCTTCGCGAACTGTTCGAAAACACATGAAGGTTTAAGTTCTAAATTGTTCATAAGTATTATATTTTTACTTGTTTGGTTTAATACTGTAAGGCTTTTTGAAGACCAAAAAAAATCAATATTTATACGTTGCAAAGGTAATCTATTTACAGTTAAACGCCAAGGCAGACTGAAAATAAATTGTCAATCTCTTGTCGTGGCAGAATAAAAGCCGTATCTTTGCAGAAGTGAATATATGTATGCCAAATATTTTGGCTTGTTTATAAAAGTCGTAAAAACTAAAAACAAAGATATTAAGATGAACAGAAAAATAGTTCGCATAATGGGGGTAGCAGCTCTTGCAGCGCTGACTTTTGTTTCATGCAACAACGAAGCTAAAAAGGTAGACGAGAAAGCGTCATCGCCTGCTCAGCAGAATGGTACAATGAAAATTGCTTATGTGGAGGTTGACTCCATAATGTCGCAGTACAAATTTTGTAAAGAGTACTCACTTATTCTTCAGAAGAAAAGCGAAAATATACAAAGTACATTGCAACAAAAGGAAGCTGCTTTGCAGCAAGCTGCAGCTAAATTCCAACAGGATGTGCAACAGAATAAATATACGCAGCAACAAGCTGAAGCAGTACAGGCAGGACTTCAAAAGCAGAGTGCTGATTTGCAAGGTCTCCAGCAGCGTCTTGGAACAGAATTCCAAAATGAAACAAATACTTTCAATGCTGCATTGCGCGATAGCATCCAACATTATCTTGCTGCATATAATAAAGACAAGAAATATTCTCTGATTTTGAGTAAGGCAGGCGACAATATTCTTTATGCTGACAAGGCATATGATATTACCAATGAGGTAATTGCAGGATTGAACAAGGCTTACAAGCCTGCACCTGCAAAAAAATAATATGCGTCATAAATTAAGGATACAGGAAATAAGTCTATAGCTTGCGGTTTCTTTTCCCTGTTGTTTGATGGGAAGAAAGCGTTGATATGATTATAATCAAATTATGATATACGATGGTTGGTTAACATTATGTTGTCCAACCATTGTTCTTTATGATATGTGCTGAATTTAAGCTATAAAATGAAGAAAGAAAAATGTGTGAAAGCAGTGCAGCATAAAGGGAGGTAATGTATGATAAAGGAATTACAAATAAGGGTTTCGCCACAGGTGGCTGCCACAGAGAGTCTTCTGAGGCAATTTGTTTCAAAAGAATGTGCAATCGATTTGCGTACAATATGGGCTGTGCGCATATTGCGCAGAAGTATAGATGCTCGTCAGCGTAATATATTTATAAATTTGAAAATAAGGGTTTTTATAAACGAAAAACCTGAAAATGAAGAATTTAAGAAAACCATATATAAGGATGTCTCGGCATGTCCGCAAGTTGTTGTTGTTGGTGCTGGTCCTGGAGGGTTGTTTGCTGCGCTACGCTTGATAGAAAACGGCTTTAAGCCAGTAGTCGTTGAGCGTGGAAAGAATGTAAGAGACAGAAAAAAGGACCTTTCTTCCATAACAAAAAATCAGGAAGTTGACCCTGAAAGTAATTATTGCTTTGGTGAAGGTGGGGCAGGGGCTTACTCTGATGGAAAACTTTATACGCGCAGCAAAAAGCGTGGTGACATAGAGAAGATACTGAATGTCTTTTGCCAACATGGGGCTTCTACATCTATATTATCTGATGCACATCCGCATATCGGCACAGATAAACTGCCGGCTGTTATAGAAGCAATGCGTAACACGATATTAAATTGTGGCGGAGAAGTTCATTTCTGCACAAAAATGGTGAGTTTACGCTTGAAAGACGCTAATGTGTGTGGTATTGATGCAATTGATTTGGTTAGTGGTAAGGAACTTGTGTTTCAAGGTCCTGTAATATTGGCAACAGGACATTCTGCACGTGATGTGTATCGAAACTTATATTCATCGCAAATAGAGCTGGAGGCAAAGGGCATTGCTGTAGGGGTGCGTTTGGAACATCCTTCACATCTTATAGACTGTATACAGTATCATAGTAAAAATGGACGATGGAAATACCTACCAGCTGCCGAGTATAGTTTTGTTACTCAGGTAGATGGAAGAGGGGTATACTCTTTTTGTATGTGTCCTGGAGGCTTTGTTATACCCGCTGCAACAGGGAAGGAGCAGATTGTCGTGAATGGAATGAGTCCAAGTAATCGTGGAACTAAGTGGTCTAACAGCGGAATGGTTGTTGAAGTCCGTCCAGAAGATATACAAGGGGATGGGGTGCTTAAGATGCTTGAGTTCCAAGAAACGTTGGAACATGATTGCTGGATAAACGGCAATATGAAGCAGACAGCTCCAGCTCAGCGAATGGTGGATTTTGTAAATTCAAAGTTAAGCTACGATTTGCCACCAGCTTCTTATGCCCCAGGACTAATTTCTAGTCCACTTCATTTTTGGCTACCCAAGATGCTGAGTACACGCTTGCAGACGGCATTTAAAAAATTTGGAAGCATGAGTCATGGCTTTTTGACTAATGAAGCCCTGATGATTGCCGTGGAAACGCGTACTTCGTCTCCTGTTAGGATTGTCCGTGATGCGACAACACTTCAACACGTTCGTGTTAGTGGTCTCTTCCCTTGTGGCGAAGGTGCAGGTTATGCTGGGGGTATCGTGTCAGCAGGAGTTGACGGTGAACGTTGTGCAGATGCTGCTGCTGCCTATATGCGGTGTTAACTAATCATGTTGGGGCTTTGCTTGAACATGGCTAAAATGTATATGGAAAGACTTTTTGTAATAAAGTTTTTGTACAAACGGCTAATTTTTAGTACTTTTGCGCCAACTGAACAAAATTGTAAAATTACATCAAAATGAATATATCATATAAATGGCTTAAGGAATACGTTGACTTTAGCCTTTCTCCTCAAGAAGTATGCGATGCTCTGACGTCAGAGGGGCTTGAAGTAGACTCCCTTGAGGAAGTACAAAGTATAAAAGGTGGTCTTAAAGGACTTTATGTTGGGGAGGTTCTCACATGTGAGATGCATCCCAACTCAGACCATCTGCATGTAACAACAGTGGATCTCGGTAGGGAAACACCTTCTCAAATCGTTTGTGGAGCACCGAATGTGGCTGCTGGTCAGAAAGTGATTGTTGCAGATCTTGGTTGTATACTCTATGACGGAGATAAGGAATTTGTTATTAAAAAGTCAAAGCTTCGTGGTGTTGAAAGCTTTGGGATGATTTGCGCCGAAGACGAAATAGGGGTAGGCACGAGTCATGACGGCATTATTGTCTTGCCAGAAGATGCTAAAGTTGGTATGCCGGCTGCAGAATACTACCATTTGGAAAGTGATTGGCTTATAGAGGTTGATATAACAGCAAACCGCGCCGATGCACTATCCCATTGGGGAGTAGCTCGCGATCTTTATGCATGGTTAAAGCGCAACGGATATGAAACATCTCTTCACAGACCTGATTGTGAAGGGTTTAAAGTAGATGACGAAACTTTACCTATAGATGTCGAAATCCTGAATAATGAGGCTTGTAAACGTTATGCTTGTATAAGCCTTACGGGTTGTTCGGTAAAAGAAAGTCCAGAATGGTTGCAGAACAAATTGCGTGTCATTGGACTACGTCCGATAAATAATATAGTAGACATAACCAACTATATTATGATGGCATATGGACAACCGCTTCATTGTTTTGATGCCGATATGGTTGTTGGCAAAAAAATTGTTGTCAAGACGATGCCTAACGGAACGCCGTTTGTCACATTGGATGGCGTGGAACATAAACTTAGTGATAAGGACTTGGCTATATGTAATGCTGAGGAGCCTATGTGTATAGCAGGAGTCTTTGGTGGAAAAGGAAGCGGTACTTATGATTCTACGGTAGATGTGGTTCTTGAAAGTGCTTATTTCCATCCTACATGGATACGTAAAAGTGCTCGTCGTCATGGATTGAGTACAGATGCTTCTTTCCGCTTTGAACGTGGTATTGACCCCAATGGTATTATCTATGCCCTTAAGCAAGCAGCGATATTATGTAAAGAATTGGCTGGTGCCAAAGTTTCAATGCAGATAAAAGATGTTTATCCTGAGCCTATACCCAATGCTCTGGTAACATTGAAATATGATTATTTGACACAACTCATAGGTAAAGAATTACCAAAAGAAGTAGTTAAGGGTATTTGTGATTCGCTTGAGATGAAAATCCTTTCAGAAAATGCAGATTGCTTGGAACTTGAAATACCAGCATATCGTGTTGATGTTCAGCGTTCTTGTGATGTGGTAGAGGATATCCTTCGCGTATATGGCTATAACAATATAGAAATACCCACTCAGCTGAAAAGTTCTCTTGTGATAAAGAATGAAGAGGATGTAAAGCATAAACTTGAGAATCTTGTCAGTGAGCAGCTCGTCGGATGTGGCTTTAATGAAATCTTGAATAATTCATTAACAAAGTCTGCTTACTACAATGGTTTGAATCACTATTCTGAAGAGCGTTTGGTGAGAATCTACAATCCGTTGAGTTCAGATCTTAACGTTATGCGCGAAACATTGTTGTTTGGTGGATTGGAAAGCCTTGAACACAATATAAAACGTAAAAATCCTAACTTGAAGTTCTTTGAATTCGGTAATGTATATAGCTATTCCGCAGAGAAGCATAATGCAGATAATCCTCAAGCGGCTTATACTGAAGAATGTCATTTAGGTCTGTGGTTAACAGGAAAAAAAGTAAGTGGAAGTTGGACTCATCCAGATGAGGATAGTTCTTTTTATGAACTTAAGGCTTATGTTGAAAATATCCTTCGTCGGATTGGCTTGAATTTTAGCAGTGTCGTATTTGATACAAGTGACAATGATATTTTTTCTGCAGGAATTTCAATAAAGACTCGTGGAGGCAAACTACTTGCAGAGATAGGTGTCCTTTGCAAGAAACTTTTGAAGGCGTTTGATATTGATTCTGATGTTTATTATGCCGAATTGAATTGGGCACAGTTGATGAATGCTATCAGCAAGAAAGTTGTTAGTTTTAGAGATATATCAAAGTTCCCGCCAGTAAGTCGTGATTTGGCGTTGCTTGTTGATAAGGCTACACCATTCGTTGATATTGAGAAGATTGCATACCAATCAGAGAAAAAGTTGTTGAAGAAGGTTGAACTTTTTGATGTTTATGAAGGCAAGAACCTTCCAACAGGAAAGAAAAGCTATGCGGTAAATTTCATTCTTCAAGATGAAGAAAAAACACTTACCGACAAGCATATAGAAGCTGTAATGAATAAGATAATTACAAACTTAAAACGACAGCTTGGAGCAGAGCTTCGATAAGAGGTGAGGCATATAGTACAATGCCTTTATACATACATATTTAGATTAACAAAGATATAATATAAATAATAATTCCAATGGGAAGAGCATTTGAATATCGCAAAGCGACAAAAATGAAGAGGTGGGGTCATATGGCCCGTACGTTTACGAAAATTGGTAAGCAGATAGCTATCGCTGTAAAAGCCGGAGGACCAGATCCAGAAAATAATCCCCATCTCCGAGCTATAATCCAAACTGCAAAGCGTGAGAACATGCCTAATGCCAATGTTGAGCGCGCAATAAAAAATGCAATGGGGAAGGACCAAAAAGATTTTAAAGAAGTAACGTATGAAGGTTATGGACCTCATGGAGTTGCAATATTTGTTGATGCAGCAACGGATAATACAACAAGAACGGTAGCAAACGTTCGTGCTGTGTTCAACAAATATAATGGTAATCTTGGTACTCAAGGATCTTTGTCTTTCCTCTTTGACCAAAAATGTGTATTTACTTTCAAGAAGTCAGAAGATCTTGATATGGACGATTTGATATTGGAGTTCATAGACTATGGAGTTGAAGAAGATTATGACTATGACGAAGAGACGAGTGAAGTAACTGTATATGGGGATCCAAAGAGTTTCAGTGATATTCAAAAGCATCTTGAGGGTAAAGGTATTGAAATTACTGGAGCTGAATTTACACGTATTCCTACTGATTTGAAGGAAGTAACTCCTGAACAGCGTGAGACGATAGATAAAATGGTGGACATTCTTGAAGACGATGACGATGTTCAAAATGTTTACACAAATATGAAACCTGCAGAAGAATGATATATCAATTAGGAATATAATTCTCCAATAAGATGAGGCAATGATTTGAATACTTAAGTTATTTAGATCATTGCCTTCGCTTTTTAATTGATGTTTCATTTCGAATTGCAGTGTTTTGCTAATAAGCATCTACTTGTTGTTGAAAGAATAATGATAATTTACGTTTTTACAAGTAGTTATATAAACGATGACTCTTTATGGATTTAATCAGATCAGAGCAGTATTTTCTTGAGTTGCTTAGGATATTCGTTGGAAATTGTAGCAGTATGTCTTCGTCTCCGACAGATTACGAATGGCAAGAAATATATTTGTTGGCTCAAAAGCATGCGCTGCAAGGAATTGTATTTGATGCTATTGCAATAATTCCAAATCAACAAAAGCCACCTAAGCAACTGCTTTTCAGATGGCTCTATTCTGTATTGGAAATAGAGAAGAAAAATAAATTATTAAACATTCGTGCTGAACAACTCACTGAAATGCTTGTAACGAAGCATATTGATAACTGTATACTGAAGGGACAGCCTTTAGCCCTTTATTATCCCAATCCGCTTCGTCGTGTTCCGGGAGATATTGATATTTGGCTCCAAGGGGGCAGAAAAAACATTGTGAATTTTCTCAAGAATATAAATATTCCCACCGGTGAGATAGTTTATCATCATGTTGATGCAGAAATATTTGATGATGTAGATGTTGAAATTCATTTCAGGCCTTCGTGGTTATGGAATCCAGTTCGCAATTATCGTCTGCAAAAATGGTTTAAGAAGGAAGCTAGTGTGCAAATGCATAATGTCACGTCTTTCGTGGATAGTGAAAAAACAATATATAATCCAACAAGAGATTTCAATGCGGTATATTTGCTTTTGCATATTTACAGGCATTTCTTTGATGAAGGTATAGGATTACGCCAATTGACGGATTATTATTTTTGCATAAAGAAGCCAGGAGACAATGCTGAGGTGAGGAAAGAACTTGCCAAATTCGGTTTATTGGATTTTGCTTCTGCAATGATGTTTGTACAAAAAGATGTCTTCGGCTTATCTCATGATTTTTTTATTGTTCAACCAGATAGTAAACGTGGGCGAGTTCTTTTGAATGAAATCTTGCATGCGGGTAACTTTGGTCGTCATGATACTCGTGTTTCTCAAAATTATCAGAAGCGGACACTTGGCAATCTTTTTAGGAAACTTCGGCGTAATTTACGCTTTTTTCTTTTGTATCCAGACGAACTAATATGGGAATTGCCATTCGCTATATGTCATTTTTTATGGCGCTTGATGGTCAATAGAAAAAAGCAGAGATAAAAAGGATTTAATTTTAATTAACAGAAGTCTGTATTACAAACAATATAGTATTATGTCATAATTTAAAATGTAAATTCTAATAACCACGTATATTTTAATTGCGTGACATAAATCTAAAAAACAGATGAAAAACTATCCTAAAATTGGCATACGTCCAATAATTGACGCACGTCAGGGCGGAATTCGTGAGAGCTTAGAGGAAAAGACAATGATGATGGCTAAAAGCGTAGCTGAACTCATTACAGGAAATCTAAGAAACGGAGACGGCTCACCTGTTGAATGTGTTATTGCTGATGGTACCATTGGCCGTGTAGCAGAAGCGGCTGCTTGTGCTGAAAAGTTCGAAAACAATGGAGTAGGTGCAACAATTTCTGTAACTCCGTGTTGGTGTTATGGTTCTGAAACCATGGACATGAATACAATATATCCCAAGGCTGTTTGGGGATTCAATGGTACGGAACGGCCAGGTGCAGTATATTTGGCAGCTGTTTTGGCAGCTCATGCACAGAAAGGATTACCTGCATTCGGTATTTATGGACATGATGTTCAAGATCTTGAAGATAATTCTATACCTGTGGACGTTGCAGAAAAAATTCTACGTTGGGCACGTTGCGCACAAGTAGTAGCAACGATGCGTGGAAAATCTTATTTGTCTATAGGTAATGTTGCTATGGGAATAGCTGGAAGTATTGCTAATGCAGATTTTATGCAAGAGTATCTTGGTATGAGGGCAGAGCAAGTTGATATGACAGAAATACTTCGACGCATAGAACAGGAAATTTATGATAAGGACGAATATGCACGTGCAATAGATTGGGTACGTAAAAACTGTGTTCCACAGGAAGGGGAAGATATCGGAAATCGTCCAGAAAAAAAGAAAATTCGCGAAGAAAAAGACGCAGATTGGGAATTCGTTACCAAGATGGCGATGATTTTCCGAGATTTGATGCAGGGCAATGAGAAACTAAAAGAGGCTGGTTTCAATGAAGAAGCATTAGGCCACAATGCCATTGCCGGCGGTTTTCAAGGTCAACGTCAGTGGACAGACTATAAGCCAAATGGTGATTTTGCAGAAGCAATGCTGAATACATCTTTTGACTGGAACGGAATTCGTGAGTCAATAGTATTTGCTACGGAAAACGATACTTGTAACGGGTTGACTATGCTCTTTGAACATTTGTTGACAAACCGTGCTGCAATATTCTCAGATGTGCGCACATATTGGAGCCCAGAGGCAGTGAAGCGTGTTACAGGTAAAGAGCTTACTGGCCGTGCTGCAAATGGAATAATTCATCTAATAAATTCCGGTGCAACAACGCTTGACGGCACAGGGCAATGTGTAGGATGCGACGGAAATCCTGTGATGAAACAACCTTGGGAGATTTCTGATGAAGATGTTGAAAAATGTCTTAAGGCAACGACATGGTATCCTGCAAACCGAGACTATTTCCGTGGCGGTGGCTTTTCTTCAAATTTCTTGACTAAAGGCGAAATGCCGGTTACTATGGCTAGAATAAACATTGTTAAAGGTCTCGGACCTGTTCTACAGCTAGCAGAAGGATGGACGGTTGATGTTGATGAGGCTATATACAAGATTATAGACAAACGTACAGATCCGACATGGCCAACTACTTGGTTCGTACCAAGACTTACGGATAAGGCTCCTTTCAAAGATGTTTATTCGGTTATGAATAATTGGGGAGCTAACCATGGTGCAATTTGTTATGGACACATTGGAGCAGATCTTATAACACTAGCTTCTATGTTGCGTATACCTGTTTGTATGCACAATGTAGATGAGGAAAAAATATTCCGTCCTGCTTCTTGGAATGCTTTTGGAACAGATAAGGAAGGAGCTGATTTCAGAGCATGCAAGGCTTATGGAGCATTGTATAAATAGAAAGGTATAAAACCAGTTGTTGGGAGTGTATAAGTGTTAATTGTATAACTTTTACACTCCCTTTTTTCTGAATATTCATTTAATGTGGTACTAATGAATTCGTTTTTTTTTGTACAATTCTTATTATGTAAATTCTTTTAGTTACCTTTGTCAAGATTTTAATACTAGAAGTGGTATTTTATTGCTATTAGGACAAATAAAAACAGAAAAATTAAGGAAATAACATTAAAACAAAAATGGATTGGTTAATAAATCTATTCACAACAACAAATTCTGTAGCCCACATTGCGTTGCTTTATGCCGTTATTATTGCCGCAGGTGTTTATCTAGGTAAAATAAAGATTGGTGGAATTTCTCTTGGGGTAACTTTTGTTCTCTTTGTTGGTATTGCAGCGGGCCATATTGGCTTTACTGCTCCTAAAGAAATACTTTCATTTATTCAAGATTTCGGTCTTATTCTTTTCGTCTTTATGATAGGATTACAAGTGGGTCCGGGATTCTTTGAGAGTTTCAGGAAAGGGGGTGTTACGCTCAATGCTCTTTCCGTGGGATTAGTTTTGTTAAACATTGGAGTAATGTTTGCTTGTTATTATCTCTTTTTTGATACAAGCAATTCCGCAAATCTGCCTATGCTTGTAGGAACATTGTATGGAGCTGTGACAAATACCCCAGGATTGGGTGCAGCCAATGAAGCACTGGAAACAGTTTTCCAAAATGGGACTGTCCCCCAAATAGCTAGCGGATACGCATGTGCATATCCTTTGGGAGTATTGGGTATTATTGGGGCAACAATTGCGATTAAATACTTGTGCCGTATAAAACTTGAGAATGAAGAGGAAGAACTCTCCAAGGCAGAAGAAGACAATACTGCTGTAAAGCCCCATTTTATGCATCTGAAAGTGACGAACTCTTATCTTGAAGACCGTACAATAGCTCAGGTTCATGAATTTTTGAACCGTGATTTCGTTTGTACAAGAATTCTACATGATGGCCATGTTATCATGCCTAAGGGCAATAGCCATTTACATATTGGTGATCTTCTTTTTATCGTTTGTGCAGAAAATGATGCGGAACCTATCATTGCATTTATTGGTCCGGAGATTGAAGTTGATTGGAAGGCACAAGACGAGCCGATGGTGAGCCGTCGAATAGTAATAACTCGTTCGCGCATAAACGGAAAGACATTGGGCCAAATGCATTTTTCAAGTGTATATGGAGTAAATGTTACTAGAGTTACGCGTCAGGGCATGGACCTTTTTGCTAGTCCAGGTTTGTCTCTCCAAGTGGGGGATAGAATAATGGTCGTAGGTCCCGAAAATTCTGTTAATCGTGTGGCTTCAGTAATGGGAAACTCTGTTAAGCGCCTTGATACACCAAACATTGCAACTATTTTTGTTGGTATATTCATCGGCATTCTCTTTGGAAGTTTACCTATTGCTATACCAAGCATTCCTGTGCCAATAAAATTGGGTATTGCAGGTGGACCGCTTATTATCGCTATTCTGATAGGAAGATATGGATATAAATTCCATCTTGTAACTTATACGACAACAAGTGCAAATATGATGCTTCGTGAAATAGGACTTGTTTTATTCCTTGCTAGTGTTGGAGTAAAAGCCGGTGATGGCTTTTGGAATACAGTAGTTCAGGGCGATGGTCTTAAATATGTATATTCTGGATTCCTTATTACGGTTATACCGATCCTTATTATTGGGATAATAGCCCGTGTAAAGTTTAAATTCAACTATTTTACAATAATGGGAATGCTAGCTGGAACATGTACAGATCCTCCAGCTTTGGCATACGCAAATTCAGTTTGTTCAAAGGAGGCTCCTGCAGTAGGTTATTCTACGGTTTATCCGCTTAGCATGTTTCTACGTATCTTTACGGCACAGATTATAGTTCTTTTCTGTTGCGGTGGGTAAAATTGAAGAAATGATGAAGTAAAACAGAACATACAAATAAGGTGAAGAACATTCGGAAGAGTAAAATGACTAAAAGTCAATTCTCTCTTCCGAATGTTTTTATTTATAAAATATAATTTTGTAATTACTTGTTGTCTTTATAATTTAGCCAAGTTTAACCAAAATCGCAGTTTTTTTTTATAAACTCTTGTGGTATCCTTATTTTTTTGTTTACCTTTGGAGAGTTTTACATAAACAGGAAGAAAGCGGAAAACAACAGAATATTATAACTTAAATTTCTTTATAATAATAGTATGAAAAAAGTCCTTTTGGCATTATTTGCCTACCTCTTCACTTCATTGAGTGTTTCAGCCCAAGGTGCAAGAAACATTAAAATCAATGAAGTGATGACAAACAACACGGCAAGTATTGTTGATGAATATGGCAGATACAATCCTTGGATAGAGCTATCCAATATTGCCTATTCGTCATACAATGTTCGTGGAATGTATGTTACGACAGACCGCCATGTACTCAACAAAAAGTTAAGTGTGCCTGAGCGCATAAAACTTATGAGTATTATACCAAGTGGTGATGAGCGCACTATGATGTCTGCTAGAAAGCATCTGTTGCTTTATCTTAACAGTAATCCAGCAGAGGGTACATTGCATCTGAATGTGCAAGTTAAGCCTGGTGAGCCAGTATGGGTGGCTCTCTATGATGGTAATGCTGTGGATATAATTGATTCCGTAACAGTTCCTGGAATTGCTGCAAATTTGTCTTTTGCAAGAGTGAAGGACGGTTCACCAAAATGGCAGGTGAAAACAGCAGATGAAGTAACCCCTGGTTCAAATAATTTGCTTAAGACCGGAGAATCTAAGATAGCAAAGTTAAAACGTGATGACCCACATGGTTACGGAATAGCAATACTATCTATGGGAATTGTTTTCTTCTGCTTGGCTTTGTTGTATGTCTTTTTCCGCGTGCTTGGTATATTTATGGCACGTAAGCAGGCTCTGAAGAAGGCAAAAAATATACCGCCAGTGAATGTTGCTGTAAAAGTTGGTGAAAAGATTGCAGAAACGGGGCATAAGACAAAGGTTATTCTAAAGGATGGAATGAAGACACAAGGTATAGATAAAGAGATTTATATCGCAGTTATTTCTATGGCCCTCAAGCAATATCAAGATGATGTTCATGATATTGAAAGCAATATAATAACAATTAAGCCCCATCAAACAATGTGGAATGCTCTACATTAATAGTAAGTTCTATAACTAGAGAAAATATATTATTGAAATTCCCAAAGAAATAAAACGTTTTGGTTTTTAGGGCAATCCCTAACTCTACAAAAAGAAACAAAAATATAAATAACAGAAAACTATTATGAATAAATATCAATATAAAGTGCAAGGAGTTGACTATGATGTGGAAATCATAGAAGTTGAAGGAAACATAGCAAAAGTATCTGTCAACGGCTTAAATTTTGAGGTTGAACTCAAAGAACCTATTCATGCGTCAAAGATGCCAAAGACTGTGAAACGTCCATCTCCCGTTACTCCAGCACCAGCTCCTTCTGCAGCACCAGTTGCAGCACAACCGCAACCCAAGCCTGTAGCTGCATCCGGAACAAAAGTTACGGCTCCATTGCCTGGAACGATAACGGAATTAAAGGTAAAAGTTGGCGATACCATTAAAAATGGTGACACCGTTGTTGTTCTTGAGGCAATGAAAATGCAGAACAATATTGAGGCAGAATGTGACGGAACAGTAACTTCAATAGTTGTAAACCAAGGTGATACAGTTATGGAAGGTGACACTTTAATTACTATCGGATAAACCTAATACACCATGAATATAGCAGATTTTATAATAAGCAACTTCAACGAATTCCTTACATATACAGGATTCTCCAATGCCACAGTGGGCAATTTGATAATGATCGTGGTAGGGATATTCTTTATATGGTTGGCAATTAAGAAAGATTTTGAACCACTGCTTCTTGTTCCAATAGGCTTGGGTATTGTATTGGGGAATATTCCATTTCGTGCAGATGCAGGTCTAGAGATAGGACTTTATGAAGACAATAGTGTATTGAACATTTTTTATCAAGGAGTGCGTCAAGGATGGTATCCTCCATTGGTGTTCCTTGGTATTGGTGCAATGACAGACTTTTCTGCTCTTATCAGCAATCCTAAGCTTATATTGATTGGTGCAGCAGCGCAGTTTGGTATATTCGGAGCCTATATGATAGCGTTGGCTTTGGGTTTCGAACCAAATCAAGCTGCGGGTATTGCGATAATTGGTGGTGCTGATGGTCCTACCGCTATCTTCTTGTCTTCAAAGCTTAGTCCAAACCTTATGGGTGCGATAGCAGTGTGTGCATATTCATATATGGCATTAGTTCCTGTTATACAACCACCTCTCATGCGTTTGCTTACAACAAAGAAGGAACGTCTTATTCACATGCAGCCAGCGCGTCACGTGAGCCAGACAGAGCGAATACTGTTTCCTATTATAGGCTTGCTTTTGACTACATTTATTGTGCCTTCAGGTTTACCACTTCTTGGTATGCTCTTTTTCGGAAATCTGTTGAAAGAGTCTGGCAAAACTACAAGATTGGCAAAGACAGCAGGTAGTGCGTTGAATGATATTATTGTGATGCTCCTTGGTCTTACTGTAGGTTGCTCTACACAGGCAAGTGAATTCTTGACATTGAATACTGTTTTCATATTTATGCTAGGTGCATTTGCATTTATTATTGCTTCTGCAACAGGAATATTGTTTGTTAAGTTTATGAATCTTTTCTTGCCCCAAAGCAAGAAGATAAATCCGCTTATCGGAAATGCAGGTGTTAGTGCAGTGCCAATGAGTGCTCGTATTTCAAACAATCTCGGATTAGAATATGACCGTCATAATTTCCTTCTTATGCATGCAATGGGACCAAATGTTGCTGGTGTGATTGGTTCAGCAGTTGCAGCAGGTGCATTGTTGGGCTTCCTATCTTAAGAAAAGCTAGTGTTTACATATTTGAACCACGGAGAGAAATAGTCACTCTCTGTGGTTTTATTTTTTTGAATATCTGAAATTAGAATGAATGTTGAAACAACTCCACGTATTGCAGTGATTGACCGTAATACTTTAGCGGCCGTAGGTCTTAAAAGTCTACTTAAGACAATGGCTCCAGGTATAGAGATTGATATATTTGGAACCGTTGCTGAATTGCAAGCAGAGAGGGCAAATAGGGAGCTATCTGGCTTTTATTTGCATTACTTCGTTTCGATGGAGATCGTTGCCGCAAATTCTGATTTTTTCCAGTATAGGCAGAGAAAGACCATAGTAATGGTCGCATCACAAGATGTATCGGCTATTTCCGGTTCTTTTCATTTATTAAATGTAAATGTTGGTGAAGAAGCCTTGATTGGGCAAATTCAAATGATGATGAAATCTAATCATTGTGTACGTCAAGGTGAGACTTCAAAGCTTTCACAGCGTGAGATAGAGGTTCTTACACTTATAGTGAAAGGCTATATAAACAAGGAAATTGCAGATAGACTAAATTTAAGTCTTTCAACAGTGATAACTCATCGTCGCAATATTACCGAAAAGCTTAATCGCAAGAGCGTGGGGGCTCTTACTGTATATGCGGTGACGCACGGCTATGTAACAATGCAGGAAATATAAAAATGCGGCTTATATAAAAGATACAAAAATAAGTGCGGTTGGGAAAACGGGAAATATTCACCAACCGCACTTTATCTTATACACCACACATGATGTAACTTTGGTTAAGTCAGAGAATGTAGCTCAAGGAATTTTTGTACAGAATCCTTGTAGCTGTCAGATATTGGGAGATATTGGTTTCCGATGACCATACGGAAACGGTCAATTGTTTCAACTTCTTTCATATGTACAATATACGAACGGTGAATTCGCATGAACTCAGGTTTGGGGAGGTATTCCTCAATCTTTTTCATGTTCATAAGCGACATGACATTCTTCGAGCTATCCTTTAGATAAATCTTTACGTAGTCTTTCAGACCTTCTACATAAAGGATATCATCAAAATTGATTTTCTGAAGTTTATATTCGCTTTTTAAGAAAATAAAGCGGTCTTGAATCATTGACTTTTGTTTTGTTTGGCTTTCAAACCACTCAAGAGCCTTGTCTGCCGTTTCAAGGAATTTTTCAAAACTGATGGGTTTTAGCAGATAGTCAAGAGCATTTACTTTATATCCGTCAATGGCATATTGGCTGAATGCCGTAGTGAAGACAATCCTTGTATCTTTGTCTATGATGCGTGCAAATTCAAGTCCGCTTATTTCTGGCATTTGAATATCAAGAAACAATAGATGTATAGTGTTTTCGCGTATGGTGCGTATGGCTTCACTGGCACTATTGTAGACTCCAAGCACGTTTAGAAAAGGTATCTTTTGTGCATAGCTTTCCAGCAGTTCTGTAGCTAGAGGCTCGTCGTCAATTATTACGCAGTTTAGTGTCATAAATTATAATTTTAGAAAAGTAAATGGTATTGTTTTCTTTAAGCCCCTTTTCCCAGGAATAACATCCGGGGTATGAAAGCTCAAGCCTTTTTGTCACTTGTTCCAAGCCAATTCCGTGGCCGCTTCTGTCGGTCTCTTGTTTGGGATGGTTTGAATTCTCAATATTGCATACAATTTTTTCTTTTGTAGCTTCTATCTTGACATGTATGAAACTCTTTCCTGTGGCAGCAATCCCATGCTTGAAAGCGTTTTCTATGAGTGAAATGAATATTAGCGGAGCAACGAAAATGTTCCCAGAGTCTGGTAGTCTAACATCCACATTGATTTCAGCTGAAGCAGGAAGCCTTATTTTCATAAGGTTTATATAGCTTTGAATGAATGCAATTTCATCGGCAAGATTTACGTATTTCTGCTGATTGTCATATAGAATGTGTCTCAACATTCCGCTCAATTCTAATATTGCCTTTTGAGCTTTTTCTTGGTTAAAGGCCGTAAGCGCATAAATATTGTTAAGCGTATTGAGCAGAAAATGTGGATTTATCTGATTTCTCAGATTCTTCAACTCCGCATCCGCACGAGCCATTTGCGCATCTTTCATTGCCATTTCTGCATCCTTGCGTGCGGCTTCTGATGCATACCATTTTGCCGAAAGGACAGACATAGTTGCAATTGCAGCCGTTGCCCCCATGTTGAACATGTTTCGCAATATGAAAAATATCTCCATCCATATGCTTGGTTTATGGAAGGGTATCGTTGCTGTTTTGGGAGCGCAGAATATTTTTTGGCTTGCGGAAAGCCACAGATGCAGCAGAAGTCCCGCTCCAATAACAAGAATGCTGGCGTAAAACCAGAATCGCCGTTTGTCACCCCGTATAAGATATTGGGGAGTGACATAGAGATACATGGTATAGAATACAGCAATCATTATGACCGTTGAGGAACACATTGGTATGAGTCTGCCAATGTCGAACCTGTCACCACGTCCGAAGTACATAAGTGGTGATAATATGATTACGAGCCATACTGCAGCATGTATTGCAACCAGCGTTTTCTTGTATTGTTGCGATGGGGTCATGATTCTTTTCAATTCAGTTTAAATCCGCTTTGCAGATATTATTCATATCTAAGAGCTTCAATCGGGTCAAGTTGTGCTGCCTTCTTGGCGGGATACCATCCAAAGAATACGCCAGTAAATGAACAAACGGCAAAACTCATGATGATACTCCAAGGTTGTATGTATATTGGCCAATGTGCAATCAGTTTGATTGCGTATGAAGAGCCGACGCCAAGTATTACTCCGATTATACCTCCCGTAACACTTAGCATAATGGCTTCTATGAGAAATTGGTTAAGAATGTCTATTCCGCGTGCACCGACACTCATTCTAAGTCCAATCTCACGTGTTCGTTCTGTTACGCTTACATACATGATGTTCATAATTCCGATACCACCGACAATTAGTGATATTCCGGCAACACATCCAAGAAGCACGGTCATCATGTCGGTTGTGGAATTCATCATTGACGAGAGTTCCTCCTGTGAGCGTATGTTGAAGTCATCATCGTCTGCAGCAGTCGTATCTGTCGCATCTTTCAGCTTATGGTTACGTCGCAGAATTGTTGTAATTTCTTCTGTAGCCTTGTCTGTAAGTCCTTCTGTTATGGCAGAACAGTTGATACTACCAAGGTATGTTTGGGCCAAAATACGCTTCATTACTGATGTATAAGGCGCGAGAACAAGGTCGTCTTGGTCCATACCCATTGTGTTGTAACCTTTTTTCTTTAAGACTCCGATAACTCGGAACGGGATGGAGTTAAAGCGCACAACGCGTCCTATAGGGTCACTACCGTCGGGGAACAGGTTGTCAACGACAGTTTGTCCCAATACACATACTTTTGCACTGGACTTTATGTCTTCATCACTGAACATTTCACCATTATCAACAGACAATTGACGTATCGTAAGATAGTCGGTATTTACTCCATATACGCTAGAGGGGGTATTGTTGTTGCCATAGATAAATTGTCCGCTGCTACTCACTACAGGACTGATTGCCGAGATATACTTACATTCTTCTTTCAGCGACTGATAGTCCGTGAGTTTCAGCGTTTCCATAGACGAAGCGTCCTGCCTAACGCCACCACGCATGTCGGCACCCGGATTTATCATAATCATGTTTGACCCCATTTCGGCAATGTTTGCCTGTATGCTTTTTTTGGAACCTTGTCCTATGGCAAGCATTGCAATAACGGAAGCCACACCAATAATGATGCCAAGAGCTGTAAGGAACGAGCGCATCTTGTTGGCGTATATTGCCCTTAGGGCTATTTTGAATAGATTACTATAGTTCATTGCTGATAATATATTGTTTATTCATCCGTATTGGCAGGTAATGCGGCCAATGCTTCTTCTGCATTTTGGATGTTTTTGTTGTATTCATCGCTTATAACTTTTCCGTCTCTCAACATAATGTTGCGGCTAGAATAATTTGCCAGATCTGGGTTATGCGTTACAAATATTATCGTTCTTCCTGCGGCGTATAGCTTTTGGAAGAGCACGAGTATTTCAAACGAAGTGCGTGTGTCTAGGTTTCCCGTAGCTTCGTCGGCAAGTATCACAGCAGGGTTGTTCACCAATGCGCGTGCTATTGCCACGCGTTGCATCTGTCCACCAGACATCTGGTTTGACTTATGATAAAGCCGATCTCCTAATCCTACGGCCTTTAGTGCTTCTATGGCCCTTTCCTGTCGCTCCTTTGCTGAAATTCCTGCATTATACATCAGTGGCAACTCAACATTTTCTATACTTGTTGTCTTTGCCAAGAGGTTGTAGTTCTGGAAAATGAAACCAATCTTCCGATTTCTCAATACGGCACGTTGCGATTTCGACATTGTTCTAACGCTAACCCCGTCAAGGAGGTATTCACCGCTGGACGGTGTGTCAAGACAACCTAATTGGTTTAGAAGAGTGGACTTTCCTGAGCCAGACTTTCCCATGATGGTAACGAATTCGCCTTCATAAATTTTGAACGAAACTCCACGTAGGGCGTGTACCATCTCTTCGCCAACAAGAAACTCTCGCTTCACGTTCTGCAATTCGATGACTACTTTTTTGTCTTCGTTGTTCATTGCTGCTTAGGTATTGTTTATTCCCGCTGGCACTTTGTTTGTCTTTTATGTTAGGTTGCCAGTGGGAAATAGTATTATTCTTTAGGTTTATTTCTTCTTCTGTCCAGGCCCTTTGGGTTGGAATGGGCTGCTTTCGCTTTGCTCTGAAGCTTTTTCTTCAGGCTCTGTAGCAAGGGCTTTGCAGTCGGTAACAACTTCCTGACCTTGTTTTATTCCGCTGAGTATTTCGGTGTTTATACCGTCTGTCATACCTATCTGTACGGCATGTGCGCGGAAAGTATTGCCTTCTTTTGTCCAAACTTTATTCTTCCCGTTGCAGTCAATTATCTTTATACCCTTCATAAGGTCTTTAGTAGGTGTAAAACGCAGTGCCTTAGATGGAACACTGACAACATTTTGGCGTTCAGCGGTGTAGATGGTAACGTTTGCCGTAAGACCTGGTTTAAGTTTAAGCTCTTTATTTGGTGCACTGATTACAACTTCATACGTTACGACATTGTTTGTAGTGGTAGCTTCTTGGCGAACTTGCTTTACGATACCTTCAAAAGTGTCGTTGGGGTAAGCGTCAACGGTGAATGTCACACGTTCTCCTTCCTTTACATCACCAATATCGGCTTCGTCAACGTCAGCAACAACCTGCATGTCTTTCAGGTCTTTGGCTATGGTGAAAAGTTCTGGCGTAGCGTAGCTTGCGGCAACAGTTTGTCCTTCTTCTACTGCTTTAGAGATAACAACACCATCAATTGGTGATGTAATAATGGCGTAGCTTAAGTTTGTTTGCGCTTTTGCAACCATTTCTTTTGCCTGTGCCACTTGTTCCTTTGCCTTTTTATAGCTAAGTTTTGCAGAATCGTATTCATCTGCGCTTACCAATCCTTTCTTGTAAAGAGTCTGATAGCGTTGGAAATTTGTCTGTTGGTAGTTAAGATCGCTTTCTGCGCTAGACAGACTGGCTTTTGCTGTATTCAGCTCACTGGTAAGATTTGTCTTGTCAAGTTCTGCAATAACTTGTCCTTTCTTTACTGTTGTGTTATAGTCAACATATAGTTTTGATATAATACCAGAAACCTGTGTACCTACAGTTACCGATGTTACAGGCTCTACACTACCCGTTGCCGTAACGCTGTTCTTTATATTTGCCGGTGCTACTTTGGCGGTATCAAACGTTACCGTCTCTTCTTTCTTGCTTCCTGAGAAAAGCCAAAATGCTACCGCCGCAACGAGCAAGACGGCAACAGCAATCCAAATTTTGCTGATCTTTTTCATATCTTTTTTATGTTTTGTTTCTTTGTTATGTATTGATGTTAGGCAATCTATTTCCCCTCGTAAAGGTCTAGCATTTCTTTTGCAAGCAGTGTCATGTATTTGCTTTGCAGTTTTTCCTGTTGTGCTTTAAGAAGGTTGGTCTTTGAATTCATCAGTTCGATAATATTTTTCAAGCCAAGGCGGAACTGTTCGCTCATGAGTTCATAACTTGTCTGTGCGCTCTCAACGTTAGTCTTTGAGGCAATGAACTTCTGCTGGTTGTTGTTAGCGTCAATCCAATAACCTTCTATAGAGTTCCAAATCTGTTTTTTCTTGTCGTCAAGTTCCAAAATGGCATTTTGGCGTTCTATCTTTGCCTTGTTTACTGCTGTCTTTGTCTGTCGCTGGTTGTATATGGGCACAGATAGCGTTGCACCGATAGCTAAATTGAAGTTTGTCTTCATTTGGTTGCCCCAGTTTTGTTCGTTCATTGACGAAGTGCTTGTCATTGCCGATCCCGAAAGACTTACTGTAGGCGAATATCCCGCTTTTGCAATGGCGATGTTTAGTTCTGAACTTTTTATTCCGAGTTGGCTATAGAGAATTTCCGGGCGTGTTTCCAAAGCACTTTCATATACAGATGTAGGTGAAGGTATGGGATCTTCTGCCTGTTGGTCTGTTGTTTCAGGTATGTAAACCTCAAACTTCTCCGTTCCGGTTATTTCAAGGAGCTGCTTTAGCTGTGAGGTATATTTAGCCACGCTACTTTCAGTCTCAACAATAGAGTATTTGTCGCTTGCAGTCTGTGCTGTTAGTTGTGCAAGATCTGCTTTCGACATCTTGCCGACTTTCACCATCTCTTCGCCACGTTTTTCATTAGCTAGACTTGTTTCATAGGCTTCTTTGTTTACTTTCAGAGCCTCGTTCGTATACAAAATTTGCATATACAGCTGCGTAATCTGCTCCTGTATGCTTTTTGCAGTCATTGCGGAGTCGGCTTCTGCCTGTTGTTCGCTTAGTTTACTTAACTTTAGCGAGTTGCGATTCTTGTTGCCGTCCCACACGGTCCAGTTGGCATTTATGCCGTATGTTCCGTTGTATGAGAACTTGTCAACGCTCTGTTGCACAGTTCCGTTGCTGACAGTTGCATTGTGTTCGTCTGGCCACGGACGGAATCCGAGTTGTTGTGTTGTGGATGCGTTGACCGACGGCAGGAAAGCGGCGCGGTTCTGCAGCATTGTTTCATGGGCTGTTTGTGTTGCAAGAGCCTTTTTCTTCAGCGAGATGTTGTTTTGGACAGCGTAGTCAAGGCATTGCTGCAGCGTCCATTGCTTGGAGCCTTGTGCGTTTGCCATTGCCATAGCAATCATCATTGTTGCGATGAGTTTGTTCATATCTTTATATGTTTGTCTATATTTTTCAATGTTGCAAATATAGATGATTTAAAGGTATGAAGCATTAAAAAATAGATATAAATGGGGTATTAGTAGAGTAAGTATGGGGTTTAATGTTGATAGAATTCCTTTCTTTAACTTTTGTTTAGGTGATTTTGGCGTATTTATCGGTCTTTTGCCTCTTTTTCACGATAAAGGAGCAAGAACTAGTCATACTGTTCCATTGTTGTAAGACCAGTTGTTATTGAAAATCTCAACAATATGTGATAACACAAATGAGTGTCTTGCAAAAGATTGTTTTGCTGCCAAGTAACTAAACGCCGCTATCCATGCGCCCTGATGTTCCTTGGCGATGAACCCAGCTCGCGCTTCACGTATTTCCCGAAGAACGAGAGGTTGTCGAACCCTACTTCGGCGGCTATCTCCTTGATGCTCATGTCCGATGATGTTAGCATATTGTGGATGTAGCTTGTCGTGGCTTTGTTGATGAGATAAGATGCCGTATACCCTGTCTGCTTCTTGCAAACAAACGATAGATACTTAGGCGTGATGCAGAGTTTATCAGCGTAGTACGCTACTTCACGACGGCGCGGTGCTTCGCTGGATGCGAGACTCAAGAAACGCTTGAAGATGTTGTCGGCAGAGGTATAGCTACGACACGACAGTTGCTGTTCCAGCATCGGAGAGATATTGTCATAGAACTCGAAGACGAGCGACTGCAACAGCAGTTTCAGGCTTTGCTCATGGTGGGGCAGTCCTGTGCGCGTCAGTTTGTGCTTCAGAAACTCGTGGTCAGTCATAAAATTCTCAACCTCCTTTTCATTAAGGTGTAGCAGCGGATGTTCGCGGATAATGATACCCGCCTCCCATATGTTACCACCAAGGATAAAGATATTTTCGAAATACGCTGGCGACATCAGCAAGCCGCAGCACTTGAAATCGAAGCTTACCATTGCATCCTGAATAATCTGATTGGGATGCGCCATTATCATGTCGTTCTTTTTAATATGGTATTCCTTGCCTTCTATCGTACACGAAGCTTTTCCCTCAAGGCAAAGGATGGTAACGTAGGCCTCGGAATGGTAATTCTTCGACGGAAGTGTTCCTAAATCGTCGAACACAGCAAGGTCTTTGTCGGTGATTTGTTCCAGCCTCAGCCGGCATTCCTCTTCCGTTACACCATCCCTATGCGTGGGAAATAGTCTTTTTTTAGTTTCCAAAACGTTTTCATCGGAAATCTTATCTGCATTCATATCTGTATTTAGTTATAAGTGTGACATATTTGCTGTTTTCATGTGCAAATGTATCACTATCCCCCGAATTTTGGCGTGTTATTCATTTCCTTTTTGTGTCTTATCTTTCTCTATTTTATTTCTCCGTAGAAATATCAGACACTTAGTACGACATGAAATGTCTTTTGTTTGCGTTGTAAGGCGGTTTCTTTGCATTCGAAACGAGAAAAAGAGAACAATTAAACAAACAGGTATGAAAAGATTAATCACAGGAAAAAAGACTATGGCGCAGGGCATCGTGCCCGTTGTTATGGCATCTTTGGTCGTTGTGGGTTGCAGCGATAAGCCGAATGCTCCTGCCACCGTAGAAATGGTAAATGTAAAGGAGATGACCGTGGGGAGGGATCTGCCTGCTGAGCTGTCCGGCTATGGCTATTCGGGAACAGTGGAAGAAGAAAACGGTGTACAACTGAGTTTTACCACCGGCGGCACAATCATGCAAATTAAGGTGAAGGTAGGTGATCGCGTGGGCAAGGGACAACTCATTGCTACTGTAGACCCCACGCAAGCGAAGAATAGTTATAGCATGGCACATGCCACAAGACTTCAGGCCGAGGATGCTTACGGGCGCATGAAACAACTCCACGACAAGGGGAGTTTGTCAGAGATAAAGTGGGTGGAGGCACAGAGCCAACTGCAACAGGCCATCGCTGCTGAGGATATGGCAAAGAAGAGCCTTGGCGATTGCTGGCTATATGCACCCTTCGATGGAGTTGTCTCAGAGAAATACGCCGAAGTGGGACAGAATGCTGCGCCGGGCGTGCCAATCGTTAAGCTTGTCACCACGAAGGTGCTTAACGTGAAAATCTCCGTACCGGAGAGCGAGATGGCAAATGTTCATGTCGGTCAGCGTGCGAGGATAATAGTGCAGGCTCTCAATGGGAAGCATTACGACGGATACGTAATAGAGAAAGGTGTTATTGCCGACCCCATGTCGCGTTCTTACGGTGTGAAGATACGTGTGGCTGGAACGGACAAAGCCCTCTTGCCTGGTATGGTGTCGCAGGTGTCACTTGACAAGTCGGAAGTCTCAAAGACAAGTGACCACGCCACACCAATCGTCATCCCTGCCCACCTCGTGCAGCTTGCCGACGACAACTCCAATTTCGTTTGGGTGGACGAAGGCGGCAAGGCAGCTCGCCGCACCATCGTCTGCGGAGAATACCAGAGCAACGGTGTGAGCATCGTCAGCGGTCTTAGGCCGGGTGACAAGCTCATCGTGGAAGGACAACAGAAAGTAAGTACGGGCACTGCCCTTAAAACGAAGTAGTAATGAAGAAGAAACGAAACTTAGTAGAATAGGCGATGCACTACCGTCAGATCGTCATTGTGGTGGTGTGCAGCCTTATTGCCTTCGGCATCTATAGTTTGCCGAACATGCGCAAGAACGAGTTCCCCGACTTCACCATCCGACAGGGCATCGTGGTGGCTGTGGCTCCCGGCAACACCGCCGCAGAGATGGAACAGCAGGTGACCAAGCCCCTGGAGAACTACATCTTCTCCTATAAGGAGGTAAAGAAAGAGAAAACCTACTCCATGAGTCGCGACGGCATCGTCTACATACAGGTGCAGCTCAACGACGAACTGGACAACAAGGACGAGTTCTGGTCGAAGTTTAAGCACGGTGTGCAGAGCTTCAAGAGCGAACTGCCGCAGAACGTAGCGGCTGTGGTAGTGCAGGATGACTTCGGCGACACATCCTCGCTCCTCATCACTATGGAGAGTAATGACAAGACATACCGTGAGCTGAACGAATACATGGACCAGTTGCAGGATCGGCTGCGCGGTATCAAGAGCGTGGGACGGCTCACTGTGAGCGGAATGCAGCAGGAGCAAATTTCTGTAGTCTTGGACAACGACCGTCTAGCTAAGTACGGCCTTTCCGACCAGGTTGTTGCCGCCACCCTCTTTCAGAAAGGTTTTATCACTACTGGCGGCAGACTCAAAACTCCAACCTATACGATGCCCATCCACGTGGGCAAGTCGCTCAACACACTCTACGACATCGAACAGCAAATTGTCTATTCCTCTCCATCGGGCGTGAACGTCCGTCTGAAAGACATCGCCACCGTAAAGCGAGAATACCCTGACGCTGAAAGCCGCATTACCAACAACGGCAAGAAGTGTATCCTTCTTAGCGTGGAGATAAAGAAAGGACAGAACGTCGTGAAGATGGGCGAGGCGATAGATGGAGAGTTGGCAGAGTTTCAAAAAACATTGCCCAAGGACGTGAGCATCTACCGTATCACAGACCAAAGTAAAGTGGTGAACGACAGTGTGCACAACTTCCTCCACGAACTGGTTATCGCCATCGTGGCCGTGATTATTGTGGTGCTGCTCCTACTGCCCATGCGTGTGGCACTAGTGGCTGCCTCTACCATCCCCATCAGTATCTTTATCTCCTTAGGACTGTATAATGCTTTCGGAATAGAACTGAACACCGTGAGTCTAGCTGCACTCATCGTGACGCTCGGAATGATAGTGGACAACTCCATCGTCATCATCGACAATTACCTGGAGCAGATAGGAGAAGGCAAGAGCCGCTGGCATGCCTCCATAGCCTCTACCACACATTTCTTCAAGAGCATCTTCTCCGCCACATGCGCCATCAGCATCACATTCTTCCCGTTCCTGATGTGCTGCGTGGGACAGACGCACGACTTCCTTCTCTCCTTCCCATGGTCGGTGAGCATCGTGCTGGGTGTATCGCTCCTCGTCGCAACGCTCCTCGTGCCCTTCATGCAGTTCTTCTTCATCCGCAAGCCGCTGAAGGAGAAACTCAACCCTAAGACGGGAAAGAAGGCGTTCTCGTTCCTTGATGTGATGCAAAAGTATTACGACAAGTTGCTCCGCCTCTGCTTCGCCTGGCCCAAGATCACGTTGGGCATCGGCTTGGCATCCATCGCCCTGGGCATGATGATGATGAACCGACTGCCTCAGCAGACCATGCCTTACGCTGAGCGCAACCAGTTTGCCGTGGAGATTTATATGCCCACAGGCACTTCGCTAGACAAGACCTCCGAAGTAGCAGACAGTTTGGAGCACATTCTGCGCCGCGACCAGCGCATAGTGTCTGTTACCTCATTCAAGGGATGCGGTTCACCACGTTTCCATACAGCCTATGCACCGCAGATAGCCGGAAGCAACTACGCCCAGTTCATCGTCAACACGACCGACGATAAGGCGACAGAGGTAGTGCTAGACGAGTATGCTACCTACTTCCCCGAGGCAAACATCAAGTTCAAGCAGCTGAGCTACAACGAGGCAACCTGTCCGGTGGAGATTCGCCTAAGCAACGACAACCATCAGCAGATGATGGCGGATGCCGACAAGGTGACGGAGACTTTGCGTTCCGTCCCCGACCTGCAACTCGTGCGCACCAACTTCCAGGAGCCGCAGGCCACCACCACCATACGTCTGAAGGAGGATGAGGCTACACGCCTTGGTGTGAGCAACATACAGGTGGAGGCAACTCTCGCCATGCGCTATGGCAGCGGCATGGGCATCGCCAATGTGTGGGAGGGCGACAAGCAGGTGCCCATCGTGCTGATGAGCACACGCAGCAACCAGGCCTCTACCGATAATTTGGCCGACGAGCAGATACCCGTAATGGGTGGACTGAAGACCGTGCCTCTGCGACAGATTGCCGACATCGTGCCCACCACGCAGTACGGACAGATGGTGCGCCGCAATGGTGTGCCCACCATTACGGTGATGGCAGAGACCAAGCGGGGCGTGAACGCCATGGCGGTGACGCAGCAGGTGCAGGAGAAGATGAAGGGTGTGAAGCTCTCGCCCGACACTAGGGTGGTGTATGGTGGCGACTTGGAGAACAGCACTGAGACGATGGGGCCTACTATGACCGCCCTTGCCGTAGCTGCGGTGATGATCTTTTTTATCCTCATGGCGCATTTCCGCAAGATCAAATTGGCGAGTATCGTGTTTGGCAGTATGTTGCTGAGCCTCTTCGGCGCTTGTGTGGGATTGGAGATACAGGGACTCCCCTTCGGTGTAACCTGCGTGATGGGACTCGTGGCATTGATGGGTATTATTGTGCGCAACGGCATCATCATGTTCGACTATGCCGAAGAGCTTCAGGAAACAGAACGTATGACCGCCCGCAATGCCATCTTGCACTCCGCCAGCCGGCGTATGCGCCCTATCTTCCTCACCTCTGCAGCAGCCTCAATGGGTGTCATCCCGATGATACTCGGCGGCAGCGGACTGTGGATGCCGATGGGTACGGTAATATGCTACGGCACGCTTATCTCCATGCTCTGCATCCTTACCGTAGTGCCGGTGACGTATCTCCTCGTGTTCGAGGGAAATGAGAAACAACGGGACTTGGCTTTGGAAATGGAAAAGGAATAAACATAATACAGACGAACTGATGAAAAAGATATTTGCAATAATCATGGGAGGACTGGCAATGAATTTGCCGGCCTCCTCACAGGAAAGCAAAAACTATTCTCTCGATGAATGTATAAGCGAGGCGGTGCGCAACAACCTTACGCTCCGCAATGCAGACAACGAGATTGCTATGGCTACAGAACAACGCAAGGAGGCTTTCACCAAATACTTCCCTACAGTCTCAGCCGTTGGCGGTGGATTCATCGCCAACAAAGGCATGCTAGAGATGGACTTGGGCGGCATGACGATGTCGCTCGCTAAGGATGGTTGGGTGGCAGGTGTTACTGCGATGCAGCCTGTCTTCGCCGGAGGGCAGATTATAAACAGTAACAAACTGGCTAAAGTGGGCGAGGATGCAGCTCGTCTGCAGCTCGGCTTGTCGGAGAATGAGGTGCGGCTCAACACGGAGCAATATTATTGGCAACTGGTGCAGCTCAAGGAGAACCTCCGTACTCTCGACCTGCTCAACCGTCAGCTAGAGCGTGTGCGCCAGGATGCACAGAATGCCGTGGATGTCGGTGTGCGCAACCGCAACGACCTGCTGCAGGTGCAACTGCGGCAGAACGAGGTGAAGGCTTCAAGTATTCAGGTGGAGAACGCCATTTCCACGGTGAAGGACTTGCTAGCGCAGGTGATGGGGCACGCCGGGGAAAGCATCGAGGTGGAGAGCCGGATTGTTTCAGACTATCCCATGCCGGAGAGTCCTCAGCAGATTTTCCAATCGGCTGAATCATCTCTTTCCCAAACCAACGAATACCAACTCCTCGGCAAGCAGATAGAGGCGAGCAAATTGCAGTACAAGCTCGCCGTGGGCAAGAACCTACCATCCGTAGCCGTGGGCGGAGGTTATCTATATAATAATGTAATGGACAAATCGCAGAACCGCCTTGTGGGCATGGTCACCGTCTCCGTACCCATAAGCAGTTGGTGGGGTGGCTCGCACGACATGAAACGGCGGAAGCTACAGGTGGAGAGTGCAGAGAACGAGAAGCGTGACAAAAGTGAACTTCTTGTGGTCAAGATGCGCAAGGCATGGAACGACCTTACCAATGCTTACCGCCAAGTAGCGATAGCTCAGGAGAGTATCATGCAGAGTGAGGAGAACCTGCGACTCAATACTGACTACTATCAGACGGGAACCGCTACTATGAGCGATCTCCTTGATGCGCAGTCGCTCTTTCAGCAGAGCCGTGACAAGTATGTGGAGTCGTTCACCGACTACGAGGTGAAGAAGCGCGAGTACTTGCAAGCTACTGGAAGATAGGTCTTCCCATATCTTGCAGATGGAAGAAACTTTTGCATCAACGAACACGGCTATTTCTCAAGAATTCGTTTTATGCAAGTTTCAAAAAAACAAACCTCTATGACGTTGGGGACTTTCCCCTTATCGTCATAGAGGTCTGTAATATTTATGTTAATCTGCTGATTAGAAATTTTTGTCGTCAAGAACATCAAAACCGCAGTAAGGAACAAGAGCTTTTGGTATGCGTATTCCTTCTGGAGTTTGGTTGTTCTCGATGATTGCAGCAACAATTCTTGGCAGGGCGAGGGCCGAACCGTTAAGCGTGTGGCATAGTTCAGTCTTCTTTGTTTCCTGGTTTCTATAACGGCACTTTAAGCGGTTGGCTTGATAACTCTCGAAATTACTTACAGATGATACTTCAAGCCATTTTTTCTGAGCGGCACTCCAAACCTCAAAATCATAGCATATTGATGATGTGAAGCTCATGTCTCCACCGCAAAGGCGCAAGATATGGTAGGGGAGTTCCAATTTTTTCAGAAGACCTTCTACGTGGTCGAGCATTTCGTTAAGTGACTCGTATGAATGAGAAGGCTTGTCAATGCGTACAATCTCTACTTTATCGAACTGGTGTAGGCGGTTTAGTCCTCTCACATCCTTACCGTACGAACCGGCTTCGCGGCGGAAGCATGCAGAATATGCACACCTCTTTATTGGCAGGTCTTTTTCATCAAGTATTACATCGCGGAAAATGTTTGTCACTGGAACTTCTGCAGTAGGAATAAGATAGAGATTATCCATGTTGCAGTGATACATTTGTCCTTCCTTGTCAGGCAACTGTCCTGTGCCGTAGCCAGAAGCTTCGTTAACTACGTAAGGGGGCTGCACTTCAAGATAGCCGCTCTTTCTTGCCTCTTCAAGGAAGAATGCTTCCAAGGCCCTTTGCAGACGTGCCATCTTTCCTATATATATAGGGAAACCGGCACCCGTAATCTTGACTCCAAGGTCGAAGTCAATGAGGTTAAATTTCTTGCACAAATCCCAGTGGCATAATGCGTTCTCCGGTAGGTTAGGAATTTCTCCACCTTCCTTTACAACCACATTGTCGGCAGCATCTTTTCCTTCGGGAACATCATCGTTGGGTATATTAGGTATTGTGCGCAGAAGATCTATAAGTTTCTGCTCAAGTTCAGTAAGCTCATGTTCAAGAAGTTTCGATTCTTCCTTAAGCTCAGCTACACTTTCCTTTATCTTGTTGGCTTCCTCTTTGTTTCCTTCTTTCATCAAGGCCCCTATTTGGGCTGCTTTCTTCTTACCCTCTTGTAGTTGCTTGTCAAGCTTCTGTTGGGTTTCACGGCGCAATTTGTCTATTGCCAGTGCGTCATAGATAGCCTGTTTTGCTCCGGGGAAATGTTTTTTCTCCAGACCTTTAATTACACGTTCAGTCTCTTCACTGATAAGTTTTAGTGTAAGCATAATATTTTATTGTTTTATTGTTTAGAGTCTTATTATTTGTTTCACACCCTTTATTGTGCGCAACTTTTTGACAAGTTGGTTAAGGCGTGTGTTGTCTTCCACATTTATTTCAAGATTGCCGCTGAACAATCCGTCGTGACTGTCAATGTTTATACTGCGCATCATGATTTTCTCTTCTTTGGATATGATGCTTGTTATATTGTTCACTATGCCAATGTCATCATTACCGATAATCTTCAGCGTAGTGGAATACTGTGCTCCGTCTTTTCCGCTCCATTTTGCTTTAACAATCCTGTAGCCAAAACGTTTGCGCAATTCTGTTGCGTTGGGACAGTCTGTGCGGTGTATTTTTATTCCTCCGTTAACAGTTACAAAACCGAACACATCATCTCCGTATATAGGGCGGCAACAACGCGACAAAGTGTATTCTATGCCTTTTAGATTGCGGTCGATTACCAAAACATCGTTTGACGTGTTAGTCAACTCTTCGGCAGGACTTTCATAACTGTAGCCCTCAGCACTGCGTACCTGTTGTTGGAGAAGAGGTGCATTTGTCTCATGCTCCTTTATCTCCTGGTATTTTTCAATAACCGTGTTTATGTCTAGAGTTTCGTCGGCAACCTGTTTATAGAAGTCATTGGTTTCCTTGAATCCTAGCTTTTTGATCAGGTGGGACATTATGCCCTCTTCCATCTCTATTTTCCGGTTCTTAAGGCGCCGTTCTATCATTTCTTTGGCATACACACCATCTTTTACCTGTGTTTCTTTCAGGGCTTGGCGTACTTTTGCCTTTCCTCGGCTAGTTTTGACTATGTTTAGCCACTCTTGCTTAGGCTTTTGTGTTGAGGATGTTATTATTTCTATTTGGTCTCCGCTCTTGAGTATATGGCGGAAAGTAACAACTTTTCCGTTTATCTTTGCTCCGGTGCAGTGGTTTCCGATGTTTGAGTGTATGCGGTAGGCAAAATCAAGCACAGTAGCTCCGGCGGGAAATTTCATAAGTTCGCCTTTAGGGGTGAAAACGAAGATCTCGTCTTCGTAGAGGTCCATCTTGAACTGATCCATCATTTCGAGGGAATCGTTGTTTTCAAGGGCCCTACGTATGCTTGTCAGCCATTCGTCCATGCCGCCCTCGCTCTTAATGCCTTTGTATCTCCAGTGGGCTGCGAGACCGCGCTCGGCAACTTCGTCCATGCGCTCCGTCCTTATCTGAACTTCCACCCATTTGTTTTCAGGACCTTTCACGGTTATGTGTAGACTCTCGTAGCCGTTTGATTTCGGAACACTAAGCCAGTCGCGCAGACGCTTAGGGTTGGGTTGATACATGTTGGTGACAATGGCAAAAACATGCCAGCATTGCACCTTTTCCAAGTTGAGTGGAGAGTCGAGTATAATCCTTATTGCAAAGAGGTCGTATATGCCTTCAAAGCCGCATTTCTGCTTTTTCATCTTTTGCCAGATGCTATGTATGCTTTTTGTACGGCCTTTCATGTGGAACTTTAAGCCTTCGGCTTCAAGCTTTTCCTTGATAGGGGCAATAAATGCATCGATATAGCGGTCGCGGCTTTTCTTTGTCTCATTGAGCTTTTCCTTGATCATGTAGTAGGCATCATGTTCAAGATACTTTAAACTGATGTCTTCAAGTTCGCTTTTCAGCTTGTATAGACCAAGTTTATGGGCTAGTGGCGCATAGAGGTAGCTGGCTTCCTCGCTCACTTTCTTCTTTTCCTCCAAATGTTCCGTGTCGCGTATCTGTCGCATGAGGTTTACCCTGTCTGCAATCATAATGAGAATTACGCGCATGTCCTGGGCGAAGGATAGCAGAAGGTTGCGGAAGTTCTCGCTTTCCACGATGGGGTTTTTCTTGTATAGGTCCTGTATATGCACAAGTCCATTAAGTATTGTACCCACGGCTCCGCCGAAATTCTTCTCAATGTTTTCTATCGCTTCTTGTGTGTTTGCACATGAATGCAGGATGATGGCCAGGGTGCCGTCACGCTTTAGCCCGATTTCATCGATAGCTATTTCTGCCGTTTGTAACGAAAGTAGGATGGGGTTGAGACTAAATATATCTCTGGAAATCTTTTCTGTCAGTATTGCTTCTTTAAGCAGGGCAAAGACTTTCTTTTCGTCCTCCTTTGACAATGCGTAGGCTGTTTTTGAACGCAGCCGCTTTATAGTATCTAGTACGAGTGATTTTTCTTCTCGCGTAAAAAACTCTTTCTTTTCCATAAGAAATCCTTTTGCTTCCTGATATTAAAATGCAAAGTTAGCAAATTTGGTGAAGAATTAAGAGCCGTTGCTGGATATTTTCTCATGTCGCTCTTGTTTGCTGCGTGCAACGTGTGTTTTCCCCGTGGGGTAAGATTTGTTTGCCCGTGGGGATAATTACAGAAGCGGCGGGCTTTTGGGGCGTAATTCTGCTGCTTTTACATGTCAACTCTGCCAAATGCCACAGAGCGAGCACTTAGGTCTTTGGATATCTTGTGTGATATTTAAAGTGTACCTTTTGTTGAAGGAAGTTCAAACCGATAGATGTCCCTTTTTACTGCCATTTTTACAGCCCGTGCAAAAGCCTTGAAAATACCTTCAATCTTGTGGTGTTCGTTTTGTCCTTCAGCCTTTATGTTTAGGTTCATCAATGCCGTGTCGCTGAGGCTTTTGAAGAAGTGGAAAAACATTTCTGTTGGCATTTCCCCGATCTTTTCCCTTTTGAATTCAGTATCCCATACAATCCAGGGACGTCCGCCGAAATCCAATGCAACTTGGCATAGGCAATCATCCATTGGCAATGCATATCCGTAACGCTCAATGCCTCGTTTGTCTCCCAGTGCGATGCGCAGACATTCACCAAGCGCAAGGCCTGTGTCTTCAATTGTGTGGTGTTCGTCAACATAAAGGTCGCCAGTCACTTTTACGTCAAGGTCAATGCCTCCGTGGCGACTTATTTGTTCAAGCATGTGGTCGAAGAACCCAAGGCCGGTGTCTATGGATCCTGCTCCTTTACCGTCCAGGTTTACGCTAACTTTTATCTGTGTTTCTTTCGTGTTGCGCTCAATCGTAGCTGTTCGTTCGCCTGCAAAAACAATCTCTGCAATCTTGTTCCATGGCATGTCTGTGTCGTTCACAATTAAAGGTGTGCAACCCAGATTTTCGGCAAGCATGCGGTCTGTTTCGCGGTCGCCGATAACGTAACTTCCCTTCATGTCACACTCAGGGTCTTTTATATAGGAAGTCAGCATGCCGGTTGCAGGCTTGCGCATCGGACTGTTATCTTCGGGAAAATGGTTGTCAATTAGAATGTCGCTGAAAGTAACGCCTTCGCCAGCGAGAGTGTCAATAATAAAGTTGTGTACAGGAAGAAAATCACATTCGGGGAAAGAGTCTGTCCCTAGTCCGTCTTGGTTTGACACCATAACCAACTTGTAATCTGTGTGTTCAACTATGAAGGAAAGAGCTTTGAATACGCCTTTTCTGAATTTCAGCTTGTTGAAAGAGTCTACTTGCTCGTCTTCTGGCTCGTATACAAGCGTGCCGTCGCGGTCAATGAATAAATATTTCTGCATATGAGTTCTTTGGTTTGTGTTTCAATGTTTGTTCTTTACGTTCTGTATCAATGCTGTTGCTCCTCTGTTGCCGGACTTTTTGTCAATAGCTTTTCTGATGCAGATTCCGCTTTTTCAGTCTTAAGCTTGATTGTTCCATAGGCATAATATAATGAGTAGTTAATAAATGCCAAGGTGAATATACGGATAATTGCGGCAAAGAAGCCGAGCAAGGCTACTATCCACGTGAAGGAAGCCGGAAGTGAGGGCTCGTCGCCTTGCGACACTGTGCTATATTCGGAGATATTCTGTATTATTGTAAGTATGTGAACAGGTTGCATGACTGTTATTTCCACGATGCCTGTACATAAGATGGCAAGCAGGAGCGTTGAAAAAATAAGCCACCAATGTTTGAAACCGCAAGTGTATGCATGGAAAAAGCCCTTGTAAAGTCTGCTCTTTGGTTCATACATGTATTTTGTTAAAACGTACATTACAGGTATTATGCTAATTACCATCGGGACAATGAGTGCCAGCGCAACAAGAAGAACCGTGAAGAGTGTTATTTTGTTAAGTGGTTTACCTGTGCAGAGCGTATAGATGAATGTTGCGGCAACTGTAAGTAATATATGTATAAGCAAGATGATTATCTGCAAGGGAATAGTTTTTATCAGTCGGCAAACAGCCCATGAAAGCTTGTTCTTTCCGATGTATGCAAACATTGAAGCTTCGACAACAAGGGAAACTATGTAAGAAAGTAATAGACAGACGGTTATTGGTATAACCTGAAGTTGCATGCCAATGTATATCATTCCGCCTGTTAAGGTTGAAAAAATAGCAGACAACACTGCTTGTATTACGGCAATAGCAAGTATGAATTTCCAGTATTTGCCCATAACGGGAAATGCATTTTTTACGGTCTCGCTGAAAGCATCGTGGATGCAAGCCCGAAAACTGCGCAGTTTAAGTCCGATAGTATTTTCTTTTGTATTCATTTTCTTCGTATTTTTATTGCAAAGGTAATGATTAAGAAGATATAAATTATTTTTTGTCTGATAAAAATATTAACTTTGCAATAATAAAATAAAAAGAATGGATAAGGTTAAATGGGGATTTATAGGCTGTGGCGAAGTGGTAGAGAAGAAATCTGGCCCGGCTTTTTCTTCAATAGATGGCTCGGAGGTCGTTGCTGTGATGAGCAGAACGGCTGCAAAGGCTAAAGGGTATGCCATGCGACATGGTATAAAGCGTTGGTATACGGATGCTCAAGAACTTATAGATGATCCGGAAGTGAACGCCGTTTATGTGGCTACGCCGCCGTCAAGCCATGCAGCCTATGCCATTATGGCCATGCATGCTGGTAAGCCTGTGTATGTGGAGAAGCCTCTTGCTGCAAATTATGATGATTGTGCCCGTATAAACCGCGTTAGTGAACAGACAGGAATGCCTTGTTTTGTGGCTTACTACCGACGATGTCTTCCTTATTTTCAAAAGGTGAGAAGTATCGTTGACAGCGGTGAATTGGGCAAAATCCTAAATGTGCAGGTGCGTTTTTCCAATCCTCCGCGTGAAAGTGATGCCGTTGTAGGCGAAAAGCGTCCTTGGCGTGTTGTGAAGAGTATTGCTGGCGGGGGGTATTTCTATGATATGGCACCTCATCAGCTGGATTTGCTGCAAGATTTTTTTGGCGTTATAGTTGAGGCTAACGGGATTTGCGCCAATCGTGGAGGGCTTTATGATACAGAGGATAGTGTTAGTGCCTGCTTCGAATTTGAAAGTGGATTGCCAGGTAGTGGGTCATGGTGCTTTGTGGGGCATGAGTCTGCACGCGAGGATAGGATAGAAATTATCGGAGAAAACGGGACGCTTAGCTTCTCTGTGTTCAACTATGAACCAATATCTCTTGTGTCAAGTCGCGGTAAGGCAAGTATCGTTGTTGCTAATCCGGAATATGTGCAGCAACCTCTGATAAAACAAGTGGTAGAAACGTTGCAGGGAAAAGCAAATTGTTCTTGCACAAGTGTATCAGCTACGCCGGTGAATTGGGTGATGGATAGGATTTTGGGAAAATTCTGACAATCATAAAAGTCTTGTGAAACTGAACTGAGGACTTGTCAATGCTAAAGAAAATCACGTTATTTTTGCTTTTGCTATTGTTGACGGCAGTGGATATGAAATCTTCTGCCTTGTGCAAGATTGATAGTCTTGTGAAAGAAGATTCTGTTACCGTGAAGCATAAGCGCGGTTTTCTTGGCGCAATAGGAAAATTTGTCACGAATATCGTTGATGCTTTTAGCAATGTTGATACAGCATATATCGAGCCGCAGCATTATAACTATACTGTAATGCTGCAAAATACGAACAATTATGAACGTTATACATTAAGTAGCAAATCAGGGCAGACAATGACCTTTGCGCCAAAGCCTTCAGTTAAAGTAGGACCATATTTCGGATGGCAGTGGCTTTTCTTGGGATACACTTTTGATGTGAACCATCTGAAGAATGGAAGTAACAAGACTGAGCTTGATTTCAGCTTCTATACAGCACTGTTCGGCATAGACCTTTATTATAAAAAGGCAGGAGAGGATTTCAAACTGCGTTCAATGAAGAATTCGGACGATAAGATAAAGATAAATTTTAAGGACTTGCCGTTTGATGGAGTTAAGGTTGACACCAAGGGCTTCGATATATATTACATATTTAACCACAGGAAATTCTCCTATCCTGCGGCATATAGTCAAAGCACTTGTCAGAAAAAGAGTTGTGGCTCTGCTTTGCTTGGCGTTGGATACACATCGAATTCCATATCACTAGACTACAACAAACTTGAAAAAACTGTCAATGATTATGTGAAAACGCAGCCAGAAATGGGGCAGCAGGAATTCAAAATAGATTCAGGACTGAAGTTTGACAAAGTAAAATATATGTCGGTTTCGGTTTCGGGAGGATATGCTTACAACTGGGTTTTTGCGAAAAATTTTCTTTTCAACGCATCATTGTCCGTGGCTTTGGCTTATAAACACTCTTCTGGAGATAACCAAACGGATAACGGAAAGTACAACTTTGACTTTAAAAATTTTAATCTTGACGGGGTGGGGCGCTTTGGGGTTGTGTGGAACAACACTAGATGGTTTGTTGGTGCCAACTATATAATGCACTCTTACTATTATCACAAAAGCCGTTTTTCAACGAATAACTACGTCGGAAAGATGAATATCTACGTCGGACTGAATTTCGGAAAGAAAAAGAAGTATAGGCATTGAAAAAGCGTCTTAGTAATAAATTATAAAGAATAAAACTAGCAGGAAAGAAATGTGTAGAAAAATCATCACTTTCATCGTGGCCCTTTTGTTTGCTTTTACTTCGATAAAGGCGCATAGTGTGCAATATTTAAAGGAAGACAGCCTGGTTGTAGTGAATTTGCTGGAGGAGGCACAAGAAAAGAAACTACAAACAACGGTTGACTGTCAGCTCTTTTTTGCAAGAAAGCTTCTTGGTATTCCTTATGTGGCGAGTACGTTGGAAATAAATAAAAAAGAAAAGTTAGTAATAAACCTTAGGCAGCTGGATTGCACGACTTTTGTTGAGAACGTTACGGCCCTCACGTTATGTCACCGTAAAAGGAAGAACACATTCGCAGATTTCTGCCTGCAACTTAAAACATTGAGATATAGAGACGGGAAGAACACAGGGTATCAGTCGCGTCTGCATTATTTTACAGATTGGATTGAAGACAATAGCCGTCTAGGCATATGTAATGAGATTCAGTCACCGGTGCCGCCTTTTTCCGAAACGCAGGTAATAAATGTTAACTATATGACAACGCATTCCGAAAGGTATCCTATGTTGAAGGGGGATGAGAAAATGATTTCTGCTATAGCTCAAACAGAGAAAGCCCTGTCTTCAAAGAAATACAAATACATTCCGCGTAAGCATATACGAAATACAAAGGTTTTGCGTAAAACTGTAAAGGATGGAGATATAATAGCAATTATAACAAACAAGAAAGGGTTGGATACCCAGCATATAGGTATAGCTGTATGGCATGCAGATGGCTTACATCTGCTTAATGCATCGAGCATCCACAAAAAAGTGGTGGAAGAACCTATGTTGCTGAATCGTTATTTGCTTAAGCATCCTACTATGCCCGGCATTAGAGTAGTGCGCTTATGTAACTGACGCCTTGCTTCATTAGCCCAGGATGTCTTATGTCAAGAACACGTTAAAAACAGGTTAAAACGCGCTAAAAAACATCGTCGTTTTATTTAGAAATAAAGATATTTTAGTAATTTTGCCGAACAAAAGTCCGGATGTGTTATGACAATTGTTATCGTCGCAATATTGATTTTGGGATTTGTCCTTATTGCAACAGGGCATATTACAAATGTGAACCGTGCCGCTGTAGCGATATTCATGGCGGCAGTAGGTTGGGTGTTGTATATCTGCTACGGTAGCGATTTTGTATTTGCGCAACATCCACGTGAATATAGTGATTTCCTTTCCGGACTTGCTCCTAATGCTGAAAACGTAAAGCTCTTTATATCTCAGAATGTGTTTCTTGTCTATGTTGGACGAGGGGCGGAAATCGTGTTGTTCTTGTTGTCTACAATGTCAATAGTGGATATATTGAACAACAACGGATGTTTTGATTTTCTGACAGAGTTGCTGCATACGCGCAATAGTCGGAAGATGTTGTGGGTGATGGTCTTTGTTACCTTTATCATTTCAGCTAATCTTGATAACCTAACCACAACGACAATGATGCTTGTTGTAATGCATAAAATCTTGGCAAATCGCCGGCAACGTATGATTTATGGCAGCGCAATAGTAATTGCGTCTAATTGTGGAGGAGCTTTAACGGTGATAGGTGATCCTACAGGACTTCTTCTTTGGAATATAGGTGCGGTAGATGCTTCGCAATTATCAACATCTTTGGCTTTGCCATGTATCATTTCCTGTCTGTTGCCTGTTTGGTGGCTCGGCAGGAAACTGCCTGAAACTGTTGAAATACAAAGTTTCGTTATGCCGTATCGTGGGGATGACACAAACTTGAACCGTTGGCAACGAATTGTTATGTTGTTCGTTGGTATTGGTGGTTTGTGGTTTATACCAACATTTCATAGTATAACCAAGCTAAGTCCCTTTTTGGGCGCTTTATGTGTCTTGTCGTTATTGTGGATAGTAAACGAGATTTTCAATCATAAGTTGTCTGATTCAGACAAAATGATACAAAAGCGCATACCGAGAGCGTTGCAGTATGGAATGATTCAGATGATTCTTTTCGTGCTTGGCGTCATGTTTGCGTTGGCGGTCGTAGAGGAAACAGGTGTGTTGTCATGGGTTGCCGATATAATAAATGACAACATACATAATGTTTGGATAGTTGGTGTAGCTGCAGCAATGTTAAGTTCTGTGCTTGACACGTTTGCAACATCACTCAGTTTTATTTCTTTATACGACGTGGTAGACAATCTTTCTTTTGCAATGTCATTGGATCCGGATTATTTGGCCTCATTTGCAAAAAACGGATTATATTGGAAAATAATTGCATATAGCTCGGCAATGGGAGGAAACTTCTTATTGTTCAGTTCTATTAGCGGATTGGCGTTGATGAAGATGGAGCGCATACATGTTGGATGGTTCTTTAAAAATGCCGGATGGACATGTATTATTGCTTGGTTACTTGGAATGGCGGTCATGTGGGTAACTGATTGCTGTTATTGAAAAGGAAGAATTTTGCATACATCCTTTCTTCTGAAATAGTAAAAACGTCTATGTCGTTTTCAATGAATGGGTGATGCAAGTCGTAAAAAAAGAATTTTATAACACTAGAATTATTTAATAGGTATAGAATATTTAAGTTATGAAGATTAAAACAATTGGTGTCTTGACTTCAGGAGGCGATGCTCCTGGTATGAATGCTGCAATACGTGCCGTTACGCGTGCCGGTATTAGCAACGGGTTCAAAATCAAAGGAATATTCCGTGGTTACGATGGACTTATAAACAATGAAATCAAGGACTTCACAACAGAGAATGTCAGTGGTATAATCAATCGTGGAGGAACAATACTTCGAACAGCTAGAAGCAAGGAGTTTCAGACACCAGAAGGACGTAAGAAGGCTTACGACAATATGGTGAAGAACAAAATTGACGCTCTCGTTGTAATTGGTGGAAATGGCTCCCTTACAGGTGCGAAAATCTTTGCCGAGGAACATGACGTATGTTGCATTGGATTACCTGGAACAATTGACAATGACTTGTATGGCACCGATTCAACAATCGGATATGATACTACGCTTAATACTATAGTAGAGTGTGTTGACCGTATTCGTGACACGGCGGTTAGTCACGAGCGCATATTCTTTATTGAGGTAATGGGGCGTGATGCTGGTTTCCTTGCTCAGAACAGTGCAATCGCAAGTGGTGCTGAAGCTGCAATTATACCAGAAGACTCAACAGATGTTGACCAATTGACGCGCTTCATGGAGCGCGGTATCAGAAAGAGCAAGAGAAGCTGTATTGTTATCGTTAGCGAAAGTCCAAAATGCGGTGCGCTTTATTATGCAGACCGTGTAAGGAAAGAATTCCCGGATTATAATGTTCGCGTGTCAATCCTTGGGCATTTACAACGTGGCGGCAGTCCATCGGCACATGACAGAATACTTGCAAGCAGAACGGGTGTCGGAGCTATTGAAGCGATAATGCAAGGACAACGGAATCTGATGGTCGGAATAAGAAATAATGAAATAGTTTATGTTCCCTTCACCGATGCAATTCGTTCAGATAAACCGTTTGACAAAAAATTGATAACAGTTTTGGACGAACTTAGCATTTAAGAAATAAAGACGCATTCAAGTAGATAAAAAACGCAATCTATTGAATGCGTCTTTTTTCTTTCCCCATCTTTCAAAGAACTTATTTGGTTTATATTGACATTTTACTCCCAATCCGCCTTGAAAATGGTGAAAAAAGGATTAAGGTTTTAATAAAAAAGCAATTAAAATATTGGGGATTAAATATATTTGTTATTTTTGCATCGGAATTGAATGCTAACCGAAGTCTATGTTTTGTCAATAAAAATATATGGAAACGACAAGGCGAAACATTCAGAATAAACACATTTGTTTCGATAATCTTTATTGTTCAATGTGCTAAAAAGAAACCTAATTTTAAAATATAAATATATGTCACAAATAATTGGTCGTATTTCCCAGATCGTAGGTCCGGTTATCGATGTTTATTTCGATACGAAAGGAGAAGATCCAGAGAAAGTGTTGCCTAAAATCCATGACGCCCTTGTTGTTAAACGTCCGGATGGTCGAGAACTTATAATTGAAGTTCAACAGCATATCGGTGAAGACACAGTACGCACTGTGGCCATGGATAACACGGATGGACTGCAGAGAGGGCTTGAAGCGATACCCACAGGCTCACCAATTCTTATGCCTGCAGGTGAGCAAATCAAAGGGCGAATGATGAACGTCATCGGAAAACCTATTGACGGAATGAAAGAACTTGATATGAAGGGCGCTTATCCTATTCATAGAGAGCCTCCTAAGTTTGAAGAACTTTCTACCCAAAAGGAAATGCTTGCAACAGGTATCAAGGTTATCGACCTATTGGAGCCTTATATGAAAGGTGGTAAAATCGGATTGTTCGGTGGAGCTGGAGTAGGTAAGACCGTGCTTATCATGGAACTTATCAACAACATTGCAAAAGGTCATAATGGCTATTCTGTGTTTGCCGGTGTAGGAGAACGTACCCGTGAAGGTAACGACTTGATTCGTGATATGCTAGAGTCAGGAGTAATACGTTACGGTGATAAGTTCAAAAAGGCAATGGAAGAAGGTAAATGGGACTTGAGCCTTATTGACGAAGAAGAAATGAAAAAGAGTCAAGCAACGCTTGTCTATGGCCAGATGAATGAACCGCCTGGTGCACGTGCGTCTGTCGCTCTTTCTGGACTTACTGTAGCAGAAGAGTTCCGTGACCATGGTGGAAAAGATGGAGAGCCTGCTGATATAATGTTCTTCATTGACAATATTTTCAGGTTTACACAGGCCGGTTCTGAGGTTTCTGCACTATTGGGACGAATGCCGTCGGCTGTAGGTTATCAACCAACGTTGGCAAGTGAAATGGGTACTATGCAGGAACGTATCACTTCAACGAAGAGAGGTTCCATTACTTCCGTACAGGCAGTATATGTTCCTGCTGACGACTTGACTGACCCAGCTCCTGCAACAACATTTACCCATTTGGATGCCACAACCGAGTTGAACCGAAAAATCACTGAGTTGGGTATTTATCCAGCTGTAGACCCACTCGGATCAACAAGCCGTATACTTGACCCGCTGATTGTAGGAAAGGAACATTATGAATGTGCCCAAAGAGTAAAGCAGATTTTGCAGCGTTATAAGGAATTGCAGGATATTATAGCGATCCTCGGTATGGATGAACTTTCAGATGAAGATAAGCTAACTGTGAACCGTGCACGCCGAGTTCAGCGATTCCTGTCTCAGCCATTTACCGTAGCAGAGCAGTTTACTGGAATACCAGGAGTCATGGTTTCTATAGAAGATACTATAAAGGGATTCAATATGATTCTTGACGGAAAAGTTGACGATCTGCCAGAACAGGCATTCCTTAATGTAGGTACTATAGAAGATGCTATTGCTAAGGGTAAGAAATTGCTTGAGGCAGCAAAAGGTTAAAAGCATAAATTGTTAGTTTATGAGTTTAAAATTAAAAATCGTCTCTCCAGAGAAAATAGAATTTGAGGGTATTGCAGATAGGGTCGTAGTTCCAGGAACAAGTGGCGAATTTGAAATACTTCCCAATCATGCTCCCATTATATCAACTTTGGAAAAAGGACGTGTAGTTTTTTACAACTCTGACGGTGAGCATATAGTGAACGTCACAATGGGGTTTGTAGAGGTACAGAAGAATGAAGTAAATGTTTGTGTAGAACTTTAAAAGTCGAGTATAATATGCTGATAATAACGGGTGTGGATAGGTTGTGCAAGTTGTTTGTTGTGCAAATAATAGCTTTGGTAGTTATATCTGTCGCAATAGCGTTTGCCGTTTCTCGCCTTCTAAATGTAGATGATTTTGTTGTTCCTATAACGGTGGCATCTTCGTTTTCCTTTGTTGTCGGCATTGTTGAGGGGCTTGTTTGGCGATTGATCGCAAAAAAATGCCCCGACAACTTGACTACTTTCTTTACCGCAGTATCCGGATTTAGAATGTTGCTGGCATTGGCCACGATCTTTACGTTCTATTTGGTATGCGGTAATGCAAAGATGTTGGAGTTCTGTATTGTATTTATGGCATTCTATCTGGTGTTTCTTATTCACCATTCTGTGTTTTTCTCTTATGTTTCAAATTCTCACTCTAAGTGTGACAATGATAAATAACTAAATATGAAACAATTTAGGTCTTTAATTCTTCTTTTCTTCATAGCGTTAATGCCGCTTGCTGCTTTTGCTGGAAACGAAGAGGAAACAAAAAGCACTATAAATATTCCAGAAATAGTGCTTGAACACCTTTCCGATTCCTATGAATGGCATATAGCGACGTTTGGAGACAAAAGCTTGTCAATACCACTTCCCATCATTGTCAGAAGTTCTGCTACGGGTGAATGGTATTTCGGAAAAGCGGAAAATCTCCCCGAGCAATACTATTTCGATGAAGAGCATCATGGAAAAATCTATGAAAAAATGCCTGATGGCTCAACTGTAAGGCCTTTGGATTTGAGCTTCACCAAGACTGTGGCACAAATATGGATTGTTGTGATAATTCTTATTGCAGTATTCCTTTCATGTGCGCATTGGTATAAAAAGCGTGATGCGAAAAGCCAGTCTCCTAGCGGTTTCGTCGGATTTATGGAGATGTTTGTCATGATGATATACGATGATGTCGTTAAGGCGTCAATAGGGGAGAAGCATTTCAAACCCTATGCTCCTTATCTATTAACCGTATTCTTCTTTATCTTCACAACTAATATTCTTGGTTTGTTACCAATCTTCCCTGGTGGTGCTAACGTTACGGGAAACATAAACATAACTTTCTTCCTTGCGTTATGTACCATGCTGGCAATCAATCTTTTTGGAAATAAAGAATATTGGAAAGACATATTTTGGCCGAAGGTACCCGTATTCTTGAAATTATATCCTGTTCCTCTGATTCCAGTTATAGAGTTCTTTGGGGTATTAACCAAGCCGTTTGCTTTGATGGTTCGTCTTTTTGCCAACATGATGGCTGGACATGCAATCATTCTGAGTTTTACTTGTGTGATTTTCCTCGGATGGACAATGGGGGTCGGCTACGGTATCGGACTTAATTTCATAAGTATTGTCATGATGCTTTTCATGAACTGCCTTGAAGTTTTGGTTGCCTTCATTCAAGCTTATGTGTTTACGCTTCTTAGTTCCGTATTTATAGGCTTGGCGCATAAGGAAGAAGAATAAAAAAATACGTGGAAAAAATAAATTTAAACAAAGAAAATAATAATAACAACTTAAAATTAAAAAAACTATGATTATTTCATCACTTTTGGCTGCTGAAGGTCTGGCACAGCTAGGCTGCGGTCTCGGAGCAGGTATTGCAACAATTGGTGCAGGTATGGGTATAGGCAAAATCGGTGGAAGCGCTATGGACGCTATCGCTCGCCAGCCTGAAGCATCAGGAAAGATACAGTTGAACATGATTCTTACTTCTGCATTTGTTGAAGGTTGTGCACTTTTCGCAATTGTAGCATGTGCATTCCTTATCAAATAAGAGAGAGTTTTTTTAGTAATCAACGCCTTTTTAGGTGTATGAAAAATTAAGCAAATGGATTTATCAAGTTTGCCATCAATACTAACTCCTGACCCAGGATTGCTCTTGTGGATGCTTCTTGCATTTCTTGTAGTGTTCTTCGTCTTGGCAAAGTTTGGCTTTCCCGCAATCATCGGGATGGTTGAAAGCCGGAAGAAATACATTGACGAGAGTCTGCAAAAAGCTCACGAGGCCTCATTAAAGCTTGACAATATCAAGCAGGAGAGTGAGACGATCCTTCAGGAAGCACGCGAAAAGCAGGCTGAAATACTTAAAGAAGCTGCTGCAACGCGTGACGCTATTGTGGAAAAAGCTCAGGATAAGGCAAAAGAGGAAAGCGCTCGTATTTTGAATGAGGCTAAGGCCGAAATTGCAGCGCAGAAAGAAACCGCTATTTCCGAAATCCGTGAGCAGGTGGCCCGTTTAAGTGTTGAGGTATCCGAAAAGATACTTCGCAAGAGTCTTGAAAAAGACAAAGCGCAAATGGACTACATAGATCTTATGCTGAATGAAGTTGGTTTAAAAAATAAATAATTGGAATGGATTTGGGATTAATATCGGTTAGATACGCCCGGGCTTTGCTCAAGGCAAGCGATAACGAAAGGCTGTCTGAACAAGTCTATGCTGACATGCAGACTATCGCGGCAAGTTACGTGAACGTGCCCGAACTAAATGTCACCATAGCTAATCCTATGCTTTCTAAAGACCAAAAATTAAGTATCTTAACGGCGGCTGCAGGCGAAAACGCCTGCCCGCTGACTAAAAGGTTTGTTGGTCTTGTCCTGCAAGAGGGAAGAGAGAAAATTATGCAGTTCATTGCCAACTCATTTATTACTCTATACAGGAAAGAGAACAACTTGGTTCAGGCAAAACTCACTACTGCGGCAAACTTGTCTGCTGAAGTTGAAGACAAGTTGCGCAGGTTAGTACAAAGTCAGACAAATGGTACTGTTGAATTCTCTACCGAGATTGATAAAGACTTGATAGGGGGATTCGTCTTGGAGTATGACACTTATCGTCTAGATGCTAGTGTCAAGAGGCAACTCAGCTCCATCCTGTCTGCACTTAAATAAGAGAAAATGCGTTCCACCTAAAAGTGGTTCGTTTTTAAAAAGTTAAGCATTTAATATGTCAGATAAAATTAAACCTAGCGAAGTATCCCAAGTGCTTCTTGAGCAACTGCAAGGTCTTAAAGGGACTGCCCAGTTCGATGAAGTCGGAACAGTGCTTCAAGTTAGTGACGGTGTGGCGCGTATCTATGGCTTGCGCAATGCCGAAGCCAATGAGTTGCTGGAGTTCGAGAATGGCACAATGGCTATCGTTATGAACCTAGAGGAGGACAATGTAGGTTGCGTACTTCTTGGCTCTACTGAAGGCATTAAGGAAGGCATGGTGGTGAAACGAACAAAGCGTATCGCTTCTATCCGTGTCAACGACAATATGTTGGGTAGAGTTATCAATCCTTTGGGACAGGCGATTGATGGCAAGGGAGAAATAGACTTGAAAGATTCTTTCGAGATGCCGCTTGACCGTAAGGCTCCTGGCGTTATTTATCGTCAGCCGGTGAAAGAGCCACTTCAGACGGGTCTGAAGGCTGTCGATTCTATGATTCCTATCGGACGTGGTCAGCGTGAGCTCATTATCGGTGACCGCCAAACAGGAAAGACGGCTATAGCCATTGATACAATTATAAACCAAAAGAGTTTTTATGATGCAGGAAATCCTGTTTATTGTATCTATGTAGCAATTGGTCAGAAGGCGTCAACAGTTGCGGCACTTGTGCAGAACCTTAAGGAACATGGGGCATTGCCTTATTCTATCATTGTTGCAGCTACGGCCGCAGACCCTGCAGCAATGCAGTATTATGCACCTTTTGCTGGTGCAGCAATAGGTGAGTATTTCCGTGATCGTGGATATTCTGCTCTTGTTGTGTACGATGACCTTTCTAAGCAGGCTGTTGCTTATCGTGAAGTATCGCTTATCCTTCGTCGTCCGTCAGGACGTGAGGCATATCCAGGTGACGTGTTCTATCTTCATAGCCGTCTTCTTGAGCGTGCAGCACGTATAAATGACCAACAGGAAGTTGCAGAAAACATGAACGACCTGCCGGAATGTATGAAAGGCCATGTAAAGGGTGGAGGTTCTTTAACGGCTCTTCCTATTATTGAAACTCAAGCTGGTGACGTTTCCGCTTATATCCCAACGAATGTTATTTCTATTACTGACGGACAGATTTACCTGGAGTCTGATTTGTTCAACCAAGGTTTCCGTCCAGCCATTAACGTTGGTATTTCAGTAAGCCGTGTAGGTGGTTCTGCCCAGATAAAGAGTATGAAGAAGGTTGCCGGAACGTTGAAGATTGATATGGCTCAGTATCGTGAGCTTGAGTCTTTCTCTCAATTCTCCAGTGATATGGACGCGGTTACAGCCATGACGCTCGACCGTGGACGTAAGAACAACCAGCTTCTTATACAGCCTCAGTATAGCCCAATGCCAGTAGGCGAGCAAATTGCTATACTTTATTGTGGCACGCACGGCCTTATGCGTGATGTTCCAGTTGAGAAGATTCGCGAGTGTCAGGATTCGTTCCTGGAAATCTTGCGTTCAAAGCATCAGGGAGACATAATCGACGTTCTTGCCTCTGGCGTAATCAATGACGAGGTAAGCAAGAAGGTTGAGAATGTAATGGCCGACGTTGCCGGACAATATAAAAAGTAATAGCCTATGCCGTCACTGAAAGAAATCAAAAGTAGGATAGCATCTGTCAACAGTACGCGCAAGATTACTAGTGCCATGAAGATGGTTGCTTCCTCAAAGTTGCATCATGCACAAGTGATGATAGAAAATATGCTCCCGTATGAAAACATGCTGGAGAGGATATTGAAGTCATTTCTTGCAAGCGAAGCCGATGCTCATACGGTGTTCAGTGAGGAACGTCACGTAAGGCGTGTTGCGTTTGTCGTATATTCTTCAAACAGTAGCCTTTGCGGTGGATTCAACACCAATGTCGTAAAACAGTTAAGTGCTGCCGTTAAAGATTATGCGGAGTTGGGCAAAGACAATGTCATTGTATATCCGATAGGGCGTAAGGTTGCAGAACAAGCTGCAAAGCTTGGGTTGAACATTGCCGGTGATTATACTTCTTTGGCAGAAAAGCCTAATGTATCTCAGTGTATCGAGATTGCGCGTGAACTTGGAAAGAAGTTCACAGAAGGTGAGATAGACCGCATTGAGTTGATTTATCACCATTTCAAGAGTGCTGGGTCGCAGATATTACAGCGTAAGACTTTCCTGCCGATTGATTTGTCTGATGGTATTGGGTCTGACAACGACCGCGACCTTTCGCAAAAGGTTGTAACTGCAGAGATGCAGGCTTATCTACGCGAAAATCAAAAGGAAGAAGAAAAGAAGGAAGAAGTGGTAAAACCGCTTAACGATAACTTTATTGTTGAGCCGGACATGAATTCTGTGTTGCAGACTCTTATACCAAAGCTTCTTCATCTTATGCTTTATACAGCCCTTCTTGACAGTATCGCTTCAGAGCATGCTGCACGTATGGTTGCTATGCAGACAGCCACAGACAATGCCGATGAGCTGCTTCGTGGACTTAACTTGCAGTATAACAAGAGTCGTCAGCAGGCGATTACTAATGAACTGCTTGATATTGTTGGCGGTTCAACAAACAATTGATATCGTTTGCGACATTAAGAACATGTTTTTGAGACAGATACCAAGAATTGCAGATTCGTGTGTATCTGTGCAAAATAACTTTTAGAAACGAAAAGGAGTTACATATATGTTTCTTCCTTTTCGTTTTTTTCTGTTATATCTTAATCAATAGTCATTTTCCATGCGTTTGCATAATTGAAAGTATGACATGCAGACTGATGTTTTTATGTACTGACGCATATAGCCTAAGAGAAGTGATTATGAAAGAGAGCGTTGCTTCTTTGTATTAGCATGCGCCCTTTTTTCTTTAAGCGTGTGGGCTTTTTGTATGGACCGTGTGGGGTCTTTAGTTCGTGTAAACGACATCTATGATAAAACCCCGATGTGTAATTTAGTTTTTTTATAGGCTTAGAGCCGCAAATTAAATTGTCCTAAAAGACATAAAAATTTTGTTGGATAACGGAATTCTTGCACAAACGCATAAAAAATGTGTAGAAAATTTTGTAACTATACGTTCCTTAATGTATTTTTGCACAAAAATCATAAAAACATGCAACACGTTAAAAGCTTCAGATCTGTTATTTCTCTTCTGCAAGAGCAGGGCAAGAGAAAAATAGTGGCAATGGTTTGTCCAAATGACTCCCATACGGAGTATGTCATCAGGCGAAGTCTTGAAGAGGGAATAGCTGACTTCAAACTCGTTTTAGGCGGTGTAAAGGCTGATTTCATAAACAGTTTCCTTTCTGATTATCCAGACCATGTAGAAGTAGTCAATACGGAGAATCCCGATGCAGCCGCAGCTATGGCTGTAAGCCTCGTTAGGAATGGAGAGGCAGATGTTCTTATGAAGGGGACTATAAATACTGATAATCTCTTGCGTGCAGTCTTGAACAAAGAGCATGGGCTATTGGAAAGGGGCAAGGTTATGACGCATGTTACAGTTGCAGAGTTGCCGTCCTATGATAAACTGCTTGTCTTTTCAGATGCGGCAGTCATCCCGAAGCCAACAGAAGAGCAGTTCAATGCCATATTCACATATGTAGTTGAAGTATGCAGACGCTTGGGCATTGCACGTCCAAATGTAGCACTTATCCATTGCACGGAAAAGGTTAGTGAGAAATTTCCTCATACTTTAAGTTACGAAACGTTGAAACAGCGTGCAAAAGAAGGCATATACGGTGATGTTCTTGTTGATGGTCCGATGGACGTAAAGACTGCATGCGATAAAGAGAGTGGCGCTATAAAAGGAATTTCTTCGCCAGTAGTGGGAAATGCCGATGCGCTTGTGTTCCCGAATATAGAGTCAGGCAATGTGTTCTACAAGACAATAACGTTGTTCTGTGGTGCCCAAACGGCAGGTATGCTATATGGAACAACAGCTCCTGTAGTTGTTGCCTCAAGAGCCGACAGTGGTGAATCCAAGTTCTATAGCTTGGCTCTAGCCTGTATATCAGAAAAAACATTGTAAATCAACATTGAAAAGCATTTTTATACTTGTAATTTGACATGAAAATTTTAGCGATAAACCCTGGTTCTACCTCAACGAAGTTGGCTATATATGAAGATTTAAAACCGATTTGGTCTGGTGGAGCTCATCATTCTGCGCAAGAAACATCACAATTCCGAAAGGTTATTGACCAATATGAATACCGCAGAGAGTTTATACTTAACAAGCTTAAAGAAGAAAACATATCTCTTGACTTTGATGCAGTTATAGGGCGCGGTGGGTTGCTCAGCCCGATAAAAGGTGGCGTATATGCGGTAAATGAGAAAATGAAGCATGATCTCATTAATTCTAAGCATGAGCACATCTGTAATATTGGAGCACTTCTAGCCGACGAGATAGCCCAGTTATGTGGTTGCCCCGCCTATATCGCCGATCCCGTTGTGGTAGACGAACTTCAGATGAAGGCTCGTATAACAGGTTTGCCAGGTATGCAGCGCGAATCTATTTTCCATGCTTTAAATCAAAAAGCGGTGGCGCGGAAATATGCAAAGTCCATAGGTAAGAAATACAATGAGTTGAACCTTATTGTTGCGCATCTAGGTGGAGGAATATCCGTTGGTGCACATTGTAGGGGAGCTGTGATTGATGTGAACAACGCATTGAATGGTGATGGACCTTTTTCGCCGGAGCGTGCTGGAACGGTGCAGTCTGAAGCTTTAGCAGAGATGTGCTTTAGCGGCAAATATACCCTTCGTCAGATAAAGGACATGCTTCACGGAAAGGGCGGTCTTGTAGCTTATCTTGGAATAGCCGATATGATAACAATCTGTAGTAAGGTGGAACAAGGCGAAGAACCATACAAGACGCTTGTTGAAGCAATGGATTATGGTATAGCAAAGCAGATAGGAGCAATGTTTATCGCTCTGAAGGGAAAGTGTGACGCCATAATATTGACAGGTGGAATAGCCCATAGCAATTTCTGCGTGGAAGATATCAAGAGCCAAATTGAATATCTTGCCCCAGTAATCGTTATGCCAGGTGAAAACGAAATGGAGTCACTTGCCTTTAATGCTTTTGGAGCGTTGGCAGGCGAGCTGCCTGTGCTGGAATATACCGGCGAAAGTTGCGCACAACCGTTGCCGCAACCTGTTGAATAACGCAAAATAACAGACAAGCAAAAAAGTTTGTTTTTGTGTGGGTACACACAATTAATTGATATAAATTAAGTTGTGAATTGTTTTGCACAAATGGAAAAAAGTGCTAACTTTGCATTGTTATCCTGAAAACAATCTTTTTACCTTAAAAGACTAATACCTATTGAAAATAAAAGCGGCAACCTGTGAAGGCAACCGCTTTCTTTTTTTATGTCTTTTTCAATGGAAATCCTTAGTTGGTTTAACCTTACATCTTATTTGTTGGCTGTCAGGTTTTGTCTAATCTTTGTGAGGTAATTCTTCATACCTTCAGAATCCTTTTCTCTTATTATGTCAAGGAGTTCGTCCATTTCATTCTTTATCTTTTCAATTTGCTCGGGCGTGTGTGGATTGAACAGTATTTCCTGTAGTAGGAAGTCGTCTTCGTTGAGAACTCCACGTGCAATGCCCATGTGCCGTTTGAACGTAGTTCCCGGTGCATCTTGATGTTTCATGACTGCGGCAAAGACAAACGTGCTAACGAAAGGTATGCTTAAAGAATATGCAACAGTTTTGTCGTGTTCGTCAAATGTGTATTCGTAGATGTTCAGTCCGATGTTTTGGTAGAGGTCTTTAAAGAATATGCGCCCCATGTAGTCGCCTTCCTTTATTATTATTGCATTTTCCTCATGTAGCTGGTTCAAGTTCGCAAACGTTGGACCGAACATCGGGTGAGTTGAAACGTAGCGATGGCCGCATTTGTCGTAGAAATCTTTCAATCCAGTCTTTACCGAAGAAATGTCGCTAATGATACAGTCTGGCGAGAGATAAGGCATAACTTCCTTAAATGCAGCGACAGTATATTTCACTGTCACCGCATTTATAACCATTTCCGGATTGAACTCGCGAATTTCCTCAAGCGAAGTGAACCGCAAGGTGTTGTATGTGAAGCGAAGCCGCTGGCGGTCTTTCTCATAGACTGCCGTTTCATGATTGAAGCTGAGCAAATCAAGGAAGAAACTGCCCATTTTCCCAGCACCTAAAATAAGTATTCTCATGTTGCTTCACTATTTGTTTATTATTTCAATTTGCTGTCTGACGGACTCTTCGTGTATCGCTTCAAAAATTTCTTTTATGAAAGATGCGTCCATTCCGCACAGTGTGCCTTGCGCTCCTCGTTTGTCAAGTATTTCGTTGTATCTTGATGTTTGCAGAACGGTCATGTTGTGTTCTTTCTTGTATTGTCCTATTTCCCTGCAAACGCGCATGCGCTTTGCTAGCAAATCCATTAAGTTGTTGTCCAACTCGTCAATCTGGTTGCGCAACTCGTGTATTCCTTCTGTCGTCACAGTTTCATTTCTTATAACCAATAATCCCAAAATATAGTCAAGCACCTCAGGAGTTACTTGCTGTTTTGCGTCGCTCCATGCGTTGTCCGGGTCGCAATGACTCTCAACAATAAGGCCGTTGAAGCCAAGATCCATAGCCTGCTGGCAAAGAGGAGCGATAAGTTCGCGACGACCGCCAATGTGGCTTGGGTCGCATATAATGGGAAGGTTAGGAATTCTGCGGCGCAGTTCAATTGGTATCTGCCACATCGGCAGATTCCGGTATATCTTCTTGTCGAAACTAGAGAAGCCTCTGTGTATTGCCCCCAAACGTTTTAGTCCAGACTGGTTCAGGCGTTCCATAGCTCCAATCCATAGTTCGAGGTCCGGGTTAACGGGGTTCTTTATCAGTACGGGGATGTCTACGCCTTTCAGACAATCGGCAATGGCTTGCATAGCAAACGGGTTTGCTGTTGTGCGTGCTCCAATCCAAAGAACGTCAATTCCGTATTTGAGAGCAAGTTCTATATGTTCCGGTGTTGCAACTTCCGTTGTTATCAACATTCCTGTTTCTTCCTTTACGGCTTTCATCCACGGCAATGCCTTTTCGCCGTTTCCTTCAAATCCTCCTGGCTTCGTGCGTGGTTTCCATACGCCAGCGCGGAACATGTGGCAGCCTTTCTTGGCAAGTTGTTTTGCTGTTGTCATAACTTGTTCTTCTGTCTCTGCCGAGCATGGACCGGCTATAACAAATGGCCGCTCATTGTCGCTGGGCAAGCCGAGTGGTTTCAATTCCAATTCCATAGTGCGTGTTGTTTATTTGTTTATAATTGTTGCTTATTTGTGTTATGCATTCTTATTGCAGAAAACTTTTTCAATCCTCTCAAAAGCCTCTGTCAGTTGTTTTTCTTTGGCGCAGAGGGAGATGCGTATGTATCTGTCGCCTTTTGAACCGAAGATGTGGCCTGGCGTAATGAATACTTTTGCTTCTTTCAGCACTTTCTCGGTCAATTCTTCAGCATTGCTATATTGGTCTGGTATTTTTCCCCAGAGAAACATTCCTACCTGACTTTTGTCGTAAGTACATTCCAGGGTTTCCATTATTTTTTCTGCGTATTGTCTCCGCTTACTATATACCTCTATGTTGTATTCCCTATGCCATATCTCGTCGTTTTCGTATGCTGCAGCAGCTGCAAGTTGTATTCCGCGGAATGTTCCCGAATCAATGTTGCTCTTGATTTTCAGTATCCAACTGATGAATGTGGGATTAGATGCACACATTCCTACTCGCCATCCTGGCATGTTATGGCTTTTGCTCATGGAATTCAGTTCTATGCAACAGTCTTTGGCTCCTTCCACTTGCAGCAGGGATATGGGACTTTCGTTTAGAATGAGCGAATATGGATTGTCATTTACCACGACAATATTGTGCTTTTTGGCAAACGATACAAGTTTTTCGTATGTTTCCATTTTTGCATTTCCGCCTGTCGGCATATTCGGATAGTTGGTCCACATCAGCTTTACGCGGCTTAGGTCTTGCTTCTCAAGTGCATCGAAGTTTGGTTGCCAGTCGTTGTTCTCGTCCAAGTCGTAGTTTACGACTTTTGCGCCAAGAATTTTACTTAGCGAAGTATAGGTAGGGTAACCAGGATTTGGAACAAGTACTTCATCGCCCGGATTGACAAAGGCTAATGTGATATGCAGTATTCCTTCTTTGCTGCCGATAAGCGGTTGTATTTCGCAAGAGGGGTTGAGTGTTACTCCATACCATCTTTTATAGAAAGCAGCCATTGCCTCGCGAAGTTCTTTTGTTCCGCATGTGGGTTGGTATCCATGTGCATTGTCTTCGTGGGCTATTCGACAAAGTGTGTCTATGGTCTGTTGTGAAGGCGGCATGTCCGGACTGCCTATTGCAAGGCTAATGACGTTTTGCCCTTCTTCGTTCATCTTGGCAACCTCTTTCAGCTTTCTGCTGAAATAGTATTCGCTTACCAACGAAAGCCTGTCTGCCGGTTCAATTATGTGGTTATTGTGCGTCGGTGTCATCTTTATATTCTCCTAAGTTTATGAATTCACTTGTTAAAGGTCTTACGGCTTCAATGCTTTGGCGGTATAGATTATAATCTTCATACTTTAAGTCTATGTAGAACATGTATTCCCATTCACGGCCAATAATTGGCAACGACTGTATCTTTGTCAAGTTTATGCCGTAGAACGAGAAGATACTCAAAACATGTGCTAGGCTTCCTTTTTCATGCTTGAGTGTGAAAGCCAAGCTAGCCTTGTCGGTATTTTGTCTTTTCCTGTATTCGTCGGAAATCTTTTGTGGGGTTACTATGAGAAAACGCGTATAGTTGTGTTTGTTGTCCTCTATGTGTTCCTCTAGAATCTTCATTCCGAATTTCTTTGCTGCCTCTGCATTGCATATTGCAGACTGGCCCGTGAGTTTGTTTTTCGCTATGTTCATTGCTGCTCCTGCTGTGTCGTCAGCCTCAACAGAGCGTAGCAATGGGTGATTCTCCAAATATTTGCGGCATTGCATGAGGGCAACGGGATGTGAGTGTACTTCTTTTATTGTTTCCCAGGAGTCTTCAGGTAGGCAACAGATACTGTGTGATATATGGATTTTCTTTTCTCCCACAATTTCAAGACCGCTTTTGCAGAGCAACTCATAGTTGTGGAGAAGCGACCCTGCTATTGTGTTTTCTATTGCAACCACTCCAATAGTTCCGTTGTTGCCCTCCTGTACATTGTGGAACAGTTGCTCAAACGTGCTGCAGTAGATTAGATTTTCGTTATCCTCATGGAAATATCTCTTTGCTGCCATTTCATGGAAGCATCCCTCAAATCCTTGAATTGCAATTTTTCTCATTTCTTACTTTTTCTTTTGTTTGTAGCTATTTGTGTTTGCCTGTTCTATGTAAAAGCCCCGCTTCATTTGTTTATGAAGCGGGGCCTTGTATTGAACTTTGTCTTTCAAAAAGACTTTATCTTAAGTTGAACTCTATACGCAACTTCCCGCTTCACATATCCATGCAAAGTAAAAGTAAAAATACCCAAAAGCTGCAAATAGAAATTTTGCCATAGCTATGTATACTTTAAAAGTTTAGACGTTCTTTAATTTAATATTCGATTCTTTTGAAATCGCTGCAAAATTATAACAATTTAATTTATTTACCAAACGAATTGTGCTATTTTTATAAATAAATGAACACGTTTAGCTATTCTTTCTCTGCCTGGATTGCCTTTTTCTAGGGCATGTATGGTTCAACTTCGTTGCTCGTTTATAACTTTATACGGACTGCTTCTTGCTTATGTCCAGCAATATATGCACAATCCTGTCAGCAGTTCTTCCGTCCCATCTGTCTGGAAGTGAAGATTTTTTCCATTTGTTTTCAGTGATATCACTTATATATTTGCCGAGCTTTTCTGCATCTTCGCCAACAAGAACGTTGGTTCCTTGCTTCACGGTTTCGATGTGTTCTGTATAGCTATTTAGCGTGATACATGGCACATTGTTGAAAGTTGCTTCTTCTGCAACGTTGCCCGAATCAGTAACAATCCCCATGGCATTTGCTGCAAGATAGCCGAATTCCAAGTAGGGGAGGGCATCTACGATTTTTATATTAGGACAATCATCTTTCAATTCTTCCACCGTAGACTTTGCCTTGCCTCTGAGCGGAGCAATAATAGGCGTGTTGCCTGCCGAGGTGCTCATTTTCTGCAACATCTCTTTCAGGTTTTCTCTTTGGCTAATAAGAGCTTTACGGTTCAGAGTGAAAAGTATGTAGCCTTTCTCTTTTAGATTGTTTTCTTCAAATAGTGAGGGTTTTCTCCATTTGCCGTGGTTGTTGCGCAATGTATCCATGAGGATGTTTCCTACTTCAAACACGTGCGACAGTTCCGCTCCCTCGCGGCTTACGATACTGCTGCTGCCCATTCCTGCTGTGAAGAGATAGTCGGATAATCCGTCAATAACTAGTCTGTTTACTTCTTTAGGCATATTGATATCGAACGACCTAGTGCCTGCCACCAAGTGTGCCAAAGCCACTCCGTGTTTTTTTGTGACGATTGATGCAGCCATCGTTGATGCAAGATCATCAACAACAATGACGATATCCGTGGGATTTGCCGAGAGATAATTGTCGAACTTGGCCATTACCATTCCCGTCAGTTCGTTGAGGTTTTCGCAGTCAACGTCCAAGAAAACGTCCGGGCGTCTTATCTGAATGTCGTCAAACAGCGATTTCTCAACAGTAGCGTCGTTTTCTGTTCCAGCATAAATGAGTTTACATTCAATGTTCTTACCGTCTTTTTGTGCTTTTTCAACAGCTTTTACCAATGGAGCGACTTTTATAAAGTTAGGACGGGCTCCAATGATTATACATACTTTCATTTCTTTATTCTTGTAGCTCTTGTTTCGTTTATTAGATATTTCCGCTATTACGGATTTTTCTATTATATAATGTTTACTTATTTGCTCATTCGAAATTTGAAAGAATCTTTTATGATTCCTTGAACAAGTCTTTTATACCACCGATGCTTCCCAAAAGATTTGTTGCTTCATAAGGAAGATAAACAGTCTTTGTCTTGTCGCCGGAAGCCATTTCCTGCAGCATTTGGATGTATTTTTGTGCAAGGAGGTAATTTGCCGGGTTGGTACTTTTTCCAACGGCTTCTGTTATTTTACTGATGGCTATTGCTTCAGCTTCGGCTTTTCTTATTTTTGCCTGTGCTTCTCCTTCTGCGTTGAGTATCGCCATTTGCTTGTCGGCTTCGGCTTTGTTGATAATTGCAGTTTTTTCGCCCTCAGATTTTAGTACGGCAGCGGCTTTTAGTCCCTCGCTGGTTAAGATAGTGGCACGTTTGTTTCTTTCTGCTTGCATTTGCTTCTCCATTGCTTGAAGAACGCTTTGTGGTGGCGTTATGTCCTGCAACTCAACGCGGTTTACTTTTATTCCCCATTTGTTTGTTGCATCGTCTAGTACTGCGCGCAACTTTGTGTTTATAGTGTCCCTAGAGGTAAGGGTCTGGTCGAGTTCAAGTTCACCAATGATGTTTCTCAATGTTGTTTGCGTCAGTTTCTCAATGGCGTTTGGCAAATTATTTATTTCGTAGACAGCCTTAAAGGGGTCTACAATCTGAAAGTAGAGTAGCGCATTGATTTGCGTTTGTACGTTGTCTTTTGTAATAACGTTCTGCTTGTCAAAGTCGTATACTTGTTCCCTTAGGTCAATGGAAGTCTCGTAGGAGTATCTCCCCCTGCTCATTGTTATTATGGGTTTCGCACGGTCAATGAAAGGTATGATAATGTTTATTCCCGGTTTCAGCGTTGCGTAGTAACGACCGAGACGTTCGATTATTTTCGTTTCCGATTGAGGTATTATGATAAGGCTTTTCTTTACGAGGATGAGGGCGCAGACAACAATGGCCACCAAGATATAAAATCCAATGTTCATAACTGTAAAATTTAAGGGTTAAACAAAACGTTGCTATTCAGAAAAATTATAGTCTTTCAGTTTGCTTCTTTTACTTTTAGTATGATACTTTCGCGGTCGACAACGACAACTTTTTTGCCTTTTTCTATTTTCTGCCCATTTTCCGAAACAGCTTTCCAGTCATCTCCGTTAATGGCAACCCTCCCATATCCGTTTTCTTCAATAGGTTGGCTTACTGTTCCTGTTTGTCCGAACAAGGCATCTGCGTTGCTGGGACGTGAACATTCGTTCTTGTGGAGCAGTTTTATGATACTCGGACGTATAAAGAATATGCTAAGTATAGATACTGCTGCGAATACAGCAAGACCAAAGTTGAAATTAACACCGAAGGCGGAGACTACGGCTGTGATGGCTGCTCCTATAGCAAAGCACATAATGTAGAAATCTCCGTTTGTCAGTTCAAGAATAAGGCAGATGACACTTGTTAGAGCCCAAAACTGCCAAAGATTTTGTGAAAAGTATTCAATCATATGCTTGTTTCGTGTTTAACCGGGATAACTTACTTTATTGTTGAAAAATGATGAAATCACAGGATGGCCATGAGAGTTTTATTTGTAATATGCTGCATTCCCATTGTTACTTCGCTACAAATATACTAAGTATAATTGACACGTCAAAACAATCTTTTGTAAAAAGGCTTTTTTGTTCACGGTAAACTGTTGAAATCTTTTTCTATCCAGTTAACCACAGCATTCTCTTCATTTGAGCCTATCACTTCATCGGCATGGGCTTTAACTTCTTCAAAAGCATTTTCTACGGCAACGCTCCAATCGGCTTCTTCCATCATGGCAATGTCGTTTAGATTATCTCCGAAGCATACAATCCTTTCCGCGCCTATTTCCTGTGCAAGTCTTTTAATGGCAGAGGCTTTTGTCGTTCCTTCTTGGTATATGTCAATGATGCCTTGCTCCGTGTCGAATATGTCGTGGTAGCAGTTGTAGGTGCATGGTATTCCTTTTTTGTCGATTTCATCGGCAATTTTTCTTAGGTTGTCAAATTTTCCCATACTGAAGATTAGCATGACACCATCATATTCTTCAGTATTTGCTGCCAGACTTTCCACTGTTTCCAGGCGTTTTAAAGGTGTCTTTATCCTTGGCTCTATAAATTCGCGTTCTTGTTGCGTAAGTTGTATAGTATGGTTGACAACAATAGTGTTGCCGCTCTTGTTATATATAAAAGGTGTATTGCCGTATTTGCAAAAAATGTCGGTAATGCTTTTTACTATAGTGGGGTCAATAAACCGTACAACACTATATTCGTTTTCTTTTGGTTTCCATTCAGCGCAGCCCGCCATGACAATGAAGGGAAGGTTTGCGTTGACATCTTTCATCAGTGAAGTAACGGTTGCTGGTGTTCGTGCCGTAGCAACAGTGAAAGCCGCTCCGTTGTCAATGAGCGTGTTCAACTTTTCAATGCTCTCTTGTGAAAGGACAGAGCCGCTGTTTAGTAACGTTCCGTCCATGTCGCTAACGTATAGAGTTTTTGTCTTGCAGGGAGTTAACATATTGTAGTTGATTAAACTATAAGAAGTTTTTTCGACATTTTTCTATAGGCTATAAGCATCATAATGCCTGTGATAAACCACGAAACGGGGTATGCCATCATCAGTACAGTGTATGTGTGAAACCATTTGGCAACGCCAAATATCCATAATATGCGCAAAACGCACGTTCCGAAAATGACGATTGCCGTGGGTAAAATAGACTGCCCCATGCCGCGCATTGACGCCCCGGAAATTTCGTAACTGCATGCAATGGCTTGTGTTGCCAATACAACGAAAATGCGTTCGTTGCCGAAAGCCAACACCGATTCGTCGGTAGAGAATATGCTTAGACAGGCATCGTGGTTAAGAAGAATGAGCATATTTAGACCGAAGCACAGCAAGAAGCCGGTAGACATGCATATACGGAATATTTTTCTTACTCTGTCGTTATTGCCGGCACCATAGTTCTGTCCGATAAAGCTTATTGCCGCTCCGTTAAATGCCGCCACGATGAAGTAGCAATACGATTCGTAGTTAAGCGATGCGGCAGAGCCGGCAATGGCTGAGGCACCATAGCTGTTGATAGCCGACTGCATGAGAACGTTGGAAAAAGAGAATATCATTCCTTGAACGCCTGCCGGTATGCCGATGTAGAGCATTGGCTTTAGTTCTTTCCATTTTATTCTGATGTGCTTGACGGATAGCTTGTAAGGCATGTCTTCACGCATTAGTATCAGAACTATAAGCAACGCACTCATCATGTTTGCCAGGCATGTTGCAATGGCAATGCCCTCAACCCCCATACCGAAGCAAACAACAAAAATTATGTTCAGCACAGTGTTTGTTATGCCTGCAACAATCAGAATGTAAAGCGGTCGCCGTGTATCGCCTTTGCTGCGCAATATGGCGGAAGCATAGTTGAAAATGATGAAGAATGGTATTCCGCAGAAATAAATCTTCAAATATAAGGTAGCTAAGGGCAACACGTTCTCTGGAGTGTCAATGGCTTTAAGGATTGACTCCGACACCATGATGCCGAGTATCGAAAGGAAAATCCCGCTAGCCGCTGCAACTAATGCTACCGTATTTATGGCGTCATGAATTTTTTGTTTATCGTTTTGACCTATGTGGTTTGAAATTACGACGTTGGCTCCCATCGAAATACCCATGAAAAGGTTTATCAGCAGGTTTATCACGGGGGAGTTGCTTCCCACTGCAGCCAGTGCTTCTTTTCCGATGAAACGCCCAGCAATGGCAACGTCAACCGAGTTGAACAGTTGCTGCATTAGGCTGCTGGCTGCAAGTGGCAGGGCAAAAAGGATTATTTTCTTAAACAGAGGCCCATTGAGCATGTCTATTTCTTTTCCTTTCCTCATTATTTAAAATACTGTTGCTATTAAATCTTCAACCTCGTCTTCTGATATTAAATTGAAATCTCCGGGAATAGTATTCTTTAGTGCAGAAGCAGTAAGGGCAAACTGCAGGCATCCGATGTTGTCGTTGGGATGTTTCGCATAGCCATGGAGATAGGCTGCAATGAAGGCGTCGCCTACACCCATAGGATCCAAAACGTTATCTATGTCAAACAGGCGCGTTGTGTAAAGTTGTCCGTCGGCATAAAGAACACCAGTAAGGATGTGATGGTTGGCAGACAACGTGTTTCTCAAGACCATAATCATTTTTTGTGCTTTGGGAAACATCTTCTCTGCCTGTCGGAAATATTCGACAAAGCCTTCCTTGTCTATGGTGTAAGCACTGTCTTTTGCCTCAAACTTTGGGGGCTTGCAGCCAGTTATCAGTTGCCATTCGCCGGCTGTTCCGAAGAGGATGTCGCTCTTCAGCGTCATGGGGAAAAGTACATCGTGTGCGTCTTTGCCGTAGCGCCAAAGGTTAGCCCTGTGGTTGATGTCGCACGAAATGACCAGTCCTGCCTTTTCTGCCGCATCAATGGCTTCCGCTGTGGTGTCGGCAGCACCTTGTGAAAGCGCACTTGAAATACCGGACCAATGGAATAGCATTGCATTTTTAAAAGCCTCATCCCATTTTATCATGCCGGGTTGAATTGTTGTTAGCGAAGAATCTTCGCGGTCGTATACGATGCTTGAGCTGCGCAGTGCTGCCGACTCTTCGTAATAGTAGAGTCCGAGCCTGTCTCCGCCTTTTACGATATGGTTCGTGCCGACATTATAGCGTCGGATGTCGCCCATGCACGCTTCTCCTATCTTGTTTCCCGGAATACGAGTCACGTATTCAACGTCATCGCCAAACATTGCCAATGATACAGCGACGTTAGCCTCGCTTCCTCCGAAAAAACCGTTCCAACGGCTTCCCTGAACGATACGTTCCTTGTCGGGGCGTGTCATTCTTAGCATTATTTCCCCGAATGTGACTATCTTTCTGTCTTTCATTGCTTTAAAGTTTAAAGTTTTCTGTAGTTTGTTTCTTCTTCTTGCCGTTATGCTCCGGCCCTTTTCTGCAAATATAGGCAATTCCTATGATTACTCAAAAACATTTGTGTGCTATTTGGAAATTATTGTTTAATTTTGTCGGGAAAAACATTACCGTGTGCATGAAACGATTATTATCAAACGCTCTGCTTCTTGTATTTTTTGTGCATGTAGCCCATGCGCAGGTTAAGTGGAACGAGCGTTATCAAACATATATAAACCAATATCGCGACCTGGCCATAGAGCAGATGCTAAAGCATGGCGTGCCTGCAAGCATAACATTGGCGCAAGGATTGCTTGAGAGTGGTGCAGGACGGAGCGAGTTGGCATTGAGAGGGAATAACCATTTTGGTATAAAGTGTCATGGATGGACTGGGCGCACTACATATCATGATGATGACGAGCGTCAGGAATGTTTCCGGGCATACGACAATGTGTTTGAAAGTTACGAAGACCATAGTCTGTTGCTCAGACAACAGCCTCGTTATAAGGGACTGTTCCAACTTAAAAAAGACGATTACAAGGGGTGGGCTAGAGGACTGAAATCGTGTGGGTATGCAACAAGTCCTACATACGCAAAGAAGTTGATAGACATAATAGAACTGTATAAGCTTCACGAGTACGACTCGGCCAAAGGTTACGACAAGTTCATGGCTTCGCGTTCGCAAAAGGAAAATGTGGCGGCAAGCAGTCCTGTGGGGCATCCTATACGTTTATATAATAAGAACTATTATGTCGTGGCACGAGCAGGCGACACTTTCAAGTCTTTGGGCAAAGAGCTTGGGTGCTCACCGCGGAAAATAGCCCGTTACAACGAGCGTCCGTTAAAGGCGGAACTGTCGGAAGGCGACATCGTCTATCTGAAGAAAAAGCAGAAGCGCGCACCGCGTCAGTATAAAGGGCGAATGCATACGGTGAAAGCAGGCGAGAGTATGTATTCCATATCTCAGTATTACGGCATGCGCTTGAAGAAGCTATACAAGAAAAACCATCTGCCAAACGACTATAGTCCGAAGGTGGGCGACAAGCTGAAAGTGTATTAAGTAATATGTCCGTGTTGAAAAATGCGGCCATGCAATGTTAACCGAATAAGAACAAAGGAAAACAATCAACGGCGAAAGCCAAATAGAATTATAACATTATGTTAAGGTTAGATGATTTCTACAAAGCCCGTTATGAACTGGGCAAGGTGATAAGACAGACAGAAGTCGTTCATGCACCAATGGTAAACCCCGAATGTGAGGTTTATCTTAAACTGGAATGTCTGCAGCGTACAGGATCTTTTAAAGTGCGTGGCGCATGCTACAAGATATCGCAGTTGAGCGATGACGAAAAGGCTCACGGCGTTATAGCATGTTCGGCAGGAAACCATGCGCAAGGTGTAGCCCTTGGTGCAACGGCTCACGGTATAAAGTCGCTGATATGTCTGCCCGAGGGTGCCCCGATAAGCAAGGTAGAGGCCACAAAGGGATATGGTGCAGATGTTTGTCTTGTGCCAGGCGTGTATGATGATGCCTACAACAAGGCTCTTTCCTTGAAGGAAGAGAAAGGTTATACGTTTGTTCATCCTTTTGACGACAAGAACGTAATAGCAGGACAGGGAACTATCGGTCTTGAACTGATAGACCAAATACCAGACCTTGATGCCGTAGTAGTGCCAGTGGGCGGAGGCGGATTGATAAGTGGCGTGGCTTTTGCCTTGAAAACATTGAATCCTAAAATAAAAGTATATGGCGTTCAGGCGGCAGGGGCAGCAAGCATGGTGAGCAGTATTCATGATGGTCACCGCCTGAAGCTGCCTGAAGTGTCAACCATTGCCGACGGTATCTGCGTCAAGGAACCAGGAGAGCTTACGTTCGATGTTTGTTCGCATTATGTTGACGAGATGGTGACCGTTAGCGAAGATGAGATATGCGCAGCCATACTGCAGTTGCTGGAAAAAGAAAAGGTGGTGGCAGAAGGTGCCGGCGCCACGGGGGTAGCTGCTGTTATGTTTAATAAGGTTCCCGTGAAGGGCAAGAAAGTCGTATGTATCGTGAGTGGCGGCAATATAGATGTCACAATCCTTAACCGTGTGGTAAAGCGCGGATTGGCTAAAAGCGGGCGCGTTGCCATCATAAACGTTGAACTTGATGACAAACCGGGAAAACTGGTTGAAGTGGCAAGCGTGATAGCTCAGGCAGGCGCCAACATTACGAATGTATTCCATGACCGCAACAGTGACAGCGAAAAGGTCAACAGCTGTGTGCTTCGTGTAGTGTGCGAAACCCGTAACGAAGAGCATGTTGAACAGATACACGAAGCTCTTCAGAAACACGGACTGAAACTTTTGAAATAATCCGTTAGCGATATTTTATCCTTCTAGAAGACTTATTTTTAATTCTTCTGGGATACTTATTTTAAAGGTCTTGGACTTATGTAATGCAAACGGTAGGTTTGTGGTGTATAAGCCCAAGACTTTTATCGTAAAGCCCGCGGGCTAAAATAATAAACCCAACAGGCGTTTTGTAGTAATTTGGTTTGTTGATGACGCAGTATTATGGCTTTTAAACGTAAAAAAAACTTAATGTTGAAAATATGAATATGGAAAGTTTTGTAAAATGGGAAAAAGTTTGTAATTTTGCACGCTGTTTGGAATAAGTATCAAAAGGAAACAAAGAAAAACGTAGATAGCAATGTCGAAAATTTGTCAAATCACGGGGAAAAAGGCTCTGACGGGCAATCATGTATCCCACTCAAAGCACCGCACAAAGCGTACCTTTGATGTAAATCTTTTTAACAAGAAATTCTATTATGTAGAAGAGCAGTGCTGGATAAGCCTTAAGGTAAGTGCTGCAGGTCTTCGCCTGATAAACAAGGTTGGTCTTGATGCTGCTCTCAAGAGCGCAGTGTCAAACGGCTATTGCAATTGGAAAGATATAAAAGTTATAGGAGAATAATACAATGGCTAAGAAAGCTAAGGGTAACCGTGTGCAGGTGATACTTGAATGCACAGAGATGAAGGAAAGCGGTCTTCCTGGAACAAGTCGTTATGTAACGACAAAGAACCGTAAGAACACTCCTGAGAGAATGGAACTGAAGAAGTACAATCCAATTCTCAAAAGAATGACTGTTCATAAGGAAATTAAATAATAATAGAAAAATAATACTTTAGAATATGGCAAAGAAAGCAGTCGCAACCCTTCATGAAGGTTCAAATGACGGTCGCGCATATACAAAAGTTATCAAGATGGTAAAGAGCCCCAAGACTGGTGCTTACGTTTTTGATGAGCGTATGGTTCCTAATGAGGCTGTAAAGGATTTCTTTAAATAAATCCATAAAGAAAGCCGTTTTTAAGGCTTGCCTATAAGAGACAATGAGGGATTGCAGCAAATTGCTTGCAATCCCTTATTCTTTTGTGGAATTTAGTGATTTGAGGCAAATCTTGCGGGAACGGTTTTTTTTTCATAACTTTGTGGAATAAATTTAAAAACAGTTATATATGGCTTTTTTCGGACTGTTCGGCAAAAAGAACAAAGAGACCCTTGACAAGGGACTTGAAAAGACAAAACAAAGCGTTTTCTCAAAAATAGCACATGCGGTAGCAGGTAAGTCTACCGTGGATGATGATGTGTTAGACAATCTGGAAGAAATCTTGATAACAAGTGATGTCGGCGTAGATACAACCATTAAGATTATAAAAAGCATAGAAGAACGTGTGTCACGGGAGAAGTATGTTTACACTTCCGAGCTTAATGGCATATTGCGTGATGAAATATCCCGCTTGTTAGACGACTCTAACAATACCGAGAATTGGCAGCTTCCTGAAGGGCACAAGCCTTATGTTATATTGGTTGTCGGAGTTAATGGAGTGGGCAAGACCACAACGATAGGAAAGTTGGCGAAACAGTTTAAGAACGCCGGCAAGAAGGTTTATCTCGGTGCTGCCGACACGTTCCGTGCTGCGGCAGTTGAGCAGATTAGTATATGGGGCGAAAGAGTCGGTGTGCCTGTCGTGAAGCAGCAAATGGGGTCAGATCCGGCAAGTGTTGCTTTTGATACACTCAGTTCGGCAATTGCAAACAATGCGGATGTCGTTTTGATTGACACGGCAGGTCGTCTGCACAATAAAATCGGCTTGATGAATGAGCTGAAGAAGATAAAGGATGTAATGAAAAAACTGATGCCAACTGCGCCAGACGAGGTGATGCTAGTGCTGGATGGCTCTACTGGGCAGAATGCTTTTGAGCAAGCTAAGCAGTTTGCGGCTGTTACGAATATCAACAGTCTAGCTATAACAAAACTGGACGGCACGGCGAAAGGTGGAGTCGTTATAGGGATAAGTGACCAAATGAAAGTGCCGGTAAAATACATTGGTCTTGGTGAAGGCGTAGACGACCTTCAGCTTTTCAATAAAAAAGAATTTGTTGATTCTCTTTTCAAAACATCAGACAAGTAAAACACAAGTTAGCAAGTGAAACGCAATCAGATAGATTTCATCACGATGGGATGCTCAAAAAATCTAGTTGACACCGAGTCGCTGATGAGAAAATTCAGTAAGTACGGATATACCTGTACACATGATAGTGACGAGCCGGAGGGTGAAACCGTCGTAATAAACACGTGTGGTTTTATCGAAGACGCAAAGGAAGAAAGCATAGAGATGATTCTCAGATTAGCCCAAGCCAAGGATGAAGGGAAGATAAAGAAACTTTATGTTATGGGCTGCCTTTCAGAGCGTTATCGTAAGGAACTTGAAGAAGAAATTCCTCAAGTTGATAAATTCTATGGTAAGTTCGATTTCAATAAGCTGCTTGATGAGATGGGTAGGGCGGAAGATGACGTGGAAACAAAGAATTCCGTTGACCCACTTTCCGGAAGACTGACAACGACACCTGCTCATTATGCTTATTTGAAAATCAGCGAAGGCTGTGACCGTCATTGTGCATATTGCGCAATACCCATTATAACAGGAAAGCACAAGAGCAGACCGATAGAAGAAATACTGCAGGAAGTGCGCGAACTCGTAAAGGCTGGAGTGAAAGAATTTCAGGTTATCGCTCAAGAACTGACTTATTACGGTGTAGACCTTTATGGGAAACAGATGATAGCCGAGCTGGTGGATGAAATAGCCAAGACGGAAGGTGTGGAATGGATAAGGCTGCATTATGCCTATCCAACGCATTTTCCATTTGAACTCCTTGACGTTATGAAGCGTCACGATAACGTATGCAAGTATTTGGATATTGCGTTACAGCATATTTCCGACAACATGCTCTCGAGAATGCGCCGGAATACCACTAAGGAGGAAACGTACAGTCTGATTGAGCGTCTTCGTAAGGAAGTGCCGGGAATAGCCATAAGAACGACCTTGATGGTGGGCTTCCCCGGTGAAACGGACCAAGATTTCAAAGAACTGCAAGAGTTCGTTAAATGGGCACGCTTTGACCGTATGGGGGCTTTTGCCTATTCTGAAGAAGAAGGCACATATAGCGCCGAGCATTATCGCAATGATGTTCCCGATGATGTTAAACAGGAACGATTGGACAAGCTTATGCGTATTCAACAAAGGATTAGTGCGGAATTGGAGGCAGAGAAGGTGGGCACGAAAGTACGTATAGTCATAGACAGAAAGGAAGGTGACTATTATATAGGCCGCAGCCAGTACTCTTCTCCCGAGGTCGATCCCGAAGTGTTGGTCTTGGCAGATAAAAACTCCCCCTTGGTGATAGGTGAATTTTACGATGCTACAATAACAGGCTCAGAAGAGTTTGATGTTTATGCCACCGTTTAGTGCTATCTAGATAAAGGGTCTCTTAACAGTGATGATGGGGAGGTAAAGATTTGAACAATACGGTTCATATAAAAGTGTTACACCTACAAAAAACGATTAAGCGTTGAATAATAAAAATTTCATATCTGAACTATCTTCTCGTTTGGGCCGTTCTGCAGACGAGGTGCAGCTTCTTACGTATACCCTCGTGGATGCAATGAACGACTTCTTTCAAGAAGGAGACAGTGTTTCGCTCAATAACTTCGGAACTTTTGAAGTGAAGAAACGTATGGAGCGCATCATGGTATCACCAACGACAAAGAAAAAAATGCTTGTTCCGCCGAAACTTGTTTTAGGCTTCAAGCCTTCCGTGACGATGAAAGAAAAATTAAAAAACGGAAAACGTTAAGACATGGGAAAAGCTTTGACGAAAGATCTAGTACAGGCCATTGCTGCTAAGAAGAAAATGACGTTGAAAGAGGCAGAAGAATATGTTGATGCGTTTTTCTCCGTCGTGTCAGAAGGCTTGCACCGTGAGGGTGTCGTAAAAATCAAAGGTTTTGGAACATTCAAGCTTATTGAGGTGCGCGACAGGGAAAGTGTTGATGTAAACACTGGGGAGCGCATGACCATAGAGGGCCACACAAAAATGACGTTTACACCGGAGGCGACATTGCGAGATATGGTAAACAAACCATTCTCTCAGTTTGAAACAGTGGTTGTAAATGACGGTGTTGACCTCGATACGCTTGTTTCCGCGGAAAATAACGAATCCATCGAAGGAGAAATTGCGGAAAATGCTGAATTGACCGAAAGCGATGATGTGCCGGAAAAGGCAAGTGCAGGGAAAAAGATTGAATTCAACGTTACATCAGACGAGGCCGATATTACCAAGAGTGAACAGGTTGAAGCGGAACTGTCAGAGGAAAAGCAACCGTCTGACCCTATGGTATTCCAGGGAGATGCATACGAAGAACCTATCATAGATACGGGTGACAAGATAGAGGATATGCAGTCTCGAAATGAAGAATCAGAAGGAACTTCTTCAATAGATATCCGTGTTGAAGGTGAAAAGGCTGAAAGCTCCGATAAAACAGAACTTGAGACAAGCGCTCCTTTAGAGGGGAATAAAAAAGATGCCGATGAACACATGCACGAGCCTCAAGAAGTAGAAGATGCGCCTTTGCCGGGTTCAGATACGTTGTCAGTAGAATCTTCACATGAAGACAATGGTAATCAGTTAGAGTCAGACGGCATCACAGATGTGCAAACCAACAAAAAAAGTAGCGGTTTGTTGGTTAAAGTTCTAATTGCTTTTGTTGCCGTACTTGTTGTGGTGGCAGGATTTTTTGCTGGATATTTGTATGCTGAAAGCAAGTTGCAAGATAAATCGGCAAATGACAATGTTGCATCGGCACGTCAGAATGTCGTTCCAACAAAAGGCAACGCGCAAAAACGTCATTCTGTTGCGGAACACGACAAGGCAAAGCAGAACGAAAATACTGCCAACTCTTCCGACTCTTCCGTTTCTGGAGGAGAAGGAATTGGTAATGCAAAAGCAGATGTAAAGGACGGCGGTCAGATTACGGATGCGAAGAAAGCAAATGAAGAGGCGTTACGTGGACAAAATGCCGCAAATGACGGGCAGGGCACTAATCGTCAGTCTAAAGAGTCAAAGGAAGAGAACGTGAAGTCTGCTTCTTCAGACAAGAAACTTGCTACAGCAAAGCGCTATGTTGAAACAGGTGCCTATCGCATAGTAGGCGTAGACCGCAGTTATAAAGTGAAGTCTGGTGAGACTATTGGAAGTATTGCCCGCAGATTTCTTGGCGACGGCATGGATTGCTACCTACAGGTATGCAACGGTAAGGCGGATGTTGCAGAAGGGGATATGTTGAAGATTCCCAAATTGGAACTCAAGACCAAGAAGAAATGATATGAAAAATCAATTATTCTATCTATAGTCTATTGCGTTTATGTATGTTTGAGTGTTGAGAATGTTGTAGCAAAAAAGGCAAAAGTTTGAAAGCATTTTAATACGATATGACCAATGACTAAATAGGGTTAAAAAATACAAGAAACAAAACTTTTTAATATTATTTATGCCCGTAATCTCTTTGTTCCGCATATAAAAGTATTACTTTTGCGGTAATAAAGAGATTATGGACATTTTAAACGAATATAAAAAATCATGGCAGAATATGTTGACATACGCGAGTTGAACATCATGATAGAGCAACAGAGCGCATTTGTTACAAATATAAAAAGCGGTATGGAACGTGTCATCGTTGGGCAGAAGCACTTGATAGACACGTTGCTTATAGGTCTTCTTAGCAATGGACACATTCTTCTTGAAGGTGTTCCTGGATTGGCAAAGACATTGGCAATAAAAACACTGTCTGAGCTTATTGACTCAGACTTTAACCGTATACAGTTTACTCCCGATCTTCTCCCGGCGGATGTTATCGGAACATTGGTATATTCGCAGAAGAATGAAAATTTTCAGGTGAAGAAAGGTCCTGTGTTTGCCAATTTCGTGCTGGCAGACGAAATTAACCGTGCTCCGGCGAAAGTGCAGAGCGCATTGCTGGAAGCGATGCAGGAACGTCATGTAACGATAGGTGGCACCACTTTCCAATTGCCAAGTCCCTTCCTTGTGATGGCAACCCAAAACCCAATAGAGCAGGAAGGCACATATCCGTTGCCGGAAGCTCAGGTAGACCGTTTTATGCTGAAAGCCATCATCCAATATCCAACGTTGGAAGAGGAGAAGCTGATTATGCGCGAAAATCTCAAGGGCTCGCTTCCTGAAGTGAAGCCTGTTGTGGGCGTTGAAGAAATCCTCAAAGCGCGTCAGGTCGTTGAGCAGGTTTATCTTGACGAGAAGATAGAGCAATATATAGCAGATATCGTATTTGCAACCCGTTTCCCCGAGCGTTATTCTTTAGGCGAACTTAAAGATTTGATAACTTTTGGTGGCAGCCCTCGTGCAAGTATCAATTTGGCAAAAGCGTCAAGAGCTTACGCATTTATTCATCATCGCGGTTATGTTGTTCCAGAAGATGTGAGAGCCGTGGCATATGACGTGCTTAGACACCGTATCGGTCTTTCTTATGAAGCAGAAGCCACCAACATTACGAGTGAGGAAATTATAGAGAAAGTTCTTAATAAGGTGGAGGTGCCCTGATGGAAACACATGATTTGCTGAAGAATGTGCGTAGGGTCGAGATAAAGTCACGCGGACTAAGCAACAATATCTTTGCAGGTCAGTATCATTCCGCTTTCAAGGGACGGGGCATGGCTTTCAGTGAGGTCAGAGCCTATCAGTATGGTGATGATGTAAGAGATATAGACTGGAACGTGACCGCCCGTATGAATACCCCTTATGTAAAGGTGTTCGAAGAGGAAAGGGAACTTACGGTAATGTTGCTTATTGACGTTAGTGGCTCCTTGGATTTCGGAACCCGTAACGAGACGAAGCGCCAAATGGTAACGGAAATTGCTGCAACGTTGGCTTTCAGCGCAATCCAGAACAACGACAAAATCGGTGTAGTCTTTTTCTCAGACAAAATTGAGAAATTTATTCCGCCAAAGAAAGGGCGCAAGCATATCTTGTATATAATTCATGAGATGCTTGATTTTCATCCAGAGAGCCGCAAGACGGATATTTCAAGTGTGCTGGAATTTATCGTTAATGCAGTGCGCCACCGTTGCACAGCTTTCTTGATAAGCGATTTCTATACGCGGACTGACTTTAGCAAGCAAATGGAGGTGTGCAGCCGCAAGCATGACGTAGTGGCAATACAGGTGTATGACATTTTTGCGAAAGTGCTCCCCGATGTAGGACTTGTAAAAGTTTCCGATTCAGAGACCGGGCATGAAATGTTTATTGACACAAGCAGCAAGAAGGTGCAAAAGGCTCACCGTATGTATTGGGAAGAGAGACAGGAGATGCTTAGAGGTCTTTTCAACAAGACAAATACCGACAGTGTTTCCGTAGCAACAAACGAGGACTATGTTAAAGCCTTGTTGCAATTGTTCCGAATGAGGGCTTAAGAATGTTAGAGTCAAGACAATAGACGATGTAATGAAACAATTACTAATAATATTTTCTCTTTTAGTTTACTGCGTTGGCAACGCTTTTGCTCAAGTTACAGTAGAGCAAAGGATAGACACGATGCAGATATTGATAGGCGAACAAACCAGACTTACGGTAAGCGTATCGCTCAAGAAAGGACAACAACTCCTTTTTCCTGAATATAAATATAAGCAGGAGATTACGCCAGGTCTAGAGGTTCTTGAAGGAAAGACCCCCGATACTCTAGGGCTAGATGGCGATATGATAAAAGTGTCAAAGACTTATGTTCTTACATCTTTCAATGAGAACCTTTATCATATACCAAGCATGAGCGTTAAGGTTGATGGTAAGAAATACCAAACAAGAGACTTGGCATTGAAAGTGCTTACCGTTCCTGTAGACACGGTTCATGCCGATAAGTATTTCCCGCCAAAGGATGTTCAAGACAATCCGTTCTCTTGGGATGAATGGTCGAAAGTCCTCTGGGCAAGCATCGTCTTTGCACTATTATTCTCTTTGGCTCTTTATATAGCAATGCGCCTGAAGGCAAATAAGCCGGTTGTCAAGTCTGTACGTTTAGTAAGGTATCAGCCACCACACCAAAAGGCTCTGAAAGGTATAGATAAACTAAAAACAGACAATTCTGCTCAATCCGACAATCAGAAGGACTATTATACTAAGCTGACGGATATTCTCCGCAGATATATTGCTGAGAGATTCGGATTTGACGCAATGGAAATGACCAGTTCTGAAATAATCGCAAATCTGAGGGCTCAAGGAAACGGGGCAATAGACGAGGTGGTAAATCTTTTTAGGACTGCCGACCTTGTGAAATTTGCCCGTTATTCGGTTCTTGCCAACGAGAATGATGCAAACCTGTTGAATGCTCTTTCGTTTATCAATGACACGAAGACAGAGGAGAAGGAGACGGTTAAGGTCGTAGAAAACGATGAAGACAAGATAAAACGGAACAGTCGGACTATGATGAAGCTCCTTTGTGTGACAGTCTTTATAGCCTCTATAGTTTCCTTAGGTATAGTTATATATATGGTTTATTCGTTGACATAACTTCTTGGTTGGATATGCTTAAATACGGTTTCTCTCAGTGAGACGTAATTTTAACGCTATCATGGCCTACCTGTCTTAAAACTTAGAAAAATGGAATTTGCGAACATAGAATATCTTTTCCTCTTGCTGCTCATAATACCATACATATTATGGGTTCTTCTCTACAAAAGGCGAAATGAAGCGACATTGCATTTGGCCGACACTTTCGCTTATGCCGATATAAAAAAGAGTTGGCGTGCGCGTTTGGTGTGGTTGCCTCATGCATTGCGTCTGCTTGTATTCGTTCTCATTGTGTTTATACTTGCGCGTCCACAAAGCCACAACAGCTGGGGCGTTAAGGAGACAGAAGGAATAGACATAATGATGGCGATGGATGTTTCCACTAGTATGTTGGCACAAGACCTTAAGCCAAATCGTATTGAAGCGGCAAAGGAAGTGGCAGCGGAGTTTATTGCCGATAGGGAAAATGACAATATCGGACTGACGATATTTGCAGGAGAAGCATTCACACAATGCCCGATGACAACAGATCACCAGTCATTGCTGAATTTGTTGATGAATGTTAGAACAGACCTTGCAGAGCGTGGACTAATTCAGGACGGAACGGCAATCGGAATGGGATTGGCCAATGCTGTTGCAAGGCTTAAGGATAGCAAGACGAAAAGTAAAGTCGTGATACTCCTTACTGATGGTAGCAACAATATGGGAGACATTTCGCCACTCACGGCAGCTCAGATAGCCAAGAGCTATGGGATACGTGTATATACTATAGCTGTGGGAACGAAAAATCTGGCACCATATCCTGTCAACGTAGGGGGAACCGTAAGATATGTGAATTTGCGCGCTGACATTGATGTTACTACACTTGAGAAGATAGCATCGACGGCAGACGGACATTTCTACCGTGCGACGAATACTGCCGAGTTGAAAAAAATATACAAGGACATAGACCAACTGGAAAAGACACGTTTGAACATGAAGCAATTCTCAAAGCGTTCAGAAGCTTATTTCCCTTTGGCTTTGGCTGCAGTAATAGTACTAATCATCGACATTCTGCTTAGACTAACCGTCTTTAAGCGATTGCCTTAAATAATAATTGAAGATGTTCAGATTTGCAGAACCGCAATACTTATATCTGCTAATTCTAATTCCAGTCATTGTCTTGATAATGTGGATTCAGATGCGCAGAAAAAACAAAAAACTGCAAAAGTTGGCAGACAGGCATTTGCTGGAAGCGTTGATGCCCGAAAGGTCAAGGGTAAGACCAATGGTAAAATTCTTCCTTTCTCTCTTGGCATTGGCTCTGCTTGTCATTACTTTAGCACGTCCTCAGTCTGGTACGAAAATCAGCAATGAGAAGAGAAACGGCATAGAGGCTATGGTTGCGCTAGACATTAGCAATTCTATGCTTGCAGAGGATGTGGTGCCTTCCCGCTTGGACAAAAGCAAGATGCTTATAGAAAACATGATAGACGGCTTCGTAAATGATAAAGTCGGACTAGTTGTGTTTGCCGGTAGTTCGTTCGTACAACTTCCTATAACGACGGATTTCGTGTCGGCAAAAATGTTTCTGCAAAGCCTTTCGCCTTCTCTTATAGCAGCTCAAGGAACGGATATCGGTGGTGCAATCAATTCGTGCCTGAATTGCTTCAGCAAAAAAGATGGCGTGGGCAGAGCCATAATCGTGATAACAGACGGTGAAGACCATGAGGGTGCAGCCATTGAAGCAGCTCAAAAGGCGAAGAAAAAAGGTGTTAACGTGTTTGTTCTAGGAATAGGCTTGCCAAAGGGAGGGCTTGTTCCTGACGGTCAAGGCGGCTATATGAAAGACAATACTGGCAATGAGGTGTTGTCGGTGCTCAATGAAGATATGTGCCGTCGTATAGCCCAAGCTGGTGGAGGCGCTTATATCCATGTGGACAATACCAACAGTGCGCAGAAGGCTCTCGAGAATGAGTTGTCTAAGCTACAGCAAGGTGAACTCTCAAACGCTGTATATAGTGAATACAATGAGCAGTTCCAGACGTTTGCCCTTTTGGCTCTCGTTGTTATAATAATAGAAATTGTTGTTCTAGAGGCTAAGAACCCCATGTTCAATAAAATAAAGCTTTTCAAGAAATGACATCTGCAACATTCATAACACATAGAAGAAATATATTGCTGGCTTTGTTTCTTTTGGTCTCTCTCTTCTGTTTCTCGCAGACAGACCGCGACTATATCCGCAGTGGAAACAAGGCTTTCAGAAAGGGACAATATTCCCAGGCAGAGGTGGAATACAAGAAGTCGCTCTCCGTCAATCCCGAGAACACTCAGGCATTGTATAATATGGGGTGTGCTTTGATGATGCAGAAAAAGAATACTGATGCAGTAAAGTACTTTCAGAAGTCTGGCGACAAAGAGAGTAACAAGCTGCGCAGGTCAAAGTCATACCACAACATCGGTGTTATTTGTCAGGCTTCAAAAATGTACGACAACGCAATAGAAGCCTATTCAGAAGCATTGCGCAACAATCCTTCAGACAATGAAACACGCTACAATCTTGCCCTTTGTCAGAAATTGCGGAAAAATCAGAACAAGGACCAAAAGAAGAACGACGACAAAGACAAGAAAAACAAAAACGGCGGAGATAAGGACAAGAAAGAAAAACAGGATAAGGATAAAGATAAAGACAAGAACGAAAACAATAAAAATGAGCAAAAGAAGCAGAACCAACCACAGATGAGCAAAGACAATGCTGAGCAGTTGCTCAATGCAGCAATGCAACAAGAACAGCAGACCCAGCAACGCTTGAACAAAGCGCGTCAGCAGCAACAGACGCGGCATTTTGAAAAGAACTGGTGATTTATGCTTCAATATCAACGACCACAATGAAACAAAACATTATGAAGAAGTTTCTATCCATAATATTATTACTTCTTGCCCTGCAGCTTGACAGCGTGGCACAGGGGCTTAACGTTTCAGCCCCGTCACATGTTGCAACGGGAGAAAATTTCCGGTTGTCGTATGTAGTTAACACACAGGATGTGGGCGATATACGTTTAGGTAATATTCCGGAAGCTTTTGAAGTGATAACAGGGCCATACCGTTCCTCGCAAGCAAGCTATCAGGTAGTGAACGGTCATGCCAGCAGTTCTTCTTCAACAACCTTTACATTCATATTGTGTGCAGTAAAGAGTGGAACTTTCAAAATACCGGAAGCTTCGGTAGAAGTTAATGGTCATCGCGTCAAGTCGCGTGCCGTTCAAATAAAGGTGTCTGGCAAGTCTTCATCTCAGAGTTCTGCTCCCCATATGCACGACAATTCAGATGAACAGGTACAAATGCGGGCTGCGGGAAGCCAAATACGTAACTCAGACCTTTTTATCAAGGTTAGCTCGAGTGCTACAAAAGTTTACGAGCAAGAGCCCGTAACGTTGACATATAAGGTCTATACGCTAGTAGACCTTAATGACCTTAAAGGCAATATGCCTGATTTGACCGGTTTCCATACGCTGGAAGTACCATTGCCACAACAAAAGTCTTTCCACGTTGAAAATATAAACGGACGTCCTTACCGTTGTGTGACATGGAGCCAGTATATAATGTATCCACAGGTTTCAGGACAGTTGAAGATTCCTAGCATTGTTTTCAAAGGCACCGTGCTGCAGCAAAACCGCGACGTTGACCCGTTTGAGGCTTTCTTCAATGGCGGTTCTGCCTATGTGGAAGTGAAGAAAGATATTGTTGCGCCAGGACTGACGCTAAACGTTATGCAACTGCCCACGAAGCCCGCGGGCTTTTCTGGAGGAGTAGGCGAGTTTAATATCAGTGCCCAGCTTGCTAAGAATGAGTTTAAGTCGAACGAACCTCTTACGATACGCATCGTAGTAAGTGGGAAGGGAAATCTGAAACTGATTAAGCAACCACAAATAGTATTCCCTAAGGATTTCGATAAGTATGACCCCAAGATAACCGACAAGACGAAGATTACGAACAATGGTCTTGAGGGGAATATGATTTATGACTATACGGTTGTTCCACGCAATCAAGGGAAGTATACGATACCGGCAATAGAGTTTACGTATTTTGACACGAAGACCCATAGTTATAAGACGGCAAAGACGCAGCCTTTGTCAATAACCGTAGGCAAAGGAGACAAGTCTGCAACATCAGTTTCCGACTACGGCTCAGACCTGAAGAATAAAGACATTTATGGCATCAAGGAGGGAGATGCCACAATGCAGAACGTTGACGACATATTCTTTGGATCATTCAGTTATTGGATTCTGCTTAGCGTTATAATTCTGATATTCATAGTTGCAATGTATTTCCTGCGTAAATACATAAGTATCGGAAATAATGTCGTGATGAGCAAACGGCGTGGCGCTTACCGTGTGGCACTGAAAAGCTTGAAAAAGGCTAATGATTCAATGTTACGTGGCGACAAAGGGGCGTTCTATGAAGATGTTCTCAAGGCTCTTTGGGGATATGCCGAAAGTAAATTCAATATCTCTGGTGGTGAGTTGAACAGGAATAATGTTTCAAGTGTGTTTGAAGAACAGGGTATTTCCAGCGATATTTCATCTAAATTTATCAGTATGATAGATATTTGCGAGATGGAACACTATTCACCCTCGTCAAGTTCCATGACGATGAATTCCGTTTTTGAGGAATCGATGAATACGATAATGATGATAGAAAATGCATTGAAGGGTAAGCGTCAGTCTGCAAAATCTGCATTGATGTTGTTATTCTTTTTGATGTTGTGCATTCCTTCAATGGCAATAACAAAGGTTAATGCCGACAATGAATACAAGAAGGGCAATTATCAACAAGCCGTAAAAGACTATTCCGAGCTTTTGAAAGGTGGGCAGAGCGCAGAGATATACTTTAATCTGGGCAACGCCTATTACCGTACCGACAATATAGCGAATGCCATATTGTGTTATGAACGGGCTTTGCTATTGTCGCCAAGCGATAGCGAAATACAGTTTAACCTGCAGCTGGCGCAGTCGAAGACGATAGATAAGATAACGCCAGAGTCGGAGATGTTTCTTGTTAAGTGGTGGAAGTCCGCCATAAACATGATGGACATTGATTCTTGGGCATATACGTCAGTGTGCTCTCTTATCTTGGCATTGGCATTGTTTGCCGTTTATATGCTTTCGCATAATGTAAGATTACGCAAGTTGGGATTTTTCGGGGCATTGCTCTTGATGACAATCATGGTGTTCTCGAATATATTTGCTTTCCAGCAGAAAAAGCAGTTCACTTACAGAACAGGTGCGATAGTCATGTCGCCAGCATTGCAGATGAAGAAGTCTCCCGATGACAAGGCAGAGAATATATCCGTTATTCATGAAGGAACGCGCGTTGACATAATCGATGATACGATGCATGGCTGGGCTATGATAAGGCTTGGCGACGGTCGTGAAGGATGGATAAAAATTGCTCAGATAGAGAAAATTTAATGGTTGGAAAAAATGCTTGCTTGGCATAAAAGAGGTAAGGAAAACGGTTACTGATGACTGGCACGGTTGACATATTATTGCTGCAGATGCTTAACGGAAGTGATTCTTCCTTTGTTGATGCACTAATGCTTACGCTTACTTCGGGCTACACGTGGATTGCCGTATACGTGGCTTTGCTCTATCTTATAGTGCACAATAGCGACAATATGGCAAAGGTGATGCTCGTGGTGGGGTGTGCCTTGCTATGTGTGGTCTTGTCGGGTGGTGTGTCCGATTTTATCGTGAAGCCCCTTGTAGGCAGACTGCGCCCGATAAATGAGCCAGCCCTCTGCGACATAATTCATAGAGTGGGGGATGTGGGCAACAAGGATTTCAGTTTCTTTTCCTCCCATGCAGCCAATACGTTTAGCTTGGCAACATTCTTTGCCCTCCTTGTCAGGAAACGTGCCATGTCGGTGACATTGTTTGTTTGGGCATTGACAAACTGCTATACGCGCCTGTATCTTGGTGTGCATTATCCTAGTGACGTCTTGGTCGGTATGGTATGGGGCACCGGTGTCGGCTTGTTGGTTTATTGGCTTTATAGGCGGTTTTATGTTGCAAACATTACGATGCCGGAATACGTGTCAACGCAATACACGTCAGGAGGCTTCACTGTTTCAACTGTAGACGGAGTGATACTCGTAATGGTCTTTTCCTACATATATGCAGTTATAAGGGCTATTACTATATCATGACCTGACAAAATAAACAACGTTTGCATGGTGCAGACATTTTCAGAAGTAGACAATAATAATAAGGTATGGAAGTAAAACATATAAAAATAAATGAATATAATTATCCTCTTCCAGATGAGAGGATAGCAAAATTCCCGCTCGAGCAGCGTGACCACAGTAAGCTTCTTGTATATAAGAAAGGAGCGGTAAGCGAAGACCGCTTTTACAATATCGCGGATTATCTGCCGAAGAACTCTTTGATGGTATTTAACAATACAAGGGTTATTCAGGCACGCATGCATTTCCGCAAGGATACAGGTGCGCTGATAGAAGTATTCTTGCTGGAGCCGTATTCTCCTTCTGACTATGAACAGATGTTCCAGAGTCGTGGCGAATGTTCCTGGTTATGTCTCGTAGGCAATTTAAAGAAATGGAAGGGGCAGGAACTTTCCCGTAGTATTGACGTTCATGGTCAGACCGTTAATCTTACCGTAAATTACGGGGGCGAATTAAAAACATCCCATAAGATATGCTTCAGATGGGACAACGTGAACGTTTCGTTTGCCGAGATAATCGACGCCGTTGGCGAACTTCCCATTCCGCCATATCTTAACAGGGAAACGCAAGAAAGCGACAAGATAACGTATCAGACAGTCTATTCGAAGATAAAAGGGAGTGTTGCCGCTCCTACGGCAGGCTTGCATTTTACGGAGAAAGTTCTTGCAGATGTTGATGCTAGCGGTATTGACCGTGAAGAGATAACGTTGCATGTTGGTGCGGGAACGTTCAAACCCGTGAAAAGCGAAGAAATCGGTGGGCACGAGATGCACTCAGAGTTTATCAGCGTACACAAGTCAACTCTCGAAAAGCTAGTCCGTCACGAGGCTTCCGCCATTGCCGTAGGAACAACCAGCGTGAGAACACTTGAAAGCCTTTATTATTTGGGCGTATTGCTTCATGCAAATCCTGATATTCCAGAAGAAAAACTTCATATAACCCAATGGATGCCTTATGAAGGTGAGGTTGCTTCTATGCCCGCTATTGCAGCTATGGAATATATTTTGGATTACATGGAAAGAAAGGGAATTACCACAATACACTTCACTACGCAGATAATCATTGCTCCAGGCTATGAGTATAGAATAGTAAAGGCCCTTATTACGAATTTCCATCAACCGCAGAGCACATTGCTGCTTCTTGTCAGTGCTTTTCTCAAGGGTGACTGGAAAGTTGTTTATGATTATGCTCTTGAACACGGTTTCCGCTTCTTGAGCTATGGCGACAGTTCCTTGCTCATTCCATAGCAGACGTGGGCAATTGCAACATCTAGGGAAAAACAATTGTGGTATTGTTGCATCAAGCTCGTTAGGGAAGTGGCATAATATAACAAACAAACGTTACACGAATCGGAATAAATAATGAAAATAGGAGATAAAGTAAGATTTCTTAGTGAGGTAGGAGGCGGAGTGGTTGCCGGTTTCCAAGGCAACAACATTGTGCTTGTAGAAGATGAAGACGGCTTCCAAGTGCCAACGCAGAAGGCAGACCTTGTGGTTGTCAACGAAGATAAGCAGATAAAGAGTCTGCCTGGCCAACAAAGTCAACAAAATCCTGTTGCCCCTCAAAAGACGCAGGACTTGGAGAATAAGGGTGTAGCAGAAAAAATGACGTCCAAACCGGACAAAGCTTTTTACTCCAATGTGGCAGAGCGTAAAGATGGCGACAAATTAAGCATGTATCTAGCTTTCGTGCCATGTGACAGACAGAATATAAGCAAGACGAAGTTTCATGTTTATGCTATAAACGATTGCAACTATTTTATAACATACGCATACTCCCTTTTTGACGGTAGCCAATGGCATCTGCAGTCGCACAATGAACTGGAGCCAAACACCAAGATTCTCATAGACGAGGTGGCAATAGAGGACGTCGAGAACTACCGAAACGGTGCGATGCAGTTGCTTGCTTACAAGGTAGGCAAGCCATTTACAATGCAGCCCACGATGGATGTGCGTCTGAAGGTTGATCCCATAAAGTTCTATAAACTTCATACGTTCAGAGAAAATGATTTCTTTGACGAAAACGCTTTGGTATTACCCATTGCCGTAGACGGGAAACCCGTGAAAGAGCTTGAAATCAACGTAAACGATTTGGGCGAGAAAATGATGCAGAAGCGTCAGATTGAGATAACCGCTCCCGCACGCAAGACTACTGCACACCCCACCGACGGGAATGCTCCGTTTGTCGTAGACCTCCATGCCTCAGAAGTGTTGGAGACAACTGCCGGACTTTCCAATGCCGACATATTGAACTACCAACTTGATGTCTTCCGCAAAACCCTTGAGGAATTCAAGAACAAGAAAGGTATGAAGATAGTATTTATACATGGTAAAGGAGAGGGAGTGCTTAGAAATGCGCTGATAAAGGAACTCCGTTACCGTTTCAAAACGTATAGCTATCAGGATGCTTCGTTCCAGGAGTATGGATATGGGGCAACACAGGTTACTATACGTTAAAGGTAACCACGTCTCCATACACGGTAAAAACAAAAAAACAATCTATATGCAAAACGGATTTATAAAGGTCGCTTCAGCGATACCGTCTGTAAAGGTGGCAAACTGCCAGTATAACCTGCAACAGATAGAAACCGTAATAGCCACTTCTGAAGGGAAGGGCGTTGAGATAATAGTATTTCCTGAGCTTTCCATTACCGGCTATACATGTCAGGACCTGTTCCGTCAGCGCGTCTTGTTGGAAGAGGCTGAGTTATGCGTGATGAAACTGCTGGATTTCACCCGCAATCTGGATATTATCAGTATTGTCGGAGCACCGGTAATAGCTGGCGACCTCCTGCTTAATTGCGGAATAGTAATACAGAAGGGCAATATATTGGGCATTGTGCCTAAAACATTCCTGCCCAATTATTGCGAGTTCTACGAGAAACGGTGGTTTGCCTCGTCGCAGGACCTGAAGACAACAGAAATACGTTTTGCCGGAAACAAAGTAACTCTCAGTCCAACACCAAAAGTGTTTTGCACGTGCGACGGCGTACGCTTTGGCGTTGAAATATGCGAAGACGTTTGGGCACCCGTGCCGCCAAGCAATGATTTGGCAATGGCAGGGGCAGAACTTATCTTCAACCTTTCTGCCAGCGATGAGCTTATCGGTAAGCATGCCTACTTGACAAAACTGCTCTCGCAGCAGAGTGCCCGTACGATAACCGGATATGTTTATAGTGGATGCGGGTTTGGCGAAAGCACCCAAGACGTCGTATATGGTGGAAACGCCCTTATATATGAAAATGGCATTCTTGTTGACAGAAGCGAGAGATTCTCATTGAAGCCACAGACTATTATTGCCGAAATTGACGTGGAAAAGCTCCGCAACGAGCGACGTGCCAACAGCACCTACGCCAATGCGCAACGTGGTTTCGAGGCAGAATTTATAAATGCTTATCCCATAGAATACAAAGAGTTCCAGCTCTCCCGTAGCATAAATCCATTGCCTTTTATCCCTCAGACAGAGAATATAACTGAGAGTTGTAGCGAAATATTCTCAATTCAGGTTATGGGATTGGCAAAACGCCTTGTGCACACACGCTGCAAAACGGTTGTCGTGGGCATAAGTGGCGGTCTTGACAGCACGCTTGCGCTTCTGGTATGTGTGAAGACGTTTGATAAGCTTGGGTATGACCGTAAGGGAATTGTGGGTGTCACTATGCCGGGATTCGGAACAACCGACCGCACCCACGATAATGCCTTGAAGCTGATGCAGGGACTGGGCGTAAGCATAAAGGAAATAAACATATCTGCGTCTGTCATCCAGCATTTCCATGACATAGACCATGACATAAACGTACACGACGTTACTTACGAAAATTCGCAGGCACGCGAACGCACGCAGATTCTGATGGACCTCAGCAACAAGTTGGGCGGAATGGTAATAGGTACTGGTGACCTTTCAGAACTGGCACTAGGCTGGGCAACGTATAACGGCGACCACATGAGCATGTATGGCGTGAACTGCAGCATACCGAAGACGCTCATAAAGTATATGGTGAACCATGTGGCACAGAATGAAGTGGATGGCGAAACGTGTGTTACGCTGTTGGATATCATAGATACGCCAATAAGTCCGGAACTGATACCGGCAGACGAGAATGGAGAGATAAAACAAAAGACAGAAGATTTGGTTGGTCCGTATGAACTCCATGATTTCTTTCTTTATTATTTCCTGCGTTTCGGCTTCAGTCCGGCAAAACTGTTTCTAATGGCAAAGAAAGCGTTCGACGGAACAGACAATAGGGTAGAGACCTATTCCGACGAGGTGATAAAACATTGGCTGAAAACGTTTTTGCGGCGTTTCTTCAGTCAACAGTTTAAACGGTCTTGTCTGCCTGACGGTCCGAAAGTGGGAAGCGTAAGTCTCAGTCCGCGAGGCGATTGGCGTATGCCTACAGATGCCGACTCAACGATATGGCTTGCAGAATTAGACAATTTTTGAGTCCATCCTAACAATAAACCGCAAGAAAAAACGTTAAAAGCATAATGATAACAATTAAGAATGTGATACCAGTCATGGCGCTTGCGCTTGTTGGCATTAGTTGTACGGACGACGATTCTTTCAGCTTGCGTACAGACCATGTGCTTACGTTTTCGTCGGATTCAGTAAGTATGGACACGGTATTCTCGCGCGTTCCTACAGCACGCAAGTCGTTATGGGTATACAACCGTTCCGGTGATGGCATACGCTGCACTAATGTCCGCTTGGAAAACGGCAATCAGTCAGGATTCCGTGTGAATGTCGACGGTGTTTATCTTGGGCAGGAATCAGGCTTCCAGACATCCGGCGTGGAATTGCGCAACAAAGACAGTCTCTTTGTGAACATAGAGCTTACATCCCCTATGAATTATAAAATAGGGCCACAGCTATTGGAAGACAACCTCGTGTTTTCCCTTGAAAGCGGAGTGCAGCAAAAAATAAATCTCAGTGCTTATTCATGGGATGCAGATATCGTGAAGAACCTCACGATAAAAGGCGACACAACGATTGTTTCCGAAAGGCCTATCGTTGTATACGGGCCGATGACTGTTGACAGTCTCAGCCGGACTACCATAGCACCAGGCACAACGCTTTATTTTCATGCGGGGGCTTCCTTGCAAGTCTATGGAACGCTTATCTCCGAGGGTACGGCAGATAAGAATATAGTGATGCGTACCGACCGTACCGACCGCATGTTCAGTTATCTGCCCTATGACATGGTTAGCGGACAATGGGGCGGAATATGCTTTCACAGCTCTTCGTATGGCAACAGCATGGCATACACCGATGTGCATTCAACGTTCAACGGAATACTCTGCGACTCTTCAAACGTAGACAAAGTAAAGCTCTTGTTGCGCAACAGCACAGTGCATAATTGTCAAGGCTATGGCGTAAGAGCAGTGAACAGTACCGTTGGCATAAGCAACTGCCAACTTACAAACACGCTTAAAGACTGCGTCTCGATAGTCGGCGGAAGGGCACAGATAGTCAGTTCCACACTGGCACAGTTCTATCCCTTCGATTCAAACACGGGGGCGGCACTCAGCTTCACCAACTACGAGACTGACGATAATTTTAAAAACAAAGTTTATCCTTTGCTTCAGATGGATTGCATAAATTCCATTGTTACAGGTAGTGAGGATGATGTCGTTATGGGAACTGCCGTAGATTCGGTTGAAGCTTATACCTACCGTTTTGAGAATTGCATCCTGCGCACCGACTCCCTTGCCAATGGCGAAAACATCAAGAACATAATTTGGGAGAATGCCGATTCCGTTGATACGGACACTGTTTATGGCGGAGAAAAGAATTTCCGGCTTGTAGACTATGCAACCCAGCATTTTGATTTTCATCTCAGTGGCGTATCCAAAGCCATTGGAGCGGCAACCGCCGATGGAGATTTCGCTCTGCCGACCGACCGCGACGGCAATCGCCGCGATGACCGTCCAGACATTGGATGCTATGAATACATAGAACCCGAAAACACGGAAGAATAGAATCGTAAAACAAAATACTATGGAGAAACTTGACATAACACTCGACATAAAGAAATGTGCCCTCGAGGAACTGAATGATACAGACCGTATGCTAGTGGAAACGGCAAAACAGGCTACCTGCAATTCATACTCTCCGTATTCGCATTTTTGTGTCGGTGCAGCCGTATTGCTGGCCGACGGCACTGTTGTTAAAGGTGCCAATCAAGAGAATGCAGCGTTTTCTGTCACTATCTGTGCCGAGCGCTCCGCCATTTTCGCAGCACAGGCACAATATCCCCAACAGGCGATAAAGGCGATAGCCATAGCCGCTAGAAATGCTGAGGGCTTCACCCCGACACCTGTATCACCCTGTGGTTCATGCCGCCAGGCTATGGTGGAGATAGAAATGAAATATGCGCAGCCGTTGCACATCCTGCTTTATGGCGAAAAAGAGATATATGTGGCAGAGTCCATACGCAGTTTGATGCCGTTGTGCTTCACTGATTTCTGATGGGCAATGCCGCCAAAACATTAAAGTAAGGTGGGCAATGCTTCCCACCAAAGAACAAATTAAATAATGTGTGGCTTCAAGAAAGCCAATCTACAATCAATGCAAATAAAAAAAGTACGCCCGAAGAAAAATCTGGGTCAGCACTTTCTGACTGATCTTAATGTGGCTCGCGCCATTGCCGACACGGTTGACGCCTGTCCCGACATACCCATACTGGAGGTAGGACCGGGTATGGGAGTTCTCACGCAATACCTCACTACGAAGAACCGACAGGTGAAAGTCGTAGAGATAGACCGCGAATCAGTAGAATACCTAAACAGCATGTATCCAATGTTGCGCGACAACATCTTGGGTGAGGACTTCTTGCGGATGGATCTGACAAAAGTATTCCAGGGAGAGAAATTCGTGCTCACGGGAAATTATCCCTACGACATATCATCGCAGATATTCTTCAAGATGCTTGACAACCGCCAGCTTATACCTTGTTGCACAGGCATGATACAGCGTGAGGTAGCTTTGCGCATAGCCTCTCAGCCGGGCAATAAGCAATATGGGATATTGAGCGTGCTTATTCAGGCATGGTATGACGTGGAATATCTGTTTACTGTTGATGAGAACGTCTTCAATCCGCCGCCAAAGGTAAAAAGTGCAGTGATACGCATGACGCGTAACTCCGTGGAAAATCTCGGTTGCGACGAAGAACTGTTCAAGCAAGTGGTAAAATCAGTGTTCAACCAACGGAGGAAGATGCTCCGGGTGTCATTGCGGCAAATAATAACAGGTGTGCCTTCAGATGATGTGTTCTTTGCTCATGAGCTTATGACCAAACGGCCAGAGCAACTTTCAATACCACAATTCGTTGAGCTGACAAACTTGGTTTCCGAAAAACTTTCTGAGCTAAAAAGTCAGGGATAGACAGTGTTTTGCAAATTACGTTTGACAATCGGAAGAAAAAGAAAAGAAAAAGATTAAAAATGTCATAACAAAATCCTTGCAGAACACAACTTTTTATTACCTTTGCGTTGTTAAAAAGGCATAGGTGTATTGCCTACAATAACCACAACAGAAATGTGTATGTATAGTTTTTGCATATTCAAAAGGTAATTAGTATTTAAAATATAAAGCATTTATGAAAATCGAAGATTTCAACTTTGCCGGTAAAAAGGCAATTGTCCGTGTGGATTTCAATGTTCCATTGGACGAAAACGGACATGTGACAGACGATACGCGTATCCGTGGCGCACTTCCAACCTTGAAGAAAGTTCTCTCTGACGGTGGTGCACTTATCATGATGAGTCATATGGGTAAGCCAAAGGGCAAAGTCAATCAGAAGATGTCTCTCAGCCAGATTGTAGGCAATGTTTCAGAAGCATTGGGAGTTGACGTAAAGTTTGCAGCCGACTGCGCTAACGCAGATAAGGAAGTAGCAGAATTGAAGGCTGGCGAAGCTTTGCTTTTGGAAAACCTACGCTTCTATGCCGAGGAAGAAGGCAAGCCTGTTGATGTGGCTAAGGATAGCCCCGAATATGCACAGGCTAAGGAAGATATGAAGAAAAAGCAGAAGGATTTCGCTAAGAAACTCGCTTCATACGCCGACTGCTATGTTATGGACGCTTTCGGAACAGCACACCGCAAGCATGCTTCAACAGCTGTTATCGATGAATTCTTCGACAAGGACAGCAAAATGTTGGGATACTTGATGGAGAAAGAAGTAAACGCTGTAGACAAAGTGCTCGGAAACATTGAACGTCCTTTCACAGCTATCATGGGTGGTTCAAAAGTTTCTTCAAAGATAGGCATCATCGAAAACTTGCTCGACAAGGTTGACAACCTCATCCTTTGCGGTGGTATGACATATACTTTCTCAAAGGCTCAGGGTGGAAAGATCGGTAAGTCTATTTGCGAGGACGACAAGCTTGACGTAGCTCTCGACGTGATGAAGAAAGCTGCCGACAAAGGCGTAAACCTTGTTTTGGCTACAGACTGCGTTGCTGGTGATGACTTCAGCAATGATGCAAACACTATGGTTTGCCCTGTTAACGACATTCCTGATGCATGGGAAGGAATGGACGCTGGTCCTGATGCACGTAAGGCATTCGCTGAAGCAATCAAGGGCGCAAAGACTATTCTGTGGAACGGTCCTGCCGGCGTATTTGAGTTTGATACCTTCGCAGAAGGCTCACGCGCGATAGCTGATGCTATAGCAGAAGCAACATCTGCAGGTGCATTCTCTCTAATTGGTGGTGGAGACTCAGTAGCTTGTGTAAACAAGTTTGGTCTTGCCGACAAGGTTAGCTACATCTCAACTGGTGGCGGTGCTCTTCTTGAAGCAATCGAGGGTAAGGAGTTGCCTGGCGTTGTTGCTATGAATAAGTAATATGAATCATTACATGCAGGGACTGCTCTGAATCAGTAGGATTATACATTCCTTCAGTCCCCGCCTACAAATATAAAAATCCCCACAAAAGACATTTCGTTTTTGTGGGGATTTTTTATAGGTTTTTATAGGTACACACGGCATGAGCATTGTCTAACGTGTGCAAGTATTTATGAGTAGAGATTGTCCTGTTTTTCTTCGATTGTTCGAAAGGTCGAACTGTGCCATTTGTGACAAAACGGCGTGTCACAAATGTCACAAATTGTTGATTCCTTGTGTTTAAATGTCCGTATAAATGTTCGAAAGGTCGACGTTGTGACATTGTGACACGCCCTTTCTTAGAATATGTCACAAATTAACTATGCCTGATTATCAATGAGTTATAAAAAATAACCTTTTTTTCGTGAAAGGGGGGGATGTCACAATGTCACAAAGTCACAAAAAGAAGTATTTGTTATTTTATGAGAAATATCGCACAACAATGCACTGTTTTTTTTTAACGTAGAGAGGGGAGAACCCTCTATTTGCGGCTAACCAGTCGTATTGCCGCATGCAGAGGAGCGCAAACCCGTTTCGCCAGAGTGCGTTTCAAACGGGCAAGGGCAAATTAAATTGGATTTGCTTTCTAGTTGGAGTAGTGTTTTCTTGGCTTCCAGTCCGCCGGAAAAGCCAGTCAGCGTATGGTTTGAGCCGATAATGCGGTGGCATGGCACGAATATGCTGATGCCGTTTGCTCCAATGGCTTGCGCCACGGCTCTTACGCCTTTGGGGGTGTTGATATTCTGTGCAATTTGCTTGTAGGAGCGTGTCTCACCGAAAGGGATATCGCGTAATGCCTGCCATACTCGTTTTTGGAAGTAGGTGCCAACGGTAAGCAACGGCATGTTGAAGTGTTGGCGTTTGGCGGAGAAATATTCGTCGAGCTGCATTTTTGCCATACGCAGAGTTTCTGTTTCTTCTTCCACAAAATCGACATTCAGCGTGCGTTGAAGGCGGAGCATGTTACGCTTGGCGCACGGCATGTCGTGCCAGTCGGAGAGACACAGTGTTTCACCGATAGCACCAAGCACTATTTTTCCGCAAGGCGAGGTGTAATGGCATATATAGACATGTTGCTTAGTGTTCCTTCTACTACTCATTTATTTTAATAATTCGGTAGCTTCTCCAGTAAGATAGGGCCTGATGTCTTTCGGTGCAATGCTAAAGCTTATAGCGCCAACGGCATAGGATGCTATTTCATACGGTTGGTATTCGAAATGCAGACTGTCGTTTTGAATCCATGGGGTGTGGACAGGTAATGGTATATTTCCATCGTCCGGCAATATCAGATAGTTACCCATTGTCTTGTCTGAAACAGAGCTAATGCCAGAGGCCACGAGACATTTTAATATGTGCTTTCGCAGCAAGGGCTGCAAGGCGAGTATTTTTGTTGAGTCAACCAGATTTTCGGCAACCTTACAGGTTTTCTTGCTTATGTTCCTAAAATATGAGGTATAAGAACGGTGAGCCCCTCCAAGATAATATTCGTCCGTAACGCAGTAAGTAATGTATGTTGGAGTTATCTCTTTTAGTCTTATCCTTATCTCTTGTGTGATAGGTGGCATTTCCTGGTTGGCAGGATATGATTTCTTCATTTCCTCCTGAATGCCAGTCAAATAACGCATTGTCCCGTTGCCATAGTAGTCTACAAGTTGCTTACCCTTGTCGATGTTTCCGCTATAAATGGGATATTTGCTCGTTTCGGCTTCATCTTCCGCATTTTCTAGAGGTAAGTATAATGCGGCTAATTCCTTGGTTATAAACGTCTTAACGCCTAAAGATAGGCTGTCGTTCCCTTGAGGATAGTCGACGGTTATTGTGCATTTCAAACCCGTCTTTTCTGTATTATTATATGATATACTGTCTACATTTAATTCACCATTTCCAACTTGCGTGGAGTTATCTGCAGAAGAAGATTGGGAGTTTGTGTTAGACTGCGCCATCTTGCAGCCCGTAGCAGTAACTGAAAGTAGAGCAATAGCTATTGCAGCGATATATGTTTTTTTCATTTTCCTGGTGTTTTTTTTTAAGTTCGCCTTTTGTCTGAATTGTTTTTTAATGGCAAATGGTTTGAAAATTTTCTCTACAAATGTCGTTAAATTGCTTGAAACATTCAAATATTTCTTTCAAAAAAAAGCATCATAAGATTAGTTTCCATGATTTGATGCCTCAATAACAATCCGTTATGAGCAGAAACCGGATTATAATCTCCGCAAGTCTTTGTTTTCATAAAAAGAATGCTTAAATTTGTTTGAAATAAAACCGTGGCTTATTTAAGATAATAGCCATTATGTAAAATAGGAGATTATGCGTGACGAACTGACCATATATAAAGCAAGTGCTGGAAGTGGCAAGACTTTCCGGCTAGCCCTTGAATATATAAAGTTGCTAACCCTCAACCCTACGGCATTCCGCTCAACGCTTGCCGTAACGTTTACCAACAAAGCAACCGACGAGATGAAGACTAGAATACTTGCGATGCTCTATGCTCTTGCTAATTCTTTACCTGACGGCAAGGCTTGCTCACAAGTGGCCGCATCTGAACTTGGCATTTCCCATGAACAGATTCATAAATGTGCTGCCATAGCATTGCAGGAGCTGATTCATAACTATGATTATTTTCATGTAGAAACGATAGACAGTTTTTTTCAAACCGTTCTTCGTAATCTTGCCAAAGAGCTTGATCTTGGTGCTGCATTGCGCATAGAACTTGACGGAAAACGCATTGAGAGCGAAGCCGTTGATTGCATGGTTGACGAATTGGACGAGAGTTCTCGCCTGTTTCGCTGGCTTATGACGAATATTCTTGAGAAGATAGAAAATGGCGAGAACTGGAACGTAATCAAGGATGCCAAAAATTTTGGAAATATGATCTTTGATGATGAATATCAACGCCATGCGGTTGAATTGGATGCCATTTTCGCTGAAAAGGATTTCTTTTCACATTACAGACAGGACATCGTTGATATGCGCAAGCGGGTTATGGAGCAACTTGAAGCACAAGTGGGCAGATTCAACGATATTTTGAGTAACTATGGTATTGATGCCGGTGATTTATATGGAGGAACTTCAAGGGGAATATTAGCCTACATGAATGGGTTGTTGAATAACGGCATGAAAACCATTGAATATCAGAAGAAAACAGTTGACGGACTGCTTACTGATGCTAAGAAATGGTATAAGCAGAAGACACATTCAGCAGACCGCATTGCAGCCGTAGCCGACGATGTGCTGATACCTTTCCTGCAAGAGACAGAGAATATGCGTAGGCGCGCTATTATTGTGGTCAATAGTGCTACTATGACATTGCGCAATCTTGACAATTTACGTCTGCTAGGCGATATAGGGCGCAAGATGAAAGAGATGAATGCCAACGAGAATCGCTTTTTGTTGAGCGACACGCAGCAGGTTTTGGCGGGCATGATAGACGATAGCGACTCTCCTTTTATTTTTGAAAAGATAGGAATGCAGTTGCAGCATATTATGATTGACGAATTTCAAGACACGAGTCTTGTGCAGTGGCGCAATTTCTTTTGTCTGCTGCGCGAGTGTATGAGCAGCAAATGTGCTGATGAAGGTGCTGTGGCCAACCTTATTGTTGGCGATATAAAGCAGAGCATATACCGTTGGCGTGGCGGTGACTGGCGTTTGCTGGCTGGAATCCGTGATGAGTTCCCTGGATATAGCGTTGATGTTCAGGCACTGAAAGACAATTATCGGTCAGAGCGAAACATCGTCCTTTTCAACAATGCCTTTTTCCGTATAGGTGTTGAAATGGAAGCATATGCAGAGGCGCAGGTGAATGCTTTGGATGCCCATCTCTTGACTGAGGCATATGCAGATGTTGAGCAACAACCGATGAAGAAAGACCCTAAGGGACTGGTTAGCATTTGCCTGCTGAATTCGGAGAATTGGCAGCAACGTATGCTTGAGGAGACAGAGAAGACATTGCGAATGTTGATTGCCGGTGGTACCCCTCCCCGCAACATTGCCATATTGCTACGCACGAACAGGAGCATAGGCATGCTTGCAGACTATCTGCATGTTCACTGTCCAGATATCAGTGTGCTTAGTGATGAGGCTTTCCGCCTTGAATATGCTGTGTCGACACGCTGCATTATACTCGCATTAAAGCATCTCTATGACCCTTCCGACAAATTATCGCTGGGATTGCTGGCTAAGATAAACCTTGAACTCTTGGGCGAGGATAATGCCGATGCGCGATTGGCTTCAGTTTCTGAACTTTCTGAACTGTTGCCGGAAGAATATGTGAGTCAAGCTGACAAGCTACGAAAACTGCCGCTCTATGACTTGTGTGAACGTCTGTCGGCCATTTTCGGGCTCGACAAGCTTACTCAGGAGAGTGCATACATGTGTGCTTTCTTTGATGCGCTCACGGCATATGTCAACGACATGACGGCTTCTCCGCTTGGCTTCGTGAATGAATGGGAAGAGAATATTTCGAGGAAAACAATTCAAACGGACAGTGTTGACGGAGTGCGTTTGCTTACTATAAGCAAGAGCAAAGGACTCGAGTTTGACACAGTGATACTCCCCTACTGCAACTGGCAGTTGGAAAAATATTCAGGCAATATAATATGGTGTCACCCCGCCGAGGAACCTTTCTCCCGACTTCCTGCCATTCCGATAGACTACTCTACAAAATTGCGTGAAACGGTTTATGCGGCAGACTTCCGTCATGAACATACACAAAACACCATAGACAACATGAATTTGCTGTACGTTGCATTCACGAGACCGAAGAAGAATCTGTTTGTTATCGGCCAACGTCCAAGCAGCCGCAGGCTTACAAACAACCGCTCGCAACTTTTGGCTGATGTATTGCCTGCTCTTTGCGGAGATGCTTCGCTTGAAGGGGCCCAGTTGGAAGGCGAAGACGACCAGGAAGGTGATTTGCTCTTTACATACGGCACGTTTGAGCCATCGGTAACAAAGGAACAGGACGAAACACTCAACGTCTTCCTAAAGCCTTATGCACCTCTGGATACCACTTTCCCCAGTCGGAACAAACCAATGAACTACCTTATGCCCTATGCTGAAGGACAAACAGAAAAGCATGGCATTGATTTCAAGCAGAGCAACAGTTCACGACAGTTCATAGAAGAGCTTTCTACAGACGAATCCGGCGAAGAAACATCATCGCAAAAGGCATTGCAATATATAAAAGAAGGCAATGTAATGCATCTTGTGTTGTCGGAAATACGCACAGTAGCGGATATTCCTGGTGTATTGGAACGTTACGAGAGCGAAGGAATACTTCCTGGAGCGAACCTCGACCGTGCCACAATAGAACGGAACCTTAATGCTGCAATCAACGGCAATCTCACCGTGGCAGAATGGTTCTCGCCCCGATGGACATTATTCAATGAGTGCTCAATTCTGTGCGAGACATCTCAGGGAGAAGTGACAACGCTACGTCCAGACAGAGTTATGAAGGATGGAGAACGTATCGTTGTGGTGGATTTCAAATTCGGACGTGCCGATATGCCGAAGTATCGTGAACAGGTGAAAACGTATATAAGTTTGCTAAAAGAAATGGGTTACACCGACGTTACCGGCTACTTGTGGTTCCTGAAGCAAGGCAAGGTGATAAACGTAGACAAATGAAACAGTAAAGAATTACACAATCGCAAGATATAAACAATGGACAACACTTTTCTAAGTATCGTGGCACAAGACATTGTGGAACGTTACGGCACAGACTTGACACGTATAGCCGTTGTCTTCCCAAACAAACGTGCCGCACTCTTCTTCAACCGTCATCTATATAGAGCAGCCGGAAAGCCCGTTTGGGCTCCAACATACATCACCATTAGTGAACTTTTCCATGCTGACTCGCCTTTCATGCAGGCTGATCCAATACTTTCAGTTGTAGAACTGTATGCCGTGTATTCAGAAGTAACGGGCAAAGACGAGACGCTCGACCAGTTTTTTGAATGGGGGAAACTGCTTGTTGGTGACTTTGATGACGTGGATAAAAATATGGCAAACCCGACGGAACTCTTCGCCAATATTGCTAATATACACGAGTTCGACAGTGCCGACTACTTGACTGACAACCAGAGAGAGACGCTAAAACGTTTCTTTGCCAACTTCAGTGAAGATCATAATTCGCAGTTAAAAGAAACGTTCCTCACTCTGTGGAATAAGCTCGGCGACATATACAACGCATACCGTTTGCGGCTCTCGCAAAAGGGAATAGCTTATGAAGGAATGTTATACCGCGACGCAATTGAGAATAACCGCATAAAGGTTGACAAAGAAAAGTATATATTTGTGGGCTTCAATCTCTTGCAAAAGGTAGAACTAAGTCTCTTCAGAATGTTAAAGGAGGAAGGTAAAGCCGAATTCTATTGGGATTTCGACACCTTCTACTGCAATCCGTCTGCCAAAAAGCAGCAGCGTGAGGCAGGAAAATACATTGCGCAGTATATAAGTTTGCTTGGAAACCAAATGCCGGCGAATATGTTTCAGAAGGCATATTGCAATTTCAATAAACCCAAGAGCGTGGAATTCGTAAGGGCTAAGACAGAAAACGTCCAGGCACGCCACGTTGCACAATGGCTACGCACGGAAAAACGTTATGCCCAAAGTAGCCGCACTGCCATAGTTATGTGCGACGAGACATTGCTCCTTCCCGTGCTCTATTCCCTTCCGGCTGCAGAAGGTGAGGAATATGATGTGAACATCACAGCAGGATATCCCCTAGCTCAAACCCCTGTTGCCTCGTTCGTAACACAACTTCTCGACATGCAGACAACAGGACGTCGTGCAGATGGAGGCTTTCGCTATAAGGTTGTGAAGAGCTTACTGCTTCACCCCTACTCCACTTTGGCTGCCGCCTCTGCCCCATCGCTGCTTGAGCAGCTTGAAAGCAAGCATATCTATTTCCCATCTCAAGCTGACCTTGCTCTTGACAGTGACCTCGAACTTCTTTTCCAACAACCCACAACCAACACCGAACTGATGAAATGGCTTGTGGAAGTGCTCAGAAATGTAGCTCCGCATTGCGAATCGGAATTCTATCAAGAGGCGGTGTTCTGCACCTATACCATAGTGAATCGTCTGCAAACGCTTGTTTCAGAAGGCCAACTGGATGTTGACCGCACTACATTGCAGAAACTCCTAAAGCAGATAATAGCCACATCCAGCATTCCTTTCCATGGCGAACCGGCGAAGGGAATACAGATAATGGGAGTGCTTGAAACGAGAAATCTTGACTTTGACCATTTGCTCATACTCTCCTGCAATGAAGGCAATATGCCGAAGGGCATCCGTGACTCTTCATTCATCCCATACGCATTGCGCAAGGCTTACGGGCTGACTACGGTAGACAACAAGGTTGCCATCTACGCTTATTACTTCTTCCGTCTTGTGCAAAGGGCAAAAGACATAACCGTGGTTTACAACACGGCAACGGAAAACGGCAATCGGGGGGAAATGAGCCGCTTCATGCTCCAGATGCTTGTGGAAACGGATTTCAACATACGGCGCACCACGCTGCAAACGGGGCAGGATGCCGTGTTGCCGTCAATGACGGAGGTTGAAAAGACTGGACGGATGATGACCACGTTGCGTCAAATGTCGTCGGCGGAACATCCTCTTTCGCCAACAGCCTTAAACATGTATATGGCTTGCCCAATGAAATTCTACTACAACTATATGGCGGGGATAAAAGAACCTGACGATGATGCAGAGGAGGAACTCTCGCTGCGTGCCTTCGGAAACATCTTCCATAATACTATGGAACAGCTCTACAAACCATACGCCGGTACTGGACGCACTATTACCGCTTCGCTTATTGAAAGACTGGCAGAGAAGCACAACGTTGAGGCTACCGTTGACCGCATGTTCATACGGGAAATATATGGAAAGGATGCCAATCCTGTGCGAAAGATTCATTACACAGGCATGCAACTGCTGAGCCGAAGAGTGATAATCAAGTATGTGGAACGTATGCTAAAGCTTGACATGAGGCAAGCTCCACTTGATATCGTGTCTGTGGAAGGAAATGTGAAGAGGACTGTTTGTGTGGAAACGCCTGAAGGAAAGATTGATGTTGTTGTTGGTGGACGGGTGGACCGTATTGACACTCTGACGGACAGGCAAAGCGGAATGCGGATAATGCGTGTCGTTGATTATAAAACGGGGTCTTCTGACGTAAGGGTTGCTCCCAAAAATGTTGAGACCGTTTATCGCGCCAACGCAGACGAGCGTGCCAAGGGACACACCGACTATTATTTTCAGGCGATGCTCTATTCTGATATCATACGCGGAGACAACGGCTCTGTCGCTCATCCTTTTAACCCTCAGTCTCTGCCTGTGGCTCCGGCATTGGTGTTTATTCAGAAAGCGGCAGCCAACGACTACGACCCCGTGCTGTTTATGGGAACGGAGCGTATGACAGACATTGCCGAATATTCGGCCTCCTACAATGAATTGCTTAGGGAACTGCTTAGCGAATTGTTTGACATAAATACGCCTTTCCGTCGCACAAATGATGCAGGAGCTTGCAAGTTCTGTCCGTATGTAGGTTTCTGCGGTAGATAAAATTCAGATTTACTGATAAAGACCTAGGATATGCAAGACGACGGCTTCCGAACCTATAGAAGGTGCAGAAGCCGTCGTCTTATATCTTAGCTATATTTTTTACGTTTTGCAACGTTTTCTCTTCAAGATACTATTCCGGGAGTTTGGAATTTGCCTTTGCCTGGAATTTACTTTCGTTGATGATGAATCTTTCGTGCGTACCACTACCTACTAGTCCCGCTTCATCATATACATTAACGTTGAAGACAAGGCGTCTGCCATCCACTTCAATAAGTTCGGATTCACATCTTACAGTCATGCCTAGCGGTGTTGGAGCAAGATGCTTCACGTTGAGCAGAGTGCCCACGGTGCCTTGGCCTTCCTCCAGTTGTTGTGTGATGCTGCGCCAGCAAGTCTCTTCGATGAGAGCAATCATGGCGGGAGTAGCGAAAACGTGCAGCGTTCCACTGCCCATGCTAAGTGCTGAAAGTTCTTCCGTTACCTTGCGTTCAAGGGTGTTTTTTGTTCCTGTTTGCATATCTTGAGATTTTGGTTATTTCATTATATTATGCTTCTTTTGCGTCAGTATTGCCAGTCTTCTGTTTATGGGATGATGAAGCATGGCGATTGCCGGAATGTTTCCTCTTTGGTGCCGAACTGCTCATTTTTGTTCCTTCACCACTTTTTGCCATACCCTTATTGTTCCCGCCTCTTCTTCGGCTTGTGCCTTTTCTTGCAGAACCTCTTTTGGCGTTGTACTTGTTTCTGCTAGGCAACACCTTGTATTCCGGGGCTTTACCAATACCTTTGGGCATGGGTATTTTTTCTATTTCACGTTCAAGAAACTTTTCTATCTTCATGAAATCGCCCACTTCGGTGCCACGAACGAGTGTAAGTGCCATTCCGTTTCGGCCAGCGCGGGCAGTACGCCCGACACGGTGCACGTAGTCTTCAACATCTCTTGGCACGTCGTAGTTGATAACCATCGTGATATCATCGATGTCAATGCCCCTCGCCACAATGTCTGTTGCCACTAGGATATCGGCTTCTCCACTCTTGAACTTATACATCACGCTGTCGCGTTCCGCCTGTGTCAGGTCGGAGTGCATCTCGCATGAGTTTAGTTTCAGCCTAGTCAGCTCGCGGTTTATTTCCTTAACCTTCACTTTGCTGCTGCTGAAAATTATTACGCGTTTTGGTGGTTCTCTGCGGAAGAGGTCTTGCAGTACACGGATTTTTTGGTTGTCGTGGCAGAGGCATGCTGCCTGTTTTATATTTTCAGCAGGTTTGCTTACTGCCAATTTGACAACAATAGGGTTCTTAAGCAGAGTCTTAGCCAGTTGTTCAATCTTTGGCGGCATGGTGGCAGAATACATAATCGTCTGACATTCCTTAGGCAGAAGCTTGGCAATGTTTATTATATCCTCGGAGAATCCCATGTCGAGCATGCGGTCTGCCTCGTCAAGGACGAAGAAGGAGCATCGGCTAAGGTCAAGGTTGCCCATCGTGATGTGACTGATTAGTCGGCCCGGTGTGGCAATAATAACGTCTGTCCCCATTTTCATGCCATGCGCTTCCTGGTTATATCTGTTACCGTCGTTGCCTCCGTATACAGCAACGCTGCCCAACTGTGGCATATAGTAGGCGAATCCTTGCATGGCCTGGTCTATCTGTTGTGCAAGTTCGCGTGTGGGACTCATTATTACGCAGTTGATGGCATCTTCCGGAAATCCTCCGTCGTCGAGCATACTGAGTATCGGCAGAAGGTATGCGGCAGTCTTGCCCGTGCCTGTCTGCGCTACGCCTAGAAGGTCTCGCCCCTCAAGGATGGGTGGTATGCATTGTGCCTGCACAGGTGTGCAGGTAGTAAAGTTCATATCGTCAAGAGCGTCAAGAGTGTTGTCGCTCAAGTCTAAATCGTAGAAATCCATTTGTTCTGATAGTTAATTTGTTTTGTCATCTTGGCGCATTCCTGTAGCAGAAGTATGCTACAACTGCGAATATGATGTTGGGTATCCAAGCCGCAAGCATCGGCGGCGTGTCGGCTTGTATTGCGAATGTTGCCGAAACAGTCTGCAACAAGATGTATCCGAAGCTGAGAGCCAGTCCTATACCGAGATACATTCCCATGCCTCCCTTTCGCTTGCGTGAGGACAGCGATACTCCGATGGTGGTGAGGATGAACGAGGCGAACGAGGTTGCTATTCGCTTGTGGTATTCCACTTCATATTGCACCACGTTTCCCGAGCCACGGTCTATCTGTTTGTTGATGTATTCCTTGAGTTGTGGCGAGGTGAATGTTTCCTGTTGGCCTTTAGAGAAGACGAGGTCTGTTGGCTCCATCATTACTGTTGTGTCGCGTTGCATGCCACTGGTGATGTGTTCGCGCATGCCCTTAAGCTGACGTAGCCGCCAATTCGTCATTCGCCAGTGGTATTTTGAGTCGGAGATGGTGTCGTATTGTATCTCCGTGGCAGTAAGATGGCTAACGAGTTTCTTGTTCTCGAATTTGTCAAGGCAGAATCCGTAGCCTTTTTTCAGCTGGTTGTCGTAGTGTTGAATGTATGCTATAACACCTTTCCCCACTTGCAGTTGCACGTTTTCCGCTGAAGTATTCTTGCGCTTGTTCTTATACATCGTTTCGAAGTTCTGCCTCACGATGGTGCCTTTGGGAATGATGTATGCCCCAAGATAGAAGTTAAGTATGCTGATGAGCATGGCAGAAATCATATACGGGCGCATGAGGCGCTTGAAGCTCACGCCTGCTGCTAGCATGGATATTATCTCCGAGTTGCCGGCCAGCTTTGATGTGAAGAATATTACGGCAATAAATACGAAGAGCGGACTGAAGAGGTTGGCGAAATATGGCACGAAATTCATGTAATAGTCCACTACTATTGCCTTTACAGGTGCGTGGTATTGTGTGAATTTCGCCAGGTTTTCGTTTACGTCGAAAACGATGGAGATAGAGATAATGAGCAGGATAGAGTATATATACGTACCGATGAATTTGCGTATTATATATCTGTCGAGAATATTTACGTATTTCAGCGGATTGAGTGCACTTAGCCATTTCAGGCACGTTGCAAGCCTTTGCCCCTTCGGTAGTGGAAGGGCATGGAGAAACCGTTGTATCGTTTTGTGCATTTTGTTCATATTCCGTTTGTCAATACCTTTGTGTTCTTGCTTTGCTCTAGTATGCCTTTATCTTCAAGTATATGCATGAGGTGTTTAAACCCTTCTGCCTAGGTCATCTATTACGGAGCGTTTCCATTGCGTAAAGTCTCCGGCAATGATGTGTTGGCGTGCATCGCCCACCAGTCTCAGATAGAAGCTGAGGTTATGGATGCTGGCAATCTGCATGGCAAGCAGTTCCTGTGCCTTGAAAAGGTGGTGCAGATAGGCTTTCGTGTGGATGCGGTCAACCAGGCATCCGTCTGGGTCTATCGGCGAGAAATCGTCTTCCCATTTCTTGTTGCGCATGTTCATTGTGCCATTGTATGTGAATAGCATGGCATTGCGTCCGTTGCGTGTAGGCATGACGCAGTCGAACATGTCTACTCCGCGTTCAATGGCTTCAAGAATGTTTTGCGGTGTGCCCACGCCCATGAGGTAGCGTGGTTTGTCTTTGGGCAGAATTTCGTTTACCGTTTCAATCATTTCATACATCACCTCTGTGGGTTCACCTACAGCCAGTCCGCCGATGGCATTGCCGTCAGCACCCTTGTCGGCAACGTGTTTTGCTGCCTCACGTCGAAGATCTTTGTATGTGCATCCCTGCACGATGGGGAATAGCGACTGTTTGTAACCATAAAGCGGTTCAGTCTCGTTGAAGCGTTTCACGCAGCGGTCGAGCCAGCGTTGTGTAAGTGAGAGGCTCTTTTTAGCATATTGGTAGTCGCTGTCTCCGGGAGGACATTCATCGAAGGCCATCATTATGTCTGCGCCAATAATACGCTCAGTGTCCATAACGTTTTCTGGTGTGAAGAAGTGTTTGGAGCCATCTATGTGTGAACGGAACTCGCATCCCTCTTCGCGCAGTTTACGTATGCCCGTGAGCGAGAATACCTGGAATCCGCCGCTGTCGGTCAGTATGGGGCGATCCCATGTGTTGAACTTGTGCAGTCCTCCGGCACGGCGGAGAATGTCAAGTCCCGGACGCAGATACAGGTGGTAGGTGTTTCCCAAGATAATCTGTGCCTTGACCTGCTCGCGCAGTTCGCTGAAGTGAAGTCCTTTCACGCTTCCGCATGTACCTACGGGCATGAATATGGGTGTCTGTATCTGTCCGTGGTCGGTGGTTATGGTACCGGCACGTGCGTCGCTTGCCGTGTCGGTATATTCTAGGTTGAAGGTCATTTCCTTATTGCTGGTTAGGTTTTGTTTCGTTGCTGGCAGGTGTCGCGTTGTTTTCTTCAATGGCGAATGTCAGCGGGTTTTCAACAATTTCGTCGGTAAGCGCAAACTTCCATACGTCGAGAACGTTCTCCACATAGTGGAACGTTACGCCTTTGAGGTAGATTTCTGGAATTTCCTCAATGTCCTTGCGGTTGTCCTGGCAGAGCATAATGTCTGTAATGCCGGCACGCTTTGCCGCCAATATTTTTTCTTTTATTCCGCCCACGGGAAGCACTTTGCCTCTTAGTGTAATCTCGCCCGTCATGGCCACGTTGGCACGCACTTTCCTTTGCGTTAGTGCAGATGCGAGGCTTGTGGCTATGGTTATTCCGGCAGAAGGTCCGTCTTTTGGCGTTGCTCCTTCGGGCACATGGATATGTATGTTCCAGTTGTCGAAGATGCGGTTGTCGATGCCAAGCGTTTCACTGTGCGATTTAACGAACTCCAGTGCAAGCATAGCAGACTCTTTCATTACGTCGCCAAGGTTTCCCGTCAGTGTTAGTTTGGAGCCTTTTCCCTTGCTCAGACTTGTTTCAATGAAGAGAATTTCTCCTCCAACACTTGTCCATGCCAGTCCAGTAACGACTCCTGCGTAGCTGTTTCCTTGGTAAATGTCGCGGTAATATGGTGGCTTACCGAGCAGCGTTTCAAGGTTCTCTGGCTTGATGCGTGTGAAAGGCAGTTCTCCGTCACGTGCTTTAGCAAGTGCCAGCTTGCGCATGGCCTTGTTAATTTGCTTTTCCAATTGTCGCACACCGCTTTCGCGTGTGTAGTTTTCTATGATTTTCTCTACCGCAGGCTTGGTGAATGTAAGATTTCCAATCTTGTCAAGTCCTGTGTTGTTCTTCTCTTTCGGTATGAGGTGGCGGCGTGCTATTTCCTGTTTCTCTTCGGTGATGTATCCGCCAACTTCTATTATCTCCATACGGTCGAGAAGTGGACGTGGAATAGTCCCAAGGTCGTTTGCCGTTGCAATGAAGAGAACTTTTGAGATATCGTAGTCAACGTCAAGGTAGTTGTCGTGGAAAGCGTTGTTCTGCTCCGGGTCGAGCACCTCAAGCAGTGCAGAACTCGGGTCGCCGTTAACATTGTTCTGCGACACTTTGTCTATCTCGTCGAGTATGAATACTGGGTTTGACGATCCTGCCTTCTGCAGGCTTTTGATTATTCGCCCCGGCATTGCTCCGATATACGTGCGGCGATGTCCGCGAATCTCCGCTTCGTCGTGAACGCCTCCAAGCGAGATTCTTACGTATTTCCTGCCCAATGCCTTTGCAATGCTTCGTCCCAGGCTGGTCTTGCCCACTCCCGGAGGACCATAGAGGCAGAGAATCGGCGACTTCAAGTCTCCGCGGAGCGAAAGCACAGCCATATATTCCAGTATACGCTCTTTCACTTTTTCCATGCCGTAATGGTCGGCATCAAGTGTTTTTTGTGCTTTGGCAAGGTTTAGGTCGTCTTCGGTACATTCGTTCCACGGAAGCGAAACGAACGTCTGTAGGTATGTCAGCTGCAGCGCATATTCAGGGCTTTGCGGGTTAAAGAGGTCAAGTTTGTCGTATTCGCGGCGGAATACCCGTTCCGTTTCCTCGCTCCATTGTTTTCCCTTGGCTTTCTCTATGATATCCTTGCGCTCGGGAGTTTCCTCTCCAGACCCCAGCTCTTCCTTTATGTTCTTTATCTGTTGCTTAAGGAAGTATTCGCGCTGTTGCTCGTCGATTTCCTCCTTTGTGCGCATGCGTATCTCGTGCTTCAGTTGCTGGAGCTGCATGTCTCTGTTAAGGATTTTCATCATTTCCATAGCGCGTTCCCTTATGCTGTTTATGGCGAGCAATGCTGCTTTTTCGTTCATTTTGAACGGTAATGATGCACAGATATAATTTACAAGCAACACGTTGTTGGATGTGTTCTTGACCGAAAGCGACATCTCGTTGGGTATCTCGTCGTTCATTCGGATATATTCTATTGCGGCATCGCGCAAAGAGTCAATGCATATCTTGTCGTCGGGTGTATCCGTCAGCGAACTTTCAATGTCCAGCTCAACATATCCCTTCATGTATGGACTTTTCTTCGTGACGCGAAGCATACGGCAGCGTCCCAGTCCTTGGATGATGGCTGTGGCGTTAGACTGTGCACCAGGGAAGTCTATCACCTTTAGTAACTTGGCATAAATGCCCCATTCGTAGAGTTCTTCTTCTGAAGGATCTTCCGTTTCGTTGTTCTTTTGGCAGAATACGGCGAAGATTACCGGTTTTTTCCTTTCTTCAACGTACTTGATGAGCTTTTTGCTTGACTCGCGGCTTATCACTATAGGGGAGACAACGCCCGGAAACATCATGTAATTTCGCGTCGCAAGGATGGGAAGTTCCTTAGAAGAGTGTTCCTGAAAGAGTGTTTCCAAATCGCCTTCGAAATCTGCTATCATGGAAATTCCACCTATTGTCCTATTGTTCATATTCTTTATGATGCTTCTTTTTTATACCTTAATTATTATTAGAAATGAAAACGCACAGTTTGGCACTGCGTTTACAAATGGTGCAAAGTTAACTATTTTTTCTCACATATACCGAGGCATGGTGCATTTTTATTGTTCTTCCACAATCATGCAGCATAATGTTGCTGCATACAGAAACGAATTTGCTATATTTGCAATTTGAAACACATCATAATTTGTAATCAAAAACACACCATAGGTGAAGGTATAAATATGGCAAACAACTTCTTTCGCTTCAAGCAGTTCACCGTTCATCAAGACAAGTGCGGCATGAAAGTAGGAACAGACGGCACGCTTCTCGGTGCATGGGCAACTGGTGGCAGGCGGATACTTGATATAGGCACCGGCACAGGGCTTATAGCAATGATGATGGCACAGAGATGCCCCGAGGCTAAAGTAACCGCAATAGACATTGATAGCGACGCTTCGGTTCAGGCTCGTGAAAATGTGGCTTCTTCGCCCTTTGCAGACAGAATAGAGGTTGCCCATCTGTCGTTACAGGAATTGGAAGAAAAAGCACTTGCTATACATCTTGTTTTTGACGCGATTATTTGCAACCCTCCGTTTTTCAACAATTCTCTTGGCTGCCCGGACACCAAAAGGCACCAGGCGAGGCATGCCGACTCACTGCCCTTCCCTACCCTGTTCCGTTGCGTCAGACGGATGTTAAGCGCAGACGGAGTGTTTGCTGCCGTTATACCGTCAGACTGTATGCAGGATTTCGACAGTGCAGCACGCATGGAAGGTTTCTCAATGAAGAGAAAATGTCTGGTGAAGACTGTTCCGCGCAAGGCGGCAAAGCGTATACTTGTGGAATATACGCAGGCAAAAGTCGTTCCTTTGCTTGAAGAGCAGTGTCTTGAGGACGGAGGCGGACAACGCTCCGAATGGTACAGAAATTTGACAAAGGAATTTTATATCAATTCTTAGCTTGCGTCAAAGATTATTTGCACTTTTCTTTTTTAATGTTAATTATTTATTCGTAATTTTGCATAAATGAACATTATTAACAGGTATGCTAGCCATACTTGAGGCGAAAAATTTTGTAATCATGGCAAACAACAATCATCTCGTTATTATGGCAGGCGGAGTAGGCAGCCGTTTCTGGCCTATGAGCACCCCCGAATGCCCAAAGCAATTCATAGACGTGCTTGGAGTTGGACGAACACTTATCCAACTTACCTATGACAGGTTCGAAACAATCATACCGCCAGAGAATGTATGGGTTGTGACAAATAAGGACTATGCGGAAAAAGTGCGTGAACAACTGCCTGAAATACCAGAAGCAAATGTCTTGTGTGAGCCTTGCCGGAGGAACACTGCTCCATGTATTGCTTATGTCAGTTGGCGGATAAAGAAAGAATGTCCAAAGGCAAACATTGTCATCACACCGAGCGACCATATAGTGATGGACACACCTGAATTCAGGCGTGTGATAGAATCATGCCTGAACTTCACAAGCGAAACCGATGCCATAGTGACATTGGGAATGAAAGCCACACGCCCTGAAACGGGATACGGCTATATTCAGGCTGACCTCAGTTCGTCTTCGCCACGCAACAAGGAAATATACCGTGTTGATGCCTTCAAGGAAAAGCCTGATTACGATAAGGCTTTAAAATATATCTCGGAGAAAAACTATTTTTGGAATGCCGGCATATTTATCTGGAGTGTCAGAACTATAGTCAATGCGTTCAGAATTTATCAGCCCTCCATGGCAAATATCTTTGAAAGTATGGATGAGGTCTATGGTACAAAGGCTGAGCAAAAGATGCTTGACGAGCGTTTCCCCATGTGTGAAAACATTTCTGTTGACTATGCTATAATGGAAAAGGCTGAAGAGATCTTCGTTTGTCCGTCTGATTTCGGCTGGAGTGATCTAGGCACATGGGGCTCTCTGCTTACTCAGACAAAGCATGATGCTGAGGGAAACAGCGTTATAGGTCAACACGTGTCTCTCTTTGAAACAAAGAATTGCATCGTGCATACATCCGACTGCAAGCAAGTTGTCGTTCAGGGACTCGACGGATATATCGTTGCTGAAAAAGACGGTAGGTTGCTTGTTTGCAAGATTTCTGAGGAACAGCGCATTAAGCAATTCTCGGAAATGAAAAACTAATAGAATATTGATTGAAAGAATGCAATAGCTTAGGTGGCGTGGTGTTCGGAAGAGCTGTCGGGACAAAAGCTCTTGAACGGACACTCGCCGCACTTCGGCTTGCGGCTTGTGCAGGTATAACGCCCGTGGAGCAGCAACCAATGATGGGCATCGGAAACAATATTGTCGCTGATATTCTTTCTTAAATACTTTTCCACTGCAAGTGGAGTTGTGCAACTGGTTGGCACAAGCCCAAGTCTGTGGCTTACTCTATATACATGCGTGTCAACTGGCATTGCGGCCTTTCCAAAGCCAACGGCAAGAATCACGTTGGCGGTTTTTCGCCCTACGCCAGATAATTTCTCCAGTTCTTTTGAGCTTTGCGGCACTTCACCATTGTATCGTTCGACCAAGATGCGTGAAGTTTCCGATATATGGCGAGCCTTTGACTTTGGGTAAGAAATGCTGGATATATGCTCAAGCAATTCGTCTTCGGTGGCTTTTGCCATTGAGTGCGCGTCGGGATAAAGCAAAAACAGCGATTGTGTTACCATGTTCACGCGTTTGTCAGTGCATTGTGCGCTCAGCATGGTGGCAATAAGCAACTGGAACACGCTGCCAAATTCAAGCTCCGTTGTTGCGTGAGGCATTGTCTTGGCAAAGTGCTCCAGTATCTTTTTATAACGTTCCGAACGTTTCATGTCCTCCTTTCCACATTTTTTGTTACGTTTATTCCTCTGAAGCCGTTTCTGGTGCCTGAGCTTCCTCTTCGTTCTTTTCTTCGGTAACGAAATCAGTTACTTCGGCAGCAACAAGAATATCATACCATTGCAGCAACTTCTTTATGTCGCTATCGTGAACACGATCGCGGTCATAGTTGGGCAGAACCTCTGCAAAGTAGGCATGAAGCTCCTCTTTAGTGCATTTGCGGTAGTTAAGAGAGCATTTGTTGCCATTCTCCTTTTTAAGGACGGTGTCCAATATCTCCATCAAAGGCACATCGTCACTTTCTGTATACATGGCGATGTCTGACAGGCTTGTTACTCTATCTGAAGCGAAAATCGGTGTTCTGCGGTGAGTACTGTCAAGAGCTTCTACGATGAGGCTCTGCTTTGCCCTTGAAACGAGTTTGTAGAGTCCTGGTTTTCCAGCGACTGACAAAATTGTGTAATCCATCTTCTTTTTTAAATTTTGTTTAATTCAATTCTATATTGTTTCTTTTGCGTGATTTAAGCAAGCATTTTTTATGCGTAAACGTTAGTCTGCTAATTCCGTTATTCTCTTGACTTGTGGTTTTAGGGCGGCTATGCCATCATTTACAATGACAATGTCGCTTTTTTCGGCAATCTCTTCTTGTGGCATTTGACATCCTATCCACTCCATAGCTTTTTCATGTGTAATGGAGTCGCGCTTCATAATTCTTTCAATTCGTATATCCAAAGGAGCGGTGACACATACTTTCTTGTCGACTAGTGCATCAAAGCCACTTTGGAAGAGCAGCGCACATTCCATAATGTCTACACCCGACTCTTTGAAGTCTTTTGCAACCGCAGGATGCACAATGGTGTTCACCTTGGCAGCGTTTGCCTCTGAAGCGAGAATAAATGTGGCTATCTGTGCCTTGTTAGGTTCAGTTCCATTATAGGCATCATGGCCGATGAGTGAAATCAAAGCCTGACGCACATCAGCCGATTGGCGCATGATGCGTTTTGCTGCATTGTCGCAGTCGTAAACCTCGAAGCCCTGTTCCCTGAGCATGTTGCATACGAAGGATTTCCCGCTGCCGATGCCTCCCGTTATTCCTATCTTCATGTTATTTCCCTTCTATTTATTGTTCCTCAATCAGATAGTCCACTTGTTGAATATCGGTATGTATGTTTCTTACTCCATGTGGGGCAGCCACGACTTTAAGAGAGCATTTTTCCGATGGGTTGGCAATCAAGTCGTTGTAGTCTACCACTACTTTAAACATTTCGGGACGTATTGTGCGGAACATAGCGGCACCTACGGTAAAAGATACCTTTATGCGTGAGGGGAATGTGCGCAATGTTTTTCCATCAGGCATGTTTTGTGCTTGAATGGGTACTTCAAAGTTTTCCTCAGTTAGCACATCCGGATATACTGTCATTTTAATTTGTGAGGGGACGCACTTGATTCCTTTTATGTCGGCAAGCTTTACTGAACGTACAATCGTGTCGCGGAGGTTGTGTATTGAGAGTTTTTCTGTCAATACGCACTTCATACTGTCAAGAGTTCTTTGGCTACCGTATACGTCAACCGACTTGGGGTTGAACTCTATCTTTGTTAAGTAATAGCTGGCATCCGGCGTTACGCTTCCGTTAAGTTTTACGGGTAGATGTCTGTGCGTGCCGTAATTATAGTAGAATACATAGCGGTCCGGTTTGATGCTAACTATTTTTGTAGAGTTGTCAAATTCTGCTAAAACTATTTTGTTTAGTTCATTTGCACTAATGCTACCACATCCGTTATGTTTCGTTATTGATGAGTAAGGCAAGTCAATGGATTTGATGTCTTCATCATAGATATACTTAACTAACGTGTAGCCTTTATCTTTTACGGTAATGCGTAATGTGTCTGAATTTGTGTCTGTTATGATTACGCTTTTGGGTATTCCCGTCAAGCGTATAGGGTAACGTAGCTCAATTTCGTATGAGTCGTTCATGGCAAGCATAATCCAAAAGATGCTGCTCAATGCCAGAAAGAACAAAAAAATCAAGAACTCCTTGTTCACGATATGGAATAAGGAGTTTCTGATTGTCTTGAATATTGTAGAAAAAAGATTTCTTCTCATTATTTATCTTTGGTGACAACGGTTGACGATGCCGTTGTATCTGCAAAAACGTATGCCTTGTCAACTTTTATCGTTACGCCTTTTGCTATCTCCAAATCCACTTGGTTTGTAGTCAGGTCTATTCTCTTTACTGTTCCATAGATACCGCCTCCAGTTACAACTTGCGAACCTTCTTGCAGCGAGTTTTGGAATTTGCGGATTTCTTTCTGCTTCTTTTGCTGTGGGCGTATCATGAAGAAATACATGATGGCAAAGATTGCTACCATCATTATAAGGAACGAGAAATTTCCGCCACCGGCTTGTTGTGCAGCCAATAAGATTGTTGTGCTCATGAATTTTATACCTTATTAAATTGTTATAATTGATTATTTTCTTCCGTCAGTGCGGAATTGTTTTTATTTGTTTGTACGCGGTGCCATTGTTTTCATCATCTTTCCGCTGTCAATCAGATAGCGTGCGATGGAATCCAACAGTCCGTTAATGTATCCCCCACTCTTTGGAGTGCTGTATAGCTTGGCGAGTTCAACATACTCATTGATAGTTACGCTGACAGGGATATTGGGGAAGTTTACCATTTCCGCAATAGCAATCTGCATAATCACTACATCCATGTATGCCAATCTGCTGAAGTCCCAGTTGCGCGATGTTTCGCCCATGTAGCGTTGGTATTGGTCTGCGTTGAGTATTGACGAGCGGAAAAGCTTTATGGCAAAAGCCTTGTCTTCCTGGTCTTTCCATTCGGGGAGCAGTTCCTGCTTGTGTCCATTTTCGGGGTTGAAACGTTTTATTGTTTTCAGCACGAAAGTGTCGACAATTTCCTTGTCGTCATTCCAGTAGAGGCTGTGTTCTTCAAGCAGAGAGTCCAACGTCTCGTTGTCGGTAAGGAATGTCTTGTAGAGTTTTCTCCAAAGTTCCCGGTCTTCCTCGTATGAGTCGTTGTCGCTTTCAAGGTATTCTTTATAGAATTGCGCCTGTTCCAGCTGATTCAATATCCCGCGGATGAACTCTATATTGTCTTCCCATGAATACTTTTGCTTTGCGATGAATTCGTTGAGTTCATCGTTTTCCTCAAGTTGGATGGCAAATTTGTTGTTTGCGAACTTGTCTGAGGGCAACGGCAAACCTTCGCGCTTGCAACGTGTCGTCTCAACATCATATCGCAATCTTCCTTCTTTTGAGATTGTGACTATGAGTGAAAGGAGCGTGTTGTAAAGGTCGTAAGCTTTCGAGAGGCTGAACAACAATTCCTTTTCCGCGTTATCCATATTGTGATTGCCGTTCTGATAGTATGCATAGGTTAACTGGACAATTTTAATCCTTATCAATTCTCTGTTTATCATCTTTATACTATAAAAAGGATGTGTATTTCAAAAAATCTTTGCAAAAATACGGAAAATAGAAATTACGTGCAAGAAAAAGCTTCCTTTTATGTTATTTTTTACGGTTTGTTTGTCTGTTCCGCAGAAAAATAATACCTTTGCACGGCTTTTTCAAGCACTACGTGAATTGTATTCCCGTGTGATGGTGAAATTAAGCATTATTATTAACAACTTAATTTAGAGTAACACAATTATGAAAGAAATTGAAGTTAAAGGTCAGTCAAGAACTGGTCTTGGCAAGAAGGCAGCAAAGGCGATGCGTAAGGAAGGTCTTATCCCATGCAACCTTTACGGTGAGGCAAAGAACGCTGAAGGAGCTCCTGAGGCATTCTCTATCGCTTGCCCGATGAGTGAATTGAGAAAGATCGTTTACACTCCCCACATCTATGTTATTAAGCTCGTTATCGACGGCAAGGAGCACACTGCTATTCTGAAAGAACTGCAGTTCCATCCAGTAACAGACGCTCTTCTACATGTTGACTTCTATGAGGTTAACGAAGAGAAGCCTATCACTGTTGGTATTCCTGTTAAGCTTAACGGACTTGCACAGGGTGTTCGTGATGGTGGACGTATGAACCTTTCTATCCGTAAGATCAATGTAACAGCCAAGTATCAGGATATTCCTGAACATCTTGACATAGACGTTACGGCTATGACTATCGGTAAGAGCATCAAAGTTGGCGATTTGCACTTTGAGGGTCTTGAGATGGCAACAAGCAAGAACGTTGTCGTTTGCTCAATTAAGGCTACACGTAAGTCTATTGCAGCAAGCAATGCAGAAGCCTAACGCCTAATCAAAAAGGGAAAACAACAAACATTGGTGATTCTGAATATGCTTATTTGGAATCACCTTTTCTTTTTTTTATACGGACAGACAGCGAGATAATATAGTGTTTCGCAATCATTCTCATAAAAAGAATTTACGAGGAGCAATTAATGGACAAATTTCTTATAGTCGGACTGGGCAATCCAGGTGATGAATACGAGCGTACTCGCCACAACACAGGCTTTATGGTTGTAGATGCCTTTGCCAGAGAAGCAGGCGTAGACTTTCAAGACAAGCGTTATGGCTTTGTGGCAGAAACATCGGTGAAGGGAAGAAAAATTTTTCTTCTAAAACCCACAACATTCATGAACCTTAGCGGAAACGCTGTCAGATACTGGCTCGGTAAGGAGAACATACCGGTTGAACATCTGCTCGTTGTGGTTGACGACCTCTCTTTGCCGCTTGGTAATCTGCGTCTTAAGGGAAACGGCAGCAATGGCGGCCACAACGGACTGGGAAATATACAACAAGTTCTAGGTACACAGAAATATGCGCGCCTAAGAGTGGGCATTGGCAATGAATTCCAACGAGGAATGCAAGTAGAATGGGTTCTCGGAAAATATGGTTCGGAGGAGATGCAGACTCTTGAACCCGCAATAAAGACAGCGGGAGAGATAATCAAAAGTTTTGCATTGGCAGGAATTGATATAACGATGAACCAGTTTAACCACAGAAAGTCTTGAACAGATGGCAGAGAGCGCTAGAATAGACAAATGGCTTTGGGCAGCGCGCATCTTCAAGACGCGTTCAATCGCTGCCGATGCCTGCAAGAACAGTAGGGTGACGATAAACGGACAGAACGTGAAACCTTCGCATACAGTAAAAGTAGGTGAAACGGTGAACGTAAAAAAGCCACCAGTCGTTTACTCTTTCCGTATACTCAAATGTATAGAACAGCGTGTTGGAGCAAAATTCATCCCCGAGATATACGAGAATGTTACAGACCCCAAACAGTATGAAATACTGGAGATGAGCCGTATAAGCGGGTTTGTTGACAGGGCAAGAGGCACGGGGCGACCTACGAAGAAAGAAAGGCGTAGCTTGGATGCTTTCACCGATCCTGCTATGTTCGGCTTCGACGATGATGATTTTGACCTGGACAACGATTAGCATTTATCTGAACGAAGCACGCAGTTATGTAATAAGACCTTTTTTATTATCATACTAAATTATAACCAGAAATGAAAAACATAGCTATATTTGCCTCCGGGAACGGAACAAACTGTGAGGCGATAATGAGGCATTTTAACCATAGTACTGAGGTGAAGGTTGCGCTTGTAGTAACAAACAATGCCAAGGCGAAAGTAATTGAGCGTGCGGCTAATAGGCAAGTTCCTGTAAAGGTCTTGTCGCGCAACGAGATAAATGACGAGCATGTAGTCCTTCCGCTTCTGCGTTCGTATGATATCTGTCTTATAGTGCTCGCCGGCTTCATGCTTTTCATTCCCGATTTCCTTATATCAGCTTATCCACGGTGCATCGTAAACATCCATCCCTCTTTGCTGCCCAAGTATGGTGGGAAGGGTATGTATGGCCTGCATGTACATGAGGCAGTAAAGGCTAACGGAGAAACAGAAAGTGGAATAACGATACACTTCGTAAACGGTGAATATGACCGAGGAGAACACATCGCACAATTCTCCACAGCATTGTCGGCAACAGACACAGCAGAGGATATTGCACTGAAAGTGCACGCCTTGGAGTATGCCCACTACCCTATTGTTATAGAAAAGTTGCTGGAAGAACTATGAAGGAAATGATGGGAAAAACTTTTTTCGTTGCCGCATTTCTGTGTTCTGCGCTTGGAGCAACGGCACAGAGAAACGAAATATTAAATCCTGATATAAAGACTTTACAGGTTGTCTGTGGTCAAAAGTGGCAGGATATGCCCGTTATGAAACTTGATGACTTTAGCCCAGACAATGTTATGAACATATCTTTTGATGATTTGACGCATACTTACCGGCGATATGTCTATAACATTGAGCATTGTGAGGCTGATTGGACAACTAGTGACGGATTGTTTCAGAGTGACTATATAGAAGGTTTTTCAAACGACAACACGATAGACGAAATAGAAGAGTCTATCAATACCAATGTGCTTTACACTCATTATAAGCTCCAAATACCTAACGAAAAGTGCCGCTTGAAGCTGAGCGGAAACTATCGCCTAACGGTTACCGATGACAATACGGGGGAAACAGTCCTTACGGCATGTTTTATGGTTGTAGATCCTTTGGTCAGCATCAGTCTCGGCGTTGAAACAAACACGGACATAGACATAAATAAAAGTCATCAGCAAGTAGAAATGGCAGTGAACTACAATTCCTTGCGTGTTGTTGACCCGGGAGAACAGATAAAAACAGTAGTTTTGCAAAACGGACGCTGGGACAACGCTAAAGTGAATGTAAAGCAAAACTATGTCACGACCAGCTTCATGCAATGGCAGCATAATCGCGGACTTATTTTTGATGCGGGAAATGAGTACCGTAAGTTTGAAACTCTTTCCACTTCTCATGCCACAATGGGTATAGACAATGTGTCGTGGGACGGGAAAAACTACCATGCAGCAGTGTTCACCGATGCGCCACGCCCTAATTATCTCTACGATGAGGATGCAAATGGAGCTTTCTTTATAAGGAACAGTGATAATGTTGAGATAGACAACACGTGCGAGTATATGCTTGTTGACTTTACCTTGCTATGTTCTTCGCCTGTTGATGAAGATGTTTATCTCAATGGTAAATGGACAAACGGACGATTTCTTCCAGAATATCGTATGCGTTATGACGAGGCTAATGGCTGCTATAGGGGGCAGGTGATGCTGAAGCAAGGATATTATTCCTATCAGTATATTACGGTGAAAGCCGATGGTACGACAGGCATTATGCCGACAGAAGGTAGCTATTGGCAGACGGAAAACAAGTATCAAGCCCTTGTTTACTATCGTCCGCAAGGTGGGCGTACAGACCAACTTGTTGGTTATGCTCAAGTACAATACAAGTAACAGAAATGGTGTTCGTGGTCAATGCCATGTAACCCGTCCTTATTTTTCTCCGATACAAAGCTTTTTCAAATCGTAGAAGCTACCGTTGTATATGTCGAAGTCAACATATCCCTTTATTCCAGGTAGCTTTCCGGCATCGGTATGTTGCCAAAATTTCCATTCTCCGGTGTACTCCACCTTGTCAACATAGTAGTGGGCAATCCAATAAGGATAGTCGTCGAATACGGGAGAACTGAGATAATTCATCTTGAACTTGTAGTATGTATAGATTATTGGCTTGACATGATATCTGTCTTCCACAATATGCAGCCATGTAAGCACTTCCCTTTGGAAATCTTCTATGGGCATATCTTTTGGCTTATGTTCTATGTCAAGCACAGGGGGCAAGTCTCCCTCTTCAAGCGGAACGTTGTTAAGAAAGAAATATGCCTGTTGTCTTGCTGACGACTTGTTGCTCCAGAAATGGTATGCTCCCCTTATGTATCCGTACTCAAGGGCTTGTGAGAAATTCTCCTCAAATGCCGGATCTATTTTTGTGGATCCCTCGGTTGCTTTCATAACGATAAACCGTATTGGGCTGCGTTCAATCAATGCATTCTGAAGCTGATCCCAATCAATCTCTCCTTGATAATGGCTGATGTCTATTCCGCGTATCTCATAGCCCGCGGGATAGTTGGCTTCGCCGTATAGGGCGCGCCATCTGAATCCGAAAGGACTAACGAAGAAATAGTAGAAAGCGGCAACGTAAACGGCTAACATAACTATGGCACCAACTATCCATGATAAGCGGTGCTTTGTTGCGTGTCTTGTGCTACGGTATGTTTTGTTCCTTTTTGTTGCCACTTTTGTTATGCTTTTATAAGAAAGCGGGAAGCTGAATTGTTCAACTTCCCGTTATGTTGCTATGTCTTAGGACTATTTTTTCTTCTGTTCAAGTGCCAGGGTTATTGTTGTTCTGTCACAAACCTCCTTTGGTCCCCAATACTGTATCGGGCCAGGATATACAAAAGAAGTCTCTTTTGACCATTCGTCTCTGTGACGTGTCAGCTCTTTAAATGGTTCACCATCCAGCTTTACCAAAGCTTTCGCAATTACAGGCTTCATTTCTCCGTTGCGGCGCTCCATGTTCAGTAATGATGTTATGGGCACTCCTCCGGCTTTCCATTCTTCTGGACTTAATATTGTGTTGCGTACGGTTGCCATGTATCCAGTTTTTCCGTTGGCAACGAGGTGTGCGGCACTAGCTCCAAGGGCGTAGCAATAATTTGTGTCATAGTTTGACGGTGCAGCGCATCTGCCTTCGTATCCGAAGAAATGGTGCTGCGTGGCGAACTTACCCTTGAACTTTCCTTCTTCCTTCCATTTAGCCAATTTAGCCTCGCACATGCTAGAAATGAGCTTCTCTGTTTCGATGAGTGAAACCTGCACGTTTCCGTGTGGGTCGCGGTCTAGAGACAACTGGCGTGCCACATCGTTGGGAAGAGTCTCAAATGTTGCTTTGCTCTTTTCGCTCAGATGTTCTATGATATATGTCCGCTGTTCTTTGGGCTTTAGGTCTTTGTATTCGTTGCCGTGGAGAGCGAGCAAATCATTCAGTTCTTCTATGAGTCGTCCGATTGCTGGTATAAATTCGATGAGTCCCTCGGGAACAAGCACTACACCGTAGTTCATTCCGCGGTCTGCCCTATAGGAAATAACCTTGCATATTTTGTCTACAATGTCGTTGAGGCTCATGTCTTTCTCCTGCACTTCTTCAGAAATAAGGCATACGTTCGGATGGCATTGCAGTGCACATTCCAGTGCGATGTGGCTTGCCGAACGTCCCATAAGCTTGATGAAATGCCAATATTTGCGTGCAGAATTGCAGTCGCGCTCAATGTTGCCGATAAGTTCGGAGTAAACTTTAGTGGCAGTGTCGAATCCAAACGACGCTTCAATCTGTTCGCATTTCAAATCGCCGTCGATGGTCTTCGGGCATCCGATAACTTGAATGCCGTAGTTCTTAGCCTTGAAATACTCGGCAAGCACACAGGCATTAGTGTTCGAGTCGTCGCCTCCGATAATGACAAGAGCCTTGATGTTTAGGTATTTAAGGATTTCATATCCTTTTTCAAATTGCTCAACCTTTTCCAGTTTTGTTCTTCCAGAACCTATCATGTCGAAACCGCCAGTGTTGCGGTAGTCGTTTATGAATGTTTCTGTTATTTCTATATATTTGTGATCGACCAATCCACCAGGTCCGAGCAGAAATCCGAAGAGTCTGTTGTGTGGGTTGAGTTTCTTTATTGTGTCAAAAATTCCTGTTATCACGTTGTGGCCGCCGGGAGCCTGTCCGCCACTAAGTATGACACCGACATTTATCGGCTCATGCTCGTTTTCTTCTCCTTCAATAAATTCAACAACAGGCATGCCGTAAGTGTATGGGAACATTTTCTTTATTTCCTCCTGGTCTGCCATACTTTCCGTTGCTTCACATTCTTTTAGGGCAACGGATGTTGTTAACCCTTTTGGAAGTGTCGGCTTATAGGCGTCTCGTGCTTGTTGAAATGCGCTTTTTTCCATAATATTATAATTTAGTGTTTTCTTGGATTGTATGCGTGAAGTTAACATTCACGCAGTAGATTTTTTGTTTTTGCAGTTTTTTTCTTTGTGTTTTTTGTTTCACGTTCGGCATTGCGCTTTGCGTAATTTTTAAACACATAGTGCAAATTTACTTTTTTTTTCCGTCAAACCAAAAAAAAAGGTGTTTAATGTTCACCAGATGATTTTTTTAATCTAAAACGATGTGGCATAGACAAAAATCATTTATATTTGTCGGACAATAAGGAATAAATTAAAAAGTATTTATTATGGCAAGCAAAAGAAACCTTAAGAAAAGCATAAATTATATATGCAGTGAACTCTTTGCAGAATGTGTTGCATTTTCACTATATGGAGTAAAGGATGGAAACACGGAAAATGTGGAAGCGCTTCTACATTCTATTTTGGTGATACACAATGATTATGTATGTCGCATCTCCCATCCGGAGCCCGGCATGCCGCAGAAGCAATATTTCAAAGTTCTTGTGCGTGATTTCAATGCCCAAATAAGTGAGATTATTGACCAAATAGCAAACATGAATTAAACTAAGGAGTTTTACGTTACGGCAACGACATTTTGGAACGTGCTGTCATTCGGGCATAAGCATGTTCCAAAGGCTTTATATGTTGACAAGCAGGTTGTTGGTTGTAACGTAAATATATATTGAGAAGATATGCTTAAGGGATTATGTAAATATATTTTGTATACGAGATTGGGGTGGACAAAGGAAGTAACTGTTTCCCACCCCAATAAATTTATTATCTGCCTGGCTCCTCATACCAGTAATTGGGACTTTGTTATTGGTCAGCTTTATATGCGGGCTGAGGGCATGAGAATAAATTTTCTGATGAAGCGTGAATGGTTCCGTTGGCCTTTGGGCATACTGTTCCGTCGGATAGGGGGAATACCGGTGTTCCGCTCCAAACATACAAGTATGACAGACAATCTTGCCCAGACGGCAAGAGAGCGCGCTGACTTCCGGCTTTGCATAACGCCGGAGGGGACGCGCAAACCAGTAAGTGACTGGAAAAAAGGCTTTTACTTCATCGCGCTCAAGGCAAACTTGCCCATACTTCTTTATGGCGTGGATTATGAGAAAAAGAAGATTGTAGCAACCGAATGTTTCATTCCTACAGGCAATTTGGAGGAAGACATGAAGCACATAAAGGAATACTTCAAGGCCTTTAAAGGTAAGAAGCCCGAGAATTTCGCTTTTTGATGATGAAGAAAAAACATTTTTTTTACTTTGCGCTTTTGGCTTTGACTGTTTCGTGTGGAACGAAAAAAAGTGTTGAGCCAAAAAGCGGCCAGCCCTCTATACATTCAACTGAAAAGGAAACAGTATTAAATAAGAAGGACAAGGAAAGCGTAAAGAAGAGCGTGCCGGAATATAAGGGTGCACAATGGGTGGAAAACATTTCGCGCAAATATATTCCTACCAAAGGTCTTGCCAACCGTCATTTGGCTCTTTGGGCAAGTCACGGGCGATATTTCAACAATTCGAAAGAACAATGGCAATGGCAACGGCCGATACTTTATTGCACAACGGAAGATCTCTTTACCCAGACTATCGTTGTGCCATATCTTATGCCCATGCTCGAAAATGCCGGAGCCACGGTGTTCTCACCAAGAGAGCGTGACTGGCAGCCAAACGAGATAATCGTTGATAACGACAACCGCAAGGATGGTTCATATACGGAGATGGAGATACAGTCTCATTGGACAGATGGTGGTGCGGTTGGCTTCGGGGGTGATCCGGCACAGAGGATATATGGTGGCTCAAATCCTTTCACATGGGGAACAACACGCAAGGCAAAGGCATCACGAGAGGCGCAGTGTATGATTTCCTACCAGCCAGACATTCCGCAAGACGGACAGTATGCTGTATATGTGAGCTACCCGAATGGCAAGAAGAACGTTTCGGATGCAGAATACACCGTTGTACATAAGGGTGTGGAAACAAAATTCTTCGTCAACCAAAAGATGGGTTCTGGAACATGGGTATATCTCGGTACGTTCTCTTTTGAAAAGGGCAATTCATCACGTAACCGTGTTGTCCTTACTAATGCAAGCAAAGAGAAAGGCTTTGTCGTGGCAGATGCCGTGCGCTTTGGTGGCGGAATGGGAAACATTAGCCGACAGGGGCAAACGAGCGGTCTTCCGCGTTGTCTTGAAGGAGCACGCTATTATGCGCAATGGGCAGGTGCTCCAGACAGTGTTTACAATACCTATAACGGAACGGATGACTATAAAGATGATATCAATGCACGCTCACGCATGGCAAACTGGCTTGCCGGAGGCTCATGCTTCGCGCCAGATGCAGAAGGAAAAGATGTGCCTATAGAACTTTCTCTCGCAGTGCATAGCGATGCAGGCTATGCCAGTGACTTCAAGTCCATATATGGTTCTCTATCTATTTGCACGACAAACACAAATGGCGGTGTTCTTGGCGACGGAACATCCCGCCAGGCATCCCGTCAGTTTGCAGACATGCTTTTGGAAGGAATGGGAAACGATCTCACAGCACTCTACGGAAAATGGAATGTGCGTGAAGTTTATGACCGCAACTATTCTGAAACGCGTCAGCCATTGGTGCCTTCGGCTATCATTGAAACGCTTTCGCATCAAAGTTTCCCTGACATGAGAATGGCTCAAGATCCTAACGTAAAATTTTCTATAGCGCGGAGCATATATAAAACGGTGCTGAAGTTCCTTTCCAAACGCCACGATAAGAATTACATGGTGCAGCCATTGCCGCCTGTTGACCTCAGAGTTGATTTCGTTGGTGAGGGATTGGTTGAGTTGTCATGGGAAAGTCAACGTGATCCTGCCGAACCTTCGGCGATGCCGCAGAAGTATATTGTATACACATCTCCAGGGTCTCAGGATTTTGACAATGGAGAGGATGTAAAGGGCAACAAGATACGCATAAAGCTTTCGCCAGACGTTGTTTATAGTTTCAAGGTGACAGCCGTTAACGATGGCGGCGAAAGTTTCCCCTCTGAAGCAATAGCTGCCGTTTATCATGCTGGTGCAGAAAAGACCGTGCTTGTGGTAAATGGTTTCCACCGTCTTTCCTCCCCGTCAGTAAGAGATGATGAATATTCGTTGGGCTTTGATATGGACGAAGATTTCGGTATTGATCGAGGTTTGAATGTTGGTTGGAGTGGAAAGCAGACAGTCTTCGACAAGACACTTCATGAGCGTGAAGGTGCTGGCGGGTTGGGTTATGGCTCAGAGGAACTAGTTGGAAAGTTCATTATGGGAAACAACTTTTGTTATCCCGAAGAGCACGCACAAGCCATAGCGGCGATGAAGGAATATAATGTGGTGAGTTGTTCGTCAAAGACCATAGAGAAGGACTTTGTAGATATGGGTAAGTTTGCTATTGTAGACCTAATCCTTGGGCTTGAGCGAAACGGAAAGGAAAGCATTGTGCCATATAAGGCATTCCCCAAGACGCTGCAAGGCAAACTGTCAGACTATCTTGACAAGGGCGGAAAGCTTTTGGTCAGTGGAGCATATATAGCATCTGACATGACAACAGAGGCGGAAAAGGCTTTTCTTAGCAACATCCTGCATGTAAACGGCAACGGTGCCACAACAACAGAAACGCTCAGTGGAATGGGCACATCGTTCGACCTCTTCACGTCTCCGAACGAACAACATTATGCCTCTCCCAAAGTAGACATCTTGCAACCTACGGGCGCAGCTTTCTCTACCCTGCTCTACTCTAACGGTACAAGTGCTGCCGTAGCATATTCTGGCAGTCGTAGCCGTACTGTTGCATTGGGCTTTCCATTTGAATGCATAACTTCTGCCAGCAAGCGCAAAGCCATAATGAAAGGCTTCATAAGATTTCTTGATAAAAAGTAGAGGAACAAGCGCAACGAGGGCGTTTCTTGTTTAATGGAATCAGTGGCAGATTTTCCTTATATTACAGAACAATAAAAATCCGTTATGCGTGTAAGGATAAAAATAAAAAAATGTACCTTTGCAAATATCTTAATGACAATTAAAAATAATAACACTATGCATAAAATACAAGCAAACACTTCTGGAACGAGAAGCATACAAGTATCCGACGAACATTTGCAGACAATAAAAAAATATTCCCTTCTGAAAAATCTCATAGACAGCACGGGCTTTATTGATGAGAGTGTGCTCGATAAACTGAAATTCAATGTACGCTCGCTCCTTGAAAGCGATAACGCCGGCGACAAGGCTTTGCTTGACCTATGTCTTGACGTTATATACAACAAGAATATGAAGGCCTTTGGCTTGCATCAACTCATACTCCTCTATATAGAGTGGGATGAAAAGAGCGGAGGCAACAATGAAATAGAAGATTGATGAGCGAACACAGACTTACAGACTGGTTGCCCACCACAAAAAAAGAAATAGAATTAAGGGGTTGGTCAGAGCTTGACGTAATTCTGTTTTCAGGGGATGCCTACGTTGACCACCCCGCATTTGGAGCGGCTGTGATAGGTCGTGTGCTTGAAGCTGAAGGCTTCAAGGTAGCAATCGTGCCGCAACCTGACTGGCACGGCGATTGGCGTGACTTTAAAAAACTGGGACGACCGAGACTATTTTTCGGAATATCGCCTGGCTGCATGGACTCTATGGTGAATAAGTACACAGCAAACAAACGTCTGCGCTCTGAAGATGCATATACTCCCGACGGCCGTCACGACATGCGCCCGGAATACCCCACTATTGTATATACGAAGATTCTGAAGGAATTATATCCCGATGTGCCAGTAGTGCTTGGAGGTATCGAAGCATCGTTGCGCCGTTTGACCCATTATGATTATTGGCAAGACAAGCTAAAGCCCTGCATTCTGAAGGAGTCTGGCGCAGACATTATTATTTATGGTATGGGTGAAAAACCTATCGTTGAGTTGGCGCATAAACTTGACGATGGTTATGATATCCGTTCGGTAAAGGATGTTCTGCAAACTGTGTATATTGCTGCCGAAGATGAAATACTTGGCGGGATAAAGTCAGACGACATATTGATTCATAGTCACGAGGAATGTTTGCAAAGCAAGAAGGCGCAGGCAGAAAATTTCCGTTATATTGAAGAAGAGTCAAACAAAATCCATGCACAACGCATATTGCAAGGACTCGATGGGAAGTACGTTGTTGTAAATCCTCCATATCCTCCTATGGAGCAGTGCGAACTGGACCATGTATATGAGTTACCTTATACGCGCCTTCCTCACCCGAAATACAAGAACAAACGTATTCCTGCCTATGAAATGATAAAGTTTTCCGTAAACATACATCGAGGATGTTTCGGTGGATGTGCCTTTTGTACGATAAGTGCGCATCAGGGAAAATTCATCGTGTCAAGGAGTAAGGAGAGCATACTCAATGAGGTTAAGAAGATAGCCCAAATGGATGATTTCAAAGGTTATTTGAGCGATTTGGGCGGACCGTCGGCAAACATGTATAACCTCGGAGGTAGGAACAAGAATATATGTGAACGTTGCAAGCGTCCGTCGTGTATAAATCCCCAGATATGCCCGAATCTTAATACAGACCATTCTGCTCTTCTTGACATATACCGTTCTGTTGATGCCATACCTGGCATAAAGAAAAGTTTTATAGGCAGTGGTGTGCGCTACGACTTGCTGCTTTACAAGAGCAAAGACGAAAAAGCCAACGAATCAACGCGTGAATATACGCGCGAACTGATAAAGAACCACGTAAGCGGTCGTCTTAAGGTAGCGCCAGAGCATACGTCAGACGAAGTGTTGAGGCTGATGAGAAAGCCGCCTTTTGCACAGTTCTATGACTTTAAGCGCATTTTTGACCGTATAAACCGGGAGGAACATCTTAACCAACAGATAATACCTTATTTTATTAGTAGTCATCCTGGTTGTAAGGAAGAGGATATGGCAGAGCTAGCCGTAAAGACAAAACGCTTGGACTTCCATCTCGAACAAGTGCAGGACTTCACTCCCACCCCGATGACCGTTAGTACTGAAGCGTGGTATACTGGTTTTCATCCATATACCTTGGAACCGGTATTCTCTGCGAAGACGCCAAAAGATAAACTTGCACAGCGACAGTTCTTCTTTTGGTATAAGCCGGAAGAGCGGCGCAACATAGAAAGAGAGTTAAGGCGCATCGGACGTAGTGATCTAATACCGGAACTCTATTCGAATGCCCCTGCAGCTATCCCTTCAAGAACACGGAAGGACGCTTCCCCGACAACGCAAAAAGCGCGAAAGAATGGGGCAAACGAAAGAAATTCCCGTGGTGGAGGCAGCGGACAGCCGAAAAGGGACAAGAAGAAATCGTATAATCCGAACTTTCAAAACAATAAGAGAAAATGAAATTCATAGCAGTAATCCCCGCACGTTACGCTTCGCAACGCTTTCCGGGCAAGCCGCTTGCCATACTTGGCGGCAAGCCGGTAATTCAAAGAGTGTATGAACAGGCAAAAAAGTCTATAGCCGACGTTTATGTTGCAACAGATGATATGCGCATTTTCGATGCCGTAATAGCTTTTGGCGGTAAGGCTGTTATGACATCCCCCAACCACAAAAGTGGTACGGACCGTATTGAAGAAGCAATGCAAAAGATTGGTGGGTGCTATGACGTTGTTATAAACATTCAGGGCGATGAACCTTTTGTTGCTTCCTCGCAGATAGAAACACTGTGCAGATGTTTTGATGACAAAGAAACGCAGATTGCAACACTTGGAAAGCCTTTCCTTCCTAACCAAGATATCAAGGCTTTGGATAATCCAAACTCGCCAAAACTCGTTACCGATTTGCGCGGTTATGCGCTTTATTTCAGTAGAAGTGTAATTCCTTATCAGCGCAATGTGGAACATTCAGAATGGCTTAGAGGCTTTACTTATCTTAAGCATCTCGGACTTTACGCCTATCGTCGTGAAGTTCTTTCTGAGATAACGAAGTTGCCTCAGTCGCCGCTTGAAATAGCAGAGAGCTTGGAACAGCTGCGCTGGCTGCAAAACGGCTATCGTATAAAGGTAGGAACAACGGATACGGAAACCGTGGGAATCGACACTCCGGAAGATTTGGAGCGTGCAGAATTGTTTCTTAAGGAAAATTTTGCAGGATAAGAATTTTTTAAGACCAGACGCAGGGATGTTTTGTATGGGTTAAATTTTAAACCTGTTCCTGTGTCTGGCTTTTTTAGGCTTTATTTCCCAATCGTCGCTTTCGGATGAATTGGATATAGAAGTAGTTTGTGGCGTGTATCTTGTTCCGCGGTATTGCGCATAGCGTTGGCATATACGCTCAACGTAGTCAACAGTTTCCGATCCGCGCATGTAGCCATATTTTACAACCGGGTGATTGTAGTATTGTGGCTGTTGCAGTTTCAATACGTATTCCGCTACATTGTTCCACTTCAAATGGTCCTTTCCGTAGGCTTTGGCCAAGGCTTGCGCATCTTTGATGTGGTGATGTCCTCCATTGTAAGCGGCCAAAACAAAATAACGCCGCTCGCTTGCAGAAGGAACCCCGCGGAAAAGATTAGACAATTCCGCAAGGTATCTGACGGCAGCCTCAATGTTCTTTTCAGGATTGTAAATATCGCTGCCTTGAAGTCCGAGGTGTTGGGCTGTAGAAGGCATAATTTGCATTAGTCCAATAGCACCAGCCCATGAACGTGCCTTAGGGTCAAAACATGATTCTTGATAGCATTGTGCAGCCAACATTCGCCAGTCCCATCTTGCTAAAGGTGAATATTTTCTGAAAAGGTTGTCGTAATTTGAAATCACGCCACCGGCTTTGTTGAGGAAAGGCGAGTATACGTGGCGTTTTGTACTGTTGGCAGAATACATCCACTGCTCTTCTTTGATAACCTGTGCAAGCATTTCGGGCTTAAACCATTCGTTTAATGACTTTAACAGGTCGGTATTGGCTTCAGCCACAGACCATGCCGTTTTCAGCGTATCTGTTGTAACACCGCATGCCGCAAGCTTGTTTTTCTTAAGATAGCTGTTGGGTAAGACATACATTATCAAGTCTGCTTCTCCGTTATGCAGCTTGCACACCATTTCCGTAGTGTCCCGGCAAACGTCAACCCGTAGGTTTATTCCAAGTTCTTGTGCGAATTTCTCGCAAAGCATGTATTGTGTTCCAAGTTTCTTTCCGTGATAATCATAGTAGGTGTCTGGTCCGCTTATTGTAACGGCAATGATTTCCCCATTGGCAATGAGTTCTTCTGTAGAGAAGATAGAATCAGTCTTTGTTGTGTCCTGCTGCTCTATTTCGCCCCATGGCGCAACGATTTTCCCATTGTCTTGGGCGTTCTTGCATCCAAACAGGGAGAAAAATGTAATGATGTAAAAGCATAGAAGCGAAGGCGAGGCAAATTTCTGTAGCATACGAAACAATTATTCAGCAGCATTTCAGTCGTGCTGCATACAAGGCACAAAGATAATTTATTTCTTGCAAATATAGAGCGGAATTATTACTTTTGCGCTAAGTAATTTTTCTACTTAGCTAAAGGAAGCTAAAAATACGAATAACACAAACAAAACACATAGGTATGATAAGAATAGCCGTACAATCAAAAGGACGTTTGGCAGATGACACAATGAATCTGTTTGCAGAGTCGGATATAAAGATAAATGCAAAGCGGAGGATACTGCTTGTGCAGTCGTCGAATTTTCCGCTTGAAGTACTGTATCTTCGCGATGATGATATACCGCAGAGTGTGGCTACAGGCGTGGCCGACTTGGGTATAGTAGGAGAAAATGAATATGTGGAGCGAGGTGGCGGAGCTGAAATAATAAGTCGCCTGGGGTTCAGCAAGTGCCGCTTGTCGTTGGCTATACCAAAAGCAGAGGAATATAAAGGTAAGGAGTGGTTCAACGGCAAAACCATAGCAACGTCTTATCCAAATATTCTTGGTAAATACTTGAAAGAAAACGGAATTGATGCAGGAATACATGTAATAACGGGCAGTGTGGAAATAAGTCCGGGCATAGGTCTTGCAGATGCCATCTTTGATATAGTAAGCAGTGGTTCAACATTGGTTAGCAATAACCTGAAAGAAGTTGAAATAGTAATGCAAAGTGAGGCATTGCTGATAGCCAACAAGCAGTTGGACGAAGAAAAACGCGGAATACTCTCACAAATGTTGTTCCGTTTTGAAGCCGTACAGAATGCGGTTGACAAGAAATACGTAAGGATGAATGCCCCCAAGGCTCATCTTGAAGAAATTGTCAATGTGCTGCCAGGTCTGAAGAGTCCGACAATAATACCGCTTGCCGATGATGAATGGTGCAGCATCCATACGGTGCTTTCGGAAAATCGCTTTTGGGAAATCATAGGAAAACTGAAAGAACTCGGTGCACAGGGCATTTTGGTTACGCCAATAGAGAAGATGATTTTATAATATCATCCTATATGGTATTTTTTGTTATGACAAAGTAAATTTAGAAAACGGAAATCTGTTTGTTAAAATGCTTATACATATATATCCAGAGGAAAGCCAATGGAGCTCAATTGTTGCAAGACCGCATCTTGAACTGGATGCTCTCTATGATACAGTCAAGACTGTGCTCGGTGAAATACGGGCGGATGGTGACAGCGCAGTAAAAAAATATGAAGAAAAATTTGACAAGGCAAAGCTCGAATCCTTGCAAGTTACCGCAGACGAAATTCTGGAGGCAACAAAAAGGGTCAGCCCCGAGTTGCTTGACGCCATACGGCTGGCTCATTCAAATATAAGAAAGTTTCATGAAGCGCAGCGGTTTAAGGAAATCAAGGTGGAGACACAGCCAGGCGTAACCTGTTGGCAACGCAGTGTGCCCATAGAGAATGTTGGACTTTATATACCCGGTGGAACAGCACCGCTGTTCTCAACCGTTCTTATGCTTGCTACGCCAGCAAAGATAGCAGGCTGTAAGAAAATCGTGCTTTGTTCCCCTCCAAACAGTGAAGGGCATATAAATGATGCCGTTCTTGCCGCAGCAGCAATATCTGGAATAGATAAAGTGTATAAAATTGGCGGTGTTCAGGCTATAGGTGCGATGGCATACGGAACCGAAAGCGTGCCGAAAGTAGACAAAATCTTTGGCCCCGGCAACCAATATGTTATGGCTGCCAAACAGATAGTTTCCGTGCATGACGTGGCAATTGACATGCCTGCAGGACCATCGGAGGTGTGTGTTATAGCAGACGAAACGAGCAACGCCTGTTTCGTGGCAGCAGACTTGTTGTCTCAGGCAGAGCATGGAATTGACTCTCAGGCTGTGCTCATATCCACATCGAAAGATCTTCTTGACGATGTTATGCACGAGCTGGATGTCCAACTGATGAAATTGCCACGAAGGGAAATGGCAAAAAAATCGCTGGACAACAGTAAACTAATATTGGTAAGGGACAAGGATGAAGCTATGCGACTGTCAAATGCTTATGCTCCGGAGCATCTTATATTGGCAACGTCAGACTATAATGAACTAATTGGCAAGGTGACAAATGCCGGCAGTGTATTTTTAGGGAAATATGCATGCGAGAGTGCTGGCGACTATGCAAGCGGTACTAACCATACCTTGCCTACACACGGATATGCGAAAGCATACAATGGAGTAAACTTAGACAGCTTCTCAAAAAAGATAACGTTCCAACATTTGTCTGAAGACGGTATTCGCAATATAGGACGCGCAGTAGAGATAATGGCAGAAAACGAGCTTCTTGATGCGCATAAGAACGCCATGACTTTGAGAATAAACGAAATCAAGAACAAAGAGCAATGAAAGATTTAGAAAGCCTAGTAAGGAAAAATATCCTTAGGTTGCAGCCTTACAGTTGTGCACGCAATGAATATAGCGGAAATGCAGCCAAAGTTTTTCTTGATGCAAATGAAAATCCGTATAACTCACCTCTGAACCGCTATCCCGATCCGTTGCAGCGAAGTTTAAAGGCTAAGATTTCTAAAATTAAAGGCATTAAACCAGAGAGTATATTTCTAGGTAATGGTTCCGACGAGGCGATAGACTTGGTATATAGATGCTTCACTGAACCGCGCAAAGATAATGTCGTTGCTATAGAACCGACTTACGGTATGTATAAGGTTTGTGCAGACATGAATGATGTGGAATACCGTAAGGTTACTCTTGGTGAAGGCTTTAGTCTTTCTTCAGAGAAACTTCTTGCAGCGTGTGACGCCAATACGAAAGTAATATGGTTATGTTCGCCCAATAATCCTACAGGCAACGAACTGCAACGCGAGGAAGTGGAACAGGTACTTAAAGGATTTGATGGTATTGTTGTTGTGGATGAGGCATACTCAGATTTTTCCTCTCTCCCACCAATGAGGCTTCAGCTGGATAAATATCCAAATATGATTGTCTTGAATACATTCAGCAAGGCATGGGCTTGCGCTGGCCTGCGTCTTGGGATGGCATTTGCACAAGATAAAATTATAGATATCTTCAATAAGGTGAAGTATCCATACAATGTCAATATCCTTACGCAGGAAAAAGTTTCCGCCATGATTGACGGCGTTTATGATGTTGAAAAATGGGTAAGAATTCTGATACATGAGCGTGACAGGGTTATGGAAGCCTTTACCCAACTCCCGACATGTGTAAAGGTTTATCCAACAGACGCAAACTTCTTTCTTGCCAAGATGAGTAATGCAAATGCAGTATATGAACATTTGAAGCTTAATGGCATTATTGTCCGCAACCGCACAACTGTTACGCTCTGTGAGGATTGTCTGAGAATAACAATAGGCAGCAAGACAGAAAATAACGAATTACTGTCCGTACTTAGACAATATGTGTGACAAGAAATATCAATAAAAAATGTTTTTTACAGGTATAATTATAGCAGTAATCGCATTTGTTATTATCGGAATATTCCATCCTATCGTGATTAAAACGGAATATTATACAGGTGTAAAGCTTTGGTGGGCATTTCTCTTGTTGGGGATAGTGTGCCTTTGTGCTGCACTTTTTGTTGAAAATACCATAGCCTCGGCTGCGCTGGGTATCGTGGGAGCTTCATTCCTTTGGTCGATATTGGAACTTTTTGAACAACGTGAACGAGTGAAAAAAGGATGGTTCCCTATGAATCCCAAGCGGAAGGATGATTATAAATAGTCTTTATCATGAAAACAAGACTGATAGTCGTAGGAAAGACAACAGACAGAAATTTCATTAACAGTATAGAGGATTACTGCTCACGCATTATCCATTATATACCATTTGAGGTGGTTGTAATACCAGAACTTAAAAATACTAGAAACCTTACGCAGCAAAACCAAAAGGAATTGGAAGGCGAACAAATTCTGAAGAGGCTGCAACCTGCCGAATATGTCGTACTCCTTGATGAACACGGTAAGGAATATCGCAGCATAGAGTTTGCCTCATGGATAGATAAACTGCAGCGAAATGGAAAGAATGTCGCTTTTGTAATCGGTGGACCTTATGGCTTTTCAAAAGCTGTTTATGACAGATGTGATGCAAAGGTATCTCTCTCGCAAATGACATTCTCGCATCAGATGATACGTGTTCTCTTTGTTGAACAAATCTACCGCGCTTGTACTATTCTTCGAGGGGAGTCTTACCATCACGAATAGATGGCTTTTGCGATAGTTTTTTTACTTTGTCTAGTATTCTTCTAGAAGGTATTGATATGTGTTTTTTTTGATGCTTTTTAATAAACAGACATAGTAAAAGATATAAAAAATATATATACTCATGAATATATAGAAATTTATAATTTGGAAAACTTTTCCTTTTAAAAAAGAGAAAAAGTTTTCCTTTTTGTTAGTTTATTCTTGGCAGTTTCTTTCGTAGGTAAATGTGCTTATATAGACAATACTTACTTTATATATTTTCCCCTATTTTAGGTATAGTCCTTCTTTGCATAATGGGCAAAAAACTTTGATGTTTTAATATATCTACTTGATATGTAGCTGTATAGTGCTGTTTTATTTAATATGTTGTGTAATTATTTGTATTTAAATATTACAAACAAAATGAAGTAGCAACGGGGAGCTTTTTAGTCATCAATTTTATTCGTTTTTTTCTTTGTTCTCGAAAACTTTTTTCCTTATCTTTGCAATGCAAAACGGATAACTTTTATATGATGGATGTTGAAAAAGTTTTCCATAAATGGAATCTTTTTGTAATTGTGTCTGAATGAAAAAGTCTTGTTTCCGTGTGAATAGAATAAGAAAATTAACTATTAAAATTATAAACAGAAAACATAGAAATGGAGATGAGGAACTTTACTATCACGAAGCGTGACGGTTCAAAAGACAACTTTAGTCTTGACAAGATTATGAACGCTATTGTCAAGGCATTTGAGTCGGTAAATGAGCCGTCTAACCTCGGGAGTATTTCAAAAATTATTGCAAATCTCAATATACATGAGGGTATTACTGTAGAGGACATACAGAATCAGGTAGAAGAATCCCTTATGAAAGAAGGGTATTACAAGGTGTCGAAGAGTTTTATGCTTTACCGTCAACGTCACATGGAAGACCGCGAAACGATGGAAAAGCTTAAATTCTTGTCTGACTACTGTATGGCAAGCAATGCGGCAACGGGTTCAAAGTATGATGCCAATGCTAATGTTGAGCATAAAAATATTGCCACGTTGATAGGAGAGCTTCCAAAATCCAGCTTTATTCGCCTTAACAGACGTTTGCTAACAGACAGAATCAAGAAAATGTATGGTAAGGAACTTTCCAATAAATATATAGATCTCCTTACACATCATTTTATTTATAAGAATGACGAAACGAGCCTTGCAAACTATTGCGCTTCAATAACAATGTATCCGTGGCTTATTGGCGGTACAACATCTATTGGCGGCAATTCAACGGCCCCAACAAACCTCAAGTCATTTTGCGGAGGTTTCGTAAATATGGTATTCATGGTTTCCAGTATGCTTAGCGGGGCTTGTGCTACACCTGAATTCCTTATGTACCTTAACTATTTCATTGGAATGGAATATGGCAAGGATTACTACCTTAACGCAGATAAAGTGGTAGACCTTTCCGCAAAGAAACGTACTATAGACAAGATAATAACCGATTGCTTCGAGCAAATCGTATACTCAATAAACCAGCCTACAGGTGCAAGAAACTATCAGGCTGTGTTTTGGAATATCTCTTATTATGACCAGCCTTACTTTGAAAGCTTGTTTGGGGAGTTCTATTTCCCAGATGGAAGCCAACCTGATTGGAATGGATTGAATTGGCTTCAAAAGAGATTTATGAAGTGGTTCAACAAGGAAAGGACAAAGACTGTGCTTACCTTCCCTGTAGAAACGATGGCTTTGCTTTCAGATGGAAGTGATGTTCAAGACAAAGAATGGGGTGATTTTACCGCAGAAATGTATTCTGAGGGACATTCGTTCTTTACATATATGAGCGATAATGCCGACTCTCTCAGTTCTTGTTGTAGACTAAGAAATGAAATTCAAGACAATGGCTTCAGCTATACGCTTGGAGCAGGTGGCGTATCAACAGGTTCGAAAAGTGTGCTGACCATAAACCTTAACCGTTGTATCCAATATGCCGTTAACAATGGCCTTGATTATAAAGAATATTTGGCTCAAGTAGTGGATCTCGTGCATAAAGTACAACTGGCATACAATGAAAACCTGAAGGAATTTCTGAAGAATGGCATGTTGCCACTCTTTGATGCAGGCTATATAAATATGTCACGACAGTATCTCACGATAGGTGTCAACGGACTTGTTGAAGCGGCAGAGTTCCTTGGACTTAAGATTACCGACAATCCCGATTATCTTGCTTTTGTGCAAGGGGTTCTTGGCATTGTAGAAGAGTACAACAAGAAATACAAAACCAAGGAGGTAATGTTTAATTGTGAAATGATACCAGCCGAAAACGTTGGTGTTAAGCATGCAAAATGGGATCGTGAAGACGGGTATTTTGTTCCGCGTGACTGCTATAACAGTTATTTTTATGTGGTTGAAGACCATTCTTTGAACATTGTTGACAAATTCAAACTGCACGGTGCACCGTATATTGAACACTTGACAGGCGGTTCGGCATTGCACATGAATCTTGATGAGCACTTGTCAAAAGATCAATACAGACAGTTGCTCCGTGTTGCGGCGAAAGAAGGATGTAACTATTTTACTTTCAATATTCCCAATACAATATGCAATGAATGTGGTCATATAGATAAGCGTTACCTTAAAGAATGCCCACATTGCCATAGCAAGAATGTGGACTATATGACTAGAATCATTGGCTACCTGAAGCGTGTGAGCAATTTCTCTGCACCACGCCAGCAGGAGGCGCAAAGAAGATACTACGCAGGTAAAGACAAATTCTAATGCGCTGAATTAGAATTTAGCAGTATTATTAACGAATGTGGGATAAGTCATTATTGGTAACACTGTCCCACATTCTTTATTTTATTCCCGTTCTTACTGCGAAAGTATCAAATCTGAGCTGGATAAATAATCTTCCCAAACCTATTTTTATTAAAGGGATAATAATATAACACCTATGCTAAAATATGAAAATGCGGGAATCGTATTTCAAGAAATTCCCGATGAAGTGACGCTTTCCATAAATATCTCGAACTGTCCGTGCCATTGCCCTGGCTGTCATAGCAAATATCTTTGGGAAAATATCGGCAAACCTCTAGACAAGGACGCAGTGGACCGCTTTATGGATAACTATCGCAGTTCCATAACCTGCGTTTGCTTTATGGGAGGTGATGCTGATCCGCAGAGTGTTGATAGGCTTGCTGCTTATGTAAGGGAAACTTACCCAGAGATACACACTGGATGGTATAGCGGCAGAACAGTGATTTCAGCAGAAATAAGTAGAGAGAATTTCGATTATATAAAGATAGGTCCCTACTTGAAGCATCTTGGTGGTTTGAACAAAAGGACAACAAATCAACGCTTGTATAAGATAGAACGGCAAAATCTTAGCATGATTGATATTACTTTTGAGTTTTGGAAGAAGTGACAAAGCGGTAGCGTTATTTTTTCGGTGGATTGGGCATATTATTTTGCCTATGGAGGATTATGTCAATATGTAAAACTAATTCAAATCATTAAACGCGCAATTTTATTCAAGAAAAAATCAGTGTTATTGGGTTTTTGATAATTTTATATTACCTTTGCAGCCAGTACAATAAACGTTATAATGAACAACAGTTTAACTACACCCGACTATATTTTCGAGTCAAGCTGGGAGGTATGCAACAAAGTTGGAGGCATTTATGCGGTGCTTTCGACGAGAGCGAACACACTCCAAACATATCTGAAAGACAGAATAATATTTATTGGTCCAGATTGTTGGCATGACAAAGACAATCCTTATTTTTCTTTAGACAATTCCTTGTTTCCCGAGTGGCGTAAACAGGCAAAAGAAGAAAACCTTATTTTAAAAATCGGCAGATGGAACGTTCCAGGCAATCCTATTGCCATCCTTGTGGATTTTGAACAGTATTATTCCGTTAAAAACACGATTTACGGTAAACTATGGGAAGATTTCCATGTGGATAGCCTGCATGCCTATGGTGATTATGATGAGGCTTCCATGTTCTCTTATGCAGCCGCAAAGGTTGTTGAAAGTTTTTATAACTGTTACCTTACTGTGGCTGACAAGGTTATCTATCACGGCAATGAATGGATGACAGGACTTGGACTTCTCTACATCAAGAAATATCTTCCACAGATAGCTACCGTTTTCACCACGCATGCAACAAGTATAGGAAGAAGCATTGCCGGCAATAACAAACCTCTGTATGATTACCTCTTTGCATATAACGGCGACCAAATGGCCGAAGAGCTTAACATGCAGAGCAAGCACTCTATAGAAAAGCAGACAGCCCACAATGTAGATTGCTTTACCACGGTGAGCGACATAACAGCCAACGAGTGTAAGGAACTCTTGAACAAACCTGTAGATTTTGTCCTCCCTAATGGCTTCGAAGATGATTTCATCCCCAAAGCATCTGAATTCAGCCGAAAGAGAAAAATAGCGCGCCAGAAAGCCCTTAGTGTAGCCAATGCCTTGTTGGGTACAAACCTCGGTGATGATACTTTAATTGTGTCAACAAGTGGAAGATACGAATTCCGCAACAAAGGTGTTGATGTATACATAGAGGCAATGAACAGGTTGCTGCGTGACAAGGACCTCAAGAAAAATGTACTGGCATTTATAGAAGTTCCGGGATGGTGCGGTGAGCCAAGGCAAGATATTCTTGAAAGATTAGCATCTGGAAAGCAATATGATACTCCATTAAATGTACCTATGACAACACATTGGCTTCACAATATGAGTCAAGACAATGTTCTTGGGATGTTGAAATACCTTAACATGCAGAACCGGAAGGAAGACAAAGTGAAACTGATATTCCTGCCGTGTTATCTTGACGGCAACGACGGTATTCTCAATATCAAGTATTATGACATTGTGCTAGGCAATGATTTGTGCATCTATCCTTCATATTATGAACCATGGGGATACACTCCCCTTGAGGCAGTTGCTTTCAAAGTGCCCTGCATAACAACCGATTTAGCAGGTTTTGGCTTGTGGGCTAATAACTTGAAAGGCAAAAACTGTGAGATAGAAGACGGAGTAAAAGTCGTTCATCGTACAGACTACAACTACTCTGAAGTGGCAGATGCCATAAAGGATACAGTAACTAAATTCTCAAACTTTACCCCCGCTCAAATTAAAAAGGCAAGGACCAATGCCTATAACCTTTCAAAGAAAGCCCTTTGGAAAGAGTTCATACGGTATTATTACGATGCTTACGACTTTGCTCTCAACAAGGCGGAAGAACGGAAAAAACATCTATAGACAACAAAACTAATATAAATAACCATCAAAGATGAAAATCAAAGCAGACAATGTCAATGCTCCTCAGTGGAAACAAGTGACAGTAAAATCAAAGCTTCCCGAGCAACTCAAGTGCTTGGACGAGTTGGCTCACAACATGTGGTGGGCTTGGAACTATGAGGCACGCGAAATGTGGAAGAGCCTTGACGAAGAACTTTATGAAGAGGTAGGCCACAACCCGGTTCTTCTTCTTGAGAGATTGAGCTATGACAGAAAAGAGGAGATTGTTAAAGACAAGAGCCTCATGAAAAAAGTCAATGAAGTTTACAGCCTGTTTAGAAAATACATGGATGTAGAGCCTGACAGTAATCGTCCTTCAGTGGCTTATTTCTGCATGGAATTCGGTATTAACCAGGTATTGAAGATTTATTCTGGTGGTCTTGGAATGCTTGCCGGTGACTATATGAAGGAAGCTTCCGACAGCAATGTCAACATGTGTGGTGTCGGTTTCCTCTACCGTTACGGATACTTCAAGCAGTCGCTCAGTATGGATGGCCAGCAGATTGCCAACTATGACGCACAGAATTTCAACTCTCTGCCAATAGTACGTCAGTTGGACGAAAACGGTGAACCACTTGTTGTTGATGTTCCTTACATGAACTATAGCGTTCATGCTTATGTGTGGAGAGTAAATGTAGGCCGTATACCTCTTTATCTTCTTGATACAGACAATGAACTTAACTCAGAATTCGATCGTCCTATCACTCACTCCCTTTACGGTGGTGATTGGGAAAACCGCTTGAAACAGGAGATACTTCTCGGTATGGGTGGTATTCTGATGCTTAAGAAACTCGGAATAAAGAAGGATATTTACCATTGCAATGAGGGACATGCTGCATTGTGCAACTTGCAGCGTCTTTGTGACTACGTGAAGGAAGGACTTTCTTTCAACCAGGCAATGGAACTTGTAAGAGCTTCTTCTCTCTATACAGTACATACTCCAGTTCCTGCAGGTCACGACTATTTCGACGAGACTCTGTTTGGTAAATATATGGGAGGATATCCTAGCTTGCTCGGTATCTCATGGGATGAATTTATCGGCATGGGACGTAACAACCCTGAAGACCACAGCGAACGTTTCTGCATGTCAGTATTCGCATGCAACACTTGCCAGGAAGTTAACGGTGTCAGCAAGCTTCACGGATGGGTGAGCCAAAAGATGTTCAACAGCATTTGGAATGGTTATTACCCAGAAGAAAACCATGTAGGTTATGTAACCAACGGTGTACACTTCCCAACATGGACAGCTACCGAGTGGAGAAAGATATATGCAAAGTATTTCGATGCCAACTTCATAAACGACCAAAGCAACGAAACAATTTGGCAGGCAATCTATAATGTGCCAGACGAGGAGATTTGGAAAACCCGTATGGCTCTGAAGAAGAAACTTACAGACTATATACGTACCAAATTTACTGAAACATGGCTCAAGAATCAGGGCGATCCTTCAAGAGTGGTTTCTCTGCTTGAGAAGATTAACCCCAATGCGCTGATGATTGGCTTCTGCCGTCGTTTTGCAACCTACAAGCGTGCGCATCTGCTCTTTACAGACCTTGACCGCTTGTCTAAGATTGTAAATAACCCTGAGCATCCCGTTCAGTTCCTTTTCTCAGGAAAAGCTCACCCAGCAGATGGAGCCGGTCAGGGACTTATCAAGAAGATTTACGAAATATCACAGCGTCCGGAATTCCTCGGAAAGATTATCTTCCTTGAAGATTACGACATGCATCTTGCTCGTCGCCTCGTTTCCGGTGTTGATATCTGGATGAATACCCCTACCCGACCTCTTGAAGCTTCAGGTACTTCTGGCGAAAAGGCAGAGATGAATGGTGTTGTAAACTTGTCAGTACTTGATGGATGGTGGCTTGAAGGCTATCGTCAGGGTGCAGGATGGGCTCTCACAGAGAAGAGAACTTATCAGAACCAAGGCTATCAAGACCAGCTTGATGCTGCAACAATCTATGGCTTGCTAGAAAACGAGATAATTCCTCTCTATTATAACAAAGGCAAGAAGAGCTATAGCGAGGGATGGGTTAAGGTAATCAAGAACTCTATTGCACAAATCGCTCCTCATTATACAATGAAACGCCAGCTTGACGACTACTACGACAAATTCTATTGCAAGCAGGCTAAGCGTTATCATGAACTTGCTGCCAATGACAACCGTCTTGCTAAGGACATAGCACAGTGGAAAGAGACTGTAGCAGAGCGTTGGGATTCAATACACGTTGTTTCCAAGGAAAGCGAAGTTCCTTCTACAGGTGTAGTGACCGGTGAGAAATACAAGGTAAGATACGTTATCGACGAGCAGGGTCTTGATGATGCTATTGGTCTTGAGCTAGTTGTTGTGGCAGAGAAAAACGGTGAAGAGCGTGTTGTTAACAAGCACGAATTTGAGGTCGTTGGAAAAGAAGGCAACAACTATATATTCGAAGCTACTATTGAAGCAGATGCAGCAGGTACGTTCAAGACAGGCACTAGACTCTATCCTAAGAACGTTAACCTTCCTCATCGTCAGGATTTCTGCTATATTAAATGGCTTGAATAATAAGTTGTGTTTAAGACATAACTGAATAGCACATAATTTAGCGGGGCTGAAACCTAACATGGATTTCAGCCCCGCTTTTTAGCATTGTTACATAGGTTTATATGTCTGCGGGTTCTTGTTTATAACGCTGCGGGGGAGAAATATCTTACCCGCTTACTTTCTGTTGTAACCCCGCTTGGTTATAACATAATGTAGCTTTGAATGTGATTGTTAGAACCCGCTTATTTGGGCATTCATCCATTTGATGCGGTCTGCGTAGTTGTTTCGCATACGTTTTATGGCATCAGAGAAGGACAATGTTTCGTCACCATTTTCACGCGATGAAATGGGCCATAACGAAATGTTCAACTCATCAGAGTGTTTTATTCGATCAGCCTGCGAAGCGATGTATGTATCCACAGCCTCATATAGACGCTTTTGCAAATTCCATTTTTCCTTTATGCGCGCCTTGAATGTGGCATCGTTGAAGAGTTGGCCGTAGTACAGACTGCCCATAATTTCCCAACAATTATCGTATTGGTATGTGCCATAGTCGAAATCCCACACTGGGCCAGCAATCATTTTCCCGTTAACGTCCTTATGCATATAGCAGCTCTTTGGCCAGTTTGGCTCCGCATTGCCAGTCAATTCATGCACGAACCACCAGTCTATATAGGAGTCAAGATCCATATAGTTGACAAATTCGCGTGCTTGGAACTTGGTTTTGTCATAGAGAGCCGTCTCAAGTTGATCAACGTATTGTTTCATGTAGGTGAATTGCGCATCGTTTACTTCATCAGGGTCTTTGAACATGTATGGCAGGCTTTGCCTTGTAGACATGAACTTGTAGGCTTCATCATAGTTAATGTCAAGTTCCATAATATATCCTCCAGAAAGAAGGTCGCCAGAAGTCACGTCTTCGTCAATTTCGGTAATGTTCACCCTGTTTTCACTCACCTTAATGTGTTCGCAGAGATAGTAATTGCCAATATGCTTGCCATTAAGTATTACCTCAACAAACCTTCCTGCAGGATTCCAACCCATTGTACGTGTTAAGTTTGCTATGTGGAATGAAACATCATTGCGCAGTAATGTGCGGTCCATCCAGTTGGCAAGCAGATCGAAGCGTTTTTCATAGGGCAACTCCAACAGTTCAGTCTTACTGTCTAGTTTTATTGCATACGGTTTCTTTGGATATGTCCATGTGGAGTTTCCGCGCCCCTTAATGGCGAGTGTACCTTTGTTGTCAATCGTGCCATCAGTGTTGATTATCTTGTACTCCGAATTCTTTATCCAGTCATCTTTGCTTGTAATAGCCACGCCGCTGGGTGTTGTAATTTCCATGACGGGCAGGCCTGAGTATTTTATTGTTACGGTATAGTAAGTTATTTCACCGTCGTCAGCTACAACTTTATATGTCACAGGGTTAGTAAAGTCCTGCTCAGAAACTCCGCTTCTCTGTGTCGTATTCCCAACGTATACCGTACCATTTGTAGTAAATGACGGGCGCAAACGACTTATATCCGTTATGTATGGCGAACTAAGGGTAATGTTATTTCCGCTCATTGTTGCTTCTACATCCTTTAGTACGGCAGGAGAATTATTTTTCTCCTTTAGCGAGAACGATGTAAATACGTTGTTGGTGTATTTCAACTGAAATGCAGACGACGACACAAGAAGCTGATTGCCACTTCCATCTGTCGTTGATATTACGAATGTAACTAAATCATTGTAGTCTGTACCCGTTCCTGTATCTTCAATGGTAGCCTTGTATTGGCCTTTCTTCAGCACCCCTTGCTCATCATAACATTGTTCAACCTTGGTAAGTTGATAGGCAGTCGGTTTCGTTACGTAGCTGATGTCTGTTGAGCTAACTCTAGCTATTTTATTGGCAGAAGCGCTGGGCGCATAGTTTATTTGTGCTGTGCCTACTTTGTCAAGTTGAATCTGGCAACTGTCAGATGAAGTGTCATAATTGAAAAGGGCAGATTGCGGGTTTACCCTAAATTCCACAGTGGCTGCAATACCTTTTGAAACATTCACGCATTGTGTAGTTAGTATGGCAATACTTGTAGGACAGAAATATTCTTTACTGAATGTGAACACCGTACCGTCTGCCATGGTGATTGTGATGATATGGAGGATGTCGTTTTCAGCAATGCCACTGATAGTCATAGACGCATTGGAAGAAAGAGGTGTTTCAATTTCTCTTATTGTTCTCGTTGTGTCGTTCGTGTCGTATTCTACAAATACATAATACCCGTTGTCATTGGTAATGACGCGTACTGATTTGCTGTTGACATAAATGTCGTTCCCGTTCTCATCTTTTAGTCTCGTGAAAGTTTCCCCATTGTCATAAGATACGGTCAAATATCCGTCTTGGTCAACCTTCAGGTATGGGGTCTTGCCATCAACACCGTTTGTTCCATTAACAATGTTTATGCTTGAGTTGTCAGAGAAATAAACAGTCCATCCGCCAGTATCTCCTTCCATGGCTTTGACGTCTTTTATAATTTTTCCCTCTTTGTAGGCTTGCTCCAATGCTTGTACAGCAGACTGCATATCGAAAACTGTCTTTTCTAACGTGTCTAAGCGGCTATTCACTTCGTCTAAATCGGTGCAGGAGCCGATAATAATACATATACAACAGAGTAGAATTGTAAATAGATTCTTCATGAAAGTTTGATTAAAATGAATGTATAACAATAAGTGTTTGTAAAATTTACATTCATTAAAACCTACAAAAGACAGAAAAGTAAAAAGCAAAAAACAAATATGTATGCCCTGTCAAGGGCAATAAAATGTCCCCACCGCTATGATTATATTTTTCATTTCAGCTCAGAAGGCAATATTGGCGGTTCGGTTATCATATTTTCCTTTTCGCATTTGATGATATTTTAATAAAGCTCCTAAGACAATACCTTTGCAGTAAAAAATCAAGCCTATATGTAAAATACAATGAAATTGAATTTGGTATACCGGAGCATATGTTGCTCCTTTAGTTAAGATAAATTTTTCAGACAACAAAAATAAAGTATATTGTCTGTATAAGTTGCCATATAAAGATATAGGCAACAATCAATGGCGCAACCGCCTTTATCCCGTCAACAAGTGATGAAATGCAGTTGTAAACAGAGGTCATGCTTTTCGTAAAAAAGGCAAAAGTCCACATCATCAGGCAGACAATAGAGCAAAGCGACGGTATTATGCTCACGCTGAAACTGCTGGGATAGAGATTCCCAGTGGCACTAAGTAGTATGGCGTGTGGCTTAAATGCCAGCAATGCCATGCTTAGAACATAAATTGTCAGTTCTGCGCATATGGCAATAAAAGCCATTTTGTCCCGATAGTCAGTTTCTTCTTTATGCTTGGCAAGGCGTTTTATGCGCCCAATGAAGCCACTTGTTTTAATGGTTCCATATGTCATGCCAATCATAATGATATAAATTATTATGAAGCCATTTATGTTTTCCGTAATATGTCCAAAGAGCCATCTTATCCCCTCGTCGCTGAGCATAGAGCGTATGGGGATTTCTGGATAGACGGTGCATAACATCCAAGAAAGGAATATTATGAATACTTCGGCAATACATGCAAACGCAGTGGCAAAGTATAACGCCCGTTGAACAATATTTTTTTTACTATTCATCGTCTGGGTGAAGGTTGTCTATATCAAGTATTCTCAGTTCCAGTGCTCTGACTACAAGGCGTGTGGCATTGATATTCTGCTTTCCGTTGTTGTTGCCGAAGAGCTTCTGTACCAGCTCGTTCTGTCTTTTTTCAAGACTTTTCACGCCGAAAGGTATTCCGCGAAGACTCGTTATTTGTTCTTTGGTGTATCCTAAGGCAAGATGGCGCAGAAAACGCTCATCGTATTCATCTATTTCGTATGCAATCTGTGCTTCCTGCCGCATGATTGTTGACTTTACATCGTGTTTGAAATGCTCCAAAATTTTGCTCAAAATGGGCTGGTTAAACACATTCTTCTTTCCAGCCATTATGCTTTCCACGTCAGCGCGCGTAAGCATCTCTCCTGTTTTCAGGATTATGCCATTGCATCCCGCATCAAGGACATCAAGCCATAGTTTTTCGTTGAGTATTTCGCCCGTAAATATAAGTACTTTTACATTAGGGTATTTTACTCGTGTTTCCCGACAAATTTCAACCCCGATAGTGGTTGAACCGCCCAAGCCGAGGTCAAGAAGCACCAAGTCAGGCTGATTCTCTTTCATCAATTTCCAGTACTGCTGCTCGTTTTCAGCCGTTCCTATTATGGTGGCTTCTGGTATGTCGGACTTGAGTATTCCTTCTGTGCCTTTCAGTTCCAATGGCACGTCTTCTACTATTATAACATTAAAGTTTTTCATCTCTATTCTGTTGTTTTTTTATGTCTGTTCTGTAAGGTAACGTTATAGTGAGCGTCAGTTTATCACCTTTCCCCTTGGTAGCATTGATACCCCCCTTGCATAAATTTACGGCAGAATTTGTTTCACGCACAATTTGCCGCATGATGAGGAATGGTATATTGGCTTTTTGAGGGACAAACAGATTTTGTGTTTTGGAAATTTCTTCGTTTACGTTGTCAAGATGTGCTTGAATATAAAGGTAAGCCCCTTCGGAAGATACCGCATATTGTGGAACTACGTTTCCGTTAACTGATTTCAATATCTGAAAAAGATAAGAAACAAGACTCTCGTCACCAATAGTCTTCATTTCTTCTCCCAATGGGCAGACAGGAATTGTTATGGTCTTTCGTTCAAAAGGCAGACCATTTATTTGCTTGTGCACCTGTTCAAGCAGAATGGAATATAGCTCCTTGTAATACGATACGAGACTGTCTAAAGACTCTATTCCCTTGTTTGTTGAAGTTTCGTCAGTAGAAACGATATAGTTGTAAATCCTTGAAGGATAATACATTGTTTCGTGTTTTATCGTGCTGAGGCAGTTTTCTGTTATATTGTTGCTTATGTAGAACTTGTCGTTTTCGTAGGACGTTCTCTTAATGTAGTCCTGTTGTGCTTGTATTTTTGCGTGTAGTGTGTTTTCTTTCTCGTTGTCAGACTGGATTGTTGCCAACAGATCGTTAATGTTAATCTTGTTGTTAAGTACGTCTGTGCGTTGTGAAAGTTTTGCCACAGCGTTTAGCTTGCTTTGTGTGTCCTTGTCTGAAAGTGTTATTTTTTCCAGTTCATTGTATACCCCCTTTAGAAAATTGCTCTTTGTTATTCGGCGATAATACATGAGATATGTTACTAAAGAGAGTGATATGCACGATATTACAAGTAGTACTATGGCTATGTTTTTGTCCGTTTCTGAACGTTGCATTATGCGGCAATACTGTGCTATGGAAGTATCTGCCGATACCTCCTTGAAAAGCTTGGTGTAAATGGAATTGTTGTATTGGTATAAAGCCCATTCATGTAGGGCCAATGAAGCAATGGCACTCTCGTTGCGAATGTCAAGAATAATGTTGTAGTCGGTTGCAAGTCCAGAGTTGAACCATTTTATTTCAGGAGCTACAGAATTTTCTCTGACGATACGATGCATGAAATCCTTGCCGCTTGGCCTAAGGTGGGCATAATGACGGTTGAGCCAGATACGTGCGGAGTCTGCAAACGCAAGTGCAGCGGCATAGTCACCATGTATGTTTGCAAAATAAGTAGAGTCAGCGAATGAGTCAGCCTTGTTTAGGCATGGTTCTGATTTAGTCGTATTTTTGTGTAAATTCAATTGATTCTCGGGAAGAGCATTTGCTGTCATACAGAAAAGTGCAACGATGATAGCCGTTGTTATGCCTTTTGGCAAAGTGAAGAAGAAGCGGCTACCTTTTGGTGAACTTTGCGCAGAGATTTGGCATACGTCAAAAAGGCGACTGTATTTCCTGTATTTTTCCAAAATGCCGCGGCAGTTCAAGAGGCCGAACCCGTGTCCGTTTGAAATGTTGCGGTTGAAGATACCTGTCAGTTTCTCATTGTCAATGCCGCATCCGTTGTCTTTTACTGAAATTTCTATGCAGTTGTCTAGCTCTGTCGCATAGATTTTTATTTCCCCTCCTTGTGGGGTAAATTTACGCGCATTGTCCGTCAGCGTGTTGAGCATGAAGAGTGTTAGAGTTTTGTCCGCTTTAACGCAGTATTCGGTGTCTTCTATATTAAGCGTCATGCCTTGCATGTCAAATACGACTTTACTGCGCTTCAAAATGTCAAATAGCTCTTGAAGTTGGAAGCTCTCTATTGTCATGCCGATATCACCTTTGCGCAATTGAATCCACTCAGTAATAGTATTGTTGCATTCGTTGATCTTTTCAGACAATTCAGTTATATACTTTAGTCTTTCTGATTTTTGCTCGTTGGTTTCTATACGTTCTTGAAGCTTGTTGACTTCGTTTGACATTCGGTCTATAAGAGGTAAGATATTGTCAAGCAGAAAAACTTTAGCTCGGTTCTCAATGTTTCTTCTTTTATTCTTTTCCAAGCTAAGTTGTTGCATGTTGCAACTCTCGTCAAGTTCTTCAGAATAGTCTTCTAAATCATTGATTCTTTTATTGTTAATATCAGATATCTTGAGTTTTAATTCACTGACTGCTTCTTCGAATTTGAAGGTATCAGTCTTCGTCCTCTTGATGCGAATGAGAATGAAGGCAACGAGAAAAATTACTGCAAGGATTGCAAGAATCATCCAGTTGAGTATAGCAGATGTTTCTTCTAACTTTGCAGCGCGCGCATCAAGTTCCATATCCTGTCTCGTTTTCTCTTGGATGTCAAGATACAGATTTCTGTTTATGTCGCTGTTGTGTTTGTCGTTCAGCGAAGAATATACAATACTCAGTTGTTCGCAAATACTTGCAATGAGGTCAGGCGTCTGTTTTATTTTGTCATTGTTGATAGCCTTTTCTAAGCAGTATAACGAACTTGTATAGTCGCCAATTTCCCAAAAGCATTTTGCTAGAGTGCGCAAGGATGCTGCTTCCTGGTATGTATCACCATATATTCTGAATGTTTTAGCTGCTTTCTGTGCCAAATAACCAGCAAGTAAAGTGTCGGGCATATTGTCGATATTCAGATATCCGACAGATACTTTATTGTTTTCCAAAAGGGAATAGCGGTTTGAACCAATACTTAGCAGTTCGCTTATTGCTTGCATGGAATTGGCTTCCCAAAACTTGAAATTCATTCTTTTCGACATGAGATAACATTCAAGCAACTTGTCGTATTCCTTCTGCAAAGTTTCTATGGGTGAGTTTGCGCTGATAATTCCACCCGTACCGCATTGGTAGAGATAATTAAGATATTGTGCCGTGTCTTTCTGTAAGAGTCCGTCTGTGGTTATCTGCATTATGGCATCAGTTGCCAAACTGTCAAGACCGACATAATAGTAATAGGTTGACAAGACAAAAGAGTATTCCGTTTCACCGTAAAGCAGACGTTTTGCTTCGCGTGGCGACAGTGTGCCTTCTTCCTCTTTTATCCGTCTTATTCTTTGTTGCGCCCTTAGTTTATAGTCATAAAAATCCTTGTTTTGGGCTTTTCGTTGGCAAAGTCTCATGTATTGCACATCGGCAATAAGTAATTCAAGTTGATTGTCTGTTAGCTTGTAAATGCTATCCAACTGTTTGGCAGCCAACGAAAAATTCATTTTTGCAATATTAACAAAAGCAATGTTGTTCATTGCTTCAGCCTTTCCTGATGGGTAGTCATTGGAAAGAGAAAATGCTTTTCTTGCATTGTTGTATGTAGAATCAAGATTCTTATAATGAAAAGCATAAGAATCTGTGTTCAGCTTGTCCACAATGGAAGGAGATTGTCGTGAACAGGCAAAACATACAAAAAGACTCCATAGGCAGAGCATGCCCATGAAGCCTTTATATTGTTTGTTGTTAACCGCGAGCCTTAGCAATGTATCCCAAAGCTTCTGCACATTTGTCTGAAACAGTCTTCCAGTCTTTTGCTGCAACAACATCTTTCGGGAAGAGTTTTGAGCCCATTCCTACACAGTAAACACCAGCCTTAATCCATGAAGTAAGGTTTTCTTCGTCAGGAGAAACACCGCCTGTTACCATCAGCTTAGACCAAGGCATAGGAGCTTTCAAACCCTTTACCAACTTAGGACCGAGCACGTCGCCAGGGAAAATCTTGCAAAGATCGCAACCTACTTCCTGAGCTGCTCCTACTTCCGATACGCTACCGCATCCAGGAGTATAGGGAACAAGGCGACGGTTGCAGACTTTTGCTACCTCCGGGTTGAACAACGGACCTACAACGAAGCAAGCACCGAGCTGAATGTAAAGAGCTGCTGTTGCAGGGTCAACTACAGAACCAACGCCGAGAGCCATTTCTGGGCACTCTACTGCTGCAAATTTAACTACCTCTTCGAATACTTCGTGTGCGAAATCACCGCGATTGGTGAATTCAAATGCACGAACACCACCGTCGTAGCAAGCCTTTACTACGTTCTTAGCCACTTCTGCGTCCTTGTCGTAGAAAACGGGTACCATTCCAGTTTCACCGATTTTCTTAAGGACAGCCAATTTATCAAATTTTGCCATGATATATGTTTTGTTGAAAACTGCGCACCTGTTGTTGCCAACTATGCGCAAATTATATTTTTGTCTGTTAAGAATAATGGTTGGCATGGAACAAACCTGTTCCGACCAACCATTTATATTACTTATAAGTTATCGCTGAACACGACCAGAAGCATCGCCACCTGCAAGGTTCTCAACTTCTTCTTTGCTCATGAGGTTGAAATCTCCAGGAATAGTGTGCTTCAATGCAGATGCAGCAACAGCGAATTCAAGAGCCTTGCCCTGATCTTCCGGCCAAGTCAGCAAGCCGTGGATAAGACCACCAGCAAAGCTATCGCCACCACCAACGCGGTCGATGATAGGCATAATGTCGTAGTGCTTGCTCTGATAGAAGTCTTTACCATTGTAAATAAGAGCTTTCCAGCCATTGTGTGTAGCAGAATAAGATTCGCGAAGTGTGGAAACTACGAACTTGAAGCCGAATTCTTCCATCATTCCTTTGAATATTCCGTAGTAACCCTCTGCATCAGTCTTTCCGCCTTCAACGTCAGCGTCTGGCTTGAAACCAAGGCAAAGCTGTGCGTCTTCTTCGTTGCCAATGCAAACGTCAACATATTTCATAAGAGGCTTCATGATGCTTTGAGCCTTCTCTGATGTCCAAAGCTTCTTGCGGAAGTTCAAATCGCAGCTTACAGTTACGCCATGACGCTTAGCAGCTTCGCATGCCAACTTTGTGAGTTCAGCAGCCTTGTCGCTGATGGCAGGAGTAATGCCGCTCCAATGGAACCACTGAGCACCTTCCATTATTGCATCGAAATCAAAGTCCTTAGGATCTGCCTCAGCGATAGAACTGCCAGCACGGTCGTAAACAACCTTTGAAGGACGCATAGAAGCACCTGTTTCAAGGAAATAGATACCAAGGCGGTTACCGCCACGTGCTATGAAATCTGTGTGAACACCATAACGGCGAAGTGCGTTTACTGCACATTGTCCGATTTCGTGTGTAGGAACTTTGGTTACGAAATAAGCTTCGTGGCCATAGTTTGCTGCGCTGACAGCAACGTTAGCCTCACCGCCACCATAAACAACATCGAATGTATCACTTTGGATGAATCTCTTCTGACCAGGAGAAGAAAGGCGAAGCATGATTTCGCCTAATGTAACTACTTTAGCCATTTGTTATTTTTAATAAATTAATTGTTTAAGATATTATTTGCTTTTCAGTTCACAAAGTTAGAGTTTTATATTCAACCTCACAAATAAATAAAGAAAAAAATGGATTTTACGGAAAAATGGAGAGAACAGTGGTGGTGTTTCAATTTTTTATTCTTATTTTTGCAAAACTACTGAAAAATATTGTTTATAACATGTACATTTTTTCAAGCTCATTCTATCATGACAGAAAAAGTTAGGATAAAAGACATTGCGGAAAAATCAGGAGTTTCTGTGGGTACCGTTGACCGCGTTTTACACAATCGCCCTAATGTTTCCAAGGAAGCAAGGGAGAAGGTGGAGAAGGTGCTAAAAGAAATTAATTATCAGCCCAACATGTATGCCAGTGCATTGGCATATAATAAGTCATATAAATTCTATTGTATTATTCCTGAACACGATTCGGAAGCATATTGGGAAGAAGTTGAAGACGGTACGGCAAAGGCTTGTGAGACACGGCGTGATTTCCATATAAGCACAGAAATACTTTATTTTAAACGCTACGATGCCAAATCGTTTTCTCAAACAGCAAAGGCGTGTTTGGAGAAAAATCCTAATGGTGTGATTGTTGTGCCGGGAGAACTGCAGGCTACAAGACGCTTTTGCGAAATAATGCATGAAAGGAACATACCATTCATCTTGCTTGACTCATATGTGCCAGATGTGAACCCTTTGTCTTTCTTTGGGCAGGATTCGTTTGCAAGCGGAATATTTTCTGCAAAGATTCTCATGCTTATTGCAGGAAATGATAAGGAAATAATGCTTATGAAGCAAATGAAAAATGGCAAGGTGGCAAGTAGACAGCAGGAAAACCGTGAACAGGGATTCCGCCATTATATGAATGAACATTTCCCGAAAGTGAAGATTGTAGAACTTGATATCCCCGTTGACAATAGCAGGGAGGGGATAGACAAGAAATTGGAAGCATTCTTTACTACGCATCCTGAAATTAGAAATTGTATAACTCTTGGTTCGAAAGCGCACATCGTAGGGGAATTTTTGTTGAAGACAAATAGACGCAATGTGCAGATTATGGGTTACGATATGGTTGAAAAGAATGCAGAATGTCTTCGTAAGGGATCTGTTTCGTTTCTCATAGCGCAACATGCCTACATGCAGGGATACCATTGCGTAGACTCCTTGTTCAAGGCGATAGTGCTCCACAAAAAGGTAGACCCAACTAATTATATGCCGATAGAACTTCTTTCAAAAGAAAATGTGGACTTTTATAGAAGGACACAACTTTAACTTTTTGTAGAATTACCTGAAAACAAATATATAATCTAAAACAAATATGAATATTTCATCATTTATCAAAATCAACCCAGCTGACTCTGTGGTTGTTTGCCTCCGTCCTTTTACAAAAGGAGAGAAAGTCAATGTTGATGGGAAGGAGATTGAATTTCTTCAAGACACTCCTGCCGGACACAAGGTTCTTATAAAAGATGCTCCTAAAGGAACAGATATAATAAAATATGGCTACCCTATCGGGCATGCAAAGGAAGATCTCGTGGCTGGACAATGGGTAAACGAGAACAATCTCAAGACAAATCTTGAGGGAACTCTTACTTATGAATATCATCCTGTAAACGAGAAACTTAATATAAAGAAAGACAATCGTACATTTAAGGGTTATGTACGCAAGAATGGTGAGGTTGGTGTAAGAAATGAAATATGGGTTGTACCAACCGTAGGATGCGTTAACGGCATTTCAGATAGACTTGCAGCTATGCTTGAGAAAGAAACTAATTTGGAAGGCATTGACGCTGTACATTCTTGGCATCATAACTATGGCTGTTCTCAGTTGAGTGAAGACCATGAAAATACGCGCAAGGTATTACGTGATATTGTATTGCATCCAAATGCAGGTGCAGTTTTGGTAGTGGGTCTTGGATGTGAGAACAATCAGCCAGACAAGTTTGAAGAACTATTGGGCGATTATGATAAAGAGCGCATTAAATTTATGGTCGTTCAAAAAGTTGAGGGTGATGAAGTTGAGGAAGGTATGCGAATCCTTCGTTCTCTATATGCCATTGCTAAAGAAGACAAACGTACAGATTGTCCTGTAAGTGAGCTGCGCATTGGTTTGAAATGTGGTGGTAGCGACGGATTTAGCGGTATTACCGGTAATCCACTTGTTGGAGAGTTCTCGGATTATGTCGTTGCACAGGGCGGAACGTCTATCCTTACCGAAGTTCCGGAAATGTTCGGTGCAGAGACTATCCTAATGAATCGTTGTGAAACACCAGAACTTTTCAATGAAACAGTGAAACTTGTCAATGATTTCAAAGAATATTTCCTCAGTCATGGAGAACCTGTAGGAGAAAATCCTTCTCCAGGAAACAAAGCGGGAGGTATTTCTACTCTTGAGGACAAAGCTCTTGGTTGCACCCAGAAATGCGGTAGAGCTCCAGTTAGTGGAGTTCTTGCATATGGCGACAGGTTAAAGGTAAAGGGACTGAATCTTTTGTCTGCCCCCGGAAACGACCTTGTAGCTTCGACGGCGTTGGCTGCAGCTGGATGTCAAATTGTATTGTTCACAACAGGACGTGGAACGCCTTTCGGAACATTTATCCCGACTATGAAGATCTCTACTAATAGTAACCTTTATAAAAATAAGCCAAATTGGATTGATTTCAATGCGGGAGAACTTGTTGAAGGAACTGACATGCCTTCGCTTGTAGACAAATTTATAGATAAAGTGCTTGCTGTTGCAAGTGGAGAAAAGGCTAACAACGAAAAGAACGGATACCGCGAGATTTCCATTTTCAAGAATGGTGTAACTCTCTAAGTTCACATTCTTTTTACGGATAGCACAGATGTTCGTATATATACATATTGTATGTATGCGGTATTCTGTGGGTAATAGAAAAAGAAGGAGTAATATGACGGAAGTCGTCGTATACTCCTTCCCTCTGTTTTGATAGGTATATGCCTATTTTCATGCATTTAACCTAATAAAGGATGGAATCATCACAAATAAATCACAAAAAAGGACTTTTCGCTATATCTCCACTTATATTGTTTGTCTTGCTTTATGTTGTAGCTTCAATAATTGCTGGCGACTTCTATTGCATGCCTGTAACAATAGCCTTTCTTATGTCATGCATATATTCGGTAGCAACATTCAAGGGTAAGACATTAAAGGAGAGATTGGATGTCTTTTGTAATGGTGCCGGCGACAAGGACATAATGTTGATGCTTTGCATATTTGTGCTAGCTGGAGCTTTTGCTAATTCTGCTAAAATTGCCGGATGTGTGGATGATACAGTAAACTTTACGCTGAATGTATTGCCTGATAGTATGGTAATGCCGGGATTGTTTCTGTCGGCGTGTTTCATTTCTCTTTCGATAGGTACGAGTGTGGGCACCATTGTAGCTCTTGTTCCTATAGCTGCAGGATTGGCCAATACTACGGGGAGTGATGTCGCCTCAATGGTCGCCATAATTGTTGGAGGTTCTTTTTTCGGAGACAATCTTTCTTTTATATCCGATACGACAATTGTTGCCACCAACACGCAGAAATGCCGGATGAGCGATAAATTCATGGTGAATTCATATATTGCTATTCCTGTCGCACTTGTTGTATTGCTGATATACGTTTATTTGGGGCAAGGCATGCACACGCACAGAGACATTGCAGATGTCAACTATCTGAATATGCTGCCATATATTATAGTAATAGTTACAGCCCTTTGTGGGCTAAATGTTGTTGCTGTCCTTACGTTAGGTATTATGTCTACAGGTGTATTGGGAATGGCTTTTTCGCATTATGACTTCTTTGGGTGGTGTCATGCGATGGGCGACGGCATATCTTCAATGGGGGAGCTTATTGTGGTATCAGTGCTTGCCGGAGGATTGTTGCGCATATTGAAGGAGAACGGAGCGTTGGAATATCTTATACGCTTGATAACTTTTAAAATTACGAATCGCCGTAGTTGTGAGATGACTATTGCCATGCTAGTCAGTTTGGTGAATATTTGCACGGCCAACAATACTGTAGCAATCCTTACTGTGGGTACTATCTCCAAGGAAATAGGTGATCGCTATGGTGTTGACAGTAGAAAAAATGCCAGTATTCTTGATACTTTCTCTTGCTGCACACAGAGCGTCCTCCCTTATGGGGCACAGATACTTATGGCTACAGGGCTGGCATCGGTTAGTCCAATTGATATAATTGGAAAGTTGTATTATCCATTCATTCTATTTGTTGGTTCAGTATTGGCAATATTGTTTAGGTATCCAAGAAAATTCAGTTAACAATGAATATAATTATTTCAAATATGTTGAAGTTGGCATGCGACGGAGCCTTCAATACGCAGAGTCGGATAAAGCCAATGTCGGATTTTAAATGGAGGGCATTGTACAAGTTAGCAGTTAGGCAAGACATTGTGCCTTATGTGGCTAATGGATTGGATATGCACCTTGATGATGCAACATGCAATATAAGCAATGAAACAATGAAGCTTTTTAAGTCTGCTTCATTTATCGGTATGGATGAAATTTCCGACAAGTTCGTTTTTTCCGATATTGAAAGTCTGAATCTGTCACATCCTTTCAAACGTTTCATTTTGAATGATATAGTTGAAAAGGAACGCCATGCGATAGATACATCAATTGTTTCGCTTGACATGCTTGCAGTCATACTTCAGAATATCAATCTTACGTTACGCTATGGTGTTCGTCTACGAGGAATTATCACTCTAGGGCTTTTCTTGAGGACCAAGGGGCAAAGCGTAGATTTTATAAAAATTGAGGGGTGGTTGGCTAAGTTGAAATTCATGCGCATGGCACGTTTTCAGGCAAGTATACTTATATGTATGTTCGGATTTGAAAAAAACGAATTTCCATACATAGACAAATTGGAAAAAAAGGCAGAGAAAAAAGCAGGCATGAGTATCATGAGAGATTATGTAGCAAGCAAATTCGGTAGAGTAAGCAGTAAGAATGCAATATATAATTGCTTCAAATTTTATGGCTACGCACGCTCTGAAAGTATATTTAAAATGACGGCAAATGTAAGGCGTAGTCTTTCAGAAATTGAGGAATAACTAATTAAATTTAATTTTTTTTGATTTCTATGCATAATGACCTAACTTTGCATTTATGAAACTACGAAAAATCCTCAGAATATTTATTTTTGGTACATTATTCCTTGGGGCCTCCCCTCTTTGGGCGCAGGAAGCAGACACATATGTGCAGTGTGAAGATACTTGTCGACATATACATGGTATAGACCTCAGCCACTATCAAGGAGAAGTCTTTTGGGAAGCCGTTGGAGACAACAGCAAGATGGCTTATGTCTACCTTAAGGCAACCGAAGGGGGAACAAGAATAGATCCTATGTATCAGAAGAACATAGAGCTAGCTCACCATTATGGACTTAAAGTCGGCTCATACCATTTTTTTCGGCCGAAGGTAGAACTTCAGCTTCAACTTGAGAACTTTATGTCGCAATGTCGCCCTGGTGATCAAGACCTTATTCCTATGATAGATGTTGAAACGACCAGTGGCTTGCAAAAAGAAGAATTTCGCGACTCTCTTGTAAAGTTTATAAGTCTTGTAGAAACGGAATACAAACAGAAACCTTTGATTTACACTGGGACAAATTTCTATAACAAATATCTGACAGGTGTAATAGACGGCTATAAACTAATGATTGCTCAGTACTCTTCGAAAGAGCCGAAATTGCAGGATAACCGCGATTTTGACATGTGGCAATACACAGCAAAAGGAAGAATCAATGGTATAAATACTTATGTAGATAAGAGTCGTTTCATGGGGCGGCATAGTATGCGTGAAATAAGGTTTAGACATCACTGACAATAAAGGCAAACATAATAATAACATTATATAATATAATAATACTATGGCAATAATTAAATGTCCGGAATGTGGCCACCAAATTAGTGACATGGCTGGTTCTTGTCCAAATTGTGGCGTAGCAATACATGGAAATATAAGAAAGTGTCCAAAATGTGGTAACATACATCTGAAGGGGCAAACTTTTTGTCCTGTTTGCGGTGAAAGTTGTAGTAATGTTGCTTCTGCTGCATCAGGAAATTTTACTGCCACAACTGGTAGTTCAGCTTCTAAAGAATCTTTACATGTAGATAATGATGTGCAGCAGCAAGAGCCCAAGAAAAGCAAGAAAGGATTAGTCGTTTCTATTGTTATTGTGATTGCGGTGCTTGTTGGGGGACTATGTTGGTATGCAAGTAGTATGAACAATCCACGTGGAAACGAAGAAGATGCATATCTCAACGCAATGGAAAGTACAGATGTGGCGGTACTTCAAGATTATTTGGAAAATTATAAGGATGCCCCACAGGAACACATTGATTCGATACAGGCGCATATAAAGATTCTGCAGCAGAATGATTCTGAATGGACTAATGCTTTTCTGAGTAACTCAAAATCTATGCTTCAAGCCTATCTTGACAAGCATCCGGAATCTTTGCATAGGGCTGAAGCAGAACATAAAATTGATTCGTTGGATTGGGCTTTTGCTTTAAAGCAGAATACTCCGGAGGCATTTGAAAGCTATCTTACAGATCATTCTGAAGGAGAATATGTTGTTGAGGCGCAGGAAAAAATGAAAAAGTTAGACGCAACAATGGTTAACAGTGAAGACAAGGCTTTGGTAAGTAGTGTTTTCAAGCAATTCTTTAACGGCATTAATGCAAATGATGAGATGGGTATTACTTCTGTCGTAAGTAGCACGCTTAACTTCCTGACCAATGCCAATGCAACTAAGCATGATGTTATAACCTTTTTGCATAAGTTATATAAAGAAGATGTTAAGGGCATGAATTGGCGTCCCAATGGAGACTACAAAATAACCAAAAAGGATAATGGCGATGAGTCATGTGAATTTGACGTTGAATTTACTGTTGACCAATCAGTAAGCAATGTAGATTCTAGTAAAGACAAATTTAACCAGTATAAAGTAAAGGGCCATATAGATGCCGACGGAAAAATTTCAAGTCTGCAACTTGTCAAGATAGAATAGTTTTCAAGTATATTTCGGTCAAACAATTTTATTTGTTTTCGTAAATGGTCTTGAAGATTATTTTTACCTCAGATATTCATGGTTGCCTTTTTCCCTACGATTTTATTCATGGGAAGGAGGCAACCGTTTCTTTGTCGCAAGTTTCATCCTTTATAAAAAAAGCAAGGGTTGAAAATCCAGACTCCGTTATACTTTTGGATGGAGGAGATGTGTTGCAGGGACAACCTTCTTGTTTTATCTCCAATCTTCGGAATGGAAAAGAAATCAACTTGGCAGCACGTATATATAATTATCTTCATTATGATGCAATTTGCATCGGAAATCATGATATAGAAACGGGGCGTGCGGTTTATGATAAGTGGGCGGAGGAAACAGATAGTCCAATACTTAGTGCAAATATTGTCGATGCCAAGACTTTCCGATCTTATTTTAAGCCATATACGATTGTTGAACGGCAAGGTGTTCGTGTTGCTGTTTTGGGATTGACTACCACCGCTATACCATATTGGCTTCCAAAACGCTTATGGGAAGGAATGATTTTTCTGGACACAATAGAGAGTGCCAAGCACTGGGTTGATTATTTGAGAAACGTAGAAAGGGCAGATTTAATTATAGGACTTTTTCATTCCGGATTGAACGGTGGAATAGACTCTGGAATTAATATTGAAAATTTCACAGAACGTGTTGCCAAACAAGTCAAAGGTTTTGATTTAATATTGTTCGGTCATGATCATAAAACATTTTGTGGTACAATATTGAGTGTTGATGGCAAGGAACTGACATGTGTAAATCCTTCATCTAATGCTTACTTTGTTGGAGATATTGAAGTCGGTTTTGAAAAGATAGAGTCAAATGTGAAAGAAGAAAGAGTAGTATGTTGGAAAAAAGGAAAAATAAACGCAAATCTCTTAAATGTTGAGAAACTCCCTGTAGACGAAGACTTTCTTTCTGTTTTCCATAAAGATATGATAGGTGTCAGAAACCTTATGGAAGTTTCCATAGGTAATTTGACTGACACAATGTACACACGAGACAGCTGCTTCGGATGTGGCACAATAGATCGTTTAATACACAAGGTACAATTAAGTGTTTCTGGCGCTCAAGTTTCATTTGCTGCTCCATTGTGTTTCGATGAGACTTTTATTCCAGGGGAAATACGGGTTAGAGACTTATTTAGGATGTACCAATATGAAAATACAATTACTGCTTTGTATATGACAGGACAAGAAATAAAAGATTATCTTGAAATGAGTTATGGCCTGTGGATTAACACTATGCATGTTGGTCAAAAGCATATAATGCAGTTGGAGCAGTTCATGTTAAATGGCACGCAATATTCTTTTTTTAAGAATCTTGTCTTTAATTTTGACACTGCATCCGGTTTTTACTATGTCGTAGATGTGACTCGGGAAATGGGTCAGAGAATATCAATTAAAAATTTTGAAAACGGAAAATCTTTTTCATTAAATGAGAGATATCTTGTGGCAATGCATAGTTACAGAGCCTGTGGCGGAAACAATTTTCTTACCTTGGGTGCGCATATTCCTCATGATGAATTGCCTAATAGGATTGTGTATGAAAGTAAGGAAAGCGAGCGTTATTACCTATATAAATATATTAAGAGGTGTGGGGAGCTCAAGGCAGAAGTCGCAGATAATTGGAAATTTGTTCCTGCAGATATAGCAATTTCAACAATAAAGCATGATAGAAAATTACTGTTCCCTAATAATTAAATGAAAATAACATTACCAACTAAAAAGTAATGAGGGAATGACCTGGCATTATTTTAAATACAACAAAAAAATAAAAGTGTAAATATGTTGCTTTGTATTGGTATTTTTAGTACCTTTGCATCACTTTTTGTAGATTACAACATAAAAGATTAGTAATCAGTTACTTATAAGGTTAAAAGAGAAAATCAGGAATGAGACAATTAAAAATCCAAAAGAGCATTACTAACCGCTCTAGCGAGGCACTGGATAAATATCTTGTAGAAATAGGACGTGCGCCTTTGATTTCAATTGACGAAGAAATTGAATTAGCACAAAAGATAAAGAAAGGTGGACGTGAAGGCGAAAAAGCAAAAGACAAACTTGTAACTGCTAACTTGAGATTCGTGGTTTCTGTTGCAAAACAATACCAGCATCAAGGATTAACTCTTACGGACCTTATAGATGAGGGCAATATTGGTCTTATTAAGGCCGCTCAGAAATTCGATGAAACTCGCGGTTTTAAGTTTATTTCATATGCGGTTTGGTGGATTAGACAGAGTATTTTGCAAGCTATTGCAGAGCAAAGCCGTATTGTTAGGCTTCCGCTTAATCAGGTTGGATCCCTCAACAAGATAAATCATGAAATAAATAAATTCGAACAAGCTAATCAACGCCATCCTTCAGTTTCAGAACTTGCGGAAGCAACTAAAATAGATGAGGAAAAAATAGGCCAGTCTCTTGCAGCGGACGGGCATCATGTTAGTATTGATGCACCATTTCAAGATGGAGAGGACAATTGTATGCTTGACGTCATGCCAAGTGGTGAAGATAGTAGAACCGACCGCGTTGTAGACCACGAATCAATGGCGTTGGAACTTAATTCTGTTTTGAGTAAAGTTCTCAGGGACAGGGAAATTACGATAATTCGCGAATGCTTTGGTATAGGGTGCCAAGAAAAAGGTCTTGAGGAGATTGGAGATCAGTTGGGGCTTACCCGAGAGCGTGTTCGCCAAATACGAGAAAAGAGTATTGCAAAGTTGCGCGATAGTGGTAACGCCAAAATACTTATGAAATATTTAGGTTAATATAAAAGAGCCTATAATCTCCTTTTGTTATATAGAGGGATAATATATTTAAGGGTAGAAAGTTTAAATATCTGTTTTGGACTTTCTACCCTTATTCTTTTGCGAAACATGGCAGAATAGTTATAGCCACTGTGTCGCTCTTTGCAGGTGTTGTGTGACAAATGCAACGCAATGTCTTTATATATAGTTGTTGCATTGTCGAGGTTCCATATTTTCTTATTCAAAGATAGGTATTTAGAAATAAAAATACTAACTTTGCATAAATGAATTAGACAGTCTTAACACCTGTTACTTTCGATAAGGTTATTTAAAGCATAAGTGTTAGGAGTGTATATTATGAATAAAGTAAATTTGATTAAAAGATGAATATCCTTGAACTGAGCGAACAGGAAATAGTGCGCAGACAAAGTTTACAGACATTACGTGAAATGGGAGTTGACCCATATCCGGCTGCAGAGTATCCAACTAACGCCTTCAGCGATGAAATACGGACAAATTTTAAAGATGACGATGAGCCTCGCAATGTTGTTATAGCAGGTAGACTTATGGGACGTCGTGTTATGGGCAAGGCTTCCTTTGCTGAAATACAGGACTCGAAAGGACGAATTCAGGTTTATGTTGCGCGTGACGAAATTTGTCCTGATGAAAATAAAGACTTGTATAATACAGTCTTTAAAAAGCTCATGGATATTGGGGATTTTATTGGTGTTAAGGGATTTGTTTTCCGCACGCAGACAGGTGAAATATCTGTGCATGCCAAGGAGTTAACTCTTTTGTCAAAGAGCCTCAAACCACTTCCTATCGTAAAATACAAAGATGGTGTTGCTTATGACAAATTCGATGATCCAGAACTGCGCTATCGTCAGCGATATGTTGACCTTGTAGTAAACGAAGGTGTAAAAGATACATTCCTCAAAAGAGCAACCGTGTTGAGAACATTACGTAAAGTGCTAGATGATGCAGGCTATACGGAAGTTGAAACACCGATTCTACAAAGTATTCCTGGTGGTGCTTCAGCTCGACCATTTACGACCCATTTAAATGCCTTGGATCAAGATATGTACATGCGTATTGCAACGGAACTGTATCTTAAGCGTCTTATTGTTGGAGGATTTGAAGGAGTTTATGAGATAGGGAAAAATTTCCGAAATGAAGGAATGGACCGAAATCATAACCCTGAATTTACATGTATGGAACTTTATGTTCAGTATAAGGACTATAATTGGATGATGTCGTTTACTGAGAAGCTTCTCGAAACGATATGTATCGCTGTTAATGGAACTTCTGAACGTGAAATTGATGGCAAGATTGTCAGTTTCAAAGCTCCATATCGCCGCCTTCCTATTCTAGACGCAATAAAGGAAAAAACAGGTTTTGACTGCAGCGGAAAGACAGAAGAAGAAATACGTCAATTCTGTAAAGACAAGGGAATGGAAGTTGACGATACCATGGGAAAAGGTAAACTTATTGATGAACTTTTCGGTGAGTTCTGTGAAGGAACATTTATTCAGCCAACTTTCATAACCGACTATCCGGTTGAAATGTCTCCGTTGACGAAGAGTCACCGTTCAAAGCCCGGACTTACAGAGCGCTTTGAACTTATGGTTAATGGTAAGGAACTTGCAAATGCCTATTCCGAACTTAACGATCCGATAGATCAAGAAGAACGCTTTGTCGATCAGATGAAACTTGCTGACAAAGGAGATGACGAAGCCATGATTATTGACAAGGATTTCCTTCGTGCTTTGCAGTATGGAATGCCGCCTACTAGTGGTATTGGTATAGGTATAGACCGTTTGGTAATGCTTATGACAGGAAAGACCTATATACAGGAAGTGCTTTTCTTCCCGCAAATGAAACCAGAAAAGAAGATGCCTCAGAGTAGCATCAAAGAATGGGCCGAAATAGGTGTAGACGAAAATTGGGCATATGTAATGCGTAAAGCCGGCTTTAACCTAATTACTGATATAAAGGGTGAGAAGGCACAAGGGCTTCAACAAAAAATAGGTGAGATAAACAAAAAATATAAGCTAGGCTACGAAAAGCCGTCTATTGAGACTGTTCAGTCATGGATTGACAGTGCTAATTAATTAGGATACCTTGGGATATTCCATGTGCTAAATGTATACGGCATGTTTGACTGCGGGAAAATAGCAATTATCGGTGGCGGAAGCTGGGCAACAGCCATAGCTAAGATTGTCATAGAAAAGACACATCACATCGGATGGTATATACGTCGTAATGACCAAATAGAAGATTTTCGGCGCCTTAACCATAATCCGACATATCTTGTTGGTGTAAGGTTTAATGTTGATGAGATATTCTTCTCTTCCGACATAAATAAAATTGTGCAGGAATATGACACGCTTGTCTTTGTGACGCCTTCACCATATCTCAAGAATCACCTAAAAAAATTGCGTACCAGTCTTAGCAAGAAATTCATTGTTACAGCAATAAAAGGTATAGTGCCTGACGAAAATCTAGTATGTTCTGAGTATTTTCGTCAGGTGTATGATGTTCCCGAAGAAAATCTTGCTTGTTTAGGAGGACCTTCACATGCAGAAGAGGTGGCATTGGAGCGTTTGTCATATCTAACTGTTGGATGCTCTGATGTTAATAAGGCGCAAGCATTTTCTGACATTCTTGTCAATAGTTATATAAAGACTAAAACGAGTTCTGATGTTGTGGGAATAGAGTATGCCTCAGTGCTTAAAAACGTATATGCTATAGCTGTCGGAATATGTAGTGGCTTAAAATTCGGTGATAATTTTCAAGCTGTCCTTATCTCCAATGCAGTTCAAGAGATGGATAGGTTTCTTAATGCTGTCCATCCTATTCCGCGTAGTATTTATGACTCTGTTTATTTGGGTGATCTTCTAGTGACAGGCTATAGCAATTTTTCACGAAATCGAACTTTCGGAACGATGATAGGAAAGGGATATAGCGTGAAAAGTGCGCAGATAGAAATGGAGATGATAGCAGAGGGCTATTTTGGTACGAAATGTATGAAGGAGATAAACCGTCATCTGCATGTTAATATGCCTATTCTTGATACCGTATATAATATATTGTATGAGCGTATAAGTCCACAGATTGAAGTGAAACTTCTTACGGATTCGTTTAGATAAAATATCAATAAACAAAAAGTTTAACCATAAATAAACAATAAATATGGAAAATATCAAACTAAACATTTCCAACGCTGAAAAGTTTTTAAACGAAGGCGCTGTTGAAACTTATGAAGAAAAGGTTTTAGAAGCACAAAAGGCCCTGGAAGAGGCAACTTGTCCCGGCAATGATTTCCTTGGATGGTTACATTTGCCCTCTTCCATAACTGCGGAATTTATTGGTGAATTGCAATCTACGGCAAGTGTTCTTCGCGATATGTGTGAAGTTATAGTAGTAGCTGGAATTGGTGGTAGTTACCTAGGTGCCCGTGCAGTAATTGAGGGTCTTGGCAATAGTTTCGCATGGCTTGTTAATGATACAAAGAATCCGACTATCGTTTTTGCAGGTAACAACATCGGTGAAGATTATCTTTCTGAGTTGACCACATGGCTGAAGACAAAGAAATTCGGTGTTATCAATATTTCTAAATCAGGAACAACTACAGAAACTGCCCTTACTTTCCGTTTGTTGAAAAAGCAATGTGAAGAACAGCGTGGCAAAGAAGAAGCTCAAAAAGTTATTGTTGCTGTGACTGACGCCGTTAAAGGTGCAGCTCGTGCAGCAGCAGACAAAGAAGGCTACAAGACATTTGTTATCCCAGATAATGTTGGCGGACGTTTCTCCGTGCTCACTCCTGTTGGATTATTGCCTATTGCTTGTGCTGGATATGACATAAGTAAACTTGTTGCGGGTGCTGTTGAAATGGAGAAAGCTTGTGCAATAGATGTTCCATTTAAAGAAAACCCCGCAGCTCAATATGCAGCAGTACGTAATTGCCTTTATTCTCATGCTAGCAAGAAAATTGAGATAATGGTTAACTTCCAGCCAAAGCTTCATTATTTCTCAGAATGGTGGAAGCAACTCTTTGGCGAAAGTGAAGGAAAAGACGGTAAAGGCATATTCCCGGCATCTTGTGATTTCACAACGGACCTTCATTCTATGGGACAGTGGATACAACAAGGTGAGAGAACTATATATGAAACTGTAATAAGTGTAGAGAAGCCAGAGTCTACCCTACTCTTCCCAAGTGATGAAGACAACCTTGATGGTCTTAATTTCTTGGCAGGCAAACGTGTTGACGAGGTGAACAAAATGGCAGAGCTTGGAACAAAGCTTGCGCATGTAGATGGTGGCGTTCCGAACATTCACATAAGTGTGCCGCGCCTTGACGAATATTATATTGGTCAACTTATATACTTTTTTGAAAAAGCTTGTGGCATAAGTGGCTTGCTTCTTGGTGTAAATCCTTTCAATCAGCCAGGTGTAGAGGCATACAAGAAGAATATGTTCGCTTTGCTCGACAAACCTGGATATGAAGCAGAGAGTAAAGCTATTAAAGAGCGTCTCGGAATTTAATCTTTTACATAAAAGATATTCATCTTCCTAAGTTTTGTGAAGATCATACTTATTTTCTTCAAGACAAATGTTCATAGTAGACTATTGGTCTAGAATATTTGTCTTGAAGATTTTTTTGCAAAAAAATCTATATTCTTTTGGTTGTTAAGAAAAAATGAATAACTTTGCAGAAGTAAAGAAAAGATTTATTAAAGAATTAAAGCTATTTAATATGGAAAAGATTGGTATTATTGCAAATGTTGCTTCTGTTGCAGCTATTGCCGCAGCCCCGTTTAATATTGTTAGCGCTGCAGAAAATTCAACTATCGAACAGGTTAATCCTGTAGAAAACAAGGTTAATATCCAGAGTAGTAAAAAGGATGAAAATGAGGTGGAAGTTAAAGAAATCCTTACCACCAGCCAAAGTTGGGACGGTGCAGAACTTCCAAGTTATCCTTCAGCAAAACCTTTAGTCAGAGTCTTGCATATTGTCATTCCTCCCCATGCAGTACTTCCTGAACACCATCACGATGTTATGTCTTACGGATACGTTTTGCGAGGTGAACTAACCATTATACGTACTTCTGACGGAAAAGAAATTACACTCCATGCGGGAGAGGCTGTGGCAGAAACTGTAGGAACTCAGCACAAAGGCGAGAATAGAGGTGATGAGCCTATAGAGCTTGTCGTTTTTTATCCATCAGTAGATGGTCAAGAGCTATCAAGTATTTAATGAGGACACTCTCATGTTGGGTTGTTTCTAAGCTCGTGGCATTGGGCAAATATTAGCAAATACATTGTGTATTTAGTTAATTTAAATGTATTTCATGTGCTCCGTAATGAAAAAACGCTTAACTTTGCAACACAAACATAACAGAAAAATAAGATGAAGAGACTATTTATCGCGGTAATGTTGGCATCTGTTACTTTCTTTAGTATAAATGCCAGTGAATTTACTAAACCGCAGACAGAAAATGTTGCACAAGAAAAGCAGGCAAAGATAGATTTCAGCAATACAACCTATAATTTTGGAACGTTTGAAGAGGCAAAACCTCAGACTTGTGTCTTTACATTCAAAAATACAGGTACTGCACCTTTGGTTATTAACCAAGCAGTGGCAAGCTGTGGTTGCACTGTTCCTACCTATACAAAAAGTCCTATCGCCCCAGGTCAGACAGGACAAATAAAGGTTACATACAATGGCAAAGGTAAGTTTCCTGGACACTTTAAAAAGAGTATAACTGTAAGAACAAACGGAACTCCCGAAGTTGTGAGATTGTATGTAGAAGGAGATATGACCGTAAAAGACTGATGAGAAAGAATATATCCCGTCTTCTATTATTGTTCAGCTTATCGCTCATTACAGTTTCAGCCTATAGTGCGCCATACCTTAGAAAGAATAAGCAGAATGATACGTTGATTGTTAAGGCATACACTGATTCTCTTCTTGCCGTAAGCAGTAGACTATACGCGCCTGAAGTGGTGTGTGAAAAAGATTGTGGTGTGGGTGCAAAATTTTATTTGTTTTCCCCCACCACATTTTACCATTCTGTTTTTTCAAACGTGCTAGGTAACGGTTTAGAGAATGGTGAAACTACGGAAAGAGAAAATCAGATGAGTTATGCATGTGATGGCATTGACGGTGTAATGATGAATATATACCTCAACCATCCCGAACTCGTAGTCAAGAGTGAGCGTAGGGTTAACAGAGCAGGCAAGGTGCACAATGATTTTGTTGAACCGATACGTAATAAAAGTTCTCTCGTAGAGGATGTTGGTCACTTGCCAGACTATGTTGACAATATAGATGTTCCTTTAGAAATAGTTGTAAAGAAGCCGAACTTTTGGAAAGTTAGTGGCGATTATTATCTGCAGATACTTCAGAATTATGTGTCTTCCAATTGGTATAAAGGTGGTGAGAGCAACTATTCAATGGTGGGAAGTGTAACGTTGCAAGCAAACTATAACAACAAACAGAAAGTTAAGTTTGATAATAAGCTTGAGATGAAACTTGGTTTTCAGACCACAAGAGGAGATTCTCTTCATAGTGTGAAAACATCTGAAGACCTTATCCGTTATACAGGAAAATTGGGGCTACAAGCTACAAAAAGATGGTATTATTCTTTGCAACTTATAGCCTATACACAGTTTATGAAGGGCTTCAAGAGCAATGATTACAATGTTTATTCAGATATTTTCTCGCCATTGAATGTGAATTTGTCTGTGGGTATGGATTATTCTGTGGAATGGTTTAACAAGAAGCTTACAGGCACTATGCATTTTGCCCCCTTGGCATATAATTTCAAATACGTAGGGCGAGAAGCCCTTGCAACACGCTATGGACTAAAAGAGGGCAAGCACACATTGAATGACTTTGGTTCTGAATGTACTATAGATCTGACTTGGACTCTTTCCAATATGGTGAAATGGAAAACCCGTTTGTATGGATATACCACATATAAGCGTGCTGAATTGGAATGGGAAAATACCCTGACCCTTCAGTTTAACAGATATATTGCCTCAAATATCTTCGTATACCCACGATTTGACGACGGTGCGGTTCGCGATGAGAAACATGGTTATTGGCAATTAAAAGAATATGCTTCGATAGGATTTGCATATTCGTTTTAAAAAAAATCCCGAATTTTTCATTAAGAAAGATTCGGGATTTTTTTATTTACATCGTTTGTAGAGATTGCTGAGCGACATTTTGGGGATGCCTTTCTCAACAAGAATATCTAGCTCGTGGCGTGCTTCTCTTTTTCTCTTCTCAAGCAATAGTGCGTCAACGTAGTCTATACGGTATTCTGTATTGTCAGGTGAGAGCTTTAGAGCTTGCTCATAGTCGTACAATGAGAGTGCAACCATACCTTGCTCCTTCTCTATTCCTGCTCTTGCGGCGTATGCCTCGGCACTGTCGGGATATTGTCCCACAAGTCTGTTTGCCATGTCGAGTGCTTCCGTGTAATGCTTGTCGCTTTGGTTTAGAATGGCAAGACCAAGTTGCCCGTCAAAATTTCCTGGAACGATAGACAACATGGTTTCATAGTCTAGACGTGCAAAATTGTTACGGTGGAGTTTTACATTTGTGTATGCCCTGTAGAATAATGCCGCAATGTTTTTGGGGTCTAACTTCAGCACATAGTCATACTCATCTTTGGCGTATGCCCACTGCTCTAACTGCATATTGAAGCTGGCCTTACGCAGGCGCAGGTCAATGTCTGTGGGATTGAAAGCCAACCGTTCCGTAGCAGCTTTTAGACTGTCGCGCAATTCATTGTTGCTCTGTGCGTTTGTCGGCAAAACACCTAGCATAACGACAGCAATTGTCGTAGCCGACCACGATGCTTTATGCGCTCTATTCATGTGACTGTTAACTTTTGTTGTGCTTTATGCTTTGTTTATGTAGTCCACAATCCATTGTCCTACGGCATCAGTACCGTAATTTTCTCCGCCTTTCACCTGTATTTCTGGTGTTCTGACGTTATTGTCCAGTGATGCGTCAACAGCGCGTCGTATGAGTGCTCCCTCTTCCTTCAATCCGAAATATTCGAATAGCATTGCTGCAGACAATATTTGTGCCAGCGGATTGGCGATATTCTTGCCTTTTGCCTGTGGCCAAGAACCATGAACAGGCTCGAAAACAGGAGTCTTTTCTCCTGTTGAAGCCGATGGAAGAAGTCCCATACTTCCGGAGATGCAACTGCCCTCATCGGTAAGTATGTCGCCAAACGTATTTTCCGTGACCATAACATCAAAAAAAGTAGGCTCCACGAGCATTCTCATAGAAGCATTGTCTACGAACATATAATCTGTTGTCACTTCAGGATACTGGCTTTCCATCTCCTTTGCAACTTGTCTCCACAAGCGACTAGAAGCCAAGACATTAGCCTTGTCAACTACAGTGAGGTGTTTTCTGCGGCGCATGGCATATTCAAATGCCACTTTAAGTATTCGTTCTATCTCCATGCGCGTGTAGTAATTGGTATCATACGCCTTCTCGTTGTCTTGGTATTTCTCTCCGAAATACATACCGCCAGTGAGCTCACGTATGCAGATAAAGTCAGCACCCGATACGATATCGTCTTTTAGAGGAGACTTGTGTACGAGGCACTTGAATGTCTGAACGGGACGTATATTCGCAAAGAGACCAAGTTTCTTGCGCATGGCAAGCAATCCCTGCTCGGGGCGCACTTTTGCAGTAGGGTCGTTGTCGAACTTCGGGTCGCCAACGGCAGCAAACAGCACTGCGTCAGCCTCAAGACATTTGCGATAAGTTTCGTCGGGGAAAGGGTCTCCAACTTTGTCTATGGCATCCGCTCCACAGATGGCTTCTGTATATGAAATTTCGTGACCGAACTTTTTAGCCACAGCATTGCATACAGCCACACCTTGTTTCATTATTTCCGGTCCTATTCCATCGCCCGGCAATACGGCAATATTCAGTTTCATTGTTGCTTGTTTTAATATCTTTATGTTAAATGTTCTTTTTCTTAGCCTCGTATTGTTCTACTTCTGAACGTTTTTCAACGAGGAAATCAATATCGTCAAGGCCATTAATAAGACAATACTTCTTGTATCCGTTAATCTCAAAATGCTCAGTGTCACCGTTTGCAAGATTCTTTACCGTTTGTTCTGGCAGGTTTACCTCAACAATAGTCGATGGGTCAGTGTTGATACTTTCGAATAGTCTTGAAAGGAAACCTTCGCTTACAACAACAGGAAGTACGAAATTGTTCAGTTCGTTGTTCTTGTGAATATCAGCAAAGAAACTACTTATTACTACACGAAAGCCGTAGTCTGCAATGGCCCATGCCGCATGTTCTCGGCTGGACCCGCATCCGAAGTTCTTCCCTGCAACAAGTATATCTCCCTTGTATGCTGGTTTGTTAAGCACGAATTGCTCATTCAGACTGCCGTCCTCATTGAATCTCCAGTCGCGAAAGAGCAGTTCGCCGAAGCCTTCCCTTGATGTAGTTTTAAGGAAGCGGGCAGGTATTATCTGGTCTGTGTCAACATTTTCTAAAGGCAATGGTACACAGGTTGATTTTATGACAGTGAATTTTTGTTTCATTTTCTTATAGGTATTTTCTTGGATCGGCTATTTTCCCTTCAATGGCAGAAGCTGCAGCCACTAGTGGACTTGCAAGTATTGTTCGTGAGCCGCGTCCCTGTCGGCCTTCAAAGTTTCTATTGCTAGTTGACACGGAGTATTTCCCCTCGGGAATTTGGTCGTCGTTCATTGCAAGGCATGCAGAACATCCCGGTTGTCGTATTTCAAACCCCGCTTTTTCAAGAATCTTGTCCAATCCTTCAGCCTTGATCTGCCGCATAACTCCCCATGAACCAGGCACGAGCCATGCCACAACGTCGTCGTTTTTCTTATGTCCTGCAGCGATTGAGGCGAAAGCCCTGAAATCTTCGATGCGTCCGTTGGTGCAGGCTCCAAGGAAAACGTAGTCAATCTTGTGGCCAAGCAGTTTCTCACCAGCAGAAAATCCCATGTATTTAAGGGCTTTCTCAAAAGAAGCCCTACCCTCTTTGTCTATAGAGTCTTCCTGCGGTATGCTTTCTGAGATACCAATTCCCATACCAGGATTAGTTCCATAGGTTATCCTTGGCTCTATGTCGTCAGCACTGAAGGCATATTCTTTGTCAAACACTGCGTCAGGTTCGCTTTTTAGTTCTTTCCACTGTGAAACGGCCTTCTCCCAATCTTTCCCCTTTGGTGCAAATTCCTTTTCGCGAACATAGTTGAAAGTGATTTCATCAGGGGCAACAATGCCTCCCCTCGCCCCCATTTCTATTGAAAGGTTACAAAGCGTGAGCCTTCCTTCCATAGAAAGGTTTCTTACAGCCTCACCTGCATATTCCACAAAGAAGCCTGTGGCTCCTGAAGTAGTGAGCTTTGACATGAGATAGAGTGCCAAATCCTTTGCCGTTACACCTTTCTTGAGCTTTCCGTCAACGGTTATGCGCATGGTCTTGGGCTTCTGTTGCAGAATACACTGCGAGGCCATTACCATTTCTACCTCGCTCGTTCCTATGCCGAAGGCTATTGCTCCCATTGCGCCGTGGGTACTGGTATGTGAATCTCCGCATACAATGGTCATACCCGGAAGCGACAATCCTTTTTCTGGTCCGACAACATGTATTATACCGTTGTCCGGATGCATAACTCCAAAGCAGTTAAGCCCGAATTCCTTTACGTTCCTTTCAAGTGTTTCAACTTGTTTTCTAGAAACGGGGTCTTCTATAGGCTTGTCTTGGTCGTGGGTTGGGATATTATGGTCAGGCATACACGTTATCTGTTCCGGGCGGAAAGGTTTGAGTCCTCTCCGGCGCAAACCGTCGAAAGCCTGTGGCGATGTAACCTCATGGCAGTAGAGACGGTCGATATACAATTGCGTCGGACCGTCCTCAATGTTTTGGACAACATGTGCGTCCCATATCTTGTCGAATAGTGTGTTCACAATGCTTTTGTATTTTTCGTTAATGTTTGAATTTGTTTATACAGTCTATATATGCCTCAACTGATGCGGTTACAATGTCTGTGTTTGCGCCGAAGCCATAATAAATGTGGCCATCGTATTCCACCTGCATATGCACTTTTCCAACATCGTCGCTGCCTTTACTTATGGCCTGAATGGTGAATTCTTTCAGCGTCATCTGCTTCTGTATGATTTTCTTCATGGCCTTGATTGCAGCGTCTACAGGACCATTGCCTGTTGATGCCTCCTCAAATTTCTGACCGCTTATGTCCAGTCCGATGCTTGCCACGCTCTTCACTCCCATGCCCGTTGTAACTTGCAGGAAATCCAGTTTTACGGCATGTGCCTCTGCGCGGTCAGCTCCTGCTAACATGAGAATGTCATCGTCGTTGATTTCCTTCTTCTTGTCGGCCAACAAGAGGAATTGCTTGTAAATATTGTCCAGCTTCTCGTCATTGTCGTAGTTGACACCTAGCACGGACAGACGGTGTTTCAGGGCTGCACGCCCACTGCGTGCCGTCAGCACAATAGAGTTGTCGTCTACTCCTACGTCTTTCGGGTCGATAATTTCGTAGGTGGTAACATTTTTCAGCACTCCGTCTTGATGTATTCCGCTTGAATGTGCAAAAGCATTGCGCCCCACAATGGCTTTGTTGGGTTGCACGGGCATGTTCATCAGACTGCTGACCATGCGGCTTGTTGAGCAAATTTTCTGTGTATTGATATTTGTCTCTATGCCCAGCCCCTTGTGACACTTGAGTATCATTGAGATTTCTTCTAGCGCAGTGTTTCCGGCACGTTCACCAATTCCGTTGATTGTTACTTCAACCTGGCGTGCTCCATTCTGCACTCCGCAGAAGGTGTTAGCCGTTGCCATGCCTAGGTCGTTATGACAGTGTGTGGAAATGATGGCATTATGAACGCCGTCTACGTGTTCCATCAGATATTTAATTTTTTGCCCGTATTCCTCTGGCAGACAGTAACCTGTAGTGTCTGGAATGTTTACCACTGTTGCTCCTGCCTTTATCACAGCTTCAACAACACGTGCAAGGTATTCATTGTCAGTGCGCCCGGCATCTTCGGCATAGAATTCCACGTCTTCTACATATCTCTTTGCATATTTTACGGCAGCTACGGCACGTTCTATAATTTCTTCGCGTGTACTGTTGAATTTATATTTTATATGCGAGTCGCTTGTTCCTATACCTGTGTGTATTCTTTTGTGGCGTGCATATTTCAGAGCTTCTGCAGCTACGTCGATGTCCTTCTCTACAGCACGTGTCAACGCACAGATTGTAGGCCAAGTTACCGCCTTGGATATTTCTATAACTGAGTTGAAATCGCCCGGACTGGAAATGGGGAATCCTGCCTCTATCACGTCGACACCAAGCTGCTCAAGCTGCTTGGCAACTTGTATTTTCTCAACCGTGTTCAGCTGGCATCCCGGCACTTGCTCTCCGTCTCTTAATGTGGTGTCAAAAATAAATAATCTGTCGCTCATATTTTTACTCTTCTATTTCAATTTATATTTGTGTTTGTATTTTTTATTCTCTTTCAGTTTTGTTTCTCTTCCCTTCTACAATGACAAAGCCTTTCGCACCATAACAGTGAGAAAGGCTTTATGCTTAATAACACACATCACTATGATACAATGCACGTCTTCTCACTGTCTGTTACTTTCGGTAGCAGTGATAGTAGGTTTAGAAGATTGCAAAGTATGTAGCTCTTTACTTCCATAGTTCTATTTCTTTTGTGGTTGCAAAGTTAAATGTTTTTTGCGACTGATACAAACATTCCGTTATTTATTTCATTAAATATGTTTTAAGTTATAATATTTACCCTGTGTTTGTCGTCTTCTAGTTGTAAAAATATTCTATTTCTTGATGTTTGTGTTTTTCTGAATGTTGATTCTTATTATTTCTGTGCGGGCTTATTTGTTTTTGCCCGTTTTGTTCTGAATGTAAGCCCATGGGCAAAATATGCGGAAGCCATTTCCTTTGAAAAAAAATATAAGCCGGCCATATTAAGGTCGGCTTATATAACAAGGTATAGCGCTTTTGTATTTTAGCACATGTTGTGTGGTCTTATTTAGTTACTCTGAACCAGTCGGCATCAACCCATCCACGGTTTGTCTTTCCGGCGGGTTCGAAGGCAACAAAGCCTATCTTTGCGCCAATCCATTTTCCCTCGCGAATTGTGAATTCTTCTCCGCACTTAGTGAATTTCTTTCCGTCAAGACTGTAAGCAAAAGTCATCTTGCCATTGTTCACGTTCATACGCATATATATATCCTCATGCGTGCCTGGCTGATAGTCTATCTTGTCTATTGCAGTAGGTTTCAGTGTGGCTAATACGTTCACAGTCTGAGCTTTTCCCTTGTCCGCACTCTTGCAGATGAGTTGTTGGAGTTGGAATTCGTTGCCTACTCTTTTCACTACGAGTGCTGAATAATCTAGGCCCATCATAATTATTCCGCCACTCTGATTCTGCTCCTTTGATGTGAATCTCAGCTTTGCCGTTGCCGTAAATTTGTCGGTTGGAGTTTTCTGAAGCAACAAGTTCGGTACTTCCCAAAGGTTTTGGAAATTCTCAGATACCTTGTGGGTGTAGATGCGGTAAGTTCCAAAGGAAGTGGGCATGCCGAACATTTCATTGTAGTTAGCGTGCCACTGCCATTGTAGACCAAGTTCCGTTGTGTTGAATTCATCACTCTCGGCAGGGTTCTCAATAGCTACCTTCGAGGATGTTTTAGGCTTACGGTATGTTGTTACAGGGTCGCCGCAGTAGTCGCCGTCTTTGTCTATTCCCATCACTGGCCAGTTGTCTTTCCATGTCACAGGCTGAAGGTGTACGACACGTCCATAGCACTCTTTATCCTGGAAGTGCAGGAACCAATCTTCTCCGAACTCCGTATGTATCCAAGCTCCCTGATGAGGGCCATTGATTTTCGACTTGCCTTGTGCCAAAACCACCTTGCTTTCGTAAGGGCCGAATGGGCTTTTTGATCGCATGGCAACTTGGAATCCTGTTGGCACTCCTCCAGCGGGGAACATTACCCAATACCATCCGTCGCGTTTGTAAATCTTAGGACCTTCGCAAGTGCGTGCAGGTGTTCCGTTTCCGTCGTATATAATAACAGGGTTACCTATAGCTTTTGTTCCGTCGGCAGAGAGTTCGCGGATAACTATAACGCTGGCAAAGCGCGAGCGACTGTTGGCATAGGCGTTTACAAGGTAGCATCTGCCATCGTCGTCCCAAAGTGGCGTTGTGTCAATCATTCCTTTTCCAGGAATTACGCATATCGGTTTCTCCCATTCTCCGGCGGGGTCTTTTGTCTTTACCATCATTACGCCATTGTCTGGGTCACCCCAATAAATATAAAATTCCCCATTGTGATAGCGAATGGACGGAGCCCAAATACCATTTCCGTGAGACGGTTGGTCGAACATTGATTTTGGTTCAAGTTCTTTTACTGCGTGCCCAATGATTTTCCAGTTAACCAAATCTTTTGAATGTAGTATTGGAAGTCCGGGAATACAGTTGAAGGAACTTGCCGTAAGGTAATAGTCTTCTCCCACTGCACATGCGTCGGGGTCACTATAGTCTGCGTCTATAACAGGATTTGTATATGTTCCGTTCCCGTTGTCGGGACACCATACTTCCGATTTGTATGGCTGTTGAGCCATTGCCGCAAGTGGAAGGGCTAAAAGTGCGGCGATAAGATGTTTTTTGTTCATTTTTTTAGTGTAAAAATTGGAAAGTAGATATTTCTTTAGATTAAAACGTTATGTTTAGACCTTTTGTAATATGCCAGAGGGACTTTTTTTGTTATTACATGACTATTGTGTGTTGTATTTGTTTAAAGGACATTTACAAAATCACCTTCTATTCGTGATATTTTTACCTTATAGTTTAAGTCCCGTTCTATGGTCATCACGTGAGCATGTTCCGGAGCCATACGTCGGGTTATGTCCAGCGCGATGTGTCCCATAGTGCGTCTTAGGTTAATTTCCACGCAAGGATTAACTATGAATTTCTTTGCCTCAGGATGCGAAACAATCATCATGTCGACACCTAGCGGTCCGGTGTATTTGCTGTTTAGTTGTTTAGAAAGTGTATCCGAAAGAATTTTGGAAAGTTTTGTGAGTGTTTCTTCTGAAACGTATTTCTCCAATACCCCACGTTTGTATTCCTCACTTCCGATGACGTTTCCTGCGTATTTGCCGTTAACAGTAGAGAATACAGAAAGTCCGTTGTAGTCTACCCCACCCTCTTTGTGGGCGGTGAACTCCATGGCGAAGTCGGCAATTCTGTTGTAATATGGCTCAACAGTAATACCGTTTTGTCGGGAAATTATTTTCTCCACCCATCTTCGTTCGGCATAATTCTCTTTGGTATTGATATATCTAATTCCTCTGCCAGAGGAACTCCATGGAGCCTTGGCTACGATCGTGCCGTATTTGTCAATTAAACTGTTGACATCTTCAATAGATGTGCAGTAGATGCTTTCGCCACAGGTTTCCGTATCCATTTGTTCCCTAACGGCCTTAAGTATATTTCCAACTTGTTTGCGTGAAGAAAGCTCTCTTGATGTTGCGAGATATGCATCACTTGGCATTATGGTTTCAGACACTTCTGACTTGATAAGTTCTGATTTAATAAATCTATTCCATCCCCATGGCTTTATGCTTGTTATGGGCATCTCCTTCAAGTCTTTCTTTTCAACGAAAAGAACGTTTGGCATAAAGCTTCGAAACTGTTTTGTGGCTTTTATGGCAAACTGGATATCCTCTACCAAAACGTATTCTCCGTCTTCTGCTCCGAATGAGGAAATGTAGCACAAGTCATTTTTTAGTTTTTGCACTGCATGCGGCATGGTGATATAATCCGTGCCATATGCCAGGGCAACATCGTGCTCCGGATTGAATATATTTAATTTCATTACTATGGAGTCTGTTCTTCTATCTTGTTTGATTTACACTGCAAATTTAAATAAAAAACAGTAATTTTGCAGTATCAAAAAATAAAATAATGAATAATACAACAACAATCTGTGCCATAGCAACTGCTCCTGGTGGAGCTTTAGGCATTATTCGTGTTTCTGGTCCTGAGGCGATAACTATAGTTGACGCCATCTTTCAGCCAAAAGACAAAAGAACTTGTTCGTTGAGCCTACGTCAGCCATATACATTGGCTTTCGGCAATATTGTAGATGACTTAGGCACCATTATAGACGAGGTGTTGGTAAGCGTGTTTTTTGCTCCACATTCCTATACAGGCGAGAATGCCGTCGAGATTTCTTGCCATGGTTCATTGTATATACTACAGAAAGTTATGGAACTGCTCCTTAAAAAAGGATGCAGGAGTGCCGGACCTGGCGAATTTACGCGTCGTGCATATATGAATGGCAAGATGGATCTTGCGGAAGCAGAGGCTGTGGCTGATTTGATTGCGTCTACCTCGGAGGCAAACCATCGCATGGCAATGAACCAAATGAAAGGTCAGTTTAGCAATCAGCTCAAGCTACTTCGCGACAAGCTGCTCCATATAACATCGCTCATGGAGCTAGAGCTTGATTTCTCTGACCATGAGGAATTGGAGTTCGCTTCACGTGCAGAGATTATCACAATAGCAGAGCAAATTAAAGGAGAAATTGAACGTCTATCAGGAACGTTCAAACTGGGTAATGCCTTGAAAACGGGGATACCTGTTGCTATTGTTGGCGAAACAAATGTGGGCAAGTCAACGTTGCTCAACCGTTTGCTCGGTGAAGAGCGTGCAATAGTAAGCAATGTTCACGGAACAACACGCGATGTCATTGAAGATACTTTAAATATCCAAGGCACTCTGTTTAGATTTATCGATACCGCAGGAATACGTGAAACCGCTGACCAGATTGAGATTATAGGCATAAACAAGACGTTAGAGAAAATAAAGCAGGCGGAGATTATACTCATATTGCTCGATGCTGAACGTTTGCAGACGCAAGTGCATGAAACATCAGAAAAGATATTTCCATTATGTGCACAAAAGAAGGTGATACTGCTTATAAACAAATGTGATATTCATCCAATTTCATCTTCAGACAAAGCTCTTTTACAGACCTTAAATATTGCAGGAATATCTCCAAACATTATAAATATCAGTGCTCTTCAAGGAACAGATATCGATGTTCTTAAACAAACTCTTTGGAATTATGCCAGTTCTTTAAGTGTAAACCAGGATGGAGGTGTGATAGTAAGCAACATTCGCCACCTAGAAGCGTTAAATCTTGCACTTGAAGATACGACAAGAATTATAGAAGGCTTAAACCTAGGTTTATCCACCGACATAGTAAGTCAAGACCTTCGCAGTTGCCTTTACCATTTATCGGAAATTACAGGTGGTAGCATCGAAACTCCAGAAGTGTTGAATAACATATTTCTGCACTTTTGCATCGGGAAATAGCAGTTCTAAAGCAACTGTAACCAACTGTTGCTAACCAACAAGAAGCCTCTGATTTTCAGGGGCTTTTCTTTTTTAACACTTCGCGGTCACTTTTTGGTATTGCCAGTTGTTTGCAATACTTTTGCACCATATTTCTACCA
>CAVIMN010000002.1:0-198103 GCA_963644035.1 bacterium
TTCTACCCTGCCCCTTATGGCATTCGACTTTATGTGCCCGATGCCAACGTGGACGACTATGCGAATGCGGAGGGTTGGAAAGCCTTTTCTTCTATAAACAAATTGTCCGATGCACCAGCCAGCCCCGTATCCGAATATAATATTCTCTCTGAGGAATATGTTCCTGATGAAATCTTTAGAGCCTGGATTGACACCAATCTTGCCAATGGCTATGGCTGTTTCACTAACAATGAGGCAGAGGCTTATGATGGCGAAATTGCTATTGGCTATACAGACATCGCTTCTCTTCAAGGTATTGAGTATTTCACATCCATAAAGAGTATTGTGCTTACTAACAATAATAATCTAGAAACTATTGATCTGCATGAGAATAGCAACTTGCGGAAGATAGAAGTATTATATTCAATGAGCCTAAAGAATTTGAATATTGAAGGTTTGAAGAATCTTGAGGTATTGAATATTGGAATGACAAATATTACCAATTTTGATTTATCAAAATATACATATTTAGCCCCGACATTGAAGGAGCTAAACGTGTCAAAACTAAAATTGTCAACAATAGATATAACTCCATTCGTAAATTTGGAGAAATTAGATGTCTCCAGCAATCAGTTTACGACAATAGACTGCAGTAACCTATCAAAGCTGAAACTCTTTAGCTGTTCTAATATGCCCACGCTGACTAGCGTCAATCTGAAGGGATGCGTAGCTCTGGAAGAACTCATTGCCTCTATGTGTAATCTTACAGGTCTAGACTTGACCGACAACCAATCGTTGAACGCAATATATGTACAGGAGAACGAGTGTGTAGGAAACATAGAACTGACTCCTACAATTAAGTCACAACTGAAGTTCCTGAACATAGGCCACACGGGATGCACATCAATCAACCTTGATGGATGCGTAAACCTAGAAGAGTTTGAGTGTCCAACCAATGCCTTAGAGCAAGCTCCCAATTTCAAGGATTGTAAAAAACTCAATTGGTTGAGAATCGAGAGCACTGGTATCAGCGACCTAGACGTATCTTCTTGTCCCGAACTAAAGGAGCTATATTGCTACAGCAACAACTTGGAGAATCTTGATATCAGTAAGAACGAGAAGCTGGAACGTCTGATTTGCTTTGAGAACAACATGAAGGAAATCAAGGTCTGGAAATCTTTTGACATAGACAATCCTCCTTTAGATTATATAAAGGAGGACAACACAAGATTTGTGTATGAGTTTTCAACTACAGGCATCGACAATCCTAGTCATGATGCGAACAACTCACGTGTTGTTTCCCGATATGACATTAACGGAAGAAAACTTACAGGAAAAGCTCAAGGCTTGAACATCATTGTAATGAGTGATGGAAAAGTAACCAAAACCATCGAAAGATAAAGTATACTCTATCTGATGGCGGTTGAAAGAATGAGCATGACGTAAAACGTAGTAAGCCCTTCATCCGAAACATGTCGCCTTGCATCCGCTAAGCAATGCTCATGACGCGCATACGATACAGCCCTGGACAACATAAAATTGTTCAGGGTTTTGTCGTATCGGACTTTTCTGCTTTCGTAGAATCAAGAAAGAAGCAAGCAAAAAACAGAAGACCTAGCCCCAAAATTGGTTTTTCTATACTGAAAGAAGAATTATTCAGAGTTTATTCCTTATTTTGCACTTGTTAGTTTACTTTATATAGTCTCTATAACCATGATTCTCCAAATACATTTTTTAATGGAAAAAGTCTTTTGTCAATTTAAATGTTTACCTTTGCATTTTAAAACTTCCCATACAAAGAAAGGCGTTTATCTATCGCCCACAAATAAAGGCAAGCAATGGAAACACTAGATACAGAGCAACAATTTAAAAACGTAATGCAAGAATGTCGTTCTCTATTTGAGAAGAAGCTCCACGACTATAATGCCTCATGGCGCATGCTACGCCCATCGTCGCTCACTGACCAACTATTGATAAAAGCACACCGCATACGCAGTATTGAGGTAAAAGGCAAGGCCTTAATTGAGGACTCAACACGGTCAGAGTTTATCGCACTGATAAATTATGGTTTAGTTGGATTGATACAACTAGAAAAAGGGGTTGCCAATAATGTTGACATCAACAACGAGGAAGCCCTTCAACTCTATGACAAATATCAAAAGGAGACTCTGCAATTGATGTTAAGGAAAAATCATGATTACAACGAAGCATGGCGTATGATGCGTGTGAGCAGTTACACAGACTTCATACTCACTAAGATTGAGCGCATCAAGGAAATAGAGAACCTTAAAGGCAGTACGCTCGTTTCGGAAGGAATTGACGCGAACTATATGGACATAATAAATTATTCAGTGTTTGCTATTATAAAAATTACGAGCAACAATTGATTGACAATGGGAAAGACTGTAGTAAAGAGCATTGCGGTAAACATATCAAGACTAGCCGTTGCACTGACATTTATTTTCTCCGGCTACGTGAAAGCAATTGACCCTATGGGCACGCAATATAAGCTACACGACTATCTTAAAGCTCTAGGAATAGCCACATTTGTACCAGATTTCGTCACTCTTACTACATCCATACTGCTTGCCACTATAGAACTTTCGCTCGGTGTATTCCTATTATTTGCCATAAGACGCAGAATGGTTTCAAAGATTGTATTGGCATTTATGCTTATAATGACTCTAATAACCATTTGGATTGCATTGGCAAACCCTGTAAAAGATTGTGGATGCTTTGGCGATGCCATAAAGCTGACAAATATCCAGACTTTAGTCAAGAACATCATCTTGCTTGCATGTTCTACTATTGTGGCAATGTGGCCTACGGCAATGGTACGTTTTATTAGCCGTACAAACCAATGGATTGCAATTAACTACACGATAATATATGGATTAGCAACAAGTGCATTTTGTCTATATAACTTACCTATCTTTGATTTCCGTCCATATCATATCGGAGCCAACATACCCAAAGGAATGGAAATACCCGAAGGAGCCCAACAACCTGAATTTAAAACAACATTCCTTTTGAAGAAGAATGGCATCACAAAAGAATTCTCTTTAGAAAACTATCCCGATTCAACTTGGACTTTTGTTGATAGCAAAACCGTACAGACAAAGCAAGGATATGTACCCCCAATACATGACCTAAGTATGGAAGTGCTCGAAACAGGCGAAGATATTACAGACAGTATTTTGTCTAACAAGGACTACACGTTTCTTTTGATATCTCCGTATTTGGAACAAGCTAACGATTCTTATTTCGGGGACATCAACAAAATATACGATTATGCCCAATTACATGATTACAGTTTCTACTGTCTGACAGCAAGTAACCGAAAATCTATTTCCCACTGGCAAGATATTACAGGGGCTGAATACCCGTTTCTGCTCACAGACGAAACAACTCTCCGAACTATCATACGCAGCAACCCTGGATTATTACTGCTGAAAAATGGAACAATCATTGGAAAATGGAGTCACAACAATCTTCCTCAACTGGACGATACAGCGCAACAACTCGACAAACGCCCAGAAGGACAGTTGCAACAGACCAACATCGGGGAAAAGATTGCATATACATTGGCATGGTTCTTCCTGCCTCTTACATTGTTGGCACTTGCCGACCGCACATGGGCGTGGACAAAATGGATAAGAAAACATAAATCATTTTTTAATATTAGCAAAAAACATGAGAAAGAAAATTGTAGCAGGTAACTGGAAAATGAACATGAACCTGCAAGAAGGCATTGCTCTTGCCAAAGAGCTTAACGACACGCTGACAGCAAACAAGCCAAGTTGTGAAGTTATAATCTGCACTCCTTTCATTCATTTAGCAAGTATTGCTCAGTTCCTTGACCAAAGTATCATCGGATTGGGAGCAGAAAACTGTGCAGACAAAGAAAAAGGCGCGTACACTGGAGAAGTGTCTGCTGAAATGGTAAAGAGCACTGGAGCACAGTATGTTATTCTTGGTCACTCTGAACGCCGTGGATACTATAACGAAACGCCAGATGTTCTAAAAGAAAAGGTTCTACTTGCACTGAAAAACGGTCTTAAGGTTATTTTCTGTATTGGAGAGAGCCTTGAAGAACGTGAAGCAAACAAGCAGAATGAGGTGGTAAAAGCAGAACTTGAAGGTAGCGTTTTCAATCTCACGGCAGAAGAATTCCAAAACATCATCGTAGCATACGAACCTATTTGGGCTATTGGTACAGGTAAGACGGCTACAGCAGAGCAAGCTGAAGAAATACATGCTTACATCCGTAGTGTAATAGCTGACAAATACGGAAACGATACAGCCGAAAACACGACAATACTTTACGGCGGAAGCTGCAAAGCTAGCAATGCTCCTGAATTGTTTGCCAAACCAAATATTGACGGCGGACTTATTGGTGGAGCATCACTCAAAGTTGCCGACTTCAAGGGCATCATTGATGCACGATAACTACACAACAACCTTATGTTGGGCTATCGGCAATTCGATAGCCTAGCATAAGGGTTCTGTAACTTAAGAAAATAAACATATGAAAAAGTTCATCGCTATATTAGTATTTGCCATGGGGCTGACTACTACAAGTAGGGCACAGTCTTTTCTCAATGAGCTACAAAAGCAAAAATCTGGAGAGGGAAAGATTAGCGTCAAGCAAAGCGCCGATATAGACAACTTAGTGAACAACGCACAACTAAAGCACGACCAGGAACAAACAGCAAAACAGCAAACTATAGCTACTCAACAAACACAAGCAACAAAAAGCAAGTCTGCTGTCCCGACACCGTCACAAAGTGCAATTTCCACGGAGCAGCACCATTTGGACTCGTCAAAACACAAACACTCAGCGGAGCAAAAGCCACAACAAACCGAACAAAAGCAGCAGACATCCGAAAGACACATTGTCAAGCAGACGGATCAGACTGCAGAGTCCTCAAGCCACACATCTAATGTGGATACAGGAAAGAAGATGATGCGCAATAGTTATAAAGTAACAGGCTACCGCATCCAAGCATATTCAGGAGGAAATACAAGAGCCGACCGCGAAAAAGCCAACCGCATAGGCGACGAAATAAAGCAAAAATATCCCGAACAACCAGTATACGTGCATTTCTATTCTCCACGCTGGATATGCCGCGTAGGAAATTTCCGTTCATACAGCGAAGCCGCACAAATACTTAAGGGCATAAAAGCCATGGGATACAAACAAGCATGCATAGTGAAAGGAAAAATAACAGTAGCATATTGATAAAAATGGACACCGAAATAAATTTCAGACCTGGGCTTGACGAACTAGCAGCCCACTACAAAGACATTCTTGGATTACTCGGCGAAGATTCAGAAAGGGAAGGACTTCAGAAGACCCCAATGCGCGTGGCTAAGGCGATGCAGATGCTTACAAGAGGCTATTCTCAAGACGCGCACAAAGTTCTGACCGACGCCCTCTTCAAGGAGACTTACGACCAAATGGTTATTGTAAAAGACATTGAATTCTTCTCGCTATGCGAACATCATATGCTTCCTTTTTACGGTAAAGCCCATGTAGCATATATTCCAGACGGATACATTACAGGACTAAGTAAAATCGCAAGAGTTGTAGACGTGTTCAGCCACCGACTTCAAGTACAGGAAAGAATGACACAACAAATAAAAGAATGTATAAACGAAGCTCTTCATCCAAAAGGAGTTATGGTAATGATTGAGGCAAAACATATGTGTATGCAAATGCGCGGGGTAGAAAAACAAAACTCTGTCACCACCACATCTGACTTCTGCGGAATTTTCGAAGACCAAGCAAGGCGTCAGGAGTTTTTAAACCTGCTTGACAGAGGATAAGAAAAAAACATCTTTTTTCATGCAATGATTCCACAACCTTGCAGTTTAAGAAAAGAAGGACATAAATCCACCTTAAAAAAAAGAATTATTAACAACATGTGCGTAGTCAATTCTAACGGAAATGACTAAACACAAAAAACGAAGAAAGAAATGAAAAATTTCAAAAAGATTCTACCGCTTTTTATACTGGCGGTATGCATGGCTACAAGTGTGACTTCATGCCTCAGCGACAGTGATAGTGATGATGTATTGACACCAGAACAGGAAAAACTATACCGCACAAATATAAGCGGAACATATTACGGCAAGACATATTTCTATAATAGGGAAAACAAGAAAAGTTCAACATACTTTTATAACGACTCCATTTCAAGCATGGTGCTCCGTCAGAACTATGCGGATTCAACTATCATACTCGAGAGTTTCCCTGCAAAACTTTTATTTAAAGTACTTAAAACGACAAAAGATTACACCGAAGCACAACTAAACAATCTCTCTGATTCAGAAAAGGAGAAGCTTGCACGCAACCAAGCGATTATTGATGCTGCGGAAAACAAGGAAAACATTGATATGAAATTCAAATATATGCTGCGTCCTACTCCTGTAAACAGTATTCTAACATATTATATTTCACCTATTACTGTTGAAATGAATTTGGAATACCAAGGAGAGAAACACGACATTGCTGTTGCATTCATGTCGCTCACTCCTGCCCAATGGTACAATAACTCCAACGTTGTAGTATTCATGGAAACAGCTATATACGACGGAAAGATTCGCAACAGCAAGACTGGCAAGGACGAATATCAACTCCTTGACGGTGAAGCTCTGTACAATGACCAGCTAACCACAACGGAGCAATCAGAGCTAATGTTTGAATTCTATGGCAAGAAATTCTAATTAGCTATTATCCAGCATCTATTTTAAAAACAATAATAAAACTTACAAACGCCAGAGTGTCTTTACAATCACGCTTTGGCGTTTTTTTTTTGCAAGTATAATAACCTGCGAACTTTTCTATTTTCACAGCTATACCTGTATAGTTCGTTCATACAAACCCCACATTGTCATGTCGAACAAGCTGCATGTGAATATATTGAATGACAATATAAATTTTGCCATCCCCCCAAATTTCGCTACCTTTGCAGCCGCAAATTTTATTTTCCCCCTATGAGAATGTTATCAGACGCCGAACTGGCACAAATTCTTGACAAAGAAATATTCCACAAAATATCACAAGCTGCCGACACTCTGAAGCTTGAATGTTATGTTGTAGGAGGATATGTGCGCGATTTGTTCCTTGAGCGCCCGTCCAACGACATTGACGTTGTTGTAGTGGGAAGCGGAATAAGAGTTGCTGACGAACTGCGTCGTATACTTGGAAAGAAAGCCCACATATCTGTTTTTCGCAACTTTGGTACGGCGCAAGTAAAATATAAAGACACGGAAGTAGAATTTGTAGGAGCCAGGAAGGAAAGTTACAACAGAGGTTCCAGGAAACCTATTGTTGAGGACGGAACACTCGAGGACGATCAAAACCGTAGAGATTTCACTATAAACGCCCTTGCAGTATGCCTCAACAAAGATAGATTTGGGGAACTCGTTGATCCGTTCGACGGAATATACGACATGGAGGATGGGATAATACGCACTCCTCTTGACCCAGACATAACATTTTCTGACGACCCCTTGCGAATGATGCGTTGCATACGCTTCGCAACGCAACTAAACTTCTATATTGAAGAAGAAACATTTGATGCCCTCGTACGCAATGCCGAACGTATAAGAATAATAAGTGCGGAGCGCATAGAAGAAGAGCTCAACAAGATAATGCGAACCCCTACTCCGAGCAAAGGGTTCGTTGATCTTCAGCGTTGTGGTTTACTACAACTCATAATGCCTGAGCTAAGTGCTCTCGATATCATTGAAACACGCAATGGGAAAGCACACAAGAACAATTTCTACCATACTCTTGAAGTATTGGACAACGTATGTCGCAAAAGCGACAACCTTTGGCTGAGATGGGCTGCATTGATGCACGACATTGGCAAACCGAAAAGCAAGCGATGGGATCCGTTGACAGGGTGGACTTTCCACAACCACAATTATATCGGTGCAAAGATGGTACCACAGATTTTCCGTCGCATGAAGCTACCAATGGATGCAAAAATGAAGTATGTGGAGAAACTTGTTGATTTGCACATGCGCCCCATTGCCATTGCTGATGAAGTCGTAACCGATAGTGCTGTAAGAAGGTTGATAAACGATGCAGGCGATGACATTGATGACCTCATGACCTTATGCGAAGCAGATATCACGAGCAAGAACCAGACAAGAAAAAAACAATTCTTGGAAAACTTCAGAATCGTCAGAGAGAAATTGGCTGACCTCAAGGAAAAAGACTACAAGCGCCTACTTCAACCAGTCATTGACGGAAATGAAATCATGGAAATGTTCCACCTAAAACCATCTCGCGAAGTAGGCATACTGAAGCAGACACTCAAAGATGCCGTACTTGATGGCAAAGTAGCCAACGAGCGCGAACCTCTAATGGATTTGCTGATAAAGAAAGCAAAGTCCATAGGGCTAGGTTAACAAAAAGTTATCTGATTTTCGGCCTTCGTCACTACAAAACAACACGCTAAAAATGACAGAGATTGGTATAATGTCATAAAAATCCATCAATACATGTATTGTTTCCATGAAATGGAGATTTTTTATTACGTATGTTCCAAAACTCTTCTGCAATCGTTATGCATTCGCCTGCATAAACTATAATCTTGAAAATTTAGTTAAAACATTCCAATAATCATTTTGTCCTTAAACAAGTTTGAAGATTATTGGCTAATTTTGCATCGAAAACTACAAACCGTATTTTAGTTTTCGCGCGTATGTATGTTTTTAACAAACAAGCAAGACATCATTAATTATAATAAATAGGTATGAAAAGAAAGAGTAATTTATTTATTCTATTGCTCGCCGCAGCACTTGTATCATGCGGAGGAGGAAAAAGTGGGAAACCGGATTTCGGAGATGACGAATATGCGGTAAGGACCGTAAGTGGTCAAAATACAGAGTTGCAGACCACATATCCTGCAACGATTAAAGGTGTTCAAGACGTGGAAATCCGTCCAAAGGTTTCTGGATTTATCACTAAGCTATGCGTTCAGGAAGGACAAAACGTCAAGAAAGGTCAGTTGCTCTTCGTAATAGACAATGTTACTTACGAAGCCGCTGTACGCCAAGCAAAAGCTGCCGTAAACTCGGCAAAGGCTCAGCTGAACACTATGAAACTTACCTACACCAATAGCGAGAAACTTTTTAAGAGTAATGTTATTGGCTCATACGAACTTCAGTCTGCGAAGAACAACCTTGAAGCAGCATATGCAGCAGTTGCTCAAGCCGAAGCAGCATATATTTCAGCAAAACAAAACCTCGATTTCTGCTATGTAACTAGTCCTGCCAATGGTGTTGTTGGCGACCTCCCCTACCGTGTAGGTGCACTTGTCAGTGCTTCAAGCCAACAACCTCTCACAACCGTTTCCAACATTGGTACGATGCAGGTTTACTTCTCTATGACCGAAAAAGATCTTCTTGAGATGACGAAGAGTGCAGGTGGTCTACATGCTGCAATAAAAGACTATCCAGCAGTAAAGCTTCAGCTAGCTGATGGGAGTGTATACAATCACGAAGGACACGTGGCTACAGTCAGCGGCGTTGTTGATGCAACAACGGGTAGCGTTTCAATGCGTGCCGACTTCCCTAACCCAGAACACTTGCTCAAGAGTGGTGCATCAGGCAGTATTGTAGTACCCCACATAGCTTCTTCTGCAATAATAATACCCCAGGATGCCGTTTCACAAGTTCAAGACAAATACTTTGTATATGTAGTAGGTGGTGACAACAAGGTTAAATATACCGCCGTAACTGTAAACCCCAACAATGACGGCAAGAACTACATAATCAATAGCGGTCTTAAAGCTGGCGACCGTATTGTTGTTCAAGGCATTTCTGCATTGACTGATGGTCAGAAAATTACTCCAATAACAGAAGCACAGTATCAAGAGAAACTCAAGAAGACAGAGTCTATGGGAGCTGACCAAAGTGACATAAACAAGCTTAAAAAAGATTTCGGGAAATAAGCCACTTGCTTTACCGACAAAAAGAAACAAAATTTACAGGATTTCAAACAGGTAATAAATGAGACTAGATAATTTTATCAAGCGCCCGGTGTTGTCTACCGTGATCTCTATTGTAATAGTGATCCTTGGTTTCATCGGACTTGTATCACTGCCTATTGAACAGTATCCGAATATTGCGCCACCAACCATCATGGTCCGTGCGTCATATACGGGTGCAAATGCTGAGACAGTGATGAATTCAGTGCTTGCTCCGTTGGAGGAGCAGATAAACGGTGTGGAGGGCATGACATACATGACTTCCTCCGCCACCAACGACGGTTCTGCCAGCATTACCGTGTATTTCAAGCAGGGAATGGATGCCGACATGTGTCAGGTGAACGTCCAAAACCGCGTATCACAGGCTTCTGCACTACTTCCTGCCGAAGTAACAAAAGCCGGTGTAACGGTAATGAAACGTCAGTCATCTACTGTTATTCTTTTCGGTCTTACGGCTGACGATGACCGTTACGACGACCAATTTCTTGCCAACTACGCCAACATCAACGTTGTTCCTGCTATCAAGCGTGTGAACGGTGTGGGTGAATGTCAGTGCTTCTCTCAGAAAGACTATACCATGCGTCTTTGGATTGACCCTGTCAAGATGAAGAGCTATAGCCTAATACCATCCGACCTGACTGGAGTTCTCTCTCAACAGAATATTGAAGCTGCCCCTGGTTCGGTTGGTGAAATGAGCGACAACCAATACCAATACACTTTCAGATATAAAGGTCGTCTGAAAACTCCCGAGGAGTTCGGCAACATGATTATAAAGAGTACTCAGGACGGGCAGACAATCCGCGTAAAAGATGTTGCACGCGTAGAAATGGGATCTCTCTCTTATACTGTAGAGTCAAAGCTGAACAGCAAGCCATCTGTTACCATGATGGTCACTCAGACTGCAGGCTCTAATGCAACAGAGATTGCAGGCAACATCAAGAAGTTGCTCAAGGACCAGGAGGCAAGTCTGCCACCTGGTGTACATTTCGACGTGATGCAAGACGTTACAGAGTTCCTTTACGCATCTATTGAAGACCTCGTGAAAACACTCATCGAAGCGTTCATCCTCGTATTCATCGTTGTTTACGTTTTCCTTCAGGACACACGCTCAACGTTAATACCGCTTATAGCAGTCCCCGTATCACTCATAGGTACATTCTTCTTCCTATATATATTCGGGTTCTCTCTCAACCTACTTACGTTGGCTGCTCTTGTGCTTGCCATTGCCATTGTGGTCGACGATGCCATTGTGGTGGTCGAGGCAGTACACGCCAAACTTGATCTCGGCTACAAATCTGCACGCCAAGCGTCAATCGATGCTATGCACGAGATTTCAGGTGCCATAATTTCAATTACTCTTGTAATGGCAGCTGTGTTCGTGCCTGTATCTTTCATGGGAGGAACGTCTGGTACTTTCTACCGTGAGTTCGGTATTACAATGGCCATATCCATCATCATCTCGGCATTGAATGCCTTGACACTATCCCCGGCACTTTGTGCTGTATTGCTGAAGCCGAAGAACGAGGACGGCTCCGACCGCAAAATGTCTCTAATTGACCGTTTCCACGCTTCTTTCAATGCGGCATATGGAAAGGTTCAGAATAAATATACAAAAGGTGTACGCCGCTTGGTTGAGCGTCCTATAATTGCAATACTTGCCGTTGTAATAGGCATTGCAGCAATGGCTACACTGATGGCAACTACCAAGACAGGTTTGGTTCCTGACGAAGATACTGGTACTGTTTTCTGTACCGTTTCAACTCCTCCTGGAACATCAATGAAGAAGACAAACGAAGTAATGGACGAAGTTGACCGCATGCTTGCGAGCAACCCCGCCATACAAAGCCGTATGCGTATCACTGGCTACAACTTCATTGCCGGCCAGGGTTCAAACCAAGGTACGTTTATTATTAAGCTGAAATCATTTGAGGAACGTCAGGAACTTGAAGGACCTCTAAAATATATCGGAGTACACAACCTCGGTTCTACAATGGTTTTGGGCATGATATACAAGCAGACGGCAGCTATCAAGGGGGCACAAATCCTTGCATTCCAGCCACCTATGGTACAGGGTTTCTCTGCAACCAACGGTTTGACATTCTCCATGCAAGACCGCACAGGAGGCGATGTGGACAAGTTCTTTAACGTTACACAAAAATTCCTCACCGAGTTGAACAAGCGACCGGAGATAAGCAACGCTATGACCTCATATAACGCCAACTATCCACAATACAAGATTGACGTTGACGTGGCTAAGTGTAAGCAGAGCGGCATAGATCCATCAACTGTACTCACTACCATGCAAGGTTACTACGGTGGTATGTATGCCAGCAACTTCAACTCTTACGGTAAGCTATATCGTGTATACATCCAGTCTGCTCCTAAAGACCGTGCCGATTTAAAGAGTCTCAGCAACATCTACGTACGCACTTCTGCAGGAGAAATGGCTCCAATACAGGAGTATGTCAACTTGAGCCGCGTATATGGTCCACAAGAAATCGACCGTTTCAACTTGTTCACGTCTATAAACGTGAACGCTTCTGCTTCTGAAGGATATTCCACGGGGGATGCCCTAAAAGCTATTGCAGAAGTGGCAAAGACCTCGTTGCCTTCAGGATATACATATGAGTATTCAGGTCTTACCCGTACGGAGCAAGAGTCAAGCAACTCCACGGCAATGATCTTCATCCTTTGTCTCACGTTTGTATACCTGATCCTTTCTGCACAATACGAGAGTTACATTCTGCCTCTGTCGGTAATATTGTCCATTCCGTTTGGACTTGCCGGAGCGTTTATCTTCACCAACTTGTTTGGCAAGAACAACGACATTTACATGCAGATTGCCCTCATCATGCTTATGGGTCTTCTTGCCAAAAACGCTATCCTTATCGTGCAATTCGCCCTTGAGCGCCGCCGTACGGGTATGGCAGTTTCATGGGCAGCAGTACTTGGAGCCAAAGACCGTCTACGTCCTATTCTCATGACATCTCTCGCCATGATTATCGGACTTCTCCCTATGCTCATGCCATGGGGCGTAGGTTACAACGGAAATATGACACTCGGTGCAGCAGCCGTTGGCGGTATGCTCATAGGTATGCTCTGTCAGATTATGGTCGTACCTGCACTCTTCTATATCTTCGAAACGCTTCAAGAAAAGATAAAGCCGATTGAATTCGAAGACGACAGTGCCAATGTAGACTCTGAAATCAAGCAATATACGAACCCGTATGTAGCAGAAAATCTTCAGAACCGTTTAGAGGAATCGTCCAAGAAGTAACAAGGATCCATATTTTTAGAATAGGAAATATATATATATGAACATTAAAAGTATAATAACATTCGCTTCTGCCGGTCTTGTACTCGGCAGTTGCGGAATATACAATAAATATGAGCGTCCCGACGTAAACGCTACAGGTCTTGTACGTGATGTGACTTCTACGACCGACACGCTTGCCGTTAGCGATACAACCAGCTTTGGTAATCTGCCATGGCGCAGCGTGTTCACCGATTCGCAGCTACAGACGCTCATAGAGCAGGGACTTGGTCACAACACGAACTTGCTCAACGCAGCCCTCAATGTCAAGATGGTTGAAGCTCAACTAACGGCGGCTAAACTTGCTTTCGTGCCAAGTTTTACATTCGCACCACAAGCAACGGCAACGTCATGGGACAACAATAAGGCCTTACAAACCTACTCGCTACCAATACAGGCAAGCTGGAGCATTGACCTTTTCGGCAAACTTCTCAATACCAAGCGAAGCACACAGATGGCTCTGCTTGCGACGAAAGATTACCAACAGGTTGTACAGACTGGTCTCATATCAAATATCGCCAACATGTACTATACGCTGATGATGCTTGACAAGCAGCTTGAAATTGTAGACAACATGGCGAGTCTGACAAAGGACACGTGGGATATGATGAAACTGCAGAAAGAGCTTGGCCGCGCAAAAGAAACAAGCGTACAAAGTGCAGAATCCAGCTACTATTCAGTTCTTGCACAGGCCACAGACCTGAAGCGCCAAATACGTGAAACAGAGAATTCACTATCCTTGCTCATCGGACAGCCTGCTCAGACAATAAGCCGCAACAAAATTGAAGAGCAGTCTCTGCCTGCAACGTTCAGCACTGGTATCAACATACAACTTCTGAACAACCGTCCTGACGTACACTATGCTGAGATGAGCCTTGCGCAGTGTTTCTACAACACAAACCAAGCTCGTTCTAATTTCTACCCAAGCATAACAATAAGCGGTTCTGGAGCATATACAAACAGCGGTACAAGCGGCATTGTCAACCCTGGCAAAATGCTTTGGAGCGCTGTGGCTAGTCTTGTGCAGCCGATATTCGCCAATGGTCAGCTTATTGCTGGATTGAAAGTTGCCAAAGCACAGCAGGAGCAAGCATACAACACGTGGCAGAATGCCGTCCTTTCTGCCGGCAGCGAAGTTAGCAACGCCCTTGTTCTCTACAATTCATCCGAAGAAAAGAGCCAACTGGAACAGAAACAGGTGGAGAGCCTTACAAAGAACGTAGAATACACCAAGATGCTCTTCAACGAGGGCAGCAGCACATATCTTGAAGTTATTACAGCCCAACAGAGCCTACTCAACGCACAACTCTCTAAAGTGGCGGATGATTTCTACAAGATGCAAGCTGTGGTGAACCTCTATTACGCTCTTGGCGGAGGAAGATATTAAAATCAGACGGAACTATCCTTCACTTGGGATTCACACAAAGATGAAGGGTATACCGTTTAGAAAGAAAACCAAACGGAGAGGTGTTTCACAAAACACCTTCCGTTAATACAGTTCAACAATTATGATAAGTGAAAAAGCATACATAGCCCCTGGCGCAAAACTAGGAAAGAACGTTACCGTTTATCCGTTCGCCTATATTGAAGACGATGTGGAGATTGGCGATAACTGCGTCATATATCCCTACGTAAGCATTATGAAGGGAACCCGTATGGGCAAGGGCAACAAGGTTTTCCAAAATACAGTTCTCGGTGCAGAACCTCAGGACTTCAACTACAACGGAGACGAGACGCATTTGATTATCGGCGACGAAAACATTTTCCGCGAAAACGTAGTTATCAACCGCGCTACATTCAAGGACGGTGAGACACGCATTGGCAACCGCAACTTCTTTATGGAAGGTGTTCACATATCGCACGACACAAAGATTGAAGACTACTGCACTTTCGGCTACGGAACAAAGATTGCCGGTGATTGTGAAATCCACAGCGCTGCAATATTCTCGTCTGGCGTTATCATAAATGCCAACGTACGCATTGGCGGAGCATCAATGGTAACAGGCGGAGTCCGCATCAGCAATGACGTGCCACCGTTCATTATCGCAACAGACAACCCCGTACGTTATGCCGGTGTTAACGAGTCGATCCTCAAATCATCTGGGACTTCCAATAAGATCATTGACCACATTGCCAATGCCTACCGTCTAGTGTTCCATGGTCAGACAAGTGTCTTCGATGCCATCATTCAGGTGAAGGAGCAGGTGCCCGAGGGAAAGGAAATAAACGCTATTGTGAATTTCCTTGAAAACACGAAGATTGGAATCATAAGCAAAATGTAAATCATACCTAATATTTTTTTCATAGCATGGTTTTTACAGGGAACTGGCCGCGAGGTTAGCTCCCTGTTTTTTTACTCATGCCACTTTGACATCTGACAAATTAAACTTTTACAGTCCGTTTCCCCAACTAATTGGAATAAATACACTAACTTTGTAGGCGAACAGAACAATCTACTAACTGAAACAAGAAAACAAAAATAAAGAACAAACAACATGGAACAAGTATTCAGCTACATTATCAGTCTTGGGGCAAGCGTGATGATGCCTATTATCTTCACCGTCATCGGACTTTGTATCGGTATGAAATTCGGCAAAGCCCTAAAATCCGGTCTCTTTGTCGGTGTAGGTTTCGTCGGTCTTGGGGTCGTCACGGCATTGCTGACCACCAATTTCAACGATCCTTTGAAAGGAATATCCGACATATACCACTTGCAGCTCAACGTTTTTGACATGGGATGGCCTGCTGCAGCAGCCGTAGCCTACAATACAGCCGTGGGCGCACTGATTATCCCTATCTGCCTCGGTGTAAATTTCCTTATGCTCATAACAAAAACCACACGCACTGTAAACATTGACCTCTGGAACTATTGGCACTTTGCATTCATCGGTGCTGTAGCATATTTCGTGATGGGCGAGAGCTTGCTTTGGGGATATTTCGCAGCCATTGTGTGCTACATAATAACACTCATCTGCGCAGACCTTACTGCCGAACGTTTCCAAAAATACTATGACCTTGAAGGTATATCTATCCCTCAGCCATTCTGCCAAAGCTTTATGCCTTTTGCTATACTGATAGACAAACTTCTAAACCTCATTCCTGGCTTTTCAAAGCTTGACATTGATGCCGAAGGACTAAAAAAGAAGTTTGGCGTGCTTGGCGAACCGCTTGTACTTGGTGTTATCGTCGGCATGCTCATAGGATGGGCAGCCCAGCTTGACATAAAGAAAATCCTCGGATTGGGAGTCACGATGGGAGCTGTCATGGAACTTATCCCCCGTATCACATCTCTCTTTATTGAAGGTTTGAAACCAATCTCCGAAAAGACACAGGAACTTGTTAAGAGCAAATTCAACGGAAAGAAAGTACACATCGGCATGAGTCCGGCTCTCGTTATTGGTCATCCTACAACGCTTGTCGTTTCAATCATACTTATCCCCGTAATTCTCGTGCTGGCTGTGTTCCTGCCAGGCAACCAGTTCCTGCCACTTGCTTCACTTGCAGGAATGTTCTACCTTTTCCCCATGGTTTTGCCTTTCACCAAAGGAAACGTTGTGAAGTCGCTTGTTGTGGGACTTGTTGCGCTCATCGTCGGATTGTATTTCGTAACCGATATGGCTCCAGACTTCACGATGGCAGCAAATACCGTATTCGCAGCTACACAAGACAAGGCAGCACAGATTCCTGAAGGTTTCTCAGGTGGTGCACTTGACTTCGCCTCTTCCCTGTTCGGTTGGCTCATCTACCGCGGTGTAAAGCTTGAATATATCGGAATGGGAGCTCTTGCAATTGTCACCATCGCAATGATGTTTATCAACAACCGTCGCATCGTGAAAGAGGACAAATTGGCAAAAGAAGAAAAATAAGCAAACAGACAATAATAGAACAAAAAAGAAGATATGAAGAAACTCATGTTAAGTGTGGCTCTCCTTGCCACAGCAATGTGCTCACAGGCACAGACCGATTACACCATCCAAACAGCTTGCAACCCGCAAGACGTAAAAACATACGACACAAACCGTCTACGCAGTGCGTTCACTATGGAAAAGGTTATGGAAGCCAACAAAATCCATTTCACCTACTCCATGTATGACCGTGTTGTCTACGGTGGCGCAATGCCTGTAGGCAGTGTTCTCAAACTTGAACCCATAGATCCTCTAAAAGCAGAATACTTCTGCTATAACCGCGAGCTCGGCATTATCAACACAAGCAAGGGAATTGGTATCGTAACCGTTGACGGAAAAGAATATGAGCTACACTTTAAAGATGCATTGTATGTAGGCCGCGGAGCAAAAGACGTAACCTTCGCAAGTAAAGACGCATCAAATCCGGCAAAGTTCTATTTGAACTCAACTACAGCCCACAAGGCATACCCCACACAGATGATTGTCTGCAATGATGCAGCCCGCGCCAAGAAGCTGAAATGTCTTAATTCCAACAGTTTCCACGCTGGAAAGATGGAGGAGAGCAACGACCGCGTAATAAACCAACTCATAGTAAACAATGTTCTTTCCGAGAAGAACGGCGGCAAGGGCGGTCCATGCCAACTTCAGATGGGACTCACAGAACTAGCTCCTGGCTCCGTATGGAACACAATGCCTGCACACCTTCATGGCAGACGCGTAGAAGCATATTACTATTTCAACCTGCCTGAGGGTAACACCATAGCACATTTTATGGGTGAGCCACAAGAAACGCGCGTAATATGGCTGCACAACGAGCAGGCTGTCATGTCTCCTGAATGGAGCGTGCACTGCGCTTCCGCAACAAGCAACTATATGTTTGTATGGGGAATGGGCGGTGAGAATCTTGACTATGGCGACATGGACAAGATTAAATACATCGACATGAAATAGAATCTGCAATAACATCAAGCCGCAATATGGCTGACGTTTTTTATAAATATGCCGGAAAGGAGCAATGCCAATGCTCTTTCCCGGCATGTTCTTTATAGGTATTCAAAAAATCCCTACATCGTTAAACTCATTTATAGAAACGTATTGCGCCAATCTGCAATTATTTGGAACAAGCCTTACCTCTGAGTTTCTGATAAACTGAAGGGGTAACACCATTAACCTTCTTGAAAGCCTGTATGAAACATGCAGCAGAATTATAGCCAAGATCTTCATATATAGCCTGTATTGTCATGTTCCCGTAATGCTCATTGTCGGTCAATCGTTTGCAGGCTTCACGGATGCGATATTCGTTGAGTAGCGTTTTGAAATTTTTGCCGTATGTTTCGTTTATAACCCACGACACGTATCGCGTGTTTGAACCAACCTTGTCAGCAAGCATTGAAAGGTTGAAGTCTGAACTAGAAATAAGTTCCACATCTTCCATAACTGTTGCTATTGAGTTGAGCAAGCGGGTGCGTTGCTCTTCGTCCAATCCTATATCTGAGCGTTCTGTTCCTTCTTCCTTTGAAGACATGCTGACTATTGTCGAGTTGGATGAATGTATGTTTGTTGTCGCTGTAAGTTCTTTGTTGTTAAGCGCTTCCACATATTGTTTGAGCAGTTTCTGACTATTGTGCTCCGAAGTCATCAACTCTTCATTCTTACTTACAAGCAGGCGCTGAGCTTCAAGAAGATTGTGCGTCTTTCGCCTAAGAGCGATGTAAAGAAGCGTTATTGCCACAGCAAACACTAGAAACACGCCAATAACCAAGAGCTGCGTATAGTTTTGCGAAACAAGGTTGTCAATGCGTTTTTGGTTCTCCTTATTCTCGTATTCAAAAAGTTTACTATTGGCCATATTGAACTGGCTGACATTGAAAATTGAATCCGAGAGAGAAAGATAAAGACTTCTGTATCTTTCCGCCGAATCACGCTTACCCACTTTCTTGTATACTTCTGCCATCTCATGGTAAATGTTCACAAGTTGTTCCTTTGTTTCCATACCGCCAACGCTATCGCGCGCCATACAGAAATAATTCAAGGCACCCGCCATGTCACCCTGTCTCTTTCTTATCTTTCCCAATTCCAACAAAGGTTCCACTACATATTGGGTCGGCAAGCGGCGCTCCTTCACAAAGTGCTCTGTCGTTTTGAAGTAATACTCTGCCAGATCCCACTTATGCCCTGCCAAAGCTATCAATGCTTGATTAGTATAACAGTAATACTTCTGTCTTACCACATCTTTTATCGGCAATTGCATCTGTAATCGGAAAAAGGTCTGCGCATTTGCGGCATCGTTTATCTGACAATAAGCAGCCACGATATTTGTAACGAATCCCCACTGCGTCTCTATGTCTTTTGTCTTTTTCGCAGCTTCGTAGCCTAATGCATAATAGTGCAGGGCACGCTTCACATCGCCCATACCCGCATATATATTGCCAATATTCCCGAGACAAGCATAGTAAAGATGTTCGTTTCTATCTATCTTCGCTCCGTCAAGTGCCTTGGTATAAAATTCCAAAGCCTCAGAAAAACGCCCTGCCCCATAGTAGGCATCACCCTTGCTCTTGTCACTTATTGCGGAACTAATCTTCTGTTCCAGTGCCAAAGAATTATAGGGCAGACAGAGGAGATTTATAAATATAATAATGTAGCAAAGCCTTCTTCTCATAACATTGCAAAGATAGCAAGATTTGAATAAATCGCAAAATAAAGAGTTGTTTGCATATTCTGACATTTAACCGAACGGTACAAAGTCCCCCAATTTGAAATGTTTTTCTAATTATTCCTATCAAAAAGGCATCTAAACCTACCTTTTCCTTTTTATTTTCTTAAATCTAAAAGTATACATACCTTTTTAACTTGTTTTCGTATAGCTTGCTTTTTAACTTTGCAGCCAAAATTACGGGGTTAGCAATTTTTTAACAACAATCATAACACAACAACAACATTTTGCTTATGAGAAGAGTAACATTATCATTTTTGACGCTATCCTTGATCGGCTTGATTGCCCCACTACAGGCTACGGCTCAGACCAAGGTTGTGTTCTCGCCGCAGAAGACGGCGGTTGACAAAGCGTCGGCGGCTTCCATAATAAAAGCGGATGCCAAGGCAAAAGCTAGTGCTACACAAACTATTGACAGCAAGTACAAGAGTCAGCTGCCTATAGGCAGTGCCAGCGACCATGCGGCCTATAACAAGTACGTTTCGTCCACAGGTCATGGACCAAACCTTGTGCAAGCGGTAAAGCCTACCGAAGTGCGCAAAACTGACAGTAGTACGACATGGACATACACTGGATTCAATGCCTATGCCGGGCTAAAAGAAGACGGCACGACGACTACAGGCGGATTGGTTGACTTTAACATACAACCATTTGCCTGCGACACCGTATCTTCTGATGATGGTCTTTCTCCTTATTCCTATGAAGCTCACGGTAAGCTATACTGTTATCTACCCAAAATGAATACGTCAACAGGACTTTACAACAGTCTTGTGCGCACCATCTACGATGCTAACACTCTTGAGCGACTTGACCAAAAGACAATAAGCCAAACATTCTCAAAAGACCGCCTGCCATACCTTCTTAGTTATGACGACCAGCGCGATGTTGTTTACGCTATATCCATGGGCGACAACACTGCTGAAGGAGATCAAAATTCCTATTATCTTAATGTACTCGACACCGCCTCATGCACCTTGAAACGTATTGGCTACCTCGGTGGATGGAACGGAACTGTGGAAAAAGGGAATTTCAATCCGAAATCATTCACGGCAACAGGAGGAACACTACGCGTTGAAAACAATGACGACTCCATTTACATCTGCGAAATAGACCCCATAACATGCAAGACGTCCGTAGTGGGACGCGCAGACATGCCACTACAATATGTCTATGGACTGCAACCTATGATTTACGACTCAAACACGGGTTATCTGCTTATCAACCACTATGACTTTGAAAATGGTACGCAGTATTATAAAGTCGCACCATACATCGCCTACGGACAGAAAGACAACACTCTGAAGACAGAGTTACTTGAAAACGTACCTACAGGATTCACTTTCTTCTACAAGCGTCCTGAAACGGAAACTTCCTTTGCGAAATACGAATTTGCAAACATCAGCGACCTTACAGCTACGGTTGATGAGGGGACTACTACGGCAAAGATTTCTTTTACAGTACCAGACAAAGACATCAATGGTTCGAAGATTGAGATACCTAGCTATTCCACAAGCAACGTTCGTTGCTATATTTATGCAGACAATCAGTATATCAGTGTTTCAGGGCTGTCATCTACAATAACGATGGGGCAGAAGGTAGAGTGTACCGCTGAACTGACTTCAGGAATGCACGTAATAACCGTACTGTTATATCCGCTCTACAACGAAGTAAAGGCTCTCCGCAACAGTACTGTTGTTGTTTGCGGTTATGACGCTCCTACCACTGTAGGATCACCAACTCTTTCCGTAAGTGACATGAAAGCTACCATTTCATGGAAAGCTCCTACGAAAGGTAAATACTCCGACTTCGACAGCAAGTTTGATGCTTCCGACATTACATACAAGGTTGTACGTGACTTCGATGGAAAAATAATCGCCGACGGCATCACGACAACTAGCGCACAGGACGATATTGACGAGGAGATAAAGACCTATTCCTACACAATCTATGCCACAAGCCACGGTAACGAAGGCATTGGTATAAAGACAAACAGCGTGACGGCCGGCAATTACCTGCCCATGCCGTATGCCAACGATTTCTCTACGTCGGATTGTCTCAATGGTTTTACCATTATCAATGCCAACAACGACGGAACTTACAGAACATGGACATGGAATAACTATAGCAAGAGCATTACTTCTGGATGGGGAACTGCAGATGACTGGCTCATAACACCCGACTTCAAACTTGAGGCCGGAAAGCTATACTCTATAGCCTACCGCCTTGAAGGAAACGGCAGTCTGCGCACTACCGTAGGCAATGGCAAGGAGATAGAAGACCAAGAGATTGTGCTTGACGATGTTGATAACTATACGTGCAGAACTGAAAGAGAAACTCGCGAGTTCTATTTCCGCCCAACAACTTCTGGAAACTATAATTTTGCATTCTACTCCTACAGCCTTGGAGAAAATTGCACATGGAGAATAGACAGTCTGCGTATTGGTCTCGCTGCAACAGAAGACGCACCCAACAAAGTCCGCTCGCTGACCATAACACCTGATGCCAACGGTGCACTTGGTGCAACATTCTCATTCAAGCTTCCGACTACAGACATCAATGGCAATTCCATTTCTTCACTCACAAAAGTTACATTATACGATGACAATGGCAACGTGCTTGGTTCACAGAACAATGTGAAACCTGGAGCTGACGCGACAATCAACGTGAAGGCCACACACGGATGGAACTATTTTAAGATAGTTGCAAGCAATGAAAGCGGCGAGGGATGGCCTGTATGTACAAGCAAGTTCATAGGTCTTGATACCCCGAAAGCTATCGACAATTTCAGCCTCACTTGGGGAGAAGAGCGCACTGTTGCCAACCTGTCATGGGACGCCCCGACTGAAGGCGTGAACGGTGGATATGTCAACCCCTCAACCTTCACATACAAAATATACAAATATGATTCTTCTTCATACCCATTATACACTGAACTCGGGACAACTCAAGGAGAAACATCCATAGAGGTAAACATCCTTGACGCTACGGAAACACAAGACCAATATATCTTTGGTATCACAGCATCCAACGACAACGGCGAAAGTGACTACTCACGCGGAAGTATCGTTCTAGGCGTTCCGTATACTCTTCCATTTGTTGAACCATTCGCTTCAAGCGGCATAAGCCACTCACCATGGATTGTTACCGCAGGCAAGAATGCACAGTCATGGACTGTTGACGGTGGATATTACAACGACAAGATACAGCCAGAGAACAATGACGGTCTGCAACTCGTGTTCTACAACACAGGTACTGAAGACGCTTCAAGCTTCTTCTCTACTCCTATCATTGATTTCAGCTCTGCAAACAAACCTGTGCTTTCAGTATGGTTGCACCATTCTGAAGCCATGCCGGAAGAGGCTTACGCAACAGTGGTGGCTACGACAGACGGCAGCAAGAACTTTATCGCCATTGGTGACACCATACGACTGAGCGGCAACAACGGCTGGACAGAACATGTGTTCGACCTCTCTGCACTCTGCGGCAAAAAGGCTCAGGTCGCTCTTGAGGCTTATCTCCCCACTCCGAGTAACCGTATCTTCGCAGACAACTGGACGATAAAAGAAGCAACAGGCAACGACCTTGCCCTGACAGCCATATCACAACCATACTGTCCGAAAGTAGGTGACGTGGCAGATATCACTGTTACGGTAGCCAACATGGGCGCAACTGTAGCAAACGACTATTCTGTAATGTTCTCGCTCAACGGTGAGGCTATTGATGAGAAAGAATCTTCTGAGGCTCTTGCCATTGGCAAACAGAGCGTGTTCCACTTCACTTTGCCTGTCAATGCGGCACAAAAAGATTACGTATACAGTGCAGAAGTGATATACGATGGCGATGACAATCCTGACAACAATGTGAGCCAAGAGGTAGAAATAACTCCTACGCAAGTTGATCTACCTGCACCAACAGGACTTGCACTCAGCGGAACTGACGACCTAAACTGGCTCGCACCAGCTACGGTCGACGGCAGAGAGGTTACGCTCGACTTCGAAGATGTTCCAGCATTTACCATTGACAATATCAACGGATGGAAGACTGCTGACCTTGACGGCCACCTGACATTGACATTCATACAGTATTACGGCAACTACTGGCCTTATACAAACCAACCTTTGGCATGGATGACATGGAGCACGACAGAGGCTGGATGCCCCGACGCTGCCGCATGGAAACCGTATTCTGGAGAGAAATGCCTTATCCATTGGGGTAATTATGGTGCTGATGCAGAAGGACGCACTAACAACGATGCTGACGACGATTGGTTCATTTCACCAGAAGTGAAGGGTGGCACGGAATTCTCATTCATGACACTGAGCAACGATGCTAGTTCTTCTATAGAAGTGCTCACGTCAAGCACTGACCGCAAACCTAGTTCGTTCACCAACAAGGTGACTACTGTGACATACTCCAACATATCTGAGTGGTATGAGATAAAAGCCACACTGCCTACCGATGCCAAGTACGTGGCACTGCACACTGTTTCCGACGAATTCGGAATACTCGTAGATGACATCAAGTATACAGAAGCCAGAGTTCCACAACTATTGGGCTACAACATCTACTGTAACACTGAGAATACAGGAACAACTACCGCAACTTCGGCAAAGGCCGACGGCAAGAGCGGTAACTACGCTGTAAGTGCGGTGTATGACATGGGCGAATCGGAACTTTCCAACACCGTTGCGGTTACTACAGGTATTGATGTTATTTCCGCAGGAAGCATCCGAATAGCTGGTGGCAAGGGTACGATTACTGTTAGCGGTGCCAACGGAGAAAGCATTGACATCTTCTCGCTCGACGGACAGAAGGTTGCTGCCTCAACAGCGGTTGAAAAGGAAACAATAAGTGTTCCTGCCGGTGTTTACGTTGCAAAAGTTGGCGATAAGGCTATAAAAGTAAGCGTAAGATAACACATTCTATAAAATAAAGAGAAGGATATGCGGAGCTGAGGTGTAAACCAACAGACGCAGTTCTTCTCTTTTTTATTTATAACAAACAACCATTCAGAAAAAAATGAAAAAGACAATACTCACATCATTGGCTATCGTTGCTGCCTTATCTGCTACAAATGAGGCGGTAGCTATACCTGCAGACCCTCAGCCCAAGAGAATGACGCAGCCCGACGGCTCTGTAGTGACCGTTGTGATACGGGGCGACGAGCACCATCACCTCACCTACTCCTGCGACAGCAAGCCATTATTCTTCAACTCGAAGACAGGAGCATTTGAGTATGCCACGCTGAAGAATGGCCAGATAACGGGTAGTGGCATCACGGCAAAGGACAACGACTACCGCAGTGTCAGCGATGCAGCATACCTACAGAACATGAACATTGCCGCCATAGAAAAAGCGGCATTGGGCACAACATTCTATGCCTCCCCGCAAAAAGAAGCACCCAAGGCTGGTCCACGCAGAATACGCATAAATGATTTCCCCACAGTGGGGCAACAAAAAACTCTTGTCATACTATGGGAATTCAGTGACCTGGAGTTCACGTCGGTAAGCGATCCAAAGGCATTTTTCAACGGATTACTCAACACGGAGGGCTTTACATGGGAAGGAACAGGCATTAACGGCTCGGCACGCGATTTCTACCACACATCATCGTTCAATAAATTCGACCCAAACTTCATTGTTGTTGGTCCTGTAAAACTCTCGAACACGGCAAAATATTACGGGGAAGACACAGGAACGGGAACCAACAACGGGCAGGACGCACGTATTAGCGAAGCTATCATAGAGTCGTGTAAGGCTCTAGACAACGAAATTGACTTTTCGGAATTCGACACCGATGGAGACGGGAAGGTTGACAACATATACTTTTTCTACGCTGGCAACGGACAAGCCGACACTCCGAACGGAACAGACTATATCTGGCCGCACTCTTGGTATCTGAAAGGAAACGGCGGAAACGGATGGGGAAAGGAACTCGTGCTGGACGGAAAAATCATTGACCGCTACACCTGCAGCAACGAGTTACGCTACAGGTCTGACGGAACAGCAGTGCCGACGGGTATAGGGACTTTCGTGCATGAGTTCGGACACGTGCTCGGACTGGCAGACCACTATGACACAGCCTACGGCATGCTGACCTTCGAACTGGGGTCTTGGGACACGATGGCAACCGGTTCATACAACAACGACATGAACACGCCGCCAACATTCTCGGCATACGAAAGGGCAGAACTGGGCTGGCTTGACTATGACGTGCTGAACGTTAATGCCGACAGCGTTAACGTGTTGCCATATCTTGCCGACTGTAACAAAGCATACCGCGTGGATGTGGACGGAACAGACGGACGAGAGTTTTTCGTATTGGAAAACAGACAGAAGACCGACTGGGACAAATATCTGCCAGGGCACGGTATGTTGCTATGGCATATAGATATCGACTCTACTGCATGGAACAATAACGCTGTGAATACGCAACCTGGACACCAAAGGGTGGACATCGTGGAAGTTGACGGCATGGCAACAGATGCGACACGTAGCGGAGACATTATGCCGGGGGCATCCAACATAACACAATGGCAGCTGCAATCATGGGCTGGAGACAACATTCTGAAAATTGCCCACGTGGCTGAGCGCAACGACACTATAAGGATGATGCTTGCCAGAACGAACTTCAAACTTGCATCTCCCGATGCATTGCTCGTGAGCGAAGTGGAAGACAGTAGCCTCTGCGTGACCTGGACACCGGTTGAGGATGCGGAATACTATAAACTAGCGGCCTTTACCTGTAACGAAAAAGGCGAAAAGAGTTACGTTGGCGGAATGGACTACAAAACGTATCCTAAGGTGCAGAATTTGAAAATTGAGGGTTTGTCACCACTCACCGACTATACACTTTCCGTTTCTGCCTTTCTTGCTGACTATGCCTCGGATACTACGGAAGTAAAGGCAACAACGTTGCCACTAGCATTTGAAAAAAGACTGCCTGAGGGTTTACAGACTGACAACATAACGGAAAAAGGCTTCACCGCCAGTTGGAACAGCGTAGAGGGAGCGACGGACTATCTTATATGGCTGAACAGGCACACTTATAGCGAGAATACGACAGCTATGGGATATGATTTCAGCGAGAAATACAATGGCATGCCGGAGTTGTGGAACACGAGTAGCCAGACCTACTACTCTGTAAACGGATATTATGGCAATACTGCACCTGCACTACGTTTATCTTCCGACGGAGACTGGCTCATTGTGGCATTCCCGGAGGCAAAAATCGACGGACTGTCTATGTGGGTACGCTCAAGCAAAGCTGGCAACAAGCTACACTTTGAGGCAGATTACGGCAATGGTTGGACAGAAGTGAAAGCTATTGATGCACCCACTACGGCAAATACCATTTCGGTTGTGGCTGACGGTGCAGAGAAAATGCGCATAAGACTGGAGCGCACTGCTGGCTTTGTGGCTATTGACGACGTGACAACTGATTGCCACACCATGCTGCGCTTGCCTGTTGAAGATTACGATGGAGTGAAAAGCAACGGAAAAGAAGAAATGACGTTCAGCGGACTAACCCCAGGAGAGACTTACGGGTTACGCATTCAGGCGACAGACGGGGCGGCTCTCTCTTACAAATCTGCAGAATGTTGCGTTACACTGCCTGCATCACTTGGCATCGGAGAAAAGCTTGCCACTAGCCTCAACAGCCAAGAAGAAACATTTGATCTGTCTGGCCGCAAGACATCTCTAGAATACAAGGGGATTAGCATTATCAAGAATGGGAAAACAACAATAAAAGCCAAAAGGAAATGAACAAATATATAATTACTGCGCTATTGGCTGTAACTTTTGTTTCAGCCAAAGCACAATGCGACACGCTGGCAGTAGGCTACTGCAACGGCAAGACTGCAACAGCTACAGAACATCGTTTGGACGGGAAAGGATGGAATTCTGCAGCATTGTGCCTTTCAGAGGAAGCGTTGTCGGCTTATCAAGGAAACAACATCACGGGCATTAGGGCAGGATTCGTGAACGTACTGAACACGGACACTGTAACAGTATGGCTGAGAAGCGAGAAGGACGGAGCGAACCTTGCCGAAGCGACGGTCGTGAGAAAGACTGGAACGAAGAACATTGCAAAAGGATGGAACAAGATCCTCTTCAACAAGCCATACGCCATAACTGGCGAGGAGGGCACGCTCTATGCAGGATATAGCATAAGACAGAAAGCATCGTCGGACATTGTAAGCATTGTTGCCCCAAAACGCATCGGGACTTCATACATAAAGCAGGGCGAAAAGGCATGGCAAGATGTAAGTTCGGAAGGGGTGCTTAGCATAGAAGCTCTTGTTGCCGGAGAAAACATGCCTGACTTCGACCTCGGCATTGGGTCGGCTATGGTAAAGCCTCGTCCATCGGTAAGCCCGACAGCCCTACAGTTGGAACTGGGAGTTCACAACTACGGTACGAAAGATGTTAAAGGTTTTACGCTCGAGCTGCGGTCTGGAGACACGTGGAAAGTGGATTCGCATGTAGACGCAAGTCTGTTGTCGTTGGCCGACACAACATTGACACTAATTATAGACCCCCAAAAGGCAACAGACAACAATACGGCTATGACGGTCACGCTGCTCTCATTGGACAATGCTATCGACTGCAATAGCAAAAACAACACAACTATACCATATTACACCTATACACGAAATGTTATCCTTGAGGAATTCACCACAGAACAATGCACCGCGTGCCCTACTGCAGCGGCAAACATCCATACTCTTCTGGAAGACGAACGATTTGCCGGAAGCGTAATTGCCGTGGCACATCATGTAGGATACTACACAGACGGCTTCACACTTGGCTATAATGCGGAAAACAAGACTTATGAGGAAGAAGAGCTGCTGAGTTTCTACAACAATGGAACTGACGTCTATGCACCAGGAGGTATGTTGAACAGGAAACCATATTTTACGTCGAAGTCAAACAAACCTACACCCGTGTTTGTACTGACAAACTACGCCACGCTTGAGGCATACACCTTGTATGAAACAGAGCTTACTACCAATGCCATGCTCAGCATAGAGCTTAATAAGGCTGCCGGCGGCTCTAAGGTTGACGTGCATGTTGGCGGCATTTGCAACGAGTTATACGCCTCGAAGAATCCATACATTCAGGTTTATCTCATTGAAAACAATATAAGATCAACAAACCAATCTGGGGCAAGCGGCACATACTACCAGCAACATGTAACACGCGACTGTAACAGCACATGGGGCGAACCTATAACTTGGCACGACAATGCCTTCTGCTACGACTGCAGTTTCGCTATCAATAGAGAATGGAACACGAAGAACATGGAGGTTGTGGCATTCATCTACAATTATGACAACGAGGATTTAAAGAACTGTGCCATAGAAAACGGGGTGAGCATACAGTTGGATGCAGAGACAGGAATTGATGAAGTCGCAATAGATAACGGGGCACACGAGATTGCACGCTACGGCATTGACGGAAGCAAGGCAACGGCAAGTTCGAAGGGTATTGCCATTGTAAAACTGTCTGACGGTAGAACAGTAAAGATTATAAGGTAAGTATAGGCTGGCTTTTGTCGAAATTTGTTTATATTTGCATTAACAAATCCCACCACGCCTCTCAACGATGCGTACCACGGTTGGACTTCGCTTTTTATATGGGTATATAATCTACGGCAAACAACCGATAAACATAGATGAGCAATTAGCTTTACTCCAAATTTGAAAAATAAGGGAACGACGTTCACAACTATGAGACATCCATAGGTTGCGAACGTCGTTTCTTTTTAATTGCATCTACATATTTTGCTAATACCGCTGTATTACTTTACTTTGCCCACGGGAATAATAACGTTAGAAAACGGGGATAAAACTGTTTGGGCACGGCTTAATGCCCGGATATCGGCAGTCTTACCCAAAGGAAACGGGGAATGATGCGCCATAAAGAAACGAGGACGGCATAACGCCAATCTATCGTCTTTACACAAAGCCCTTTCTCCACCGAACGGACAATGCTCCGCGCAACACGCTCCGCACTGAGTTGAAGCGGATAGTGGCTCCCGGAAATAAGGTCGGTCGCAACGAATCCCGGACGGATATCAGTTATGCTTATCGGAAGGTGACGCATACGCGCCAATTGGTCAAGACTCTCAAGATAATGCCGCTGAAAACGCTTTGTGGAAGAATAGGATGGAGCTGCCCCAAGCCCCTTTGTTCCAGCAATAGACGTTATGCAGGCGATATGGAATTTGCCCGTGTATCCAGGTTGCTCTGAAGCTTTGGCAAACATATTGAAGGCTGTTCCTACCATACGAACAAAGCCAAGGGCATTAGTTTCCACAGTATTCAACTCTTTTTCTATGTCTAAGCTTTCGTTCTGCCAGCCGATGCCGGAACTATGGAAATAGAGGTCTATGCCGCCTATCGCTTCCACAAGTTCTGCAAGAAGCGCAGGAGCGGAAGCTGACGTGACATCTATTTCTTTATAGGCAACAATGTTTGCATGGGTATTACATAGCTCCTGCAAGCGGGCGGTGCGGCGACCTGCAATACCAACATGCCATCCACGTGCAGCAAGCTGTAGGGCAACCTCACGGCCGATACCGGAAGTGGCACCTATCACTATTGCTTTCTTATGCTCTTTCATAAAGTATAAATGGTCTAGTTATACAACAGGATTAAGTTTACGCCGCTATTTTACCTGCGAACAAATTTCACCAAGAGAGGATTTCCTTACAATATATGGTCCGACCGTTGTTCCACAAAAGCCTCCAGCCGAAGAAGATGTATACGCTGTGCTTATGCCGCTGACTAGAAGTGTCCAATCGGGGGCGGTAAGTTCGCGGAAATAGAAATCGTAAGTGTCGCCACGGCTTACGGCTTTCAGTTCAAGTGCCGTATATTTACACGGACAACTTGCCACAGTTTCTACTTTATTTGCACCTATGCGCAAGAGACGCATCTGCTCACCATCGGAGGCTAGAAAATACTGGCGCGCCTCTGTTTTGAATATCAACATTCCTGCAAGTGCTTCACGGCGCAAATCCAAATGAACGGACTGCGTTGTTTCAAACTTCTTGTTCTGAATTCTACGGCCAATGAAAGAGGGGGTAGCTTTCTGACTGGCAGAAGTGGCGGAAGCTTTCATGCGCAAGCCTCCTTTTCCCACGGTGCAGAGGGTATCTATAGCCCCACGCAGTGACATCCATTCCGGGCGCAAAGAAGGATGGGAGAAATCATCGGTGAACGAAACGTTGCCAAATGTAACATCTTGACTGCGCACTGTACCTGGAATATCAAGCACCAAAGGTATCGTGTCTTTCTCTTGTGTTACATAGGGGAAACCGTCAAGACTCCATTTTATAGGCATGAGATATGTTTCACGCCCCATGCTTTCGTTTCCGTTTATGTTGGGACGCATACCAAGAAACACGCCATACCACCGTCCTTGCGGTGTCTGCACCATATCAAGATGACCTGTGCATGTTATGGCATTGGAGCGGTTGGGTTTCAACTCTCGCTGAGTAAGCATCGGATTACGGCTCCAACGTGTGTATGGTCCCATGACGGAATCGGCACGATAAACCACTTCTGAATGGAACTGGCTCGTTCCTCCCTCGGCACAAATAAGATAGTACTTGCCATTTACCTTATAGAGATGCGGTCCCTCGTCACGCCCTAAGTGTTCTTCTGGACCTACACCCACTTCACGGAATTTCTCGTCAGGACCGAAAACCTTGCCGCTTTCCGTATCAAAGCGGATAATACGTATCGCACGATGATTGCTCCACTTTGGCTGTCCGTCGGTGTTCTCTTTATGCACGATATAGGCACTACCATCTTCGTCGAAGAAAAACGATGGATCTATGCCGCCAATCTCGGGCAACCACACCGGGTCTGACCAATTGTTGAGCTGAGGATTGGATGTTGTTACATAGAAATGGCCACGCCCAACATCGGTGGTTATCATGTAGAATAGTTTGTTCTTTGGATTGTAACTTATAGCTGGGGCATATATGCCGCCTGTGCCAGTATTCTGACCCGTAAGATAAGGAAGCTGGGACGGTCGGTTTAGGACGTTGCCTATCTGACGCCAGTTTACAAGGTCACGGCTATGGAATATCGGAACTCCGGGATAATAACAAAAAGTGCTTGTTACGAGATAATAGTCATCGCCTGCGCGACAGATGCTTGGATCGGAATAAAAGCCTGGAAGGATGGGGTTGAAAAGGCTACTAACCGTTGGCAATGCAGTAGTAGAATAATAGTCATCATTCCCCTGATAGGTAAAACGTACAACGTTCATAACGGGATCAGTTTCCCGTTTCTTTGCTCTGCCCTGTGCGGATTGTATGCCGACAGATAGCAAAAGGGTCAGTGCCAACACTTTGATCATAGGTTTCATATTGACTTTTTTGATTATAAATAAAGCATCCTTCAGAGAAAAATCTCCATCTGTGTGGATGCTTGGTTTACAAAGATAATGAAAATATTGGAATTGGAATAAATCACAAGGAAGTTTGTAAGACTTGGTTGCAGATTCGCTTGCAAAGCTACAATATTTTGCTCGCTAGCACTAAATTGGTTATAATGTTGTCATGATGCTATAACTACGGTTTTTATTACCTCCATGCGCTTCCAAATAACCAAACTCAGTAAGTTGGCGCATATAACGTTTGGCGGTAGTGGCGGTGAAACCGAATTCGGAAATGATTTCATCCGTAGTGACTTCCTGCTTGTCGGTCATAAATAAAAGAATATCGACCAGTTTCTCTGCCAAAGAAGGTTTTATCGACCATTTATCGCCATTTTCTTCACAGACTCCGTTTTATCGACCATTTTCCCGAACGTTGACTTGATGTACTGGTCGATATCAGATTTCAGATGACAGCAATAATTATTAAAAGCATTTTGGGGAAAATCACCATAGTGTTTTGTTATGGTGATTTTCCCCAAATAGGAATTTAAAGACTTTCTAGCATCCGCTTTATTACCACTTCCGCACTGATTTCGCGATTGGCAGCCTCTGGTATAACTAAGGAGTTTGGACTTTCTATTACGTCATCGGTAACTATAAGACCGCGACGTACAGGAAGACAATGCATAAATTTGCCGTTGTTTGTCCACGACATATGCTCGGCATCCACTGTCCACGACATATCCTTCGAGAGTATCTTACCATAGTCTGATGGTCTAGTCACACCTGGACAAGACCAATTCTTTGCATATACAAAGTCTGCTCCCTGAAAAGCTTTCTTCTGATCGTACTCAATAGTTGCTCCTTGAGTAAATTTAGGAACAAGCTCATATCCTTCAGGATGAGTTATAACGAGGTCTATATTAGGAGCGGCAAGCATCCATTCGGCAAAAGAATTGGGGACAGCCTGCGGTAAGGCACGACAATGTGGAGCCCACGTCAGTACGGCTTTAACACGATCTGTTGACTTATGCTCGTCTATAGTTATAAGGTCAGCAAAAGCTTGAAGTGGATGTACAGTGGCCGTTTCCATAGCAAAAACCGGACGTCCGCTATATTGAACAAACTGGTTTACTATTGTTTCGGCATAGTCAAAATCACGGTCTGAAAGGCCTGCAAAGGAACGGATGCCGATAAGATCGCAGTAACTCCCCATAACAGGGATCGCTTCCAACAAGTGTTCCGACTTGTCACCATCCATGATTACACCGCGTTCGGTTTCCAGTTTCCATGCACCGGCATTGACATCCAGCACTATGACATTCATTCCGAGATTCATCGCTGCTTTCTGTGTTGAAAGACGGGTGCGAAGAGAGTTGTTGAAGAAGACCATTAACAACGTTTTATTCTTGCCAAGATGTTGGAAAGCAAAACGGTCGCGCTTTACAAGTTGCGCTTCTTCAAGAGCGACACTGAGGTCACCCAAATCTGATACATTAAAAAAAGTGTTCATTGTTGTTGACATTTTAATGGGGTTGACTATTTTTACAGACAATTCGAAGTAATTTTATCCATTAAAAAGAGTGGCAGAGAGATTCTGCCTAGAAAGCAAGGATAGAAAGAAAAGATATAGTCTTAGGCTGCAAAACCAAAACAAGCCCATCCTGATGGACGGGCTTGCACCTATGAGATATATTCAGATTTTTATTCTGCCTTAGGAGCATCCTCAGCAGCAGCTTCTGCCTTAACCTCTTCAGCAGCGGGTGCTTCAACAGCAGTCTCTGCCTTTGGCGCAGCCTTGCGGCTACGACGGGTCTTCTTGACAGCAGCCTTCGGAGTCTTAGCCATGTTCTCATCATAATCTACGAGTTCGATAAACGCCATTTCTGCAGCGTCACCTTTACGCAGACCGAGTTTGATGATACGTGTGTAACCTCCGGGACGATCAGCCACCTTAGTAGAAATCTCCTTGAACAACTCTGTTACAGCATATTTGTCCTGCAAATAACGGAAAACTACTCGGCGAGAAGTTGTTGTATCGTTCTTTGAACGTGTGATAAGAGGTTCTACATACTTCTTCAAGGCCTTAGCCTTGGCAAGAGTCGTAGTGATTCTTTTGTGCTTAATCAACGAGATTGCCATGTTAGAAAGCATAGCCTTACGATGGTCAGCAGTACGACTCAAATGGTTGAATTTTTTATTATGTCTCATTTTTTTTCTTTGTTTTAAGGAAGACAGTGAAACATTTACCTGGATTGCCTTTCCTCACGGAAAGGCATCTGGTATAGAGGTCTATCATTAATCCTTATCTAATTTATACTTAGAAATGTCAGTTCCAAACTGCAGATTCAGACTCTCGAGCAAATCATCAAGCTCTGAAAGCGATTTCTTACCGAAATTGCGGAACTTCAATAGGTCTGTCTTGTTGTATTGAACAAGGTCGCCCAACGTTTCTACATCGGCTGCTTTAAGACAATTCAATGCACGAACACTAAGGTTCATATCAACGAGACGTGTCTTTAGCAACTGACGCATGTGAAGGACTTCCTCGTCAAATTCTTGATTCGTTTCCACATCATTATTCTCAAGAGTTATCTTCTCATCCGAGAATAACATAAAATGATAGATAAGAATCTTGGCAGCCTCTTTTAGTGCATCTTTCGGTTGAATGGAACCGTCCGTCGTTACCTCGAGGATAAGCTTATCGTAGTCGGTTTTCTGCTCAACACGATAAGGCTCAACCGCGTATTTAACGTTACGGATAGGGGTGTAAATAGAATCGATTGGAATTACGTTTACATCAGTGCAGAACTCACGATTTTCGTCAGACGGAACATAGCCACGTCCTTTATTGATTGTAAGGTCTATCTGCATAGATGCCTTTGCGTCTAAATGACAAATCACCAAATCAGGGTTTAACACTTCAAATCCAGTCAGATACTTGCCTATATCACCTGCTTTGAATTCGGTGGAATTCTCTACGGTGATACTAACTTTTTCGTTCTCGAATTCTTCTACTACTTGCTTGAATCTTACTTGCTTCAAATTCAAGATAATGTTAGTTACATCCTCCTTAACCCCTGGTACAGAAGAGAATTCATGCTCAACACCAGCTATACGGATAGTGTTGATAGCATAACCCTCAAGGGAGGAAAGCAGAATGCGGCGCAACGCATTACCTATGGTAACACCGAAGCCCGGCTCGAGAGGACGGAATTCGAACTTGCCGAATTTGTCATCAGCCTCCAACATTACAACTTTGTCGGGTTTTTGAAATGCTAATATCGCCATTAACTTAATGATTATTTAGAGTACAATTCAACGATTAACTGTTCCTTGATATTCTCAGGAATATCGGCACGCTCCGGCTTGTGCAAGAACTTGCCACTCTTTGTATTCTCGTCCCACTCGATCCAAGGGTACTTGCTGTGGTTGAAACCAGCCAAAGCAGATTCGATAACTTCGAGAGATTTTGCCTTCTCGCGTACACCTACTACCATGCCTGGCTTAACAACAAATGAAGGAATGTTTACAACCTTTCCATCTACAACAATATGCTTATGACCTACCAACTGACGAGCAGCTGCACGTGTAGGAGCAATGCCAAGACGGAAAACGACATTGTCAAGACGGCTTTCTAGATTCTGAAGCAGCACCTCACCAGTGATACCATCAGCCTTAGCTGCCTTTTCAAACATATTACGGAACTGACGCTCAAGTACACCGTATGTGTACTTAGCCTTCTGCTTCTCTGCCAACATGACACCGTACTCAGACATTTTTCTGCGACGGTTGTTGCCATGCTGTCCAGGGGGGAAGTTTCTCCTGGACAAAACTTTGTCTGCGCCGAAAATGGGTTCACCAAAACGACGTGCAATTTTTGATTTCGGACCTGTATATCTAGCCATAATATTTAAAATATTTTTTGTCTTTATCTGCCAATCGTAAATGAATCTTTGAAAAAACGCTCATACGATTATGGCAGACAATAGGGTTGTAAAAACGATTAAACTCTTCTTCTTTTAGGAGGACGACATCCGTTATGTGGCAACGGAGTAACATCAACGATCTCTGTAACTTCGATACCTGCGCCATGTATTGCACGAATTGCAGATTCACGACCATTACCGGGACCTTTAACGTATGCCTTTACCTTACGAAGACCAAGATCAAAAGCGACCTTAGCACAATCCTCAGCTGCCATTTGAGCTGCGTAAGGAGTGTTTTTCTTCGAACCGCGGAAGCCCATCTTACCTGCAGAAGACCAAGAAATAACCTGACCCTCACTGTTGGCCAATGACACAATAATATTGTTAAAGGAGCTATGAACATGTAACTGTCCTAAAGCGTCAACCTTAACATTTCTTTTCTTTGCGACTGTTTTCTTTGCCATAACTCTAATTATTATTTAGTAGCCTTTTTCTTGTTTGCAACAGTCTTCTTCTTACCCTTACGTGTACGGGCATTGTTCTTAGTACTTTGACCACGAACAGGAAGACCATTACGATGACGAACTCCACGATAGCAACCAATATCCATCAGTCGCTTGATATTCAACTGGATCTCAGAACGAAGATCACCTTCAACTTTGAATTCAGCGCCGATAATTTCACGGATTTTGGCTGCCTGGTCGTCAGACCACTCGTTGACTTTCAAGTCACGGCTAACACCAGCCTTGTCCAATATCTTTGCTGAACTACTTCGACCTATACCATAGATATAAGTCAATGCGATTTCGCCACGCTTATTCTGGGGCAAATCTACTCCAACAATTCTTATTGCCATTTTTTGTGTTAATAATTAAATAATTTGATAATTTTGATTAAGCTTCACGACCGACTTCACAATCAGTGTGTTGTAGCTAATTAACCCTGACGCAACTTGTACTTAGGGTTCTTCTTGTTGATAACGAACAGACGACCTTTACGACGTACTATCTTACAGTCGGGTGTACGTTTCTTCAATGATGCTCTTGTCTTCATATATCTCTATAGTTTATTTGTATCTAAATACTATTCTTCCTTTTGTCAAATCATATGGACTCATCTCTACCTTTACCTTGTCCCCTGGGAGAATTTTGATATAATGCATGCGCATCTTACCTGAGATATGAGCTGTTATAGGACAACCATTCTCTAATTCCACACGGAACATAGCATTGGAAAGAGCCTCTACAATCGTTCCATCCTGCTCTATTGCCGCTTGCTTTGCCATACTTAATTATTCGTTTCTAAATTTTCAATTTCTTCAAACAAAGATAAAATATTAACGTCGCTCTTATGACTGCGCTATTATGTATTCAACATGTCAAACACATTTTCTTTTAAATGTTTTAACTTTCCAACGATTTGGAGAAAAACATGTAGTTTTTTTCCAATGTAACCATTGCCACAATTAAAATACAAATATAAGACGTTAGACCTAGACTAAATGTACCATAATTGAGAATTCGGGAGATCTTGCAAATTTAAAGGCAAATACAATGCTCTGCACTATGAATATCTGCAAAAATCATCTCTATCCATCTATAAATTCTTTGATGTTTTCAACATTTTCTCAGCTCAGCTGAAACCCAACCAACACGAAATGTGTAACAAGAATCTACATTAAACCATTTAAGAGAGCACCACAAATCAATATAATCAACCTTGCCTTCCTGCAAAATTAACGTCATTTAGGTATACCCCATAAAACGAAAACAAATACAGAAGTGCAAATAATTCTTGGTTTTAAACGTTTAGCCAATTCAACAAGTGCCAAAGACACTAGTTGATTGGCTTCACGTATCATTTCTATTTCATCTTCAGTCTTCAGAAAGACCTTTATTTCTTACAGTTAATAAGCAGAAACATTAACATTTCTATTACGAACATGACCTGAATTGAGAAGACCATCATAGTGTCTCATCATCAGATGACTTTCTACTTGTTGTATTGTATCAACAACTACACCAACAAGAATCAAAAGGGATGTTCCGCCAAAGAACTGAGCAAAGGCATCTTGAACATTTAACAAACCTGCAAGAGCCGGCATCACTGCAATAAATGCAATGAACAAAGATCCCGGAAAAGTTATACGGGTCATTACAGTATCAATATAATCTGCCGTATCCTTGCCTGGCTTTACACCGGGAATAAAACCATTATTGCGCTTCATATCCTCTGCCATCTGAGTAGGATTCAATGTAATCGCTGTATAAAAATAAGTGAAAGCAATGATTAATATCGCAAACACAACGTTATACAACAAACTACGATGATTCATTAAAGCACGTAGCACTTCATTTGTAGAATCACTAGAATACTGAACTATTGCAAGAGGTATGAACATTAACGCCTGAGCAAAGATTATAGGCATAACGTTTGCAGCAAAAAGTTTCAAGGGTATATACTGACGAGCACCGCCATACTGTTTATTTCCGACGACACGCTTTGCATATTGAACTGGAACTCTTCTTGTACCTTGAGTTAAAAGGAGTGCAGCACAAACGACAATATACAAAATTAAAAGTTCAATTATAAACATAACGAGTCCGCCATTAGTAATAGCGGTAAAACGCGAACTTGTTTCTTGTATAAATGCTTGTGGAAGACGAGCAATAATACCGATCATAATAATAAGAGAGATACCATTGCCGACACCTTTGTCTGTGATACGTTCACCTAACCAAAGCACAAACATACTACCCGCTGCCAAGATAATTGTAGCCGTAACCATAAACATTGACCACTCAAGACCAGATGCTAAAGCACCTGCTGCTTGAGCCTTCAAGTTCAGTAGATAAGAAGGAGCTTGTAAGAAGAGTATAAACACAGTTAATACTCTTGTATACCAGCTAATCTTCTTACGACCACTTTCTCCTTCACGCTGCATCTTTTGGAAATAAGGCACAGCAACAGCGAGGAGCTGCATAACAATAGAAGCTGAGATGTATGGCATTATTCCCAATGCAAAGATAGAAGCATGAGAAAACGCACCACCGGAGAACATGTCCAACAATGACATAAGACCACCACTAGTCTGTGACTGTAGCTTTTCCAACATAGCTGGGTTAATACCTGGAAGCACTACAAACGAGCCGAAACGATAAATCGCAACGAAAAGTATTGTAATGAGAATGCGCTGACGCAAATCCTCAACCTTCCAACAGTTCTTCAGTGTCTCAATAAACTTTTTCATTTACTTAGATTATAGTTGTGTTACCACCAACTGCCTTTATTGCTTCTTCAGCAGTTTTAGAGAAAGCATTTGCTTCTACATCTAGCTTTGCCTTCAACTCACCTGAGCCAAGTATCTTAACCAAAACCTTTCCCTTAGCAACTCCATATTCCTTAAGCTCTGCAAGACCTATTTTTGTAAGGTTATTGCTTTCAGCTAAAGTTTGAAGAGTAGAAAGGTTTACTGCAAAATATTCCTTGTGATTAATATTTTTAAAACCAGATTTCGGTACTCGGCGCTGCAAAGGCATCTGACCTCCTTCAAAGCCAATTTTTCTCTTATAACCAGAACGAGCCTTTGCTCCCTTGTGTCCACGGGTAGAAGTACCACCTAGTCCAGAACCTGTACCACGGCCAATACGACGACGTGAATGTGTTGAGCCTTGCGCTGGCTGTAAATTATGTAATTTCATAATTGTTCTTTTTAAATTTTACGAGTAGTTAATCAACGACACTCACCAAGTGGTGTACTTTTCTAATCATACCACGGATTACTGGATTATCTTCATGCTCCACAACCTGTGAGATTTTATGAAGACCCAATGCTTGAAGAGTACGTTTTTGATCAGCAGGAGCGCCGATTTTACTCTTTATCTGTTTGATTTTAATAGTTGCCATTACTGTCCTTATTATCCGTTAAATACTTTATCAAGCGAAATACCACGTGTCTGAGCAACGGTATATGCATCACGAAGCTGACTCAAAGCTACGATTGTTGCCTTAACAAGGTTGTGAGGATTGGATGATCCCTTGGACTTAGCAAGCACATCATTTACTCCAACACTTTCAAGAACAGCACGCATAGCACCACCGGCTACAAGCCCGGTACCAGCAGCAGCTGGGCGAAGAAAAACCTTAGCACCACCGAAGCTTGCTTCAACCTCATGAGGAATAGTAGCCTTATTAAGAGAAACCCTTACAAGATTTTTCTTTGCTGATTCAACGCCTTTTGCTATGGCTGCAGTAACCTCACCAGCCTTACCAAGTCCCCAACCAATGATACCATTTCCATCACCAACTACAACTATAGCTGCAAAAGTGAAAGTACGACCACCCTTGGTTACTTTTGTAACACGGTTAATAGCAACTAGCCTGTCTTTCAATTCAACGTCACTATTTATCTTTACTTTATTCATTGCGATAATAGATTAAAAAATTAGACCGCCCTTACGTGCAGCATCCGCTAACTCCTTCACTCTACCATGATAGAGATAACCATTACGGTCAAAAACTACCTTAGAAATTCCTGCCTCTATGGCTTTTTTTGCAACAAGTTCACCTACTTTTGCAGCTTGTTCTTTCTTTGGTAGAACCTCAAGCCCAAGTGAAGATGCTGAAGCCAAAGTACAACCAGTTAAGTCGTTTATAATCTGAACATATATCTGCTTGTTGCTGCGGAAAACGCTCATACGAGGACGTTCTGTCGTACCGTTAACACGTTTGCGAATTCTAAATTTTATCTTAATTCGTCTTTCTTCTTTCTTTGTTGTCATAATCGTAAATTATTAAAGTTTACTTAGCTGCCGCTGACTTACCAGACTTTCTACGTATAACTTCACCCTTGAAGAGAATACCTTTACCCTTATAAGGTTCTGGCATACGGAAAGAACGAATTTTTGCACAAATAAGTCCCAACAATTCCTTGTCGCAAGACTCTATATTGATAATAGGATTCTGATTCCTTTCAGATTTTGTCTCAACCTTAACTTCGGCAGGGAGCTGAAGGAATATAGGATGAGTATAACCAAGAGCAAACTCAAGAATGTTTCCTTGATTAGATACCCTATAACCTACACCGACAAGTTCAAGAGTTTTTTTATAACCTTCACTTACACCTACAACCATATTGTTAATAAGTGCACGATAAAGACCATGAAAAGCATTCTTCTGTTTATAGTTGACTGGACTATTTTCGTCAACAGTCAATATGATATGACCATCTTCTATCTTAACGATAATTGACTTGTCTACTTTCTGAGAAAGCTCCCCTTTAGGGCCCTTAACGTTAACTACGTTACCATTCAGAGCAACATTAACACCTGCAGGGATGCTTATTGGCAATTTACCTATTCTTGACATAAAAAGTCCTCCAAATTAATATACGTAGCAAAGAACCTCACCGCCAATCTTCTGTGCAGCAGCTTCTTTGTCTGTCATTACACCTTTGGATGTAGATAAAATTGCTATACCTAATCCGTTAATTACTCTCGGCATGTCTTTGTAACCAGTATACTGACGAAGTCCTGGCGTAGAAACCCTCTTTAGACACTTTATTGCATTAGCTTTAGTCTGTGGGTCATACTTCAAGGCAACTTTAATAGAACCTTGTGGACCATCCTCTACAAACTTGTAATTAAGGATGTATCCCTTCTCGAAGAGGATCTTTGTTATTTCCTTCTTCAAGTTAGAAGCTGGTACTTCAACAACACGGTGATGAGCCATGATTGCATTTCTCAACCTCGTAAGATAATCTGCTATTGGATCTGTCATTTTATAAATTGTTTAATTAATCGGGACCACCCCGACAATATTAAAAATCAAATAATCTTTAAATTACCAACTAGCCTTCTTCACACCTGGAATAAGACCAGCAGATGCCATCTCTCGGAACTGAATACGAGAAAGACCAAACTGACGAATGTATCCCTTTGGGCGACCAGTTATCTTGCAACGATTATGCAAGCGTATAGGATTAGCATTCTTTGGAATAGATTGCAGTTTACGAGCAGCCTCGTAAGCTTCTGCAGGATCGTTTGAAGTCGCAATAATTTTCTTCAATGCTGCGCGTTTTTCAGCATAACGAGCTACTAATTTTGCACGTTTTACTTCGCGAGCTTTCATTGACTCTTTTGCCATATTTTTTTAATCGTTTTTAGCGTTTTTGAAAGGAAGACCAAAAGCCTTTAACAAAGCATAACCTTCTTCGTCTGTATTAGCAGAAGTAACAAACGTAATGTTCATACCCTGTATACGATCAATAGAGTCGATATTTATTTCAGGGAAAATAATCTGCTCTGTAATACCAAGAGTGTAATTGCCATGACCATCAAACTTGCTTTCTATACCTTTAAAGTCACGAATACGTGGCAATGCCACACGTACTAGTTTCTCTAAAAACTCGTACATACGTTCGCGACGCAATGTAACCATTACACCGATAGGCATTTTTTTACGAAGCTTGAAATTTGCGATATCCTTCTTAGAATATGTAGCAACAGCCTTCTGCCCAGTTATAGCAGTTATTTCATTAATAGCAACATCTATTATCTTCTTATCCTGTGTCGCATCTCCAAGTCCTTGATTGACAACAATTTTCTTTAGGACAGGAATCTGCATTTTAGAAGAATAATTGAACTGTTTTTGAAGCGCAGGAGCTATTGTTTCTCCATAAACGGTTTTTAATTCTGCTGTGTTCATTATTTGATTTCCTCCCCAGACTTTTTAGCGACACGGACTTTCTTACCATCGTCGTTGATTTTTATTGCTATACGCGTAGCTTTGCCACTCTTCGGATCTACAAGGCTCAAATTTGATATATGAATAGAAGCTTCCTGTTTAACAATTCCTCCTTGAGGATTCTTTGCACTTGGCTTCATATTCTTTGAGACCATATTCACGCCTTCAACAATAGCGCGTTGCTTATCCACGATAACTTTGAGCACCTTGCCAGTCTTGCCCTTATCTTCACCAGCTAGAACAACAACTGTATCGTTTTTCTTAATATGTAACTTACTCATTAATCTAATACTTTAAATATTAAAGAACCTCAGGTGCCAAAGAAACGACTTTCATGTTGACTGCACGTAGTTCACGTGCGACTGGACCGAAAATACGACTTCCACGAAGTTCGCCTGCATTGTTCAACAAAACACAAGCGTTATCGTCAAAACGGATATATGAACCATCTGCACGACGAATTTCTTTCTTTGTACGAACAATCAAAGCCTTAGATACTGCACCTTTCTTCAAATCACTTGACGGGATGACGTTCTTGACAGCAACGACAATTACATCACCAACACTAGCGTAACGACGGCGAGTGCCACCAAGGACACGAATACAAAGAGCCTCGCGAGCACCGCTGTTATCACATACTGTAAGTCTTGATTCTGCTTGTATCATATTTTACTTAGCTTTTTCAGTTATTTGAACTAATCTCCATCTCTTAGTTTTACTCAAGGGACGAGTTTCCATAATGAGGACAGTATCTCCTATATTAGCCTCATTCTTTTCATCATGAGCATGGTATTTTTTAGTCTTTTGGACAAACTTACCATATATAGGGTGCTTTTCTTTGAACTTAGACGCAATAACAATGGTTTTATCCATCTTGTTACTGATCACGACACCCATTCTTGTCTTTCTTAAATTTCTTGTTTCCATCTGGACCATTGTTATTTGTTTAGTTCTCTCTCACGGAGCACCGTCTTCATACGCGCGATATCACGACGTGTCAACTTAATCTGAGATGGGTTCTCAAGAGGTGAAATCGCATGATTAAGTTTCATTTGATTATATCTAGCAACCTCTGTTTCAATTCTCTCTGCCAAATCTTTGGTTTCAAGCTCTCTTACTTCTTTAATCTTCATAATTAAGCGTTTTTATCGAAATCACGTCTTACAATAAATTTTGTCTTAACCGGCAACTTCTGAGCTGCAAGACGAAGAGCTTCCTTCGCAATATCAAAAGATACACCTTCTACCTCAAACAGCACACGACCTGGCGTAACAGGAGCAACCCATCCTGCAGGATCTCCCTTACCTTTACCCATTCGGACATCAGCGGGCTTACGTGTAATAGGCTTATCGGGAAATATTCGAATCCAAACCTGACCCTCGCGCTGCATATAACGATTTACGGCCACACGAGCCGCTTCAATCTGACGACTATCAATCCATTTGGCTTCAAGAGTCTTGATACCAAATGAACCAAAAGCCAATTGTGTACCCCTATGAGCGTTGCCTTTATTTCCACGCCCATCTTGGGGTCTTCTATATTTTACTCTTTTTGGCTGTAACATGATTGTTTCTAACTTTAACGGTTATTGTTTCTCTTACGGCTCCCTCTTGGCTTTCCGTTTGAACGTCCGCCATTGGACTTCTCTTGAACGAAGTTAGGTGTCAAATCAACCTTACCGTAAACTTCACCACGGCATATCCACACCTTTATTCCAAGAAGGCCTACTTTGGTAAGAGCTTCCTCTTGACAGTAATCTATATCGGCACGGAAAGTGTGAAGAGGAGTACGTCCCTCTTTATACATTTCTTTACGAGCCATTTCTGCACCGTTGAGACGACCTGTAATCTGAACTTTAATACCTTCAGCACCAGCACGCATAGTATTAGCCACAGCCATCTTTATAGCACGACGATAAGCTATTTTTCCTTCTACTTGTCTAGCGATATTATTTGCAACAATAGATGCATCAAGCTCAGGTTTCTTTACCTCAAAGATGTTGATTTGAATCTCCTTGTCATAAAGTTTTTTGAGTTCTTCCTTCAACTTGTCTACATCCTGACCTCCTTTACCAATGACAAGCCCTGGACGAGCTGTACATATAGTGATTGTTACAAGCTTTAAAGTACGCTCTATAACGATACGGGAAACACTAGCTTTTGCTAGACGTTCATTAAGATACTTTCGGATTTTCTGGTCTTCAACCAAATTATCCCCAAAGTTCTTTCCTCCGAACCAATTAGAGTCCCAACCTCTGATGATACCCAGTCGATTGCTTATTGGATTTACTTTCTGTCCCATTCTACTATATTATTTTTCATCATTAGTTTTGGCATCAACAAATAGAGTTACATGGTTACTACGTTTACGTATTCTATAACCACGTCCTTGAGGTGCAGGCCTCATACGCTTCATTGTAACACCTTCATCAACGAAGACTTTAGATATATAGAGTTCACCATCTTCAGCCTTACGATCATTTTTGGTTTCCCAGTTTGCGATAGCAGAGCGTAACAGTTTTTCTACGTCAGCAGATGCGGCTTTCTTGGAGAATCTAAGCACACCAAGAGCGCGATTAACTTCCATGCCACGTACCATATCTACGACATAGCGCATTTTACGTGGAGAAGAAGGCACGCCTTTAAGCTTCGCAAAATACATTGTTTTAAGGGCTTCTTTTCTTTTCTCAGCCGATATTTTCTTTCTTGCTCCCATTTGAATTTCTTTTAGGAATGGTTTACCTGTTATCTCTTATTACCTGCATGGCCTCCAAAGCGACGTGTAGGTGAAAATTCACCGAGCTTATGTCCTACCATATTTTCAGTAATATAAACAGGAATAAATTTATTTCCGTTGTGAACTGCAACAGTGTGTCCCACAAAATCTGGGGAAATCATTGATGCTCTAGCCCAAGTCTTAACGACACTCTTTTTTCCGCTTTCATTCATAGCGAGAATTTTTTTCTCAAGTGAAACGTTAATATATGGACCTTTTTTTAATGAACGACTCATAATTTACTCGTATTAACTTAATTATTTCTTAGCTCTTTCTATAATGTACTTGTTAGAAAGTTTCTTAGGAGCTCTAGTCTTAAGACCCTTTGCATACAAGCCCTTACGTGAACGTGGATGACCACCAGACTGACGTCCTTCACCACCACCCATTGGGTGATCAACAGGGTTCATTACAACACCACGGTTATGTGGACGACGTCCTAACCAGCGTGTTCGTCCAGCCTTACCAGACTGTTCAAGTGCGTGATCAGAATTACCTACACTACCGATAGTTGCTTTACAAGCACTAAGAATCTGACGAGTTTCGCCAGAAGGAAGCTTAATAACACAATAACTGCCCTCACGAGAAGTCAATTGAGCAAAATTACCAGCCGAACGAACAAGTAGAGCACCCTGTCCTGGACGCAATTCAATATTGTGAATTACAGTACCGACAGGAATGTTTGCCAAAGGAAGACTATTACCTATTTCAGGTGCAGCATCCTTACCAGACATCAAAGTTGTACCAACTTGCAATCCATTGGGAGCAATAATGTAACGTTTTTCTCCATCTGCATAAAACAACAAAGCTATACGAGCAGAGCGATTAGGATCATACTCAATTGTCTTTACTACAGCTGGAACACCATCTTTCTCTCGCTTGAAGTCTATTAGACGGAACTTCCTCTTGTGACCGCCACCACGATAGCGAACAGTCATCTTACCAGTGTTGTTTCGACCACCAGTAGAACGTTTACCGTAAACGAGAGACTTCTCTGGCACGGATGCAGTAATTTCCTCGAACGTGCCAATAATCTTGTGTCTTTGACCGGGTGTAACCGGTTTAAATTTACGTACTGCCATTTTTTATTTAAATATTGCTATAAAAATCAATTGTGTCGCCCTCTTTAAGAGTAACGATTGCCTTTTTATACGCATTCTTCTGTCCCTTAATAAGACCAGCCTTTGTATAGCGACTTGAACGCTTTCCGGCATAACGAAGCGTATTTACATTTATCACTGTAACATTGTACAGACTTTCAACTTCTTTCTTGATTTCAAGTTTATTGGCATTAGGACGAACAATAAAGCCGAATTTAGCTTCAGCCTTTTTAGTCCGCACTTCACCTTTAACCTTATATGTTTTTGCAACAGAAGACTTGTCTGTAATCTTGGTCATCTTCTCAGTAACCAAAGGTTTGATAATGAATGTCATTTTATTGTCTCCTATTATTTATTTAAAGTTTCGTTGATTGCAGAAAGAGATTTTTCTGTCAAAACGAGAACTTGAGCATTCAACACTTTGTAAGAATTTACGTTGCAAGCCGTCATGATTTCAGTGCGCTGCAAATTTCGAGCTGACAAATATACGTTTTTATTAACTTCTGGCAAAACCATAAGCAACTTTTGATTGTCAACTTTAATATTTTTAGTAAAGTTTACGAAATCTTTCGTTTTTGGAGCTTCGAAATTGAAATCCTCTACAACAATAATAGCATTCTCTTGTGCCTTATATGAAAGGGCACTTTTACGAGCAAGGCTCTTTACTTTTTTATTGAGCTTGAAACCATAATCACGAGGTTTAGGACCAAATACACGTCCACCACCAACGAGAACAGGAGAGTTAATATCACCTCGACGTGCACCACCGCCACCTTTCTGACGACCTAGTTTACGCGTAGAACCAGTATGCTCGCTTCTTTCCTTTGATTTAGCAGTACCCTGACGTTGATTTGCTAAATACTGTTTTACGTCAAGATAAAGTACGTGGTCATTAGGTTCAATTCCGAAGATTGATTCGTTTAACGTAACCTTTCTCCCAGTGTCTTCACCTTTGATATTTAATACGCTAATTTCCATTATTTCTCAATTATTACGGTTGAACCATTACAACCAGCAACACTACCCTTAACGAGGATAAGGTTATGTTCTGGAATTACCTTTAACACTTTAAGGTTCTGAGTTGTCACTCTATCACCTCCCATTTGACCACCCATTCGCATTCCTTTGAATACCTTTGCAGGGTAAGAACAAGCACCGATAGATCCTGGTTTACGTGCGCGGTCATCCTGACCGTGAGTGCTTTGACCTACGCCACCAAAACCATGACGTTTCATTACACCTTGGAATCCCTTACCTTTCGATGTACCAATAACATCAACGAACTTTGCATCGTTGAATATCTCAACAGAGATAGTATCACCGAGGTTATATTCCTCATCAAACTTGAACTCGACCAAGTGTCTCTTTGGTGTTGTTCCGGCTTTTTTGAATACACCAAGCATAGGTTTTGTGGCATTTTTTTCCTTCATATCACCATATGCCAACTGATAAGCCTGATAACCGTCCTTTTCAACGGTTTTAACTTGAGTAACAACACAAGGACCTGCTTCGATAACAGTGCACGGAACATTTTTACCGTCGGCACTGAAAACGGATGTCATTCCGATTTTTCTTCCAATTAATCCTGGCATTTCAATTTAAATTAAAATTATACTATACTTTTATCTCTACTTCAACACCGCTAGGCAATTCTAGTTTCATTAGGGCATCAACAGTTTTAGCAGTAGAACTATAAATATCAATAAGACGTTTGTAGTCACTCAACTGAAACTGTTCACGAGACTTTTTATTAACGAACGTAGAACGGTTAACAGTGTAAATACGTTTGTGAGTTGGCAATGGAATAGGACCACTTACGATTGCTCCTGTGGCTTTTACTGCCTTAACGATTTTTTCTGCTGATTTGTCAACCAACTTGTGGTCATAAGACTTCAGCTTAATTCTAATTTTCTGACTCATTATTTAATAATTTATTTCATGTAAACAAAGTATGTGCCTATTAAGAGTCATACGCTAAAAGGCACAATACTCTGTTTGATAATACATATTAAAGTAAATCTACTCGACCTTTCACTTCTTCAAGGACAATCTTAGCAATTGAACTTGACAGAGGTGAATGATGATCATATTCCATTGAGCTTGTAGCTCGACCAGATGTTATCGTACGAAGAGCAGTAACGTAACCAAACATTTCAGCCAAAGGAACCATTGCACGAATAATGCGGGCACCTGAACGTGTTTCGTCCATCCCCTCAACTTGTCCACGACGCTTATTCAAGTCTCCTATTACGTCACCCATATTCTCCTCTGGAGTAACAACTTCCAGTTTCATAATGGGTTCCATAAGAACAGGACCTGCTTTTGCACAAGCGTTTTTATAAGCGTTGATAGCAGCAACTTCAAAAGACAACTGGTCTGAGTCAACTGGGTGGAAAGAACCATCAATAAGAGTTACCTTAAGACTATCCATTGGATATCCACCAAGGACACCGTTCTTCATTGCACCTTCAAAACCCTTTTGAACAGAAGGAATGAATTCCTTAGGAATGTTACCACCCTTAACTTCATTAACAAACTGTAGACCACCTTCCTTATAGTCTTCATCTATAGGACCGACATTTACAATAATGTCAGCGAACTTACCACGACCTCCAGACTGCTTCTTATAAACTTCGCGAAGATTTACTTCTTTTGTAATCGCCTCTTTATAATTAACCTGTGGTTTGCCTTGGTTACATTCAACCTTAAACTCTCTTTTAAGACGATCAAGAATAATATCAAGGTGAAGCTCACCCATTCCTGAGATAACAGTCTGTCCACTCTGCTCGTCAGTATGAACGGTAAACGTTGGATCCTCTTCTGCAAGTTTTGCAAGACCTATACCAAGTTTATCAACATCGGCTTGGCTCTTAGGCTCAACTGCAATACCAATAACAGGATCAGGGAAAGTCATAGACTCCAATACGATTGGATGTTCCTCGTCACAAAGAGTATCACCAGTACGTATATCCTTGAAACCTACACCTGCACCAATATCACCAGCGTCAATCATTTCCATAGGAACTTGTTTATTAGAGTTCATTTGGAAAAGACGGCTTACGCGTTCTTTCTTTCTTGAGCGTGTATTATACACATAAGAGCCAGCAGCTACTTTACCTGAGTAAACACGGAAGAACACCAAACGACCTACATAAGGATCGGTTGCGATTTTGAAAGCAAGAGCTGATGTCGGTTCGTCTTCAGAAGGTTTACGATCCTCCTCTTCTCCAGTATCAGGATTCGTACCTATAATATTCGGTGTATCAACAGGAGCAGGCAAAAATGCGCACACATAGTCTAGCAACGTCTGAACGCCTTTATTCTTGAATGAAGAACCGCAAAGAACAGGTGTACATTCCATTGAAAGAGTTCCCTTACGAATAGCAGCAATGATTTCCGCCTCAGTAATAGACTCTGGATCTTCAAAGAATTTCTCCATAAGAGCCTCGTCATATTCAGCTGCAGCTTCAACGAGTTTACCTCTCCACTCTTCAGCTTCATCCTTCAGATCTGCAGGAATATCTTCAACATCGTATTCTGCACCCATCGTCTCATCATGCCACAAAATAGCCTTCATTTTGATAAGGTCAACGATACCCTTGAAAGTTTCTTCACTTCCAATTGGAATAACGAGCGATACAGGATGAGCACCAAGAACCTCCTTCATCTGACGAAGTACATCATAGTAGTCAGCTCCAGAACGGTCCATTTTATTAACATAACCCAAACGAGGAACATTATACTTATCAGCTTGACGCCACACAGTTTCCGACTGAGGCTGTACACCACCTACTGCGCAATATGTAGCAACCGCTCCATCAAGCACACGAAGAGAACGTTCCACCTCAGCGGTAAAGTCAACGTGTCCCGGAGTGTCAATCAAGTTTATCTTATACTGCTTACCTTCATAGTTCCAATAGCATGTAGTTGCAGCAGACGTGATAGTGATACCACGCTCCTGTTCCTGAGCCATCCAGTCCATTGTAGCAGCACCGTCATGAACCTCACCAATCTTATGAGTTTTACCTGTATAGAACAAGATACGCTCAGAAGTTGTTGTCTTACCGGCATCGATGTGCGCCATAATACCGATATTACGGGTCAAATGTAAATCTTGCTTTGCCATGATTCTTTTTTACCTTATCTTATAATTAAAATCTAAAGTGAGCAAATGCACGGTTAGCCTCAGCCATACGATGCATATCTTCTTTACGTTTGTAAGCACCACCCTGATTATTGAAGGCATCCATAATCTCAGCAGCCAATTTGTCAGCCATAGATTTTCCACCGCGCTTACGAGCAAAAGCAATCATGTTTTTCATTGAAATGCTCTCCTTGCGATCCGGACGAATCTCTGTTGGAACTTGGAATGTTGCACCACCGATACGACGGCTCTTAACCTCAACTTGAGGAGTAATGTTATCAAGGGCAGCCTTCCATATTTCAATAGCAGACTTTTCCTCGTTAGACATCTTCTCTTTTACTGTATCAAGTGCTTTGTAGAAAATCTCGTATGAGGTGTTTTTCTTACCGTCATACATAAGATGGTTTACGAACTTTGAGACCTTCTGGTCATTGAACACGGGATCTGGAAGGATCACACGCTTCTTTGGTTTTGCTTTTCTCATTTCTAAATTTGAAATTTATTCTGCATGGGGCTGTTTGTGTTCTTCAGCATTCCCTCTGGAACACTTACTCAACCGTTGTAACAATTCTCCAGCAAAACGTTTAAATTGTGTTTTTGAACCTCGCGGTTATTTTATTTCTGCTTAGGACGCTTAGCTCCGTACTTTGAACGGCGCTGTGTACGATTTGCAACACCTGCAGTATCAAGTGTACCACGTACAATATGATAACGGACACCAGGAAGGTCCTTTACACGTCCACCACGCACCAGTACGATAGAGTGCTCTTGCAGATTGTGTCCCTCACCTGGGATATAAGAGTTAACTTCCTTCTGATTTGTCAGACGAACACGGGCAACCTTTCTCATTGCCGAATTAGGCTTTTTAGGGGTGGTCGTATAGACACGAACACAAACTCCACGACGCTGAGGACATGAATCCAAAGCCGGAGACTTACTCTTGTCAACAAGCACCTTTCTGCCTTTTCTTACCAATTGCTGAATTGTAGGCATTGTTTTTAAATTTTTTAATTTATATTTATTATTTTGTTGTTATCAATATATTACAATATAGTCTCAGCGATAAGACCATTTTGGGTTGCAAAGGTATGAACATTTTCCGACAATACCTAATAAATAGAATCATGAAACACAAACAATCCACATATTTCGTTTATTATATATTTTGTTAACACTTATTAAGTAGAAAAACACTTTAAAAGCCACACTTATTCTCACCAATTCGAGTGCTAACAACCCATTTTCACACAAAAAAGCTGTCTTTTACACTTTACATTCGGTGCAAAAGACAGCTTTTATAAATTCTCGTTTTTCAAGCGACCAATTTATGCCTCACCCTTTCCTATATTAAAGGGAGCAATAGTTTTTCCTTCCTGTCCTGGAATCTGTATTTTTCCAAATTCATGTTCATACTTAGCCACGTTCTCCTGCAACGCCATAAGCAACCGTTTTGCATGTTCTGGTGCAAGGATTACACGGCTATTGATGACTGCCTTAGGCAAACCAGGTAAAACTCGCGCAAAATCAGCTATGAATTCAGAGCGAGAATGTGTTATAAGAGCAAAATTTGCATATTCGCCTTGAGCAACATTCTGAGGAAGTTCCAACTGGAACTGGCCTTCTTGATTTTCGTTATTATTTTCCATACTTTTTTGTTTTTAAATTCTGTTTATCAGAAATCTGTTAAGGTTGACAAAGGTTGGACGCGAAACTACGCTATACCTTATTAATATATACATACACGCATGAAACATGCTAACGTGTTATTTTGTAGTCTCACCGAGAATCGAACTCGGATCTAATCTTTAGGAGAGACTTGTTCTATCCATTGAACTATGAGACCATCATGCCTTTTAGGCATCAACGCATGCAAAGGTAGCATTTTTTTCCATTATTCAAAGTGTTTACTAGATAAAAAGAATATAGAAAAACGTATCTACCCTACAAACAGACTTCCAACTAATCAAGTTGGAATTTTACTCGCTCATTACCTTTGCTATGGCACGCGCCAGCTGGTCAGGACAACTAGTCTTCTTAAAACCACATGTTATACCTCGCAATCGCTCTACTATCTTATCAGCAGGCATTCCTTCAACCAGTTTTGAAAGTCCCTGGAGATTACCATTACATCCACCAATGAAAGACACAGAGTTAATAGTATTGTCTTCGTTTATCTCAAGATGGATTAATTTACTACATGTACCTTCTGTTGCAAAATCAAGTGTCTTCATAATGTTGTTTCGTTTGTATAGTACTCTATTGTATTACCATCATAAATTTCTCTTTTCATAAGCTTGGCCGAATGCGGAATCTCAGGCGCTAACGTACCGCCAGCAACAGAAGTCTGCGACGTTTCTATACGTATCTCATCCCACAAACCTGCCTCGATAAAGCTCTTCAGCGTAAAAGCTCCACCCTCTACAATAAGCGATTGTTTGTTTTGAGCATACAACCATTGCAATATTTGACATGGGACATTTGTGTTGAAATCCAATTCCGCAAAGACAGGATTGTGACGGTCTATAACTATCTTCAATGGATTCTCTCCACTCCAAAATCGAACATTCAGCTGCGGATTATCACGCCCTTGCGTTGTACGGCCCACAAGTATTGCATCGTATTCCGCCCTCAACTTATGGCTAAGCATCTGCGTGAATGGAGTAGAAATAAGAATTGGCCGAAAATTATCATCAATGAAACCATTAGCAGTCTTACACCATTTCAAAAGCACATATGGGCGATGAAACAAATTTGCCGTTATAAATCTTTTGTTCAGCTGACGACATTGAGCTTCGAGGACACCGACTAAAACATTTATCCCAGCATCCTTCAACTTTTGAATACCGCGTCCTTGCACTTTAGCGAAGGGGTCCATACAGCCAACAACGACCCTCTTTACACCTTTTTTAATTATAAGGTCTGCGCAAGGCGGTGTTTTACCAAAATGAGAACATGGCTCCAAGCTAACATAAAGTGTAGCCTCAGACAATAGATGTTCGTCTTTTTTCTTAACCGAAGCAAAAGCATTAACCTCAGCATGCGCATGACCACACCGAACATGATAACCCTCCCCTATTATCCTATCGCCATAAGCTATTACTGCTCCAACCATAGGGTTAGGTTTAGCATTCTGCAAACCGTTGCCTGCAAGTTGCAAGCAACGGTACATAAACTTTTCATCAATGGTCATTTCCATCACGTTTTAGCACACCTGACTCCCTGGCTTCACTTCTTTGTCTATGCGTGTAACACAAAGGTTGCCATCAAAGTCTTCAGCACTTAAAATCATTCCTTGGCTTTCAATACCCATAAGTTTACGCGGAGCAAGATTTGCTATAAAGCAAACTTGCTTTCCGATAAGTTCCTCTGGCTTATAGAACTTAGCTATTCCGCTCACTATAGTTCTGTCTGTGCCACTTCCATCATCAATTGTAAACTTCAACAATTTATTCGCCTTCTTTACCCTCTCACAGTTTTTAATTGTCCCAACTCGAACATCAATTTTCTCGAAATCACTAAAATCTATGGTAGGTTTAATTTCTTTTGCCGTGTAAGAAGCGGCGACATTGGCTTTCTTTATTTCTTCCAATTTGTCAAGTTGATACTGTATAGTCTCATCCTCAATCTTTTCAAAAAGAAGTTCCGGTTCAGCCAATTGGTGGCCAGGCGTGAGAAGGTCTGTTGCACCTAGTTGATTCCAATCAAAAGTATCGATATTCAGCATTTTCCGAAGACGCGAACTACTGAACGGCAAGAATGGTTCAAAAGCAATAGCAAGATTTGCTACAAGTTGCAACGATATATAAAGTATTGTTTCCACCCGTTTCGGATCTGTTTTCCAAACCTTCCATGGTTCGCAGTCTGCGATATACTTATTACCAATACGGGCAAGATTCATTGCTTCTTTCTGTGCATCGCGGAATTTAAACATGTCAAGCAACTCTTCCACCTTCTTTTTCACATCCTTAAACTCAGCAAGAGTAGTCTTGTCATAATCATGCAATTCACCACATTCTGGCACAACTCCATTCCAATATTTCTTTGTCAATTGCAAAGCTCGGTTTACGAAGTTACCATACACACCAACCAATTCACTATTGTTGCGCTCTTGGAAATCCTTCCACGTAAAGTTGTTATCCTTTGTTTCAGGCGCATTTGCCGTCAGCACATAGCGTAACACGTCTTGTTTTCCTGGAAATTCAAGCAAGTATTCATGAAGCCAAATCGCCCAATTTCTCGAAGTGGAAATCTTATCGTTTTCGAGATTCAAGAACTCGTTTGACGGTACATTGTCTGGCAAGATATAGTCACCGTGGGCTTTCAACATTGTCGGGAATATAATACAATGGAACACGATATTGTCTTTGCCGATAAAATGCACAAGGCGAGTCTCAGGATCTTGCCACCACTTCTTCCACGATCCCCATATTTCAGGATTGGCATCGCATAGTTCCTTTGTATTTGAGACATACCCTATAGGGGCATCAAACCAAACATAGAGAACCTTACCTTCAGCTCCCTCAACAGGAACAGGAATTCCCCAGTCCAAATCTCTCGTCATAGCACGCGGTTGCAGATCCATATCAAGCCAACTCTTGCACTGGCCATAAACGTTCGGGCGCCACTCTTTGTGCCCTTCAAGAATCCATTGTTTAAGCCAATCTTGATATTTATTCAAGGGAAGATACCAGTTTTTCGTCGGTTTTTTAACAAGTCCATGTCCTGGATTATTCTTGTTTGTAGGATTAATCAATTCCTCTGGCGAAAGTGTTGCACCACATTTCTCACACTGATCTCCATATGCGCCTTCAGCACCACAACGTGGACATGTGCCTACAATATTGCGATCCGTAAGAAATTCTCCTGTCACCTCATCACAAAACTGCTCCTCTGTATGTTCAACGAGCACATCCTTATCATATAGAGTACGAAAGAAATCTGATGCAAACTTATGGTGAATATCAGATGTGGTTCTACTATAAATATCAAATGATATTCCGAAATCCTCAAAAGACTTCTTTATAAGATTATGGTAACGGTCAACAACTTCCTGTACAGTTATGCCTTCTTTCTTGGCACGTATAGTTACCGGAACGCCATGCTCATCACTTCCACCGATAAACACGACATCTTGCTTCTTCAGTCTTAGGTAACGCACATATATATCGGCCGGCACGTAGACGCCAGCCAAATGGCCTATATGCACCCCGCCATTAGCATAGGGCAGCGCAGCAGTCACAGTAGTGCGCTTGAAATGTTTTTCTTCCATATATTAAAGGATATTGTTGCTTATATTAATATAATGTGTATTATTTTTCAACTTGCAAAGATAGCGTTTTTTTCGCACACTGAATTAAATAACCTCCATTAAGTTTGTAGGTCAACAGGTTAAGCCATAATTTTGCAAAGCATAAAAAATTGTTTATTCCGCAGACAATAAAAAGCGTATTACCGATGACATATAATGAAATGTGGCGCACTCTTGCCTCCACATATGGAGAAAACGAAGCGAAGGCAGTTGTCCGCGTATTATTGGACGACCTTTTCGGCATATCACTTACAGACATCTTGTGCGGTTGCGTGGAGAAACTTACTCAACCTGAAAAAACGCAACTGTCTAAGGCCATGGAAAGGCTCCAGAATGGAGAACCGGTACAATACGTCACGGGAAAAGCACAATTTTGTGGCCACACGTTCCACGTTGAACCGGGAGTGCTCATTCCACGTCCAGAAACAGAGATGCTTTGTAGCACAACCATTAAAAAGTGTGCTAACCACGAAGCAAACATCCTTGATGTCGGTACAGGTAGCGGTTGTATTGCCTGCACCATAGCACTGAATATGCCCAAATCAACTGTCAAGGCATGGGATATTTCAGAAAAAGCACTAGACATAGCATCAAAGAATGCAAAGGATTTAGGTGCAAAAGTAACTTTTTGCCAACAAGATGCCCTAAATCCACCTGCCGACCACGCAATTTGGGATGCCATTGTCAGCAATCCGCCATATATTTGCATTAAAGAAAAAGAAGATATGGAAAGGATTGTGTTGGAACACGAGCCGCATAAAGCATTGTTTGTTCCCGATGACCATCCTCTACTCTTTTATTCCGCCATAGCAGAATATGCAACAACAGCACTAAAGAACGGAGGTTGGCTCTTATTTGAAATAAATTCATTCTATGCGAGTAGCATTGAAGAGATGCTCAACCAGAAAGGTTTTATTGAAATAGAAACGCACAAAGATATATTCGGCAAAGCACGTATGACCATAGCGCGCAAGCCTTAAAAACGATCTTGCCCACAACAAGTATTCTACCTCATCAACGACAATCCATACCGCCATGCAAACTATAAAGACTAAGAAAGAAATTTCAGAAAAAGAAGCAACAAGCAAACTGGAGGCAATGTGTTCTCGTGCAGAACATTGCTCTTTTGACATGCAAGAAAAGATGAAACGTTGGGGAATTGACAATGACATACAGATGCGAATAATAGCATTGCTCAAAAAGAACAAGTTCATCAACGACGAACGCTATGCTCGTGCTTTTGCTCGCGATAAGGTAGAATACAACAAATGGGGGCGCAGAAAAGTTGATCAAGCCTTGCGCATGAAACATATCGACGAGGGTATTCGCAATAAAGTCCTAGATGAAATTGACAATAGCAAGTATGCGGAAACACTACGTCCCCTTCTTATAGCAAAGATGAAGAGCACAAAAGCCAACAACGATTACGAACTAAGCTGCAAACTTATCCGCTTTGCATTAGGACGAGGCTTCGAATATGAAGACATAAAGAATTGTCTTTCACAAATAATCGGGATGGTTGATGAATATTAAGTCCGCATAAACAAAAAAGAACCCTAACACTTTCTCACGAGAGCATTAGGGCCTGATGTGAGCAAATTTGCTCAACATACCAACATTATTCAATCAACATTTATTCATCACATAAAATAAGCTTCGTCGTTGGATTCACCATGGACGTCCTCCGCCACTATTTCCACGCAACGTTGCCGTTACTGTAGAAGAAGACGTTCCTGAAGTGAGAGTGTAACTATTTCCACTCGTTAAATTTTCGCAAGACACAAGGACATTGCTTCCGCTACCGCCCCAATTGCCGCCGCCACCGCCGCCAGGACCACCCGCACCACGCGGACCTCCTCCATTGCCTGACGTACTGTAATTTGCCGGAACTGTGAATGTTGCTAAAACGGTATCACCGCTTTTCAGCGTTATTTCAGTGTTTGCCGTCACATTCATATTTGTTGAAACATAGGGTTGAGTGGATTCTGAAGTACTTGGCACAGAGTTACCGCCACCTACAGCAAGCAACGTGCCTCCAGTGAAGATTACGGAATATCCTTCTTCTTCATTGGCATCAATGCCACATTCAGGAGATGTCGTACCGAATGCCTTTATAGTTCCTCCCATTATATACATATTCCCATTTGAGTCAAGGCCATCATTATCAGTTGCTACCACTGTAATATCGCCACCTTTAATATACATATGGCTTGAGGAGTTTATAGCATCATCACATGCATTTACAATTATAGTGCCATCATTTATCGTTAGTTCTGCTTTACTTTCTATTCCTTCTGCACCATTGCCTACAGTTGAAACGTTTATGCTTCCACCGTTTATGGTAACATTCCCATCAGCCTTTACTCCTTTTGCTGAAGACTTCTGGTCGCTAGTCAATCTGTCTGTACTACCTGTATAGTTGGAATATTCTGTTCCGTTCACATAAGCATAAAGTCCTCCGGTTGTACTTATAGTCAATGCTCCGTCGTTCATTATGAATTCGCCGTCACAATTGATACCTTTGCCCCCGGCTCCACTACTAGTCAATTGTAGTGTTCCTCCGTCAATCTGCACTTTTCCATCTGCACTCAGACACGATGCAGCCTTGGTCTTGTTATCATCCGTGTCCCATTTTCCTCCTCCAGATGTAACCACCGTTATTTCACCACCAGCTACTGTTATGTCTCCGTCAGCTTTCAAGCCCTTTGTTGCCGTGCCCGTAGTAGTAACATTTATCGTCCCCCCCGAAATGGTTATTGAACCAGTATCTTCAGCCTCGCGGTCTGTATCGTCCTTATAGGAAACTTGAATTCCATCATCAGCCACACCGGATATATTCAGCGCCCCACTTTCCATAAGAAAATACTGATTACAGTTAAGACCATCCTTGACTGCAGACAACACATTCACAGTGCAGTTCTTCATTTCCACATATTCCTTTGCATAAATGCCGTGGGCCACGTTTCCGTAGATGTTTAGTACACCTTTCCCTTTCAGCTCAAGATGACCTTTGCAGACGAGGCATCCTTTCTGCGAACCTGAGGCACCGTCTGTCAGTGTATTCTCAGTATCTTTTTTAACGCTAAGTTCTATGCGCTTTCCATCTTGTATATTGATAGCAGCACCATTAGGATTAGTCAAAGTCAACCCACGGAGTTCAACACTTGCCTTATATGTTCCCTCCATATAAAACTCTCCGTCTGTCGAGCTTCCTGAGAGCGAGTATATTATCTCCCCGCAAGTGCTCTCAGACACTTCTTCACTTTGGAATATACTTACATGTGCGCCATCCACAGTTGCCGTTACATAACGTGCTATGTTTCCGGCAATCACGACTTTTGCTTGGGCTCCACTATAAGCGACAGCAACCGTATTGTCTTCAACTGCAGTATTGTCTACATACATCTTGGTAATGTCATTAACAAAGAAACCTCTACCAAGAATCGTAAGAGAATCACCATTGGCATATGTCATATCCCCAGCCTGTGCTGCAGGAACTGCATAAGTTACATCCCCGACAACGACATTTAGCGTTTGAGCCACCGTAGCCATAGCATACAGGGCAAGTATAGTCAATATAGTAGCTATTCTTCTCATCTTACTGCCAATTTAGAAGTCTTGCCGTTTTCCTTTACAAGATATACGCCCTTTCCGCAAGATTGGCGCACACTTTCCATATTTTCAAACACGCCGAGAAAAGCTCCTGAAAGAGAATACACATATTTCTTTTCATTTGTTGCCGAGCTAAATTCCTGAATACCTGTAACGACATTATTCGTAAAGAACATTTTATTCAGTTCTGAAACAGGTATTACCAGTAAATTGTCTGAGGCCTCCACACGCAAAGCACCATCAACAAATGTCATAGTAAGGTTTTCCGCATTTACAGTCAACTCACTTCCATCTGCCTTAACAAAGCCCATATAAGCATAATCTTGGGCATGCATGTAGGAACAACACAAAAGTGCAACAAAAGCAGCAATTATCTTCCTCATAAGCTCTTTTTCTATAGCATTTCTATACCACCATATGTCATGTTTCTTGCCTAAACAACAAAGAAAACATGCCAATGAAGAACAAATTGAATTATAATTTTGCTGCAAAGTAAGAGATTTTACGTCAAACCGAAAAAAATATTCCACAAACACAGAATATTTATAAGTAAATATACCTTAAAACAGACAACGAAACACCCATTGTCTAGGGCAAATTACCTGTAATCATACTTTTTCACAAAAACGACAAAGACACGAACACCACAATGTCTTGGTTGACACGATGTGGCGTACATGCCTTTGTCTTTGGATTTTCTTATTTATGGTTCGCCCAATATCTCAACAATCATCTTTACTTGCGCAGGAGTGAACGTTCTGGCAGAAGACCGCAATTTCCCGTCGTGCACGAATTGCGCAGACAACTGCGGGGATTTAATAATCCACTGTTTCAATCTCCTGAAGGCAGATTCCGGACTCAGTTCGGGACTATAAAGTATAGCCAATTCCGTACGACCATAAGTACGCACTTTGAATTCTTCATTATTGCTGTTTTTCATGGTTATCGCTATTAAATTATCATCGTCTCACATCATGCGGCCACATAAGCCGCCACTATATGCACAACCACTGCTGCACTTCTTTTCCTAAATATCCCAAATACGGCACAAAGCCATATGCTTACATTTCGCAAAGTTAATGTTTTTTGCCAATAAGGCAAAACATAAAACAAGAAAACAGGAAAAGATTTTCGCCTGCCTCTATCTTTCCATGAACTTTTAATTGACCAGACAGGCTTGCACATTCTTACCTAATAAAACGTATACACATACGCAATTTATAAATATGTATAAAGAAAGAAGGAAAAACAGTAACATTCCGAAACTTTTAACACACGCTGCAAAACATTTCATAACAAAAACTTCGTAAGTTTGCAGTAAATAAATTACTTTTGCAAATGTAATAGTTATTTAAGGGAAGGCATCTACAAAAAGATGCCCAAAGAAAACAATATACAAGCCATTCATTGCCTTTTTTATATGGCTTATTCTAGCGGATAGAATAACATTTAACTAACAATATAACGAGACGAATATGAGAAAGACTTTACTCTCTATTATCGCCATAATGGCAACAAGTGGTGTTGCTATGGCACAAAATGGTATTACCATCCTCCCAGACGCAGAAGGTCTCCAACTGCAAGGTACAGCAATGTCGCCTAACGGAAGATACATCGGAGGGCAGACCTATACCACAACCCAGGCGTTCATTTACGACACCCAAACCAAAAAGATGGTTGCCTTTGCAAAGGAAGGCGAACAAGACACACAGATAAAGAGTGTGTCGAATACTGGCGTTTTCGTTGGTTGGAATGGTCCTGCATGCAAATGGGAATTCGGAACCGACAGCATCGGCAAGGAAACAACATTCGGAGAAGCAGACAAATATCTATACAAGGGTATCTCTCCTGACGGGAAGATTATTGTTGGCGCAGTAATGGATGCTGACACATGGCAAACACAAGCCTGCTATTTTTCTGGAGACGAAGTAAAAATGCTCCCAGAACCTTCTGAAAAATTCCTTGGCTACGGACTTATGGGTAGCTCTGCATTGACTGTTACAAACGACTCTTCTATTGTCGGCTACATCGTTGACGATTTAAGCGGTTATCCTGCTCTCACATGGTCGTTGAACCGCGACGGACAGACTTTCTCCCACAACGTAGTAAGCCGTCAGCTATATGCAGGAACATACGATTCAACCAAGCCTTTCACAATATTCTCCCCAGACCAAACCATAGCAAGCACAAACGGGAAGTATATGCCACTTCAGGTTTTAAAATTCGACCAAGAGACATCTGAAGAAACAAACGGTATGGCTCGCTACGACTTGGAGACTGACACTATTGAATACTTCATGCTTACCAATGAAGAAGAAGGGGACTTCCTTTCTGGCGCAACAATGCAACCTATCGCTGTTAGCGAAGACGGAACAATTATCGGATACTATGAAGGCGGAATGATGGAGCCCCGCAAAGGCTTCATCTGGAAAGTCGGAGAACAGCCACAGCTTATGACAAAAGCTTTCCCTGGAGCTGCAGATGAACTTACTACACTTGAGTATGGCGACAATGTGCCTTGTGCCATTTCTGCCGACGGGCGCTACATCATGGGCTTCGGCTATGACAATACAGAAGTGAACGGAGAAGGTACGGGAGCAAACGGCTACGTAACATACCTTATCGACACCACCGAAGCCGTTAACCCACCGGCAACAGGCATCAAGTCCGTTAAGCCTACCATTAAGAAAGGTGTTCCTTCAGTACGTGCCCGCTACTCTGTAAACGGTCAACAACTGAAATCCAAAATCAAGGGCATCAACCTGCTTCGCATGAGCGATGGTAATACAGTAAAGACCCTGGAGAAATAAGGATAATGACAACACTGACATTTTATTGACACACAATATACAAATACAACACAAATGAGTTTATGAAGATGGCAGCACCTCGACAACGGATGCTGCCATCTTTTATTATTCGTCGATTCTGCCTGTAACGTAATGATATAGTTTCCTGTAGAACTCCGTATGCGATAGAGTTTCGGCATTGCCCATTATGATTAGTTTCATTCTTGCGCGCGTCATGGCAACATTCATACGGCGCAAATCGGAGAGGAAGCCTATCTGCCCTTCACTGTTCGAACGGACCAACGATATTACAATTATATCGCGCTCCTGTCCCTGAAAGCCATCAACAGTATTCACGCTAATAAGCTTGCGATATGGATGCAAAGCATCTTCCTCCTTTATCATCCGACGTAGCAGTTGCACCTGCGCACGATAAGGAGATATCACCCCCACGTCAATATTATCTTCTAGCACACGTTGCTTTCCTATCTTTTCGAAATAAGCTTTAAGCGTATCTATTGTCAGCCGTGCCTCACGCTTATTTATACGTCCGAAACTGTCTCCCACAAACTGTTCATAAGCCTCCATACCGCTTGTATCTATCCACGCTAACGGCTCATCATAATCAAGAATACCGCGCGAAGCCACTTCTGGGGCTGGTTCAACCTTGCCGTCATAGAACCATTGGCTTGAGAACTGCATTATGCGACTGTTCATGCGATACTGCATGGTAAGCAGGGTTACCACCTCAGGCTTGCGTTCCGTGATACGCTCCATAAGAGTTTTCGACAATCCGCCGCGCATGGCTTCAAAGCTTTTTACAGTGGGCGGCAACTGACAATGGTCGCCTGCGAAAATTACCCTTGAGGTTCTCTTCATCGGTATCCAGCAAGCTGCCTCAAGAGCCTGTGCGGCTTCGTCGATAAAGAGTGTAGCGAATTTCTGCCCCGTCATGATTCTACTGTCACTGCCCGTCAATGTGCAGGCCACAACACGTGCCTCGCCAAAGAGCTGACTGTTTATACGCAGTTCTATCTCCGTGGCACGGCTCTTGAGCCGTTCTAACCGTTGATGAAAATTATCGCCACGTCCGCCTCTTCGCAAGGAGCGCAACTCACGTATCGCCTTTCGCACGCTCCACAGTTCCGGATAGTCAGGATGGGCTTCAAAGCGACGTTCATAAGTGAACGAGAGCATCTTTTCATTTACGCGCGTCGGGTTGCCAATACGCAGAACAGAGGCTCCTCGGTCTACCAGCTTTTCTGATATCCAGTCTACTGCCATATTGCTTTGTGCACAAACCAGAACTTGACTCTCACGCTTGAGCGTTTCGAATATAGCCTCAACAAGAGTCGTTGTCTTCCCCGTACCTGGCGGACCATGAACCACGGCAACATCTTTCGCCCGCAACACATTGTTAACCGCAAGTTCCTGAGCCGTATTCAGCCACGGAAAGCGTTGGCTGTCGAAAGAGAAGGTCTGAGCCTTTTGACTACTGTAAAACAAATCACGCAGGTATGCCAAGCGATTCCCCTTGGCATGGATTGCACGGTCGAGCGCGCTGAACATAAGGCGATAGCTTGTTTCGTCGAAAAAAAGCTGAACGCCCAAGCCATCAGTATTCTGCAATGTTACTGACAAACCTTGCTTATCAGGGATACATACAACCATGCGTCCCTCATCGGCATAGCTCACGGTTCCTGTTGTAATAATCTGGAAAGACTCTTTTTCGCCATCGGCAATAGTAAAGAAACACACAGGCTTGCCATATTCGAAGTTGTGTTCTATATCATCATCCTGTGTACGGTATACCTCAATCGCAAGCTGATTAAGCGAATTGTAGTAACATCTGCCTGTGCGTACAGGAAACCAAGCGTCGCCCCTTTTTATGCGGCGTTGAAGTCCCATCGTCTGTATCTGCCGTTTAAAGTTGTCGCGTTCCTCACGGTATTCCACCTCAAGCAGGGCTTTCTGCCGCAATAATGCAGCGACAGGGTCTGTAGAAAGTTTTTTGTTCTCCACGCCTAAATTCTTTTGTCGTATATTATTATAACCAACAAATTTACTATGATTTTCCCGATACGCCAAACTTTCGGGAAAAGTCCCGCGCGCTTAGCAGCAAGACTGCGTGCCGTTTGAAATGAAAGCAAACGGGGTATTATTTCCATCGCCGCAGGCATTCGGCAAAGACTATACGAAAAAAAATACCACACCCGCTATAAAAAAAACGGATGTGGCACTTTTTCATTTGGCAATAGCCAAAGTATCGGTACGTATTACCTTATTACAACTTTTTGACCATTGATTACATACGAACCAGACTTCAGGTTCTTCAACGACTTCATGCCGTAGCCTACTGCCTTTCCGTCTAGAGTATAAACATTATAACTGTCGGCCTTTATAGCAGCCTCAACATTCTCGATATCCGTTGTTATGGTTGTAGCAACCGTAGCTTCTGACTCTCCATCTGCATACAACGCGGTAACGGCATAAACATAAGTCTTTCCGCCTTCTGCCGTTTCGTCAACGAATTCCGTATTAGCGGCTCCACTTATGCTCTTTATAAGTTCACCATCGCGGTAGACATTGTATCCTATAACTGCGCCTGAACCGCCTTCGTAGGTAACGTCGTCAATCTGGAACATGAACGTATTTGCAGAAATAGTGTTTTGGTGTATTGCAAAATATGTTGCACCGGCAGGAATCTCAACAGACACCTCTTCCCATGCGCCAGAGCTAACGGTACGGGTATCGCCAAGCTTGACGAAATTGGATATGTCACTGCCTGTCGTAGAGTAAAGCACGTCGTATGTTTCCTCATAAGAACGGTCTTCCGTATTGTGGTTGCTTACCCAGAACTTTATAGTCTGTGCCTTACCTGAGAGAGATGGGCTGACAAGCCACTCGTCTGCGTCACGATCTGCATAGGTCGTACCGTCGTACTTATAGAAGGAAGCAATATATCTGTCACCACCATGTGCCTTGTATGATTCATAACTAGATAGTACTTCTTCTGTAATCCAGTCTGCTAATGGATCAACAACAGTAAATGCAAACAGTTCGCCATAGTTAGGATAAACATCTGCTAACGGACTTCCTGTTATTGCACCGGTATTACCGGAAACACACTTCCAGTCGCCAAACTCATCCATCGCCCATGGTGTGTAAGCCTCGAAGCCATCATTAACAGTCTGTGAATATTCTGTAGGAGCAGTCCAGTTGACGCTTACCTTTCCTGAAGCAGTTTCAGTTGCATTCACTCCCTCAGGACATGGTTTGTTTGAAACATTGAAATCAACAGTTGTTGTCTTGGAGTTGTTGTCAAGATGCAAATCACTCGCATACTCAACCTCTGCCTTCAGCTTGACGTTGTTTCCTTCGTTCATTACGCTTGACTTATACTGCATTGTATAAGTTTTCGAATCGTAAGCAGCAAGAGTCTCGCTTTCTTCCTGTGACTCTACAAGCTCGTCGTTGGCATAAAGCTTCACTGTGTATCCACTAGCCTCGTTCTTTCCTTCATTTGCCACTTTTACGGAAACCGTAGCAGAATCACCTTTCTTCATTTTCAGAGGAGCAGTAACGTTGTCTATAGCAAGATCGTATTCGTAAACGTCACGTACGGAGAACTCATCTAAAGCGATAGTCTGCCCGGCATCGGCATGACACTCAAACTGAAGCACAACATGATCGAGGTCAGCATACGAAGAATTCAGAGCGATAGTCTCCTGTATCCAGCTTCCGGCATTGCCAAGTATGTTGTACATGATGAATTTCACGAAATCTTTTGAACCGTCCGGCTTCTTCGCCCAAACATAAATCATAGCATTGCTTGACGCCAAAGCTTTGTGTTTGAAAGAAAGTGTGGGGTTCTTTGCACCCTTTAGGCTGATTTTTCCTGTTCCAAGCAGAGCAAACTCATTACTGTTGTCAGAAGTATAGAGGAAGCATCCGCCATCACCGTCTGAAGATTCAGAAGACGTTGTGAATGTAGACGTTCCGCCATATGATTCAACCCACCACAAATCATTGGTATACACCTTGTCAGGAATACTCTCGAAGAAGGGCAATGTGTATGGAGCACCGACGATGAGAGATGGTGACAAAAGGATTTCGCTCTTACCGTCTTCGTTGGCTGCAGCAACACCGAACTGCTTCAGGTCTTGATCGCCCTCGTCTGTACGGAAGGCCATATCATAACTTGTTACTCCCTTTTCTGTGGCATCTGCAAGTTCTGCCATATTTACGCCACCATCGTTAGTAATGTTATAGATATTGTAGTATATGCTCTGAGGATCTACGTATCCGCCGTTTGCCCCCACCTCTGGAGCATCCCATGTTATATGGATTGACGATGTATTGTCTGTCAACTGCATGTTTTGAGGATGGCCTGGGATATCAATTCCCACAAATACCGTCTGCGTTGAACTTTCTATACCTGTTCCATATTCATCAGATATCGGAAGTACTTTATAGCTATTAAAGCCGTTTTCAGCGTCACCATCAACATAACTCAAGGCTTCGCCTGCGCTGACACCGGTGAAAGTCTTTATTATGTCGCTGCCACGATACAATTTGATTGTCATTGTGCCTGGAGTGCTCTTGCCATCAATTGTCTTACTTGGAGCATTGAATGAGATATCTGCCTTTCTTGCGCCCAAAGCACCGGGAACGACCTTGAAATTAGATACTGAGTCTGGAGCGAGATAAGACTTGCCCTCGTCTACAGTTATATCGTCAAGGAACACATAAGAGTTGCCTGCATCGCTGATTTCGTGGAAACCGATATAAATCGTTCCGTCTTCTGTTGGAGTTATCGTCTGCTTATATTCCACGAAAGAGGCACTTGTTGTCTCTGTCGCTGGCACAAGCGTTTCTGTCATGTCGTCAACAGTATTGCCTTTACCGTATTTTACCTCAAAACGTTCAGTATAGGATGAGCCATTTGTGCGAACCTTAAACGAAACGGCATAGAATTTACCTTTCTCTAGCTTGAGTGGAGGAGTAATGAGCCAATCATCTCCGGCAAGCCCAGTTCTACTATATTTATATCTTGCGCTACCGTTAGGATCTGACGAAGGACCGCTGAACCATGCCCACGTTCTACCGTCACTATTATTATCAATAATTGTAAGAAGGTCGAAGCTACTGTTGTCTGAGAAGCTGTTTGTATATGGCGGAATAAAGCCATCGCCAAACATCACGCCATCGGAAACAGTTTCTTCACTGGTGTTTTTGCTGTTTGATACTGTAACTCCGTAACTAACTGTCTGAATTTCACCTTTCGCAAGCGTTTCGGTAAATGTTGTTTCAGTCTGGTTCGTTGCTACGACTTTATTGTCTGGATAGCGCGTTACATTATATTTCACATCGCCAATATAGCCGCCGTTTACGCCTTCCGTAACGGGTTGCCAACTAAGTGTCGCTACACCTGTTGCATTATCTAGGTCAAACGTAAGCCCACTTACGGCCTTTGGAGTGTCAACGCCAACATAAACAGCCTGTTTTGTCTTTACGCCATCGCCTTCTGCGTTTGAAAGGTAAACAGTAAGCATTTTATTTCCTTCCGACTTGAATACGACATCTGCCGTAACCGTTGCGCCAGCTGTAGTAGTGCCGCTTGCCAGAATTTCTGTTCCTGAAGCTATTGTATAGGTGAGCTCTCCCGATAGGGTTCCACCTGCCGAAGTCGTGGTTGGAGCCTTGAACGTTACTGTTCCATTCAACTCGCCATTACCAAAGGTTGTGGTCAAATCACTTATCGCTGCCGGTGCTCCGTCTTCCACCTTAGAGGGAATACTCATCAGCATAATGAGGTTCTGATTAGCAAAATCACCCACTTTAGATGCTGCACCTGTTGCAAGGTCAACAGTATAGAGTGAGGAAACTTCAGACTCCATAGATTCTGACGCCTCAGATGTTGCCCAGTAGAAGGTATTTGTCTTTTGGTCTATCTCACCACTCTGGTAAAAATAAGCATTTTGCGAGTTGCTTACGGTCAATCCCGTTGAACCGACTTTGGTCTCTGCTGCGTTATTTATATCTATCTTATAGAGATTTCCATCTGTTGCTATACCATATAGTATATTATCAGACGTAATTCCCATTGCAACATAGAAGTTATTGAGACTCCCGATGGTAGAGCGTGTTCTGTTTTCATAGTCCGCAATACCAAGTTCGTAAGCATTTCCTGCTGAATTGTAGAACTCTCCATATACTTTTCCATCAGCAGAAAGTGCAGTTTCTGCTGCAACAAGCGAAACATCGCCTGTATATTCATACGTACTTATAGGCTGCCATGTCTCTGTATCGTATTCAAAGAAATAAGGATACACTTGACCATAATACGCACTGTACCAAACATAGTACAGACGATTGCCTATTATGGCACCACCACCATTAGGTATTGCCATGTTTGCCCCCAGCATTTCAACAGAAATATTGCTAAGAGCATTAAACTTGTAAATACCATAAACATTACCACTAGTCCAGGTGTTGTCTTGAATTACTTCACCCCACAATTCACGTCCGGTTGCCAAACTCTCTGAAGGGCGCAACGGAATTTTAGGACTTAGGGCAAAAGGTGAAATCTTCTGCCCACTACTCACACGTCTCAGTGCACTAGCATCACTGTTACGGAATGTCATTCCCTTAAACATCTGTGGCATCTGTTCTTCTGCCACCCTTTTCTCTGCAGCAAGAATTGAGGGATTGGTCTTTCGCTCCTTTCCCAAAACTTTCGCATAGCTTACTCCTTGAGGAACGTCCAAACGTTTTTGGGCTCCAGCACTAACCGGCAGCAACAACATACACGCAGTTGCTCCCGTGATAATAAAGCTTAGTTTGCTCATAAGGTTAAACGTTAATTATTTGTTATTATGTTTGTTTACATTTGCAAAATTAAATAAAACGCATCATATACAGAAACAAATATTACCAAAACCACTAAAATTAAAACAAAACCTCAATATATTTTGCAAAATAATGCATAATTGTTACATAATACACCTTTCAAATGATAGGTTACTACGGATAGTGCTATATAACATCAAACATAAAATTAAGTTAACAAAAAGGAAGTTGACAATTTTAATTAGTTAGAATTTAAGACAAACTATTAGCCGATGTTCACAATAACTGGTGACAAGAAAAAAACTCCTCACATTCACTCCAATGAAATAAATGGAGTAAATTTGCAGGCATAGTCAAGAATATTTCTTCCAATAGTTAATTTACGACCGGATAATGGAAAAGGAAAACAAATATGTACTTCAATATCCCGATTTGATGAAGGGAAAGAAAATAATGTATGTCCACGGGTTTATGTCATCTGCCCAATCAGGCACAGTGAAACGGATGCGCGAGATGCTGCCCAACGCAGAAGTTATCGCCTACGACATGCCGATACATCCTACAGATGCAATGGATTTACTTAAGAAATTATGCGAGGAAGAAAAACCAGACATCATCATCGGAACATCTATGGGCGGAATGTACACTGAGATGCTATATGGTTTTGACCGGATTTTAGTTAATCCTGCATTCCATATGGGCGACACCATGACTAAACACGGCATGCTTGGCAAGCAGATTTTCCACAACCCTAGAACAGATGGGGTACAGGAAATAATCGTAACGAAACAGATTATTGAAGAATACAAGGAAATAACAACCCATTGCTTCTCTTCAATTACTGAAGAAGAAAAGCATCTTGTTTACGGTCTCTTTGGTGACGCAGACCCAACAGTGCACACTTTTGATTTTTTTTCACAACATTATCCACAGGCAATCAGCTTTCACGGAGAACATCAGTTAATTGACAAATCGCTCATTCATGCGGTTATACCTGTAATCCGGTGGATTGATGACAAACAGGAAGGACGTGAACGACCTATAGTATATGTTTCTATTGACGCATTGCGCGATGAACGTGGAAATCAGAAGGCTAGTGCGATGAAAGGTTTTACCAAACTGTTGGAACACTATGCAATGTATATCGTTGCTCCATCACCGGACTACGACGACAACTACATAAAAGAAACACGCGAATGGGTGAATGATATGGTAAATGTACCTGCATGGCAACATCTAACCTTCACCAATCAGCCAAATTTACTATACGGAGATTATTTTATCGCACCGGTATCAGAATGTGAACATTCCGCTTTCATGGGGACAAACATACCACTCGGTTCAGACACATTCAAGACATGGGATGAAATAATAGAATTTTTCAACCGACTTGGAGGGCAATAGCCTTCCTTTTCCCTATAAACAACAAAGGCTTCCAATACAGGAAGCCTTTGTCTATTTCACTCCGATACGCCATTTATCACGCACGGGTAATTATTTATTTTTCGTTCAGTGCGTCATCAACATCGGCACCAGCCTTGAATTTCGCTACCTTTTTTGCTTCTATATGCAAAGGCTGCTTTGTCAAGGGATTCACTCCATCACGTGCAGGACGCTCTGTTACGCTGAATGTTCCGAAGCCTATGAGAGCAACTTTCTCACCTGCTACCAAAGCATCCTTTATTGCAGATGTCGTAGCATCAAGAGCTTTCTTTGCATCAGCCTTTGTCAGACCTGCGCCTGCAGCGATTTTGTCAATAAGTTCTGTCTTGTTCATAATTGATATCGTTTTAAATTAATAATATTTCAAACCTATTCGCTATACACAATCTATTTTTCAATAAGGCGTATAAACGCAAAATGTGGAGCAAATATAGCGCAAACCTTTTACAAATCAAATAAAAATATAGAAAAAGTGAAGAATTTAACTTAAAAAGAAAGCAGGATAGACGGTTTTATAGGCTAGTAATAGATATTTTTCGTACTTTTGCCTTCCTAATTATCAACGAAAGAAATCGTAAATTCAATTATGCGAGACTTACCAACCATAACAAAAAACCTGCTAATCATCAATATTCTGATGTTTGCAGCCGACTACGTATTCAAACCCTTGGGCATAAATCTGACAAATGCACTTGGGCTGCATTTCATGCTTGCCCAAGACTTTCACGTATACCAGCTCTTTACATACATGTTCATGCATGGTGGACTTGCCCATATAGCATTCAACATGTTCGCATTGTGGATGTTCGGACGCTCTGTCGAAGCGGCTTGGGGTGCAAAACGATTTCTTGTCTTTTACATTGTTTGTGGAATAGGTGCTGGATTAACACAAGAAGCAACACAACTGGCATCATACTTTATACAAGACCTTGGCTCATACGACTTTGTTAACTACAATTCGTACCAAATAACAATGGGGACCTATCTCAACACTTGGACAACAGTAGGTGCTTCAGGAGCGATATATGGCATTTTGCTCGCTTTTGGCATGACATTCCCCGAAGAGCGTATTTTCATAATCCCGTTTCCTGTTCCAATAAAGTCAAAGTGGCTGGTTCTAATATATGCAGCATTTGAACTATTCCTCGGCTTTAGCCAAAGCGGTGATAGTGTAGCGCATTTTGCACATTTGGGAGGTATGTTGTTCGGTTGGCTATTATTGTTATACTGGCGGAAGCAAGCCAGAAAAGCCTATTCCCAGTGGAATGTTTACGGAGAATTCGGCACCCACAAAGAAAGTTTTACAAGCAGAATAAAGGAATTGTGGCGCAAGGCTTCCCGAAAAGGAACTTTGCATACTACTGGGAGCCACACTCGACAAGAAACAGATTGGGAATACAACGCTAGGAAAAAGCGAGAACAAGATGACGTAGACCACATACTTGACAAAATACGCAAGAGCGGATACGACAGTCTCACAGAAGATGAAAAAAAGAAGCTCTTTGATAGCGGAAAGAATTGACTCTAAGAATGAATAAGCTAAAGAAAATCATCAGGAATTTTCTTGCTGCCGCAAATGCAGTAACAATCATTGTGATGCTTATTGTAGGCTTCAGCTACAAGCTAAACCCACAAGAACATCCTATTTTTGCTAATGTTGGCTTAGTATATCCGGCATTACTGCTTGCAAATGCGGTTTTTCTTACAATATTCCTTTTAACATGGAAGAGATACGCCCTGATTCCAATTATTGGTTTTATAGCAAGTTATATTCCGACCCGCATATATTCCCCACTGAATATTTGGAAACCAGTACCAGAAGACGCATTTAAGATAATGTCTTACAACGTTTTCCTGTTTAATGACGAAGACCCTAACGGTCTACAAAAAATAGCCGATTACATTAACAACAGTGGGGCAAAAATAGTATGTATGCAAGAAGCGGCATTCAACGAGAAAGTACGCGATGCTTTCAGCAAAGAATTCCAATACATAGATACGGTAAGAAATCTTAGTAGCGGAGAAGTACAACTTGTTGTAAGCAAATATCCAATTCTCAGCAAATCACGCATAAACGCAGAATTAGAAGGATGTCTTTGTGGAGCATACGAAATACTTATAGATGGAGTGCGTACAACTGTCATCAACTGCCATTTTGAAGGTTCTGGACTAAGTTTTGAAGAAAGAAAAGACTTCAAGGAAATGGTAAGCGGAAAGATAAAAAACAAATCTATGCGCGCTGAATCAAAACGAATGATTGTTAGATTAGGAGATGCGGCAAAGAAGAGAGTGCCACAAATAAAAGGGATTATTGATTATATTGACAGCCGCAAAGATGAGCCAATCATTCTTTTTGGCGATTTTAACGACAATCCAATATCCTACAGCCGCCATCTTATGGCCCAAAAACTGACAGACTGCTATACGTCCACCGCTAATGGGCCAGGCATATCATACCACTACAACAACATTTACGTACGCATTGACAACATCATGTGTTCTACAGACTGGCAGCCTTACCGTTTTGGCATAGACAGAAGCATAAACGTCTCTGACCACTACCCTATTACCGGATATATAAAGAAAACGCCGTCACAAGACAAAAAAACACAATAACTGTAAAGTAAGTAAAAAAAAATATTTATCTTTGCACGCTATGTGGGCACTACCCCCACAACGAATGCACGTTGTCTGCCGAAAGTACGTCAAACAACGTGCTGAAACGCATAAATCAAGAAATCTATAATCAAATCAATAAAATCAAAATGCAAAACAAAGGAATTGTAATTGTACTGGCAGTCCTAATGACTCTTGCAAGTATCTTCTACCTGTCCTTTTCAGTAGCCACAAACTACTATGATAGCAAGGCGGCAGAGATTAAGGATCCCATCGCACAGCAAGACTACAAAGACTCCGTAAAGTACCTTGGTGTTTATTCCTACCAAAGATGTCTAGAGACGCAGATAGGTTTGGGTCTCGACCTCAAAGGCGGCATGAACGTCATCTTAGAGATTTCAGTTCCCGATGTTGTGGAAACTCTTGCTGACCATAAAACAGACGCAGCTTTCACGAAATCGATGGAACAGGCAAAGAAAGAAGAAGAAACGAGTCAGAGCGACTTCATTTCTCTCTTCATTAAGTATTATCACCAAAACGCTCCCGGTCACCGTTTGGCAGAAATTTTCGCCACACAGCAGCTCAAAGGCCAAGTAAGCACACAGAGTTCCGACAAAGAAGTTGAGAAAGCGCTCCGTGAACAAGTACAGTCTGCCATCGACAACTCGTATAACGTAGTTCGCAATCGTATTGACAAATTCGGTGTCGTACAGCCAAACATCCAGAAGCTTGAAGGTCAGGAAGGTCGCATCATGGTTGAAATGCCTGGTGTACGCGAGCCAGAACGTGTACGCAAGCTCCTGCAGGGAAGTGCAAATCTTGAGTTTTGGGAAACATACAACAGCGAAGAGATTACGCCTTACCTCCGTCAGCTTGACCAGCTTGTGGCAAATGGTGGAGAAACAGCAAAAAAAGATACGACACAAGCTACAGCAAAGTCTGACAGCACATCTGAAAAGCTTGCGAATGCTGCGAAAGACGCTTCTGCAGCAAAGCTCACTTTGAATACAAACAAAAAGGATGCTGCGAAAGATGCTGCAGCAAAAAGCGGAAGTGCCCAACTTGAAGCTGCCAAAAAGACAAACCCATTGCTTGCTGTTCTGCAGCTCGCTCCTCAAGGTTCACTTAGTGTTGTTGGTTATGCCAACGCACGCGATACTGCAGACGTAAACAAAGTGATATACTCAGAAGCTGCTAAGCAAGTACTTCCCGCTGATGTCAAATTGCTTTGGGGAGCAAAACCTGCTGATGGTCTTTCTGTGAAGAACGTATATGAATTATATGCATTGAAAATAACACAGAGTAATGGTCACGCTCCTTTGGAAGGTGATGTCATTACCGACGCAAAAGACGAGTTTGACCAAATGTCTGGTCGCCCAAGCGTAAGCATGTCTATGAATTCTGATGGCGCACGCCGTTGGGCAGACCTTACAAAGACAAATGTCGGCAAGGCTATCGCTATCGTACTTGACGGTGTTGTTTATAGTGCTCCAAGAGTTAACGGTGAAATATCTGGCGGTAACTCACAGATTACCGGTAACTTCACAATCGAAGATACCAAAGACCTTGCAAACACTCTCAAGTCTGGACGAATGCCAGCTCCTGCACGTATCGTTCAGGAAGACGTCGTTGGTCCTACACTCGGTGCACAATCAATTCAACAAGGACTTATTTCTTTCGCTGTTGCCTTCATTCTCTTGATGCTTTACATGATTATCATGTATGACTTCATTCCTGGTATGATGGCAAACTTCGCCTTACTTGTGAATTTATTCTTCACGTTAGGTATTTTAACGTCATTCCAAGCAGCATTAACAATGCCTGGTATTGCAGGTATCGTGCTGACACTCGGTATGGCTGTTGATGCCAACGTGCTCATATATGAACGTACGAAAGAAGAACTCCGCAAGGGAAAGACCTTACGTGAAGCTATAAAAGCTGGATATGGTAACGCTTTCTCTGCAATCTTTGACTCGAACCTCACCTCAATCATTACGGGTGTCATCTTGTTTGTATTCGGAACTGGTCCTGTTCGCGGATTTGCAACAACACTTATTATTGGTATTTGCTGTTCATTCTTCACGGCAGTTTACCTCACGCGTCTCGTCTATGAAAATCGCTTGGCCAAAGACAAGTGGTTGAATCAGAACTTCACGACACGCATATCTCGCAATTTCTTGCAAAATAATCATGTTGGATTCATGAACATGTACAAGAAGACATTTATAGTAACAGGAATCTTTATCGTAGTATTCCTAGTAAGTTTCTTTGTACGCGGTTTGAGTAAGAGCATTGACTTTACAGGTGGACGCAACTATACCGTAAAGCTTGAGAAGGCAGTAGAGCCTGAAGACGTTACAAGAGCCTTGCAGGCTTCATTCCCCAACAGCTCTGTTAGTTCACTTGCTTTGGGAACAGACCACAAGACCATACGTATATCAACTAACTATAAAATAGAATCAACAAGTCCAACCATTGACGACGAAGTTGAAGAGATTCTCTTTAAGGGACTAAGTCAAGCAGGCATGGTTACCCAAAAGAGTGTAGAAGTATTCAAGAATCCTGATGTTCGTTCAGGCGGTTCGATTATAAGCAGTGCAAAAGTCGGTCCTTCCGTAGCCAAAGACATCACATACGGGGCTATCATAAGTGTTATTTTTGCTCTTGTTGCCATTTTCTTGTATATCCTGCTCCGCTTCCGCAACCTTGCATTCTCGCTTGGTGCTACAGTGGCTTTGGCAATAGACACAATCGTTGTACTCGGGTTCTACTCTTTACTGTGGAACGTTGTGCCATTCTCTCTTGAAATTGACCAGACGTTTATCGGTGCTATCCTTACAGTTATCGGTTATTCTATAAACGACAAGGTGGTAGTATTCGACCGTATACGTGAAAATCTCGGATTGTTCAAGAAACGCGACTATTTTACTATCTTCAATGATTCGCTTAATGAGACTTTGGCTCGTACCGTCAACACTTCAATGACAACACTGCTTGTCTTGTTGTGTATCTTTATTCTCGGCGGTGACAGCATCCGTAGCTTCTCGTTCGCTATGATCATTGGTGTAGTGTTCGGTACGCTTTCTTCCATTTTCGTTGCAGCTCCTATTGCCTACATGACATTGAGCAAGCGCGACAAGGGTGAACGCGGCGACAAAGCCATTGAAGAAATGGTCTAATAGCCAAATTTATATGGATAAGTCAAAAAGGCTCTAAAATGGTTGCATAACAACAAACTTTAGAGTTAAGATAAAAGCACTATGCATAATCGGAAGATTGAAGCATAGTGCTTTTTTGTTTTAAATCCTATTCACACGGCATTCCTGTAGTTTCCCATCTAGGACGCAACATCTTAACGAAAAAAGAAAATGAAGCAAAAGGTAAATAACAGTAAATTGCAGAGGTTAATCCTCACGATATTGTGTAGCATAACCTACACATTGTCGTTGTTTGGACAAGACACAAACACGTTAATAATGCAAGCCAACAGGATGAGTAGCCGTGGAAACTTTGCATCAGCCCTTATTACTGCCAACAAAATTATAGAAAGCAAGGAAAAGACTGGTCCAATGAGCCATTCTGACTCCATATACGTCATGCAGGCATATGCGATAAAAGCAAAATGTTATTACGGTATGGGCAACATGACAGAGGCGCTCAAGATTTTCACTTTAACAGAAAAATATGCTCAAGAAATCGGGAACAAGAGCAAGCTTGCAGACATTTACAATGCCATTTTTGCGATATACTACCATGAACGCAATTTTACCAATGCAGAAGATCTCCTAAACAAGGCCTTAAAAATATGCATTTCAATAAAAGACTCCGCACGCATAATAAGCCTCTACAACAACAAAGCATTGCTAGAATATGAAAAGGGCAATTATAATGCCGCGATAGACAGGATGAACAAAGCCATGTCATTCACTTCCGCCAAAGATAAGATAGCGCAATCACTTGTCCTTACAAACAAGGCTGAAGTATATTTCATGACCAACAAACTGGCAGAAGCAGAACAAACGCTTGAAAAAGCGATGGCACTCCAACAGAAAAAGATTACAGAGAGGACAATTCAAACCGTTCTGAATGCAGCTCTTGTCAAGGCACATATGAAAAAGACAAATGAAACCGTAACATTGGCTGGTATAATAAAAAAGAATATGGGAAGATTACCGCTTGCCATAAAAGAAAATACATACAAAGAGCTTACGGAAATATACTTCGTGATGGGCGATTCTCTAAACGGATTTCGCAACATGAAGGCAGGGATTGAAATATCAGACTCACTGCAAGTAATAGACAACAAGACGGAACTTCAACAACTTCTTGTGGCATACGATTCAGAACGCCTAAAAAAAGACAACGAGCTGCTACAACAGGAAGTTAGAATTCGGAGCCTAATAACAGTAGCTGCTATCATTGTCTTTTTAGTTATAACATGCTTTTCAATAGCAATCGTTCGGCGAATGAAAAGTGACAAGGAGAAAAACAAACTCATTGCCAAACAACGCGAACGTCTGCTGGCTCTTGAAAAGAAAGAGCACGAAAGGAACAAAATGGAAATGAGTAGGAAACTGGACCACAAGAACCGTCAACTCACATCATTTACCATTGACATGTCGGCAATAAACGCATTTCACAAGAAAATCGGCAAAGCACTTGAAGAAATAGAAAAGACGCTTAAAGACAATAATAATGTGCCTCAACATGGGGATGAAGCAACAAAAGAAGAAGTGTCTACCGCCATCACAACGCAAAAAAGCTACGCATCCGAAAACGCAAGAAAGAAGATAAAAGAAATTATTAATGAACTTTCCCGTTATGATGAAAGGTCAACAGGTGAGGATTTCCGCATATACTTTGAAGAAGTCCACCCCGGGTACTTAAAAAAGTTATCTCACGCATATCCACATTTGAGCGATACAGACCTAAGAATGTGCGCTTACCTTTTTCTAGGCATGTCAACAAAAGAAATTGCCTCACTTACCTTCCGCGAAGTAAGGAGCGTTGAATCATCACGCAATCGCTTGCGTAAAAAGCTAAACCTACCTGTTGAAGCCAATCTCAAAGACTTTTTAAGCAGCGAAGAATGGGGTTTTAACAATTTGCAGTAGTGTTGCCGTAGTATAAAATGGGGCTTATAATCAGTATGTCACCTAATTTTGCAAACGATAACAAACACAACACACACGTTAATATCTTTTTTATTATGGCAAAAAGAGAAGCAAACCCCACACTCAGGTTTTGGTTGTCACTCGTCATCTTGCTATTAAGTATAAGCATACATGCCGAGGAAACAACAAAAGTCTTTGAAGAGCAATTCAACACCGAAGACGATTTTAACAAATGGACAATAGTAAACGGAGACTCGTCACTGACAAGGACCTGGATTTTCTATTCGCAGAAAGGCAATGGCCAGGCGCGCATTCTTAAAGAAGCCGCAGCTGCACACGACAACTGGCTGATATCCCCAAGCATAAGTTTGGAAAAAGGCAAGATATACGAATTGTCTTGTTATGTTTATAGCGGCATGTATAACAAAATGGAAAGTCTTCGCATATCTATGGGTACTTCCGCAGACACAGTATCACAGACTATCGAGCTTCTTGACTTGCGAGATTTTGTAAGAGGCGACGAAACACACATGGAAAAACGCTTCAGTGTCGAGGAAAATGGCAATTTTCATCTTGGCTTCCATGCGTATAGTATAGCAAACCAAGGAAGAATAGAGCTTGATAGCATAATAATAAAGGAACTTTCCGTAGGAGCTGTTCCAGCAGCAGCCAGCTCTCTGACTATTACTCCTGCCCCCGAGGGAAAATTGTCGGCAGACATAAGCTTCATGACACCAAGCATAAAAGCAGACAGCACGCAGCTTACCGAAATTTCTTCAATTACTGTTTTGCGAGGAGACTCCCTAATTTACACATTCAGCAACTCTGAGCCAGGCACAACACTGTCGTTCACTGACGAATGGGCACAACAGGGATTTAACACCTACAGCATATTCTGCCACAACTCTAGCGGAAGTAGCGAAGCCTTGAAAGGCTTTGCCTATGTAGGGCTTGATGTCCCCACTGCGGTTCTGTCGCTTGAGGCAAAAAGAAAGAGCGACATGAATATATCACTGGCTTGGGAAACTCCAAAGCAATCCGTTAATGGAGGTTTCTTCAATCCCTCTGACATAGAATATAAAGTGGTTCTCGATAATGACACCATTGCATCAACAACAGAGTGCGCATATACATTTATGCCAACAGAAGCAATTCAACGCAACTATTCATTTAAAATAATACCGACAGTACCTTTCGGCTGTGGCGTTGACACGGTTGCTAACAACGTTATCAGCGGACAGCCACTTTGTCCTCCCTACAAGGAATCATTTTCCGACGGAAACGCATCCACTGCAGCTTGGAGTCAAGATTCACATGTAGCAGATTTCAACTGGTATCCGTCTTTACCTACTAAAGACTTTACTCCACTAGATAACGACAACGGAGTTCTAATGGCACGGGCATACTATGCTTCAAATGGTGAAAAATCAAGGGTTATGGGACCTATTTTTGACCTTAGCAATATGAAAAATCCCGTTTTGTCTTTCTATCTCTATAAGAGGAGAAGCGAAGATATTGACCTCTATGGCTCTTCACGGGACTCTGTAAAGGTTCAGCTTAGCATTGACGGTGCAGAATGGCAAGACATCAACGATGCGTCTTTCAGTCCTTATGATGACACATCGGGATGGATTAAATACAACGTTCCCCTCTCTGCAGTAAAAAGCTCAAACATTGAAATATCTTTCCTTGCAGTCCTTGACAGCGATTGGGGTACTCATCATGACTTTTTCATTGACAGTGTTTCAATAGACGAGGCTTGCTTCACTTCAGACCTTGCCATACGCTCGTTCACTACCAGTGCTAAACGCGTAAATATCGGAGACGCAACAACTTTCTCTGCCTCTGTTTACAACCGTGGAGCTGGTTCTGCTAGCGCTTTCGACGTAATTCTCTATAAAAATGATGCAGAAATATCACGTCAAACATCTGCGGAACTTGCATCAACAGAAACTGCCTCATTCACATTTGACTATGTGTCCACATTGCAAGATGCCCGTAACGACAGTACATATTGGAAAGTTGCAGTAGAATACCCTGGCGACGAGGTTGAAAGCAACAATGTTTCCGATAGTATATGGTGGACAGTAAGAATGAATGACGTGCAGATTCCACAAAATCTCTCTGCCGCCAAGACGACTGCTAACACCATCTCCCTAACATGGGATTCATGCACTTCTGAAAGCGGCGAAACGGCAGAATTGGCAGATGCCGTGACCGACGATTTCGAAAGCTACACTCCGTTTATTACAGATAGCATCGGTGAATGGACAGTTATTGACGCTGACGGAGGAGAGACGCTTGCCTCACCAGTAATACCTATAAGATATCCACATGAAGGCGAGCCAATGGCATGGCAAATCTTTAACACTACGGATGCAGGGGTTGTGACAGAAGAACACTTCGACAATGTATTCCAATCCCATTCCGGCGTGCAATACATAATGTGTACGTCAAACGACGATTACTTCAAAGCCAATGACGACTGGCTCATTTCGCCCCGACTTGACGGAGAAGCACAGACTATATCCTTCTTCGCCCGCACACCAAGTTCTGCATCGGGAGCAGATTGGATAAAAGTCTACTATTCTACAACCGACAAGCATCCAGATAGTTTCAAGCAACTAGGCAACGAAACACACAAACCTATTTGGGACAATTGGAATAATGAGGCATACACCTACGAACTGCCCGACGGCGCACGCTACTTCGCAATAAGAGCCGTGAGATGCTTCCTTTACCTCATGGTTGACGACGTTACCTATCGTCCGTACAACGGCGACAAGCCCACACGCACCCTGCTCGGATATAATATATATCGCAACGGGGAGAAGATAAATGCTTCACTTATTTCCGACAGTAGCTACACGGATAGCAGCGCAGACACCAATGTCAAGAATACATATTGCGTGACTGCAGTCTACGAAGAAGGAGAATCCAACTACTCCGAACCCGTTTCCGTTTCAGCCACTTCACACATAAATGGCATGGACTACAGCAATTCAAGCGAAAAATACTTCACTATTGACGGCAAGCACGTCCAAAAGCCAACAAAGGGCATATTCATAGTAAAGACAAATGATGGAAAGGCTAGCAAAATTGCGGTAAAATAAGCTATAGCCACCTTTCCAATAGTTAATACTAGTAGTTAGGGCATGACACGAACTCAAAGTGTCATGCCCTTCTTATATTTACATACGCTTTGATTTGTTAGGGAATTTATCTACATTTGCCATCATTAACCTCCTAGATACCGAAAAATGCGAAAAACCACCCCGCCACTCCTCATATTGTTGTGCCTTCTATATGTCATGAATGGCATAGCACAAACAACCGACGATAACGGCAAAAAGCTTCCGTCCGCTCTTCATACCTGGGAGGACCTCGTGGGCACGATGCTTGAAGAGAGCGATACTGAGGCTGCCGATTGGGAGGCAACATACGATATCCTATGTGAACTTGAAGAGAATCCCGTTGAAATAAATAGTGCCACCCGTGAAGACCTTGAGCGTATCCCTTTTCTTGAAGACAACGAAATCGCCGACATCCTTGAATATGTTTACCGTAATGGTGAAATACTGTCAACAGCTGAACTATCCATGATCCATTCACTCAGCGCACAGAAACGGCAATTGCTCTCTTGCTTTATAACACTATCGCAGAAAAAAGACAAAGGGTTTCCAAGCATAAAAAACCTATTACGACATGGTGACAACAGGCTACTTCTTACAGGAAACATTCCTCTATATGAACGCAAGGGCGACAAAAATGGATACCTAGGCTACAAATACCGCCATAGCATAAGGTTCGAACACAACTACGGCGATTGGCTTCGCGTCGGATTCATAGGCGCACAAGATGCTGGAGAGCCGTTCTTCGCAGGACGTAACGCCGCCGGATACGATTTCTATTCCTTCTATCTGGCAATAAAGAAACTTGGATGCATAAAGAACCTCACGCTTGGACGCTACAGGATAAGACTGGGTATGGGACTTATTCTCAACAACGATATCTCCCTGGGCAAGGCGATGAGTCTCTCCGCTCTCAACCGCACTGGCAGCAACATCCGCCAACACTCTTCCACTTCAAGCCACAACTATCTGCAAGGGGCAGCAACTACCATACAGATAAGTAAAGACATTGACATTACCACTTTCCTTTCGTACAAAGATTTCGACGCCACTCTGAACACCGACAGCAGCGGCACTATATCCACAATCATAAAATCCGGCTACCATCGCACCGAAACTGAGATGAAAAAGAAGAACAATTCAAGCCTGTTCCTTGGCGGTGGGAACATCAGTTTCTGTAGAAATGGCATAAAACTCGGCATTTCAGCCTACTATGCCCGGCTCAATCGGGAACTTAGACCTGACACAGCACAGAGATACCGCCGGTTCTATGCCCACGGACGCGAGTTTCATAACATGAGCATTGACTACGGCTACACCAACGGCAGGTTTTCTTTTCAAGGCGAAACGGCCACTGGCGGCTGCGGTGCATGGGCAACGATAAATGCACTCACCTTGCGAGCCACACAAGCACTAAGCCTCATGGCTGTACAACGCTTCTATTCTTACAGATATTACGCCCCGTGGGCACAGTCATTCAGCGAGGGCGGAAGCGTGCAGAACGAAAGTGGCATATATTTCTCTGCCGCTTGGAGACCTATACATGCACTATCCATTGACTATTACTTTGACTATGCCTACTTTCCCTGGGCAAAATATCAGGCAGCATCGGCTTCCAACTCCATAGACAACATGCTTTCACTCTCCTTTTCCACTGGCGGATGGACTTTCGGGGCACGCTATAGGATGAAGATGCGGCAAAAAGACAATGCCGACAAGACTGCGCTTATCTATAAAAAAGACCATCGTGGGCGCATCTCTGCCGCATACAAGGCAAATGTATGGAACATGAAATTACAACTCGACGCCTCTATGTCTGACTACAAGGAAAGAAGTTTCGGATACATGACCACTGCTTCTTTTGGACTGACAGCCATAAGAAGACTAACCATATACGTTCAGGCTGGTTATTTCCACACTCAAGACTACAATAGCCGCATATATTCATACGAACGCGGCTTGCGCTATAACTTTAGCTTCCCCGCCTTCTATGGCGAAGGCGTGCGTTATTGTCTGATTGCTGCCTACAAGCCTTTAAACTCTCTTCAAATCACGGCAAAAGCTGGCACAACAGATTATTTCGACCGCTCTTCCATCGGCACGGCATTGCAGCAGATAAATCATTCTTCGGCAACAGACATACAACTTCAGCTGAGCTGGCGATTTTGATTCCGCTTTAAAACTATTGCCGTTGTCCGCCCTAAACACAACATACCTATTCAGAAAATACCATAACATTTATTTTATGCAACGTAACATTGCTGCATAATCTGTTTTTTTTGTATTTTTGCAATTAGAAGTAATACTAATCTTTACAAGAAAGTAAAATCAATCAGTCTGGAAGCCCGCTATAACGCAAAGCAGACGCATGCTCGCTTCATGTGCGGGAAAAGGTACAATTAACACGGACTAAGGAAAACTACAACGGAGACCGTTCAAGCACGATATGTCTCCAGCATAAATTTATCTGATGCAAACGCCCTTAATAAAGAAACATACATGGAGATACGTTCTTTGCATAATGTGCATTGTGTTCACCCTTGCCGGCAAAATCGTGGCACAGCCATACGCCACAGTGAACACTTTCTCCATTTCACAGGGACTTACCACCAACCATATAACGCATATCGCCCAGGATGACACTGGCCTTATGTGGTTTTCGTCTATCAATGGCCTTTGGTCGTTCGATGGCTACCAGTTTACACCATACCATGACTACGGCACTTTCGAGTCGATAACAGCACAACGCTACCTCTCCGCCCGCATCACTCACACGGGGAAAATATATCTCACAGACAGCAATCGGCGGCTTTACATCTACGACTGCCATACTAACAAATTCTATAGTCTCGCTCAGATAATGAAAGCCAAAGGGATAAATATGCGCGTACGCGATATCATGCCCCTTGAAAACGGCCACACATGGCTTATCGGCATGCGCAACGAAGCTCCCGGGCTGGTGCGCATTGACGACAACCTTGTTCTTCAAGGCAAAGGGATTGAAGTAATATCCAAAACTCCACTCACAGCAGCCACCTACCGTGCTTTTATATGTCCCGACGGAACGGAGCTTATCTACGGACTAATTGGAGTATATGCCCCAGGCCGTGGTCAGATATACAAACGCGGAATAAAAACAATGGCAAAACGCAACAATGCCATCTATTTCGGCGGCGTGGGAGGAACAATAGCCGTGTATGACCTGAAAAAGAAATCGTTCAGCCATTTCCAAATGCCCGAGGGGGTAAATGAAGTGACAAATATGGTTGATTTAGACAAAAGGCGCATTGCCTGCGGAACTGACAAGGGTGTGGCAGTGATTGACCTCTTGTCACACCGCGTGAGCCTAATAAACATACAGCATCCGGCATCACCTTCTAACCACATAACAAACCTTTTCGTTGATTCCCGCCACAGACTTTGGGTATTTTCAGACAGTGATGGCCTTACCGTCATACAGCCCAACCTAAAAGACAAGCAGTGGATTACCGCCAGGGCAGCGGAGCCAACACTACAGACAACCAGCAAGTCTACAATTTGGCTGCAAGACCTTAATGGTACAGTTTGGACGATTCCGCGCAACGGAACATTCTCTTTCTACGACGAAACCTCGGGAGAGCTTGTGCCCTACCCCATCTATGAGCAAGACAACCGTCAGTATACGATTCCTGCAATGGAGAAGACTTTCATAGACCGCCAAAAGAATTTGTGGTTTACGGGGCTTCATTCGTTCAACATGCTCAGCTTTGGGAAATACAAATTCCAAAAGACAAAAACGGAACTCTTTGGCAACGTACGCGCCCTGCTCATTGACAAAAAAGGGAACCTGTGGACTGGCAACGAAAAAGGTTCGCTTATGGTTTACGACAGAGCGGGTAAATTTATAGGCTACGTTGATCGAAACGGGAAAATCAGCCAAACGCCACAATCATTCTCTGGCGCAATCTACAGTATGTTCGAGGATAGCAACGGACGCAAATGGATAGGAACAAAAGAAGACGGGCTATACGTTATTGACAATGCCGGCAAAGTGACGAACTACCGCAACTCCGCTTCCGACAAATATTCGCTTTCCGCCAACCGCGTGAACGCCATACTGCAAGACCCACGCGGACACATTTGGATAGGCACCTACGGCGGAGGACTTAACCTTGTTGATGAGCAAGACAAGAGCATGCGTTTTATCAACTCAAACTCGCATCTTGGCAAAAAGCCTCTTGACAATGATTACAACATCCGCGACATAACGCAGTGTAAAGACGGTACAATAATCATTTCAACCACCCACGGACTGGTTTGTTTCAACTGCGCTTTTAAATCACCTGCCGACATAACGTTCCATTATCTTCGGACGCACGACGACACATCGGAAGCGGAAACGTTCTATGATGTAATACAGACTCTGGTGACAAAAAGCGGGCGCATCTTCATGGCTACCGTAAACGGAGAAATAAACGAGATTGACGCCTCATCACTCCTCGGAAATCCCAAGACCAAGAGCGTTCTGAAAGAATCGGTAAACGAAGGTCCGATAAACGGACTCTTCGAGGACGATGGCGGAAACCTGTGGGCTGTAAGGGAAAACAATCTTGACCGCTACAACGTTATAACGGGAAAGACAACAACTTTCTGGCCGGGAAAGGTGTCCAACTTCTGCGACTTCACAGAGGCACGCCCCGTTATGAACCACATGAACGGCAAGGCAATCATTGCCTCACAGGACGGATACCTCACTTTCGCGCCGAAATCAGTGACCATACACTCCGACATTCCCAAAATAATCTTCACGAGCATACTGCTTAACGGCGACAAAAACACGACTCCCGTGCTTTACAAGAAGGAAATAGAACTGCCTTCCGACAAGCACAGCTTCACGATAAACTTTGCCGCCCTCGACTACACTGGCGGGAAATACATACGCTATGCCTACAAATTAGAGGGTGTTGACAAACAATGGAACAATATCGGCTACGACCACCGCGTGTCGTTCAACGACCTTTCGTCTGGAAAATACCGTCTGCTGGTGAAAAGCACCAACACCGAGGGGCAGTGGCTTGAGAATACTGCCACGCTCATAATACACGCCACGCCCGCATGGTGGGAAACATGGTGGGCAAAGGCGATCTATCTGCTCGTTGCCGTAGGAATAGTGTGCCTGCTCTGCAAATACTATCTCATCCGACGCAGAATAAACATAGATAAAATTATAAGCGAACGCAAGACAATGCTCTATCGCGAAGCCAGCCACAAATTGCGCACCCCGCTAACCCTTATCGGCGGACCAATAGTTGAGGTGCTCAAAAGCAGCAACCTCTCGCAGCAGGAACGCGAATATTTGGAAACGGCACGCGCCAATTCGCGAAGCATGCTCAACCTGGTAGACACAATGCTGAGCGACAATATGGAGGGAAGCTATTTCGTAGACGACAAGAATGCTCCCGTTTTTGCTGAAGAAAAGGCTACTGAGGACACTGAATCGTTAGCCTCATCAGACATAAGGATACTTGTTGTGGAAGACAACAAGGACTTGCGCAGATTTCTCGTGTCGCTACTTTCGCCGACATACACCGTAATAACGGCAGAAAACGGCAAGGAAGGGTTGGAAAAGACCGTGGCAGAAATGCCGGATTTCATACTGAGCGATGTCACAATGCCCGTAATGGACGGACTAACCATGGTAAGCCTCATCAAGAAGAACCCGGACATCTGCCATATACCTATTATTATCCTTTCCGCCCGAGCATCGGTAGAAGATAAAGCGCAAGGAATAAGCCAAGGCATTGACGACTATATAACAAAACCCTTCAGCGCACAATATCTTAAGCAGCGGATGGCTGAAGTGATAGCCAACAGGCGCAGTGAACAACAGCAAAGCTACAATGAGATGAGCCGTGAGGGTAAGGATAGCGGATACAGGCTAAGTAATGCAAAAATCGTTGACGCTGACCGCAAGACAATGGCACTCCTCATGGAATATCTGGAAGAAAACATTGGCAATGCCGACATGCGCGTAGACGATATGGCTGCCGCCGTAAACTTGGGGCGCACGGTGTTCTTCAACAAGATAAAAGGCATCGTAGGAATGTCGCCCACGGATTTTGTACGCGACCTACGCATTAAACGCGCTACCGAGCTTATCAAGAAAAGTCAAATGACGATATCCGAAATTTCCATAGCCGTTGGCTTCAACGACCAGCGCTACTTCAGCCGCGTATTCAAGAAACAAACAGGAATGACCCCGTCGGAATACAGGGACAATAACTTAGAGTCTCAAAAAGACTGACGGCTCACTATAGAACACGACGTATAGAATAAACAGGCAAGCAGGAACTAAAGCCGGGACGGAACTCTGTCCCGGCTTTTTCTTTTTCCACGGACATGCGCAACTATAGCCGCGGTCTTTCAACTCTATCCCCACGGGAACATGAACACATCCCCGTGGGGATAGAAACAAATCACCGTTGGATAAATTATCCACCTATAAACAATAGTATATCAATAGCTTCGGACTTTTGTCCACACTTTGCAGCGATTTCTCCACAACGGTAAAAAACGTTAAGTGTAATTTTGCACACAGAAAATGCAAAGCAAACCTTTAACAACAGCATCGTCGCAGAGGCGACACAGAAACGATGCCATTTGCTATTAGGCAACCTATGATTTTTACATCTAATAACAAAACATTTACATACATGGAAAAACGAATGTTCATTATCGCTGCCGTCATGTTGACACTTGGCACAGCGGCTTACGCACAATCAGACTTCGACTACCCGACTGCCACGCAGAATATTCCTGCGTTTCCTTCGGCAGAAGGCTTCGGCAAGTTCGCTTCCGGCGGACGCGGCGGAAAGGTGGTCACGGTAACTAATCTTGAAGACGACGCGACGAACCCGCCTGTCGGCTCTTTGCGCTGGGCTCTTAACCAGTATCCGAACGAGCCGTTAACGGTTGTATTCAACGTCTCCGGGTGGATTATTCTCCACGATGTACTGAAAATCAAGCGCACCAGCGGACTGACCATCGCCGGACAGACTGCACCAGGAGAAGGAATAACGCTCTATCCCCGCATGTTCAGCATCAACGGATGCAAGAATGTCGTAGTAAGAAACATGCGTTTCCGCACAGGTTCCAAAGGTTGGGACGGCACTGACCTTATAAAAAATGCAGAAACTGTTGACCAAGCTTTATGCGCTGAGAACGCTGAGCACGTGATTTTCGACCACTGCACATTCGGATGGTCGGCAGAAGAAATCGTGAACAACCAGACATCTCACTTCCAAACCTACTCTTACTGTCTTCTCCACGAGGGTCTCTATGACGCAGGCCACCACAAGGGAAGTGCCCGAAGCTTTGCATGCCAATGGGGAGGCTCACAGTCTACGTTCCATCACAACATGCTTGCGCACAACAATTCACGCTCTCCACGCTTTCAAGGCGCGCGCGACACCGACTATATGGTCTACGATGAGTATGTAAACAACGTGAACTACAACTGGGGACGGCAGAACTCTTGCTACGGAGGCGAGAACAGTTCGCTTTCAAAACGCTACAAAAGTCATCAGATTAACTTCATGAACAATTACTACCGCTTCGGGCCGGCAACAAAAAAAGCGGTGACAAAGAATCCGATGTTTATTGCTGCCTCTGTTGGAACATACACCTCGGAATGGCATCTGAGCGGCAACTACATGGACGGCTACCCCGATGTTACAAAAGACAACACAAAAGGCTTCACCACAGACGACAAGACAAAAGCCGTTACCGTGGCTGACGTCATCGTGCCAAGCAGCTTCTATCCTGACTATAAGTTTGACATCAACGCTTATACCATGGTCAACAGTCTGCAAACTGCCGAAGATGCTTATCAAGACGTGCTCAACAAGGTGGGATGCATCGTGAGAGACAAGATTGAACAACGCATCGTCAACGAGTGCAAAAACGGTACTGCTACATACGGCGGCACTTGGGGAAGCGGCACATACGGTATAATTGACGACCCAACAGATGCGGAAATAAAGACAAACGCTGACGGTTCGACTTACTGCAGCGTGGCACTACCTAGCGAAGCGCGTGACGGAGGATGGGATTCCGATGGTGACGGAATGCCCGATGCATGGGAAACAGCAAATGGCTTTAACCCTCAGGATGCTACCGACGGCAACTATATCAACGCTGAAGGGTATACTGCTCTCGAAAAGTACCTTTGCTCGCTAATGGGCGAAGAGATAAAGGGCGAATTCCGCAGCACTACCGATGTAAGAGTGCTGCATGCAGTGAAGTTCGGCGTTTCGGTAAACGGGAATACGCTGATAGTGAGCAGCGAAGCCAACGTTTCAGCAATGCATGTATTCGACATTACAGGAGCTTGCCGCTTGACATCGCCTATCAAATCTGGTATTAACACATTCTCAATAGCAAACTTACCGGCTGGAACATATATAATCTGGGTGACAGACGCTGATGGTTATCGCAATGCAAAGAAATTCATTAAGCAATAATTAACTCTTACTGAAAGAACTTACCATGGACAAAAAAACGATATTAACAGGAATGGCATTGCAAGGCGCCTTGCTCTTGACCATGCCACAGAGTGCAGCAGCGGCAGAAACACTAGCCGTTCAAACTGTGAACCAGCAACAGCAGAAAATACAAGGACAGGTTTTCGATGAAAACGGCGAGCCTATGATTGGCGTAACGGTGAAGGCTAAAGGCGCACAGGCTGCCACAGTGACGGATATTGACGGAAACTTCTCACTTAGCCTCCCCGCTGGTGTAAAGAACATAGAAATTTCATATCTGGGATACACTAAGAAAACCGTTGCCATCGGCAACAAACGCAAGCTGAACGTGCAGCTCTCGCCAGATGCCAAGGTGATGGACGAGGTTGTAGTAGTGGGCTACGGAACTGTTAAACGCCGCGACCTTACTGGTGCCATATCTTCTGTAAAGTCTGAAGAGATTAAACAAGCCCCAGTAGTAAATGCGATGGAAGGTCTGTCGGGAAAGATTTCGGGTCTTGACATCGTGAGAGAATCCGGTCAGGCTGGCTCTTCGCCAACGGTTCTCCTCCGCGGTAACCGCTCACTCAACGCAGACTGCTCCCCACTATACGTTATCGACGGTGTGTCTGGCGGCGACATCGACAAGATAAACCCCAACGACATCGAGACGATAGAGGTGCTGAAGGATGCATCTTCTACAGCTATCTACGGTTCGGCTGGTGCGAACGGTGTCATCATCGTTACCACAAAGCAGGGCGTAAAGGGTAAGGTGCAGGTGGACTTCAACGCATATGTCGGTATAAATGCCTTTCCACAATATCCGTCAACCTATACGGGAGAAGGATGGATCAACTTTATGAAAGAAGGCTACCGCGCACGCTACAACGAAGAACCGGCTGACCTTGACGAGTTGTTCAACAGCTACGGACTGTCGGAAGGCGCTATGCAGGCATACAAAAACAACCAGTGGGTTAACTGGAAAGACGAGATTCTGCACACTGGTGTACAGCAAAACTATAACGTTTCGGTTCGCGGCGGAAGCGACCGTCAGCAGGGTTACATGAGTGCCGGCTATCAACAGGAAAAAGGTCTCTATAAGAACGACCGCCTTGACCAGCTCACTTTCCGCGCAGGCTCTACTTATAAAATCAACAACATCGTGTCTGTTGGTTTCCAGTCCAGCCTGTCATACCGCAACCGCAACAGCAGAAACTCACGTCTGAGCAAGACTCTGAACCAAATTCCACTTGGACAGGTGTATGATGATGAGGGCAACATAAACAAATACCCCATCAGCGACATGACAAACTACATCAACATCCTTGTTGATGACAGCGAGACTGCTTATCAGAACAACCAGAAGAGCACATCTATCAATATTGCCCCGTTTGTTGAAATCCGTCCGTTCAAGGGTTTCTTCTTCAAGTCTCTTTTCAATGCGACGCTCTCCAACTCACGCTCTGGCCTTTGGGATGGACTTGACACGTATATGAAATTGTCCGGTTCGCAAGACAACAAGCGTTCGGCAACATATACTTCTTCTTTCGGATATAGCTACCAGTGGCAAAACGTCGCTACGTATAATTTCAAAATCAAGAAAGACCACGACATTACCCTCACGGGCATCGTGGAATATACCAAGAACAAGAACGAAGGTTCAACGGCACAGAATGAGCAATTTGAATACGACGACTTCCTGTGGTATAACCTCTCTGCCGGAATAAAGCCGTATACAAGTTCTTATTTCAAGGAAACAGCAAAGATGTCTTACGCTGGCCGCGTGAACTACAATTTCCTTGGTCGCTATCTCTTCTCTGCATCTATCCGTTGGGACGGAGCTTCACAGCTTTACAACAAATGGAGTTCCTTCCCTGCAGTATCGGCTGGATGGCGCATAAGCGACGAGCCGTGGATGAAAGGCACGAGGGGATGGCTTGACAACCTTAAGGTTCGTGTGGGCTACGGTGTTTCGGGAAATGCAAATATCTCTCCGTATGTATCCCTTACATCGGTAACTAACTCGGCAAACTTGCTGAACCTCGGACAAGGACAGATACAGAGTTATATCCTTTCACGCAACGTGGCAAACCACGACCTAACTTGGGAGAAATCATATAACTGGAACATCGGTCTTGACTTTGCCGTGCTGAACAACCGTATCGACGGTTCTATTGAGTTCTATTCTACCGACACAAAAGGCGTGCTCTACAACCGTCCGTTGCCAACTTCCTTCGGTGGTTTCAATGCCAAGCAGCCTTACTACAAGATGTCTAACATCGCACGCATCAAGAACAACGGTATAGAAATAACAGTGAACTCGCGCAACATAGAAAAGAAACACTTCTCGTGGAACACTACGTTCACTTTTGCAAAGAACAACGAAAAACTGAAGGAAATCAACATGGGCAATAACGTCACAGTAGACGAGCTTATTGCACTGAACCTATTCCTTGACCATCCAGTAAACACATTCTACGGATATAAGAAAACGGGAATCTGGCAACTTGGCGAAGAAGATAAAGCAGCTTGCTTCGGCTCTGAAGTGGGAGATGTAAAGCTTGACGTTCCAGGACTGGTATATGACCCCAACTATACTTATACTACTTCCTCTACTTCTACGGATGCTGACGGAAACGAAGTGGTTACAGAAACAGAACACAAGGGTGCATACTACAAACCCAGCGAGGACAAAACCGATGTTGACGGAAATGTGACACACAAGTACTACACTGCTACACAAACCTACTCTGTTTCAACAACAGACAAGCAGATTCTCGGTTCAAAGACACCGAAATGGCAAATTGGTCTGCAGAATACGTTCCGTATTTATGACTTTGACATTTCAATCATGGCAACGATGCGATGGGGACAGATGGTAAACGGAGAATTGCTCGGCTATGTTAGCAATACAAACCAGCCGGAATGTTACGACTACTGGACGCCCAACAATCCGACAAACGCCTTTCCACGTCCGCATCAGGGCCACAGCATGACAACGGCACAAAAGGAATCTATGCTCTATGTTGACGGTTCGTTCATAAAAGTGAAGAACATCACTGTGGGCTACAGCGTTCCACGACGCGCACTGAAGAAGATTGGCATGTCGCGTCTACGCATTTACGGCACGATAACCAACCCATTCATCTGGAGAAAGAACGACATGTTGAAGGGTATGGACCCGGAGAACAATGCATCTGACCGTTTCCCGCTCTACAAGACCATCGTGTTTGGTATCAACGCTTCATTCTAACCATTTTTTAATCACGCACACAATGAAAAAGACATCATATTCACTCATTGCAATGCTCGGCGCAGCATGTCTGACGGGCTGCTCACTCGACGAAACAAACTATTCGTCGCTCGACACGGAAATAGCCTATAGCACAAAGAGCGGTTATCAGTCGCTCATCAATGCCTGCTACGAAAATGTTTATTACATGTACGGAAAGTCCGACGGCATAGGCCCGATGGAGATGGGAACTGACCTTTGGAAAAACGGTAGCCGCAACGGCAGTAACGGTGACGTGACAAACTACAACGAGAACCTGACGCCAAGTACTGGAGTAATAAGGACAATATGGAACGCTCTGTACTGCATTGTCGGCTATTGCAACACGGCTTTGTATTATCAGAACCATAGCAAGAATTTCACAGCAGAAGATGTTAAGGAAATGGCGGCGGAAGCACGATTTATGCGCGGCTTTGCGAATTTCCATATCGTTGAGCAATGGGGTAATGTCGTGCTTGACACCGTATCGTTCGCAACAAGCGGTGTGGCATCAGAAAAGGCTTATCGCTCAACAGAAGCGGAATTCTACGACCTCATAATCCATGACTTGAAAATTGCAGCGGCAGACCTGCCCGTATCACAGTCGGAGCGTGGACGCGCAACAAAGAAGGCTGCTCTCGGCATGCTCGCAAAGGCTTATTTGCAACGCACACGCCTCTTCGCAGAAGGCTCAGCAGAATACAAGGCGTATGCCGACTCTGCGTTCCAGACTGCCAAGGAACTGATTGACAACAGTGCTGCTTACGACTGCTCTCTCTATGCCAGCACATCAACAAGAAGCGGCAACTCACAGGCTTGGGATGACGAAAACAACAAATCAAACAAGGAATTCCTCTTTGTAGAGGCTGTTGACCACGTCAATGCATACAATCCAGAGGGCTGGAACAGAGGAAGAACAACCCAATACTACATGATGAAGATTGGATCGCAGGCACAAAATTTCGGTGTCAACGGAAGTGGAATACGCTACGGACGCGACAACGCAACCGTATGGGGTCCGACTTACTATCTGTTGCACGACTGCTTTGAGCCTAAACTCCCAAAGATTGAAACGAACACAGAACTTATAAATCTTGCCGAAAACAAGGAAGATCGCACACCTGACACACGTTTCAATGACGCTTTCTACTATAAATATTATGCTCGCGGCACAACTCAGATGACACGCGCCATACTTGCACGCTACGGAAAGGACACTCTTCAACATAACCCCGAAACAGACCGCGATGGACTTTACGGCTCCACAAAGCGAAAGATTAAGGGAGCGGGCATAAGTGGTTCAGAATACAACTCAAAATATCCTGGAGCTAACTTCTATGCCTCGGGAGCTCTGTCGGGAGAGATATTCGAAGACGAGACAATTGACGATGCATTGGCATGCTATACACCTAACTGGAATCTTGATACGCTGGAAATTAAATACAACAAACGCTTGTGCGCTGGCTTAAACCAGTGTTACGACATGCGCGAGGGCCACGAAGGTGATCAGGCAGAGTTCACTTACTTCCGCAGTTTGCAGCCTACACTGAAAAAATTCCGTAGCTTCAAATATGCGTACAGCAACCAATATGACATGATGGACATACCTATTCTGCGCCTCACAGACATTTATCTTATCGCTGCCGAGGCGGCTGTGGCGAAAGGAACACCAGCTGATGGTCTAAAATACCTTAATGCCGTGCGCCACCACGCTGCTGTAGCAGGAGATGCGGCAGAGATAGAGGTTGGCATTGAGCAGATGAATATAGAATATCTGCTGAAAGAACGAGCACGAGAGCTTTGCGGAGAACAATGGCGCTGGTATGATCTGAAGCGCACCCGCCATCTCACGGCAGAATATCTAACGACTCCAGGCATGAATCCCTATATCACGACATTCGATAACACAAAGAACCTCGTGAGACCCATACCACAAGAGTTCCTTGACCAAATTGCAAACGCTGACGAGTTCGGCACAAATGGTTATTAAGCCTTGAGACTAAGACTCTATATATGATACAAAAAGCAGTAAATTTCTCATAAAAAGTAAGATTTAAGATTATCACAAATTGAAAATTTCTTCTTAAAAAGGATTCTTTCAGGACAACAAGACAAGGCTGTCCGCCCTAATAACGGACGGACTGCCTATTTAAAAAGAACAGAAAGGCAATCACGTTCGCCCCATAACTAGGCGAACATAGGCATACAATGGAAAAAAGATAAAAAGATGAATATGCATATAACAAAAAAAATCGGGTGCTTCTCCGCTATACTCTTAGCTATAAGCGGAAACGTTGCCGCACAGTCGCAATTCATGAAAGTTGTGGCAGCCGACGGAACTGGCAACTACACAACAATACAGTCTGCCATAGACGCATGCAGCAAAGACGGAACACGCAATTTTGTCTTCATAAAAAACGGCACATATAACGAACAAGTGACCGTCCCCTCAGGGGTTGTCCTGTCACTGCTGGGCGAAGACCGCGACAAAGTTGTAATTACACACAAGCTTTCGCACAATGACGGTTCCGACAAGAGCAAGACTTCAACTCTATACGTTACGGCATACGACATGTACGGTGAGAATTTCACAACAGAAAACACTGTCGGAAGGAATGGTGGCCAAGCAGAATGTATGACAAACGACGGAGACAGATTGACATTGCGCAACGTTTCAATGAAGGCAAACCAAGACGGCGTACGCTTTGACAATGCCTCGCGCTCGTATCTTGTGGATTGCTACATAGAAGGAACGGTTGACTACATTTATGATAGCGGCATTGCATATCTCGACAACTGCACTATAAAGCAACTTTACCCTGGATACATAATTGCTCCAGGCGACAGCTACGTGACAATAGACCGCAATACTTCATATGAACGCTGCGGACAGAAAAAAATATGGGGCATTGGTATCAACATCCGTGACTCTAAACTCATTTATGACGAGGCGAATGTTGGGAAAGGCGCTTCTGCACTCGGACGTCCGTGGGGCAAAACAACTAGCTCCGGCATGTTCATACGATGCAAAATGGACAAACATATAAAGGATGCCGGTTTTGACAACATGTCGGAGGGCAACAAAAAATACATCGGGGAATACAAAAGCATGGACTTGGACGGCAATGCCATCGACGTTTCAAAGCGTATCGAATGGGAATTTACAGAAGACCCTAACCATAACGCACAGTATATTGACCAAAAAGTCATTGACAATATCTATGACATGGACTATATATTCACACTTGCTGGCGAAAAAGGAGCACGTGCCGGAGGTAAATTTGACCCAATTCCTTTGGTTACCCCTGCTGCCGCCCCTACAGACATCACCGTTAATGGAGGAAAGTTCCAATGGACGCCCGCTGCCGATGCTTTAGGATACCTAATTTATAAGGACGGAGCTTATCTTGCAAACACAACAGCCTCAACGTTTGAAGACAACAACTATTCCGCCTCTTCAAAATACACGTTACGCTCTATTAGCAAGACCGGATGTATGGGTGAATTTGTGGACATGACGACAACAGGAATCGAAACGATAAAGACAAAAGATACTGACATTACAGTGAGTGCCGACGGAATACACTTGGGAGAAGATGCCTATGCAGCACTTTATTCCCTTGACGGACATCTTGTTTCTTCAGCCCAAGGCATGAGCATCGGTTGGAACAATGCGGCAAAAGGTTGTTACATACTGAAGATACGCACTGTTTCAGGAAATGCGATAAGTAAGAAAATCATTAGAAAGTAACAAGTTCTTCAACTTTAAACAGGAAAAAATAAAAATAAATGTTGCCAATGAAAATTCTATCTTTAACTCGATACACTGCAGCAATAAGCCTACTTGCACTCTCTGCACCACTCTCTGCACAAGAAGATACAGACAGTAAAGGCTACGATGCTAACGGTATATACACATATCCTACGGTGACGCAGAATATTCCTGCCTTCCCCACTGCCATGGGCTTCGGGAAATATGCAACAGGAGGCCGGGGAGGCCATGTTGTCACGGTGACTACTTTGGAAGACGATGCCATTAATCCTCCTGTTGGCTCTCTGAGATGGGCTGTTAACCAGCATCAAGGAGAACCAATCACTGTAGTTTTCAACGTTTCTGGCTGGATTATACTAAAAGACAAGCTAAAAGTTAACCACAAGGGGGGCATAACCATTGCCGGACAAACTGCCCCAGGCGAGGGTATTACGCTCTATCCGCGTGGAATAACCTTTAATCCTAGCGAAAACGTCATTATGAGAAACGTCCGTGTAAGAACCGGAAGCCACGGATGGAACGGAGAACTCCTTGACATTGCCAATCCTGATCAAACGTTAGGCACGGAGAACGTTAACAATATCATCATAGACCACTGTTCTTTTGGATGGTCTGGCGAAGAGATATGCACCAATAGCAATTCTTTCTTTCAGACTTATCAGTATTGTATCTTCCATGAAGGACTTTATGACGCCGGTCACAAAAAAGGGGCCCGCGGATATGGCGTATGTTGGGGAGGCGGAGCAAGCACATTTACCAACAACATTCTTGCCCACAACAATAGCCGTACACCAAGATTCGCGGCAAGTGTGGAGTATGACTACTGCACTTACTACGAATTTGTAAACAACATTATCTATAATTGGGGACGTTCAAACGCTATTTATGGTGGCGACAACAAGAGCACTTCAAGGCGATATAACGCTTATCTTGCCAACATAGAAAACAATTATTGGAAATGTGGGCCGGCAACAAAGATGATTGGCGACCAAAAACTGATGCTTTTCACACAAGGCGGTGGATCTAACTCATCGTATTTCCACGTGGCAGGCAACGTACTCGACAGGCGAAGCGACATAACGGCAAACAACAAAATCGGAGTGTCGGTGGATTCAAACGGACATCTTGTTGAAAATAGTCTTACACCCACAAAATTCTATACCGCAGACTGGACGTTTGACATAAAGGCATACACAATGCTCGACAAGATGAAGTCTGCCAACGATGCATACACCGAAACGATTGAGAAAGCAGGCTGCATAGTACGTGATGCCATAGAAACAAGAATAATCAACGAAACCCAAAACGGGACAGCAACATACGGTGGCTCTTGGGGCAACGGCAAATACGGAATCATTGACGACCCAATGGATGCAGAAATGGTAAAGGCTGATGACGGTACGTTTTACTGCTCTACAGCAAAACCATCGGAGCAGCGTTCTGACGGATGGGACACTGACGGCGACGGAATGCCCGATGAGTGGGAAAAGGCAAACGGCTTCAATCCTAACGATGCTGCCGACGGCAACTATATCAATGCTGAGGGCTACACGGCACTTGAGAAGTATCTCTGCTCGCTGATGGGCGAAGAAATTACGGGAGAATTCAAGACAACTGACATACAACGCAGTGAACACGCAGTGAAGTTCAACATCTCCATAAACGGAAAACATATTGACATTGCTGCCCAAGAAAGCATTACAGCCGTACATGTGTTTGACATAGACGGACGTTGCTGCCTGTCAACAACTGTAAACGGCAATTCTGCAACAATTGATGCCTCGCAGTTGGGTAACGGAACTTACATTATATGGGTCACCAATGCCAAGGGATACCGTAATGCAAAGAAGCTTACATTATAAAATATATAAGGATTATAGCGAACATTCATAAAAGAAAAAGCCCGCATACATGGAAAATTGACGGGTAAACAATTAAATTAAAAATATCAAACTATGAAAAGTAAAATTACCTCTCTGATGCTGACGACCATTCTCGCCACATCAGCAACAAGCGTAATGGCTCAGAGTGCAAACACCACGGGAGCCACAACAAACTATGCCAGCACGCAGTGGGAACACTATGCTGCCGACAATTATGCAGGTGGCACGGGAACAGCTGACGATCCATACCTCATCGCTACTCCAGAACAATTCATGAAACTTGCTGTGGAGATTGAAAATCTTGGAGCAATTGATGATAACTGGGACGCAGACTATACAAAAGGAAAATACTTCAAACAGACTGCCGACCTTGTTTTCAACGAGAATATCATCGGAAAGGTACAGTTTGCTGATGGAGATGCCAGCATCGTGAACAACAGCTATTCACTACGCACCTTCAATGGCATCGGTTACAAAGCTGGCGACGTTGACTTTCAGCGTTTTGGCGGTACATACGACGGAGACGGACACTCCATTAGCGGCCTTTACCATACGAATGCCAAAAGTTCTGGAGCGGGCGTTTTTAACTTCATCGAGGGAGCAACTATAAAAAACCTCATTGTTAAAGACGCTTACATTACAGCAAATGCAAACGTCGGCATTATAGTTGGCTCTGCTGACAACAACTCAACAATCATAAACTGCCAGTCAAGCGGCATAATATACTGCGGTGGCTCTTATCATGCTGGCATCGTAGGACAGCTAAATGCCAGCAAGACATTAAACTGCTACAGCGACGCATGGGTTTGGGCAAAGAATCAAACTGGCGGCATCGCAGGAACAGTGCGCAACTCCTCTTATGTTGACAACTGTTACTTCAACGGTTGGATCGGCGGCGTTTATTCTAACTTGGGAAAATTTAAGTATTGGGGAGCAGTTGCTCCTGAAATTGGCAACACCGAGACGACAACAACCCAGCCTGACCCCGAAGATGAAACAAAGACTATCACAATCTGCGAGAATCCGAGCAAGGCAGAGAACTGCTACTGGACTGACACATGCTCCGTTCGCCACAAGGATGTATTGGCAGAGGCATACAATGACGTAACCAATTGTAAGTATGGCGTCATCACTAACTGCAAGGCTTTCTCAGTAGCCGATGCTGTAAAAGCTGTTGAAGCTCTCAATTCTGAAGCAAAAAACATCGACGGAGCATCTACATGGGAAGTCGGAACAAACGGTATGCCGCAGCTCAAGTTTGATGCGACAACAGGTATCAACATCATACCTTCAGCCGCAGAAAAAACTCTTGCTACCTACGTCTATACACTTGACGGCGTTCTAGTAAAGAAAGCAGAAAACGGCTTCAGCCCACTCTTTGGCTTGAAAAAAGGAATATACGTTATTAACGGAAAGAAATGCGTAGTAGACTAATAAACAATATAGCATAATTTTCCATGTATGCAGAGCCGCCTTGCTCATTGTCCGCGACGGACAAGTGTAGGGCGGCTCATTCTTTTGTAAAACATTTAGCGAAATGTTATTAAGTTGAGCGAACAAAAGAGAGCAAGGCAGGCATATAAAAACCATTTTATATGATACACCATATCTTTTATACGGGAATAATTCTTACCTTTGATGGCAAATCGGCCCTTTTTGCCCAACGACATTACAAATAGAGAATAACAAATGACAGAACAACCTTTGGTCAGCATTATTGTGCCTGTATGCAATGCAGAACAATATGTGAAGCGATGCCTTGAAAGTTTGCTTACGCAGACTTATTCTAACGTGGAGATAATATTGATAGATGCCGAGAGGAAGGATACAAGCGGCATAATCTGCGATGGATATGCTGCAACAGATAGCCGTATAAAGGTAATTCATAAGACTGACATAGGTATCAGCCAAATCTGTCAAACCGGTCTTGACGTTTCAACGGGACATTATATAATATACATTAGCCCTTATAATTTCATTGTACCCAAAATGATTGAGACAATGACAAAAGAGCTTGGCTATTCAAAGGAAACGGATATGGTTACGTGTGACTTCTATGAAAGCGGAAAGACAAGACACATTAACTACTCAGACCCCAAAGACTTGCTTACGACGGTTGTAAACATGCAACAGAATGTCAATATTTGGAACACCTTAGTAAGCAGAGATTTCATCAAGCAACACGGAATTTCATTCAAACCAGTATGGCTAACGCATGATGCAGACACTCTTTTCATGATACGTCTGCTTGCAGCGGGAGCACGAACTACTCACGTATCAATGCCTCTCTACCACTTCTGCAATGAAAATGACCATACTTGCATATGCAGAAACAAGCGAAAAAACTTGCGTTCAATAAAGACTTCTATTGAAGAAATGGAAAAGATACTAGATGTTGCAGCATTTGACAATTTCTTCCCACGCAAGTATTATGCCTATAACTATGCCTACGACAATAGATGTTTCAAGGAAATGAACCAAAAACTCTTTCCTGATGTTCGAAAAGTCCTACTGGGGGGGGTAATTCTAACAGATACAGCAAAGAAAGTCTGCTTGCTCGCTGCATGAAATATCCGCCATCATTAGTCTGGGCAGAAGCAAAAGTGCACGAATGGCTGATGAAAATTATTGGACGATAACAACGTAAACATAATTTGCGGCAAACTTGTCCTAAAGAAACGGCACATACAAAACAAAAAAGGAAACTGAAGAATATGGCAAAATATGATTATCTTATAGTAGGCTCTGGTCTTTTCGGTGCCACATTCGCCTACAAAGCTAGTAAGGCCGGCAAGAAATGCCTTGTTATCGACAAGCGTTCACACCTGGGAGGCAATGTATATTGCGAGCAGATAGAAGGTATAAACGTACACAAATACGGCGCACATATTTTCCATACGTCAGACAAGAGAGTATGGCAATTCGTCAATTCCATTGTGGAATTCAATAGGTATACAAACTGTCCTGTGGCAAACTACAAAGGAGAGTTGTATAACTTGCCTTTCAACATGAATACCTTTGCCCAAATGTGGGGCGTGGCAACACCTGCAGAAGCACAGGAAAAGATAGAAGAACAACGCCGGGAATACAGAGAAGAACTGACAAAGAGAAACGCAGCCAAGGGACTTTCCAATGAACCGCACAATCTTGAAGAGCAGGCTATGCTGCTTGTTGGGCGGGATATATTCGAAAAACTGATAAAAGAATATACAGAAAAACAATGGGGACGCAGTTGCAAGGAACTGCCTGCATTCATAATAAAACGTCTGCCCGTGCGCATGGTTTTCGACAACAACTATTTCAACGACAGATATCAAGGTATTCCCATTGGAGGCTACAACCGCCTTGTGGAAGGTCTGCTGGAAGGAACGGAAACAAGAACGGAGACAGACTTTTTTTCAGCAGAATACCATGACTGGAGAGAAATAGCCAACAAGCTGGTGTATACAGGTCCATTGGACGAATACTTTGGATTCCGTTTGGGACGCCTCGATTGGCGCACCGTAAGTTTCAAGACGCGTATCGAGAACACGCCAAATTATCAAGGCAATGCCGTGGTTAACTATACTAGCCACGATGTGCCTTTCACGCGAGTTATAGAGCACAAGCATTTTGAAATGTTCGGACAAGAAATCTATGATAGCCCGAAGACTGTAATTTCTGAGGAATACAGCACAGAATACGAACCGGGTATGGAACCGTATTATCCTGTAAATGACACTCGCAACAACACGCTTGCCGAACAATACCGAGAGCTGGCAAGTAAGGAAGAAGGTGTATTGTTCGGTGGTCGCCTCGCGCAATACAAATATTTCGACATGGCACCTGTAATAGCCCAAGCGTTGGAGGCAGATATTTAAGTAACTAGAAAAAGGATAAAAAGAAAAACAGATATGGGATGTACTTGAAAAGAACATCCCATATCTATTATATAAAGGTATCATCTGCCTATAAGCGCCACCTTATCTTATAACTCTTTCCACCTTTGCTATTATCATTTCGGGGTCTATACCTTTAAGACAAGGATAGTCCCCTTGCGAACACGGCTTGTTACCGTATATGCTACAAGGTCTGCAAGGAAGGTCAACCATCACAACATTCTCCAATTTCTGCCCCCATCCCATAAAACCAGCACAAGGATGCGTCGCCCCCCAAACGCTAACGACGGGCGTTCCTACGAGAGAAGCAAGGTGCATGTTTGAACTATCCATGGAGATCATCACATCAAGATGGCTCATAAGCACCAGCTCATTGGCAAGACCTCCAAGCTGAGCCGAGACGTTCTCTATGCGTGGGTTGGCAGAATGCCAACGGTTCACAATTTCCGTTTCCTTCTTTCCACCGCAAAATAGCATAAGCCTCGCTTGGGGATGACGTTCAGAGAGAGTTTTCAGCGTACGCTCCATAAGTTCAAGCGGATATATCTTACCGGCGTGTGCTGCAAAAGGAGCCACGCCAATCCATCTTTCGCCCGCGGGCTTTGAACTGAAAGCCCGCGGCAACAGTTGCAAGTCGTTGCGGGCATCGCCGAATATCGTGGAGAAATCTAATTCTATGGGATAGCCAAGCTGCGCAAACACGTCAGAATAGTTTTGGAACGGTGTGGGCAACTGCTGAAGAATCTTGTTCTCCTGCCGCGTAATCTGCCTCCGTGCCTGACGGTGCTTGTCTATATGTGCCACGTTGTAGCGGTCTATACTGAAGCGCATGCGTAAATATTTGGAGCGCAACACGTCATGAAGGTCAGCTATGGCGGTGAAATTCTTTGCCACAAGACGTCTATAAAGAGCATTAAGCCCCGTTACTCCATGGTATTCCTTCTTTAAATCAGCTTCCATGAAGCCCACGTTATGGGGCATATTTGCAAAAAACGGATGGGCAAATTTTTGGCTAAGCACTGTTATCCTCACGTCAGGATATTGCTTAGCCAAAGAGTATACCACAGGAACAGTCATTGCTACATCTCCCATGGCTGAAAATCTTATCACCAATATATGGTCGGTTTTCATCGTATTTTTAAGGAATTGTTCAATAATCTCCGCCGTGTTACTTTTTTGCAGCGTAGAGGACAGGATTTGTTGACGGGTCGTTATACATTTTCATTTGGCGGTACACTTTCATATACTTGCGCCCAGACTGTATGTCGTCAAGAAGTTGATCTATAGCTGTAGAGAGGTCAACCTGCTGTTCAAGCAGCACATCAAGCTTCTTCTTGCACTTTTCCCTGTGCTCTTCGGAGGCATCGGCACGATCAACTTGTTCCTTCATATGATAAATCTTCAGAGCAAGGATTGAAAGTCGGTCAACTGCCCATGCAGGGCTCTCTGTATTGATTGTAGCATCGGGCAACACATTCACATCGTTGTAGACTGTACGAAAATAGCTGTCAATCTGCTCAACAAGGTCCGTGCGGTCTTGATTGCTTCTGTCAATTCTTCGCTTAAGTTGCAAAGCATCTATGGGATCTATGTGTGGATCACGTATGATATCTTCAAGGTGCCACTGCACAGTGTCAATCCAGCACTTCAGATAAAGGCGGTTTTCAATGGAGTCACGGTCAAAAGGGTTTTGTATGGCCGTATCTACATTGTCCTTCACATGGTAGTCATTGATTGCCATATTGAACACATTGTTGCATTGTTGTGTGAATGTCATAATGTTTCAGCTGTTTTTATTTTTGTGGCAAATCTAATAAATTTATTTTGAACAGCCAACGAAAACACAATAATTCGCCTAACATGGGGTTATAAAGGCACGACCATATCATTTTGAACAAACATGAAGATTGTTGCAGACGACAAAATACCGTATATACATAGCGCACTCGATGAGATAGCCGACGAGGTTGTCTACTTAAAGGGAGCTGCCATCAGAAACACCGACGTAAAGGATGCTGATGCGCTGATTGTGCGCACTCGCACACATTGTGACCGGGAACTGCTTGAAGGTAGCAACGTGAGCTTTATCGCTACCGCAACGATAGGTTTCGATCACCTCGACACACAATATCTTAAAGACGCAGGCATAGAATGGATGAACTGCCCTGGCTGCAATGCCGGTTCGGTGGCCCAATACCTACGCTCCACACTTATTCTGCTTTGCCGACATAGGGGAATCATCCCCCAAAAGTCAACTGTGGGCGTTGTCGGGTGCGGTCATGTGGGTACAAAAGTTGTATCTGAAGCACGAGCCATGGGGTTCCGGGTATTGGTGTGCGACCCTCCGCTCAAGGAGTCGCATTGCCAAAAAGAAGATTTCGTCAGTATGGAGCAGATAGAAGCCGAAGCTGATATCATAACTTTCCACGTTCCGCTCACCCATGACGGACAATATCCCACATTTCACCTAGCCGACGAGGCCTTCTTCAGAAGATTAAAACGACATCCGGTAATAATAAACACAAGTCGAGGCGGAGTGGTAGACAACACTGCCCTACTAAGTGCCTTGGAAAGCCGGGCTGCAGGAGAAGCTGTAATAGACACGTGGGAAAATGAGCCACAAATAAACTTGCAGTTACTGCAACAAACGTATATAGGAACACCACATATAGCGGGATATAGTGCAGACGGCAAAACCAATGCAGACAACATGGTCATCAATGGGCTGTGCAGACATTTCGGTATTAAGAACAAATGGAATATTGTCCCCCCTGCATTACCCAAGGACTTCATTCCCTCAGCCAACGATGATGAGCTGAGACTGCAGCTTTATAACCCTTTGACGGACAGTGAACAACTGAAATGCCACCCCGAAGCCTTTGAAGATTTGCGCGGAAATTACCGTTTAAGGCGCGAGAAATTGTAAGAAAACACCTTATTTCTTGCACAATCATATATAGTTTGTGCAAAAATGGTAGCTTTTTTGTACAATATATTTGCATACGTAACAAAAAATGCGTTCCTTTGCATCCGATTTTCGAAATTGAATATAATTTAAACACTTTAAAAACATTAATTATCATGTCAGAAATTGAATCAAAAGTAAAGGCTATCATCGTTGACAAGCTTGGTGTTGACGAGGCAGAAGTTAAGCCAGAAGCAAGCTTCACTACCGACCTTGGTGCAGACTCTCTTGACACTGTAGAGCTGATCATGGAATTCGAAAAGGAATTCAACATCACTATCCCAGACGACAAGTCTGAGTCTATCGCTACAGTTGGCGACGCTATCGCGTATATCGAAGAGAACGCGAAATAAGCTTTTTCTTACGAAAAGAGTGATATAAGACTTAAGGTGAAAGAGGTGAGATGAGACCGCAGGTAATGGTTCTCACCTCATGTCTTTCACCTTATTTTATCATTATATATTACCTATTTAAATTATGGAATTGAAAAGAGTTGTTGTAACGGGACTCGGAGCCATCACGCCTGTAGGAAACAATCCCGAGGAAACTTGGAATAATCTCCTTGAAGGTGTGAGCGGAGCTGCTCCCATTACATTGTTCGACGCTTCGAACTTCAAAACACAGTTCGCCTGCGAAGTAAAAGGCTTCAACGCAGCCGATTATATCGACCGCAAAGAGGCGCGCAAGATGGACCGCTATGCACAGTTGGCATTGGCTTCGGCTGTACAGGCTGTAGACGATAGCAAGATGGATCTTGAAAGCGTTGACAAGAACCGCATTGGCGTTGTATTCGGCGTCGGAATTGGCGGTATAAAAACATTTGAGGACGAAGTTGGATATTATAGCACCCACATTGAGAATGGACCGAAATTCAATCCTTTCTTCATCCCCAAGATGATTTCAGACATCGCTGCAGGACAGATTTCCATCCGTTTCGGTTTCCACGGACCAAACTACGCCACAACTTCAGCATGTGCTTCATCAACAAACGCACTAGCAGACGCTTTCAACTTGATTCGCTTGGGTAAAGCTGACGCAATCGTAGCTGGAGGTGCAGAAGCCGCAATATGTGCATGCGGTGTGGGCGGTTTCAACGCTATGCATGCCCTGTCTACACGCAATGATGACCCGCAACATGCTTCACGCCCATTCAGCGCAAGCCGCGATGGATTTATAATGGGCGAAGGAGCCGGCTGCCTCATTTTGGAAGAACTGGAACATGCTAAAGCACGCGGAGCAAAGATATACGCAGAAATGGTGGGCGAAGGCATGAGTGCAGACGCATACCACATCACAGCTTCACACCCAGAAGGACTTGGAGCATGTCTCGTAATGAAAAACGCTTTGGAAGATGCTGGATTAAAACCTGAGGATATTGACTACATCAACGTACACGGAACATCAACTCCCGTTGGCGACATATCTGAAGTTAAAGCCATTCAGCAACTTTTCGGTGAAAATGCATATAAGCTAAACATCAGTTCAACGAAGTCAATGACTGGACACCTTCTCGGTGCTGCAGGAGCTGTAGAAGCACTTGTTTCGGTTCTCGCCGTAAAGAACGACATCGTTCCTCCAACAATCAACCATAACGAGGATGACAAGGACGAAAACATTGACTATAACTTAAACTTCACCTTCAATAAAGCGCAAAAGCGCACCGTGCGCGCCGCACTAAGCAACACATTCGGTTTTGGCGGACACAACGCTTGCGTCATTTTCAAGAAGTATGATGGTCAGTAACATCATAGACCGCCTAAGGCTCCCGTTCCGTAAGGAGAAGGAGCTTTATGCGGCTCTATACAAAATTTTCGGCTTCTACCCACACAGAATACGCTACTACAAGCTTGCACTGATGCACAAAAGCGTGACACGCCGCAACGAAAAAGGGCGTCCGCTAAACAACGAACGGCTTGAATTTCTTGGCGACGCTATACTTGATGCCATTGTGGGCGACATTGTATACCGACACTTCGACGGTAAACGCGAAGGCTTCCTAACTAGCACACGAAGCAAAATAGTACAGCGTGAAACACTCAACCGCCTTGCAGCCGAAATGGGCATAACACAACTGATAAAATACGGCAAACACACTCCCTCCCACAACAATTATATGGGTGGGAATGCGTTTGAAGCCCTAGTCGGAGCGATGTATCTAGACCGAGGATACAAGGTTTGCATGCGATTTATGGAAAAACGTATTCTCTCGCAGCTCATAAACATCGACAAAGTTGCCTATAAGGAAATCAATTTTAAGAGCAAACTTATAGAATGGTGCCAAAAAAACAAGGTTATCCTTGATTTCAAACTCTTGGAGCAAAGCAAGGAAGGCAAAAACAGCCCCGTGTTTAAATATCAGGTCCTTATTGAAGGACTTGAAGGAGGCATCGGTGAAGGATACTCTAAAAAAGAAAGTCAGCAGCTTGCAAGCAAGCTAACACTGCAACAACTGAAACGCAAACCACAATACATTGATGCAGTGTTCGCAGCAAAAGGCAACCGCACGAAAATGGAAGAAGAACCAGTGTTGAACGTTCCTGACACAGAAGTGAAACAAGATTTCATAATCACACAAAACAAAGAGAACGCTCAAGAGGGAATAAGCTGCAAAGACGATGTAAAGGAAATTGGTTATGGCATTAAAGAAACAAGATCCAATTGCCAAGCAACCAAGAGAGAAACGACTTCACAAGAAAAGGAAATTGATGAATTTGATCTCTCCGACATAAAAGCAACACCTAATGAGCAGAGTCCTGAAGACATAATAGCAGCATCTATGGCAGAAGCATACAAAGAATAGACAAACAAAAACATAGCATAAAGGGGGAAGCCTATACGAAAGAAAAAGTTGTTTGACGTATAGACTTCCCCTTTTTTTGAATTAACCGCAAGCCGCTAAACCTACCATATAAAAGCCATTCAACACACATCAGAACCTTTATTTCCGAATTAAGATGAAAAACAATGTGATAAACATAAAAAATTGTACCTTTGCAAAGTCAGGATATTGTCTGACAAAACGACAAGCATGAAGATCATAATAGCAGAAGAATACACAAAGTACACAAACTTTATCCTCTCCATACCGTCATTTTTCGAAAACGATAAAGGAGAAACACTAAAGGACAAGCGCAACAACGTGAAACGCATCATACACGATGGAGTAGCATTTATTGCCAAACGCTACAAACGGGCAAACTTCATACAGCGCTTTGTCTATACATATTTCCGGCGAACAAAAGCTGAGCGAGCCTACGCTTTCGCTACGGAATTTCAAAGACGTGGTGTATCCTCACCCAAAGCTGTAGCCTATATGGAACAGAAAGAGCACGGACTGTTCACAACGGGCTACTTCATCTATGAGGAAAGCAAAGGAGAAGAAGCTTTCCCCGAACTTGTAGACAAGGTAGACTTCAACAGACCTTTGGCTGATGCCATTACAGACCATATAGTTTTCATGCACTCACAAGGCATACTCCACGGAGATTTAAATTCTGCTAACTTCCTCTACACAAAAGACTCCTGCGGCAACTACAATTTTGACATGATTGATACCAACCGTTCACACTTTGTGAAAGGATGGCCCACACGAAAACAATGCATAGAAAACTTAAAACGTTTCACACATCGGCGTGACCTGTATGAATATGTAGTGAGAGGGTATGCAAAACGCAGAGGGTGGAACGAGGAAGAAACACTCCGTGAAGCATTTAACGCATTGGACAGGTTTGAACACAAGCACAGACTATTCGTTATGTAGCAGGAAATAAACGTGGAAAAGGATTCCACTTTAATCAAAAATTCATACATTTGCAAGGGTGAATACCACATTGTTAAATACACCATAAAGCAAAGAAAAGCAAAACTTTAAATAATACACAAAGATATGGCATACAAACGCATTTCTGCGGCAGAAGCAGCCGCAATGATAAAGAACGGTGACTCGCTTGGTATGAGCGGTTTTACTCCCGCTGGAACAGCAAAGGCCGTAACACGCGAACTTGCAAAGATTGCCACTGCCGAGCACGAGGCAGGACGAGAATTCAAGGTAAACATATTTACTGGAGCCTCAACCGGACAAAGCACTGATGGAGTGCTTGCCGAAGCCCACGCTATAAACTACCGAGCGCCATACACAACCAATCCTTCATTCCGCAAAAGCGTAAACCTTGGCGAAATTGCCTATAACGATATACACTTGAGTCACATGGCACAAGAGCTGCGCTATGGTTTTTATGGTAACATTGACTGGGCAATACTCGAAGTGTGCGATATCGAAGAAAACGGGGACACATGCAAAGCATACCTAACAGCCGCAGGCGGAATAAGCCCAACTGTTGCAAGATTAGCAAAGAACGTAATATTGGAGCTTAACGCTTTTCACAGTAAAGATGCGAAATTCATTCATGATGTATATGAACCTCTTGACCCACCAGAAAGACAAGCAATTCCAATCGTAAATGTAGGCGACAGAATCGGTAAGAATTACGTTGAAATTGACGCAAAAAAAATTGTTGGTGTCGTAGAATGTAACCTGCCAGACGAAGCCCGTGCCTTCAAAGATAGCGATCCTATAACCGACCAAATCGGGCACAATGTTGCAGAGTTCCTTGTCAACGACATGAAACGCGGCATAATACCAGCATCTTTCCTTCCGCTTCAGAGTGGTGTGGGCAGCACAGCCAATGCTATCCTCGGAGCATTAGGACATGACAAGAGCGTACCAGATTTCAATGTCTACACAGAGGTAATGCAAGACAGTGTCGTTGCCATGATGTTGGAGGGGCGTGTGAAAAACGCTTCGGCTTGTTCACTCACAGTTTCTAACGAGTGTCTGAAACAGGTTTACGACAACATGAACTATTTCAAAGACCATATAACCTTACGCCAAAGCGAAATATCAAATTCGCCCGAAGTAATACGCCGATTGGGAGTAATTGCCATAAATACTGCCATTGAGGTAGATATCTATGGAAATGCGAACTCCACCCATATAAGCGGAACAAAGATGATGAACGGCATAGGTGGAAGCGGAGACTTTGAGAGAAATGCCTACATAAGCATATTCACATGCCCGTCAACTGCAAAGGGAGGACTGATAAGCAGCATTGTTCCAATGGTAAGCCATCAGGATCATTCAGAACACGACGTGAATGTAATAGTAACAGAACAAGGAGTTGCCGACTTAAGAGGCAAGAGTCCAATAGAACGTGCAAATCTCATTATAGAGAACTGTGCACATCCTGATTATAAGCCCTTGCTACGCGAATACCTAAAGTCTGCCCAAATGGGACAAACGCGCCATAACCTTGGCAAAGCCTTTGCAATGCACATAGCACTTGCAGAAAAAGGAGATATGCATCTCACAGAATTCTGATCTAAATGAAAAAGCCAATTACAACAATTGCAGCCCTTTTGTTGACCATTTCAACAGCAACTTCCGCAACAACTCCATTAGTTGCTGCGGAGGAAGCAAATGGGACATGCTTCAACACGCTGAAAACCATACACCCATGGACAGGAAAACGCGTAGCTTATTTTGGAGACTCCATAACAGATCCCAACAACAAAGCTTCAAACACTAAATATTGGGGATGGTTGCAGCAATGGCTTGACATAAAACCATACGTTTACGGCATTAGCGGACGGCAATGGAATGACATTCCACGCCAAGCAGAAGCTTTAAAGGCAGAACATGACAAAGACTTTGATGCCATAATAATTTTCATTGGCACCAATGATTTCAATGCTGGAGTACCTCTTGGTGAATGGTTCACAGAAAAGAAAGAGAACGTAATGGCTGGTATTCATGAAAAGAAGCACCTGGTTGAGCGTATGCACAAATACATGTGTATGACGGACTCTACATTCCGCGGTCGAATAAACATTGCGCTTGACAAAGTAAAACGCATGTTTCCTGACAAACAGATTGTAGTTCTCACGCCTATCCACCGTGCAGAATTCTATCGCAGCGAAACTAACTGGCAACCTCGCGAAGACTATCGCAACAAATGCGGTGAGTATTTCCTCAGTTATGTAGAAGCTGTGAAAGAGGCCACCAACATTTGGAGTGTACCTGTGGTAGACTTGAATGCATTATGTGGCCTGTTCCCACTTATGGACGAGCATGCACAATTTTTCAACGACAAGGATACTGACCGTTTACACCCCAATGATACGGGGCATAAGCGCATGGCACAGACTCTTGTTTACCAATTACTTGCTCTTCCGGTGTTCTAAAAGAGAAACGAAATGCTAGGTGGAAAAATATTTCCACATCTAGTTACTAAAAACAAATCCCCAACCATTGCTATAACGGTTGGGGATTTGTTGTATTTCCTTTTCAGAAATATTACTTAAGCCTCGCGCTGTTTTGTTCCCATACGAGCTTCCACGACGTTTATCACATAGTCGCCAAGTTTTTCACACTCACTGACTATATCCATATACATTGTGCCAATGGCATAGGTATATTCATGGTTGTTTACATCGTTAATGTTCTGGCTCTTTAGCTGAGTACGGTAATTGTTTATCTCGTTCTCTATATTAAACGAACGATTGACGTCAAGATCGTCGCGTCGGCCGGAGAGCATCACATTCATCTGCGTAAGGCTATCATCAGTAAGCTCAAACATCTGGTGCAGATGCTCATATTGCTGCTCTGTAAAATCCTCCTTACCTCTAACTTTTCGGTTGATTGTACGCGCAATATTGTAACAACTGTCACCAATACTTTCTATTTCTGATATTTCGCGAAGCATGGCGCGTATCTTTGCCTTTGTTTCATCGCTTAAATGGGCATCGCTTACTTTGTCAAGATACTTGGCTATTTCTATTTCCATGCTGTCAGAAATGCCCTCATATTTTTCTATTCTTGTGAACAGCTTGTTGAAATCAGTATCATTCTTCGTCCCCAACAACTCTCGCACCATGGAAAACATGCGCTGTATGCGTTCTGCAAAAGACTGTATCTCCTTTCTTGCCTCAAGTACAGACAGTTCGGGCGTAGCCATAATTGAGTTTCCTCCGATATACTTCAGGCGGAATTCCTCGTCTTCATTGTTAGCGCGCGGCTTGATAATCCAGCAAACAAATTTTTCCATCTGCGGGATAAACCATATAAGTATAAACGTATTGCATACGTTGAATGCCGTGTGGAAAGCAGCAAGCACTACCGACAGTTTTGCAGTGCTTATACCTGAGGCGTTAGGGTCGTAGCCAACGAGAGAGCATACCATATTTATAAATGGATAGAACAATAAAAGCACCCATATAACTCCGAAGACATTGAATGTCAAATGCCCCATTGCCGCTCTTCTTGCCTGCACGTTGGCTCCAAGAGCAGCAAGGTTTGCCGTTAATGTCGTTCCAATATTTTCTCCCATTACAAGGGCGATACCAAGATATATCGGCAGAACCCCACTTGAACATAGAAGCATTGTAATAGCCATCAGTGCAGCAGACGACTGCAGTATGCACGTAAGTATCGTGCCGATGAATAAGAAAACAAGAATAGTGAGATAACTATTTACATCAAAAGATTTGAAAAAGGCTATCAAATCTTGGTTCTCGTTGAGATGCATGTCATTGCCTGTCTTACTTAAAATAGTAAGTGAAAAGAACATAAAGGCTATACCAAAGAGGAAATCACCAATATAGCGATGCCTTCGCGTATAAATAAGTAATATGGCAACCATGAAAGCGGGAAATACCACCGTCTCAAGATTTATCGACACTCCAAGGCTCATAATCCACGCCGTGAGAGTTGTACCGATATTGGCTCCCATTATCACAGAGATTGCCTGAGCTAGCGTAAGCAGTCCGGCATTGACAAATGAGACTGTCATGACTGTCGTAGCCGTTGACGACTGCACTGAAGCGGTTACGAACATACCGGTCAACAATCCGGTAAAACGGTTCTTGGTCATTGTTCCCAATACATGACGCAGTTGCGAGCCAGCCATCTTTTGAAGAGCCTCGCTCATCACTTTCATTCCGTAGATAAGCAGGGCCAACGACCCAATGATCTTGAAAAAGAATTCAATCGACATATTTTAATGAATTTTATGATGCAATTTTGCAAGGATGTCGGAGAAAGGGAGTATCTTTACGCTATGAACCCCTAAATTCGTAAGACCAATGAAACAAGTAATACAAATCCGTTGCAAAAATAATAAAAAAGTCATAAATGTAGCTATTGGCAGTTCACTTTCTGATATTTTTTTAGCCTCTGGCATTGACATGAAATATGGTCCTGTAAGTGCTAAAGTCAACAATAAAGTGGAAGGTTTAAACTATCGTGTCTACCACAATAAAGATGTAGAATTTCTGGATCTCACTTCGCCATCGGGACAACGAACTTACACGAGAAGTTTATTTTTAGTATTGTGTAAGGCTGTGCATGACCTTTATCCCAAGGGCAATGTTACAATAGATATACCTGTTTCAAACGGTTACTATTGCGACATGAACATCGGCGAGCCGATAACTGAAGAAATAGCAAGTAACATACGGCAGCGCATGAATGAAATCATAAGTGACGACATTCCCATTCGCCGGCATGAATGCACCACAGAGGAAGCAATTGAACGCTTCGCCTCTCTCGGAACGACATCTAAAGTGAAACTGCTCCGCAGCACGGGAACACTTTACACCACGTATTATAGCATTGGCGACTATGTTGACTATTACTATGGCTCTCTGCTGACTAGCACTGGGAAGATGCAACTCTTCGGCTTGGAAAAATATTATGACGGACTGCTACTGCGCATCCCTTCACTGAAAGACCCTTCGAAACTTGGCGATCTGATACGCCAGGATAAAATGTTTGACATATTCCGCGAACATCACAGATGGCAGGAAATTCTCGGTCTCCGCACTATCGGCGACCTTAACGATGCTGTTGACAAAGGTCACGCTTCCGACCTGATAAACCTTTCTGAAGCCTTACAGGAAAAGAAGATTTCGCGCATCGCTGATGAGATTGCTTCACGAAAGGGGGTAAAAATGGTACTTATAGCTGGCCCTTCGTCAAGCGGAAAGACTACAACATGCAAACGTCTCTCCATACAATTGCTCACAAACGGAATCAAGCCTATACCGATATCGCTCGACGACTATTTTGTTGACAGAGAAAACACCCCTAAAGACGAGACGGGAGACTACGACTACGAAAGTCTTTATGCATTGAACATTCCACTGCTTAACGAACAAATGAACAGTCTTTTCAGCGGCAAAGAGGTTCAACTGCCCAAATACAATTTTCAGACTGGGCACAGTGAACTTAGTGGGAAACGGCTGAAGATGGGGAGCAACGACATTCTTGTTGTGGAAGGAATACACGCCCTTAATCCAGAGCTGACGGCACAGATTCCCGAAGAGCAAATCTTCCGCGTCTATGCCTCCGCTTTCACCACTATTTTGCTTGACAGCCACAACTATGTACCCACGACAGACAACAGGTTGTTACGCAGAATCATACGCGACTATAAATATCGTGGCGTCAACGCACAGGAAACTATCAGACGGTGGGCTTCCGTCAGAGCGGGTGAAAACAAGTGGATATTCCCCTATCAGGAAAATGCCGACGCTATGTTCAACACGGCAATGCTATTTGAACTTGCCGTAATAAAGTCACAAGCCGAGCCTCTACTTGAAACAGTACCTGAGAATGCTCCTGAATATAGCGAGGCTTATCGTCTGCTGAAATTCCTAAAATACATAAAAGCCATACCCAACCGACAAGTGCCGCCAACTTCTCTTTTACGCGAATTCCTCGGTGGAAGTTCTTTCAAGTATTAACAACTTTTCTAAGGAAGCCCTGCTTTTATTGCGGGGCTTCTATGTTTCTAGGATGATGTTCTAGAATTTCCTCGCGCAAAGTGTGCATATCGATATGTGTATATATCTGTGTTGTACCGATGCTCTCATGGCCAAGCATCTCCTGAATAGCGCGCAGGTTAGCCCCTCCCTCAAGCAGCGATGTAGCAAAAGAGTGGCGCAAGGTATGAGGACTTATGCTCTTGCGAATTCCCGCCTCGGCTGCAAGTCTCTTTACAATAGTAAAAATCATAGCCCTTGTCAAGCGTGCCCCACGACGGTTAAGAAAGACATAGTCTTCTTCTCCTTGCTTTATCTTCATGTGGTTACGGTCAACAAACCAGTAATCAAGTTCCTTCAGCGCACTATCGGATATGGGAACGAGCCTTTCCTTGTCGCCTTTTCCCGTAATACGTATAAACTTTTCTTTTTTGTAGATGTTTGAGATTTGCATATTTACCAGTTCGCTCACGCGCAGCCCACATGAGAATAGCACTTCTATTATTGCCCTATTGCGTTGTCCCTCCCATTTCGTAAGGTCTACGGCATCTTCCAGCATATCAACTTCCTTGACAGAAAGCACATCGGGCAGATGTTCTCCTATCTTTGGCCATTCGAGAAGTTCTGTCGGATCGTCGGCAATATAGCCGTCAACCAGCAGAAACTTGTAAAATGCCCTTACGCCACTAAGTATACGCCCAAGAGAACGCGGACTTATACCTAGGTCTATAAGTTGCGCTGCGAAGTTCTGCAGATTTTCAAGGCGTACTTCCGTAAGCTGAATATTCTCAGAAGCTGCAAAATCTGAGAGCTTTTGCAAATCATCGGTATAAGCCTTCAGAGTGTTTTCCGAGAAGTTTTTCGCCAGTTTCATATAACGGCTGTATTTCTTTATCAGTCCTACATTCACAGTCTGGTTGCCAACCGATTCCGTTTGAACACCAAAAATTGGTTTATTGCCCATAAATTAGTAATTTTGCCCATGCGAAACATACTTTCTACCGCACGGAAGACTATCGCAAAATTACGAAGAAACCATCAAAGAAAAGAATTTATGAAGATACAAATAGTAAACGGCCCGAATCTGAATCTGCTTGGCATACGCGAACCGGGCATATACGGTAGTGATTCTTTTGAGAGCTACCTGCCCAAGCTGAAGGCAATGTATCCTGATGTAGAAATAGAGTATTACCAAAGCAACGTGGAAGGAGAGCTTATCAACAAGATTCAAGAGATTGGATTCTCTGCCGATGGCATAGTTCTCAATGCAGGAGCATACACTCATACCAGCATTGCGCTTCACGACTGCATTCGCGCCATAAAAAGCCCCGTTATTGAGGTTCATATATCCAACGTCCACCAGCGTGAAGAATTCCGCCATCACTCATTCATATCTGCAGCCTGCAAGGGTGTCATATGCGGATTCGGACTTGATTCATACCGCCTTGCCGTGGAAGCGATTGTTCGGAACGAAGAAAAACGAAACGCCTAACACATCGCAACGATGACAGAAGAACTAGAAAAATACGTTCTCTCCCATATTGACGCAGAGGGCGACTATCTATATCGGCTCTACCGTGCCACAAACATCCACTTGCTTCACGGCCGCATGGCAAGCGGACACCTGCAAGGACGCGTTCTGAAAATGCTTGTAAGTATGGTGCACCCTAAAAACATCTTGGAGATTGGCACTTTCAGCGGCTATAGTGCCATATGTCTTGCCGAAGGACTTGACGATGGCGGAATGCTCTATACCTACGAAATCAACGACGAACAAGAAGACTTCACGCGCCCGTGGATTGAGAACTCGCCCGTGGCAGACAAGATTCGCTTCATGATAGGAGATGCCGTGAAGGAGGCTCCGAAACTTGGTGTTGTGTTTGACATGGTGTTCATCGACGGCGACAAGCGCACTTACATTGAAGCTTATGAAACGGCACTGTCGGTTTTGCGCCCCGGAGGATTCATCCTTGCCGACAACACGCTGTGGGACGGGCACGTTATTGACGAGAACTATTCTCACGACCGCCAAACGCAAGGCATATGTCATTTCAACGATTTCGTGGCAACGGACGCCCGCGTGGAACGAGTTATCCTGCCTCTACGCGATGGACTGACGCTGATACGCAAGCTATAACATACAACGAGAAAAGGAAAGCCACCAGTCGGGACTTTCCTTTTCTCGTTATTTTGCTATTCCTTTTCTACATTCCTTTCCATCAAGGCTGCTTGCCTATATAAGCAAGAATACCGCCGTCGACATAAAGCACATGTCCGTTTACGAAATCACTCGCATCGGAAGCCAAGAATACCGCCGGTCCCATGAGGTCCTCTGGCGTACCCCAACGGGCAGCAGGAGTCTTGCTCACAATGAAGCTGTCGAAAGGATGACGGCTACCGTCTGGCTGACGTTCACGCAACGGAGCAGTCTGCGGTGTTGCTATATAACCAGGACCAATGCCGTTACACTGAATATTGTGTTCCCCAAACTCAGAGCAAATGTTACGAGTGAGCATCTTCAAGCCACCTTTTGCAGCAGCATAGGCAGAAACAGTCTCACGACCCAACTCGCTCATCATTGAGCATACGTTTATAATCTTTCCGTGACCTTTTTTTATCATTCCCGGCAACACAGCCTTTGATACGATAAAAGGAGCGTTCAAGTCTATGTCAACAACCTGACGGAAATCCTCAACAGACATCTCTGTCATAGGAATACGCTTGATGATTCCTGCATTGTTAACAAGGATGTCAATTGTGCCAAGTTCACTTTCTATGTCGGCAACCATCTTTTTCACCTCGTCTTCCTTGGTGACGTCACAAATATAACCTTTGGCATCTATGCCCTTTGCCTTATAGTCAGCCAAAGCTTGGTCCATGTGGTGCTGCGAACGGCAGTTGAAAGCTATCTTAGCACCAGCCTGAGCGTATGCCTCAGCAATGGCAAAACCTATACCATAGGCTGCTCCCGTAACGAGGGCTACCTTGCCTTCAAGGGAGAATTTCTTAGAAAATGTATCCATATCAGCTTTTTATAAGATTTAATTTAACTTATTCAAAATAGCATGAGCTTTGAGCTCTTGGGCACAAAGTTACATAAAATATTCCACTTTAAATCCCGTCGCCTCCCGTTTTTATTTCCAATAGCAGGATTTTCAGGTGCAGCCCTTGCGCTTGAAAGTTCCCATCATAAGCATTTCTGTGAATAACGGCTTGGGCGAACGATTGAAATAAGTAAGCACTTGGCTTTGATGTTTGCGGAAAAACATGTAAGTTTGCAGAAACGAAAGTCTACGCTATGGCAAACAATTCATTATGGCAGGAAGATTATTGGGTTCTGCTCATGCAGCTATACATGCGCAGGCCTATGGGACTAAAACCGCTATATAGTCGGCAGATGGTAGAATTGTGCATGGAGTTGCATCTTACTCCACAGTTCGTCTACGAAAAGATGTTTGAGCTACGTAATGCTCCCTCCGCACGACTTAAGAGGCTTTGGGAACGTTACGGTGAAAAACCGGGCAAACTCAAGCGCGATGCCGCGCGGGTGAGAAGCATGGCAGGTTTCTCCAAAGAGAACACTTTCTATGAAGGAGTTTCCATCATCGAAACATTTGAAACTGATTTCCGCCCGATACCAAAATGCGGAAACCTTATGCCCGTAATGCTGATACTTATTCTTGACCTTTATTTCCGCCTCGTGCCTGCCACAATGAACGGAGACACACCTGAAATACAGGAACTGGCACGGACAATGAAAACGACAACTGCCGACATCGTAAAAGTAATGGACGTTTATCAAATACTTGATCCCTACCTTAAACGCGATGAACTAATGATAACCCCACTGCTGAAGCCATGTCAGCAAGTGTGGCGACGATTCGGGAACGGCGACATCGGTGAGCTGGCTGCGCAGGCCGCACAGATGAAACAATATTTCGGATAGGCAAAAAGGGATTTTTCGGCAAAAGATTGCACCTTACTCAGATATGTATTAACTTTGCACGCTAAAACACACCGGCGGTCTGCCGTCGGTGATAGAACATACATATTTTATCCAAACAAACCATTATGTCATATCTATTCACATCCGAATCAGTTTCTGAGGGACATCCCGACAAAGTATCTGACCAGATTTCAGATGCACTTCTCGACCAGTTCCTCGCATACGACCCCAAAGCGCATTGCGCGATAGAGACATTCTGTACCACCGGACAAGTGGTTATAATGGGCGAAGTCAGTTCAAAAGAATATGTTGACCTGCAAACAATAGCCCGCAAGACAATAAAAAAGATTGGATACACCAAATCGGAATACCAGTTCGACGGGGATTCCTGCGGAGTGCTCACGGCCATACATGAGCAAAGCGACGACATCGACAGAGGTGTAAGCCGCGAACAGGATATCGACCAGGGAGCCGGCGACCAAGGAATGATGTTCGGATATGCCACGAATGAAACGGACAACTACATGCCCGTATCGCTTGACTTGGCACAACTCATCATGCATACACTCGCAGACATCCGCAAGGAAGGAAAGCAAATGACATATCTGCGTCCCGACTCCAAGAGCCAAGTAACTGTAGAATATTCAGACGACAACATTCCACAACGCATTGACACAATTGTTGTGTCAACGCAACACGACAATTTCGCAAAGAAAGCCGATGGGTCTGACGACGACGATGCAATGCTAAAGCAGATACGTGAGGACGTGATAAACATACTTATCCCACGCGTAAAAGCACAATTGGGCGAGAAAGTCCTGGCACTTTTCAGCGACAACATCAAGTATTTCGTTAACCCTACAGGGAAATTCGTCATCGGTGGCCCTCATGGTGACACAGGTCTGACCGGCCGTAAGATTATCGTTGACACATACGGTGGAAAAGGTGCGCACGGCGGCGGAGCCTTCTCTGGCAAAGATCCATCTAAGGTTGACCGTTCTGCAGCTTATGCCGCTCGCCATATAGCAAAGAACATGGTGGCAGCAGGAGTAGCCGATGAGATGTTGCTTCAAATAAGCTACGCCATTGGAGTGGCACAGCCAGTAAGCGTATACGTAAACACATACGGACGCAGCAATGTCCGCATGACTGATGGTGAAATCGCCATGAAAGTGAAACAGATGTTCGACCTACGCCCCAAAGCAATAGAAGAAAATCTGAAACTACGCCAGCCCATGTATCTTGAGACTGCAGCCTACGGACACATGGGGCGCAAGGCTGAAACAGTGAAAAAGACTTTCACCAGCCGCTACCACGAGACAAAAGTCCTCGATGTAGAGCTGTTCACCTGGGAAAAACTTGATTTGGTGGACAAAATAAAAAAAGAATTCAACCTCTAAAGGCACTCTCTCCTAACCCACACACTGCAAGGTCGAGAAAGTGCATACACAAATGATTGCCGGAGAGCCCGCGGGGTCTCCGGCAATTTTAAACGGGCAAAGCCGTAAAACTCCACGGGCAAAACAAAATATCCCCGCAGAAAAACAAAGAGAACAGGAAGAAGCCATGTTACAAACCGACTCGACAGAAGTAAGACACCAACAACATAACATTCCAATAATAGACGAGCAACACGACGAGCTGCCGCGCCATCCGTATCAGGCTCTCAAAGAACTGCCACGGGACGCTACTCCGGCACAACAAGACTCCGTTTTGCAAGCAGTCTACAGCAACTCTGCTGCTAAGCAGCCCGGCACTCCGCTTGACACGGCAAGCGTGCTTAACCGCGAAAAGGCCGTGAGCACACTTGAGAAAGTGGAGCTTCCACAGTATTACAAGCAGAACTTCTTCTCAGCAGACTCCATGTGGCATCCAGAATTGAACGGAGGACGATATGGCGTTGCCGGAGACCCTGTGCCATATACCATATCTGGCGACAGTACCATCACCGCGCTGCTACTGAGCTGTTTCATCCTCGCACTTGTAGCATTCTCGAAGTCAAAAAACTTTATCCTACGGCAAGCTAAGCAATTCTTCCGCGTACAGAGAAGCGGAACAACAGAAATGACGGAAACAACCAATGAATTCAGATTCCAGTTCTTTCTTACTGCACAGACGTGCCTGCTGCTCTCACTTGTCACCTTCTTCTTTGCACAAGAATGTAACTCAGATACATTCCTCGTCTCGTCGCAATATCAGCTAATCGCCATGTTTTTCGGCGTCTTTGTCGGATACTTGTTGCTCAAGACCCTGCTATACACAATCGTAAATTGGATCTTCTTCAGCGGCAGACAGAATTCCCAATGGATGAAATCATTCCTTTTCACATCATCGGTAGAAGGAGTCGTTATGTTCCCCGTGGTCGTATCACAGGCTTATTTTGGGTTATCGCTCAAAAACACAATAATTTACGTCGCAACAGTCATCATCCTGTCGCGATTACTGTCATTATACAAGTGCTTTTTAATCTTTTTCCGGCAGAAGGGCGTTTATCTGCAAATTATTTTGTACTTTTGCGCCCTTGAAATAATGCCGCTGTTAGCTTTGTGCGGTGTTTTGTCTATACTGATAAATTATTTGAACGTAAATTTTTAAGTCATCAATGATCAAGAAGATATTAGTTTCACAACCCAAACCAACAAGCGACAAATCACCCTACTACACTATTGCAGAAGACTTTGGGGTAGAATTCGTTTTCAGACCTTTCATTAAGGTAGAAGGACTGTCCTCTAAAGAATTCCGTCAACAGAAGATTAGCATAACAAGCTTCACGGCCGTTGTGTTCACCTCGCGCCATGCAATAGACAATTTCTTCAAAATAGCAAAGGAAATGCGCTTTGAAATACCTGATACGATGAAGTATTTCTGCGTTACCGAAACTATTTCGCTCTACATACAGAAGTATGTGCAATACCGCAAGCGCAAAGTATTCTTCGGAAATACCGGAAAGATTGATGACCTTGTGCCACTGATGACAAAGCACAAGTCTGAAAAATATCTCGTACCACTGAGCGATGTGCACGACGACAGCATAAAGAAAATGCTTGACGCCAAGGGACTTCAGCACTCAGAGTGCGTAATGTACCGCACCGTATGCAACGACCTCAGCGATGAAGAAATAAAAGATTTCGACTACGACATGTGCGTTTTCTTCAGCCCATCAGGCGTAGCTGCATACAAGAAAGCATTCCCTACAGAAGGCGAAACGGCAATAAAAGTTGCCACTTTCGGCCCGGCTACGGAAAAAGCCGCACGCGAAGCTGACCTTGACGTACAGGTTGCTGCACCTACTGAAAAATATCCGTCAATGACAAGCGCATTGCGTCGCTACCTCATTGACCAGGAAGAAGACTAACCACACCGTTCCCCTATGCCTTCAGAGCACAGAAACAACCTCCCAAAAGAAGAGCGCATCTATGGTCGCGATGCGATAGAAAGACTCTTTGGAAATACGGACAGCCGCTCATTTGTGGCCTATCCGCTTAGGATTGTCTATGTTCTGACAGAAAAAAAGGAATGCACTAGTATAGATGTTCCTGTACGGATACTCGTGAGCGTTTCAAAGAAACACTTCAAACGTGCCGTGAAGCGCAACCGCGTGAAGCGGCAAATACGTGAAGCCTACCGCACACGCAAACACGAATTGGAAGAAGTCGTGACACGTCTTGAAGACAAAGCACTGTCCGTTGCGTTCATTTGGCTCGCAGACGAGCTACAACCTACATCAACAGTAGAAGATAGAATGGAGAAACTGCTCCAGCGGCTGGCAGAAAAGATAAAAAAGAAATCCACAACTCCGTTGGCATGAAAGCGGTACGGCACATCTTCGTTTGGTTGCTATGCATGCCTATAATATTCTACCAGCGTTGCATATCACCATTCACCCCTCCCTCATGCCGGTTTACGCCGACATGTTCGGAATATGCCAAGCAAGCAATAATAAAGCACGGGCCGCTGAAAGGATTATATCTTGCCATAAGACGGTTACTACGGTGTCACCCGTGGGGAGGAAGCGGATACGATCCCGTACCATAACCACATCCAAAATAATAGGAAAGCATAGGGAAATCCCAACGGACATTACTAACCACGGCACATTTCTTATAGAAAATACCTGACAAATCATAAGATAGACCGAACAAAATACAGAATAAAAGATATGAAACAGAACTTTGTTGAAGAACTGAAATGGCGCGGAATGTTGGCACAGATAATGCCTGGCGCCGAGGAACTGCTGCAGAAGGAAATGGTTACTGCATATTTGGGCACAGACCCAACGGCCGACTCCTTGCACATCGGGCACCTTTGCGGAATAATGATGCTCCGCCATCTTCAACGCTGCGGCCACAAACCTATTATTCTTGTGGGCGGTGCAACGGGAATGATTGGCGATCCATCAGGAAAAAGCCAAGAACGTAACCTGCTCGACGACAAAACCCTATACCATAATCAGGAAGCGATAAAGAAACAAGTAAGCAAATTCCTTGATTTTGACGGCAACGAACCTAACAAAGCAGAAATGGTGAACAACTACGATTGGATGAAAGAGTTCACCTTCCTTGATTTCGCACGAGAAGTAGGCAAGCACATCACCGTAAACTACATGATGGCAAAGGAGAGCGTGCAGCAACGCCTCAACGGAACGGCACGCGACGGACTTTCATTCACGGAATTCACATACCAACTTCTGCAAGGTTACGATTTTCTCTACCTGTATCAGCATTACAACTGCAAGATGCAACTTGGCGGAAACGACCAATGGGGAAACATGACTACAGGAACAGAGCTTATACGCCGCACACTTGGCAACGACGTTGAGACATATGCACTGACATGCCCACTTATAACCAAAGCCGACGGAAAGAAATTCGGCAAGACGGAAAGCGGGAATATATGGCTTGACCCCAAGCGCACGTCACCATACAAGTTCTACCAATTTTGGCTCAACGTAAGCGACGATGACGCTGAACGCTACATCAAAATATTCACCAGCCTCGACAAGCAGACTATCAACGCTCTCGTAGAGGAACACAAGCAAGATCCAGGGCGACGTGTACTGCAAAAACGCTTGGCTGAAGAAACGACCATAATGGTACATTCACGCGAGGCTCTTGACGCAGCAATAGAGGCTTCAAGCATACTCTTTGGCAAATCAACGAAAGATTCGTTGCTTAAGCTAGACGAGCAAACATTCCTCGACATTTTTGAAGGCGTACCACAATTTGAAGTCAGCAAAGACACACTAGGCCAACCGGCTGTCGAAATCCTGACACAAGCCGCTCCCGTTTTCGCCAGCAAGGGAGAGATGCGCAAATTGGTTCAGGGCGGAGGTGTTTCCCTCAACAAAGAGAAGCTTGCTGAGTTTGACCGTACTATAACCTCAGAAGATCTTATCGACGGAAAATATCTTCTCGTGCAGCGCGGAAAGAAGAATTATTTCCTTCTCACAGTGAAGTAGCGTAAAATGCTGGTGGCATAGCAACTTGAAACGCCAAAGAAATGCTGTTTCAACCCATAAATTCAAAAAATGAAAAAGAAAATTTGGATATGGAACAAAAAAGCATTACCTTTGCAGACGAATTATGTAACAAGAGCGGTGGCTCTTGCAAATAATACTTGTTTGTCCTATGGTGTAACGGTAGCACTACAGTTTTTGGTTCTGTCAGTGGTGGTTCGAATCCGCCTGGGACAACGGAAGCGGCGAGCGAAGTAAAATTCGTTTGCCGCTTTTGTATTAGATACAAGACTGAATTTTTTACGTTATGGTTATTTTTCCCCACAAAGTTTTAATAAAGCGAACAAGACGGAAGATATAAACGTTTTTTTTCGTATCTTCGCACAAGGTAAAAAACACATTTTTCATAAACGAAAAAAAATATTTCGCAAAGAAAGAATAAGAAACTGCATTCCTTGGTTTTCTTGATTTAATAGAAAAGCCTTAAAGAGGCTATACGAAATAGGGAAAAGGAAAAGTTATCACAGCGAAATTAAAGACAAAACAAATATATTTCTCAAATCAACAGAACAACAAAAGCGTGGAAAATCCACTGCTTGCAATATAAAGAATACTATTATGGCAAAAGGCGGAAAAAAGAACAGACGAATAAATAAGAAGCAAATGGCAGAAAAGCTGCAAGACTTCTTCGTTGAAAATCCCGACAAGCAACATAGTTTTAAGGAAATATTCCGGGCTCTTCACCTAGACACACACCCTGCCAAAATGCTGGCTGTGGATGTTATGGAAGAAATGGCATGGGATGATTTCCTTGTCCGCAAGGGTGATAGCGCATACCAGCTGAATATGAACGGACAAGTGCAGCAGGGCATTTTCCAGCGTAAGCAAAACGGAAAGAACACTGTGGTTCCCGATGACGGAGCCGCACCGATATTCGTAGCGGAACGCAACTCCATGTTCGCCCTAACCGGCGACCACGTTCAATTCACGTTCATGGCACGTCGCAAGAACCACATACGCGAAGCCATGGTCACCAACATACTAGAACGAGCAAAAGACACCTTCGTAGGAAAGCTGCGCGTAGACAAAGATTTCGCCTTTCTCGTTTCCGACGGAAACATCTTTGCGCAAGACGTAATCATCCCTAAACGCAAGCTGAAAGGCGGCAAAACCGGCGAAAAGGCCGTGGTACGCATAACGCAATGGCCGTCGAAAGACAACAAGAGCATGATTGGAGAGGTAGTAGACGTGCTGGGGCAGACAGGCGACAACGATGCGGAAATGAATACCATCCTTGTACAATACGGACTACCATACAAGTATCCTAAAAACGTTGAGGAGGCAGCAGAGAAGATTTCTGCAGAAATTACAGAAGAAGACTTGAAGGAACGTGAAGATTTCCGCGACATTACCACCTTCACCATAGACCCTCATGATGCAAAAGACTTTGACGATGCGTTATCCATACGCCAACTTTCTAAAGGACTATGGGAAGTTGGTGTTCACATTGCTGACGTATCACACTACGTAACCGAAGGTTCCGTAATCGACAAAGAAGCCGTGAAACGCGCCACAAGCATCTATCTCGTGGACCGCACCATACCCATGCTGCCAGAACGCCTATGTAACTTTATCTGTTCGCTACGTCCCAATGAAGAAAAGCTGACATATAGTGTTATCTTCGACATGAATGAGGAAGGAGAAGTGTTGCGATGGAGACTGAAACACTGCGTAATAAAGAGCGACAGACGCTTCGTTTATGAAGAAGTGCAGGAGATACTGGAAAAGAACGGAGTTGTTGATGGAACTGGTGAGCCAGCCCCTACCCTTACGAAAGGTAAAGAGTACGTTGGAGAATATGCCACAGAACTTGTTATGCTTGACCGTTTGGCAAAAAAACTCCGCGCCGCACGCTTCGGTCATGGCTCTGTAAAATTTGATCGCGAGGAACTTCGTTTCGACATCGACGAGAAAGGCAAGCCCGTGCGCTGCTATTTCAAGAAATCAAAGGATGCGAACAAACTTGTGGAGGAGTTCATGTTGCTGGCAAACCGCACGGTGGCAGAAAGCGTAGCCAGGGTCCCCAAAGGCAAACAGCCGAAGACATTGCCCTATCGTATCCACGACCAACCAGACCCAACGAAGCTGGAAACACTGCGTCAGTTCGTTGTAAAATTCGGTTATAAAGTAAAGACAGAAGGCACAAAGGGAGCAATCTCGCGCAGCCTCAACGCCTTGCTTGACGATTGTTCGGGCAAAAAAGAACAGAAGGTCATAGAAACCGTTGCACTACGCGCAATGATGAAGGCAAAATACAGCATCCACAACATCGGACACTACGGACTGGCTTTTGAATACTACACGCACTTCACAAGTCCTATCCGCCGTTATCCAGACACAATGGTGCACCGTCTGCTTACGAGATACCAAAACGGTGGGCGCAGTGCCAACAAGGAACATTACGAAGAACTGTGCGAACATTCAAGTCAAATGGAACAAATTGCACAAAGTGCTGAGCGCGACAGTATAAAATACAAGATGGTTGAGTTTATGTCCGACAAGATTGGCAACGTTTACGATGCGCACATAAGTGGCCTTACCTCCTACGGAATATACTGCGAAATAGACGAAAACCACTGCGAGGGCATGGTTCCATTACGCGATCTCAGCGGAGACTATTACGATTTTGACGAGCGTAACTATTGTCTTGTTGGTCGGCGCAACCACAACAAATACCAACTCGGCGACCCTATCCGCATTAAAGTTGCACGTGCAAATATGGAGAAAAAACAGCTTGACTTCTCACTAGCAGACTAAAAATAGCTGCCATTCATAACCATTCCTTTATCTTAAGCCCAAATCTTTCACCGGATTTGGGCTTAAAGTTGCCCACTCTCCACCAAACGAACAATACGTTCCGTTTCCTTGTCATCGCCTTCCGGGTCATACTTTTTAGTAAGACTGGCCCCGAAAGTCCAGGCAAAAGCTTGATAGAATCCAGCGCGTATAGGACCCAAGAAAGCCTTTATCAACTGATAAGACGACGAGCTACACTCCCGATAAACAAGTTTTATAAGCAACTTACCCTGCGTGAAGGTAAGCTTCTTCATGCGCGGAGTATATTCACGCTTAATAGACTCTTCAACAAGTTTCATGTGGCGATCTTTAGCCTTTTTGTTGGGCAACGTCTGCAGATACTCGTAAGTTTCTATTATTATTTGGTTAACTTCCTTGGCAATGGGCAAGACTTTCTTTACGTTGTAAACCAACCTGTTATAACTCTGCCGCTGCTTTGCGCTTTTGAATTGTTTCGGTGGATAGACATACACGTTGTTCAGCATGACATACTGTATGCTGTCGCTACCGTGAAGCACCTTCCCAACCTTTACCATAGGCACGAAAGTAGGATTGTCCATATCTACTTCACGTTCCTCTGGCTTCGTCCCATTGCCAAAGACAGCGTTCTGAGCATCAGCTTTATAAGAATAGATGGACAATAAAAGCAATACAAAAACTATAAAAAGGTGGTTCTGTTTCATTGCAGTCAAGACATAAATTATGGGTCTTGCCGCACCCCCTGCAGGGCTTAGCACCATGCAAAGATATGTAGTCTTTTTGTTTTAGTGGGTTAAAATAGGAGAAATATACATTCTTTCTCTATAATTTGTACTATCTTTGCAATAATTAAGACATTCATGACACACACATGACTAACCGCATGCTGCCTTGTGCCATACCATATTGAACGACAATATACATTTTACTGCCCCTTATAAATGAAATCAGACAAGCGCTTTCTGCTCACTGCAGGATGGTTACTAGGCATACATGCCCTGTCGCTGACAATAATGTCACTATTTCGCTTAACGGAATTTGCAAGCCTTCACAACATGATTACAGAGCCTAGTGCAAGTGTTCTGAAGGCATTTGCCATAGGAGTATGGTTTGACAATGTAGTTGCGAGCTACATCATGATAGTTCCGCTTGCCGTTCTGCTCCTATCTGCCGCGGCTGGCTATACATGCCGTTGGCTACGAACTGCAGCAAAATGGTGGTTCTGCATATTCTATGCCGTGGTGTTTATGGTATCTGCTGCAAATACCCCATATTTTCAGTACTTCTTCAAGAACATAAACTCTTCCATTTTCGAATGGTTCGGCTATGCCACGACAACGGCAGGCATGGTGTTTCAAGAAAAGTCATACCTGCTTTACATTGCTATCTACTTCTTATTCACTGCGATATACGTATTCTGCATTTTCAAGTTTACACGCTATATCAACAAACGCTTTGAAAAAGAGAGGAAAGTTAACGAAAGATATTCCACCCTCCACTCCGCTATAAGCAGATGCACGTTAAGGGTCGCATTTTCGGCATGCCTTATAGGGCTTTGTCTCTTTGGCATCCGCGGACGCAGGGGATATAATCCGATTAAAATCAGCCAAGCTTACTATTGCAACGACCCGTTCCTCAACCAGCTAGGCATTAGTCCTGCGTTCAACTTGCTCACAAGTGCACTTGACGACATGCGAAAGGAGAACCGTGACCTTCATCTTATGCCCGACAACGAGGCTATTACAATATCACGCCGCAGCCTCGGCATCACAAGCAAGGCGGCGGCAGACAGCAGTCATGTGCTTCTGCGACATATCTCTTCACAAGGCAAACCAATCAAACGCAACGTGGTGGTTATACTAATGGAATCCATGTCGGCAGATCTTCTCTCCACTTTCGGAAACAAAGAAAGCCTCACTCCTACGCTTGATTCGCTCTACAACCATTCGCTTGCCTTCACTCATTGCTATAGTGCCGGCATACATACCAACCATGGAATGACGGCATCGCTTTACTCTTTCCCTGCATTGATGTTCCGCAACCTGATGAAAGGCACGGTTACGCCACACCGCACAGGAATACCGACCGTCTTGAAGCAACAGGGATACCACAACATGTTCTTCATGACCCACGAGGCGCAATACGACAACATGAAAGCTTTCTTCACAACAAATGGATACGACGAGATCTTCTCACAAGAAAATTATCCTGCGTCAGAGGTTGTCAATAGCTTCGGTGTGTCAGACCATTTCCTTTTCGACTACGCTCTCAATGCCATTTCGCGGCGGAGCACCGACAAGAAACCATTTTTTGCCACGCTACTCACCATAAGCAACCATCCACCCTACGTCATACCGTCATATTTCAAGCCAAAGACAAGTGAACCGGAAACGCAGATTGTTGAATATGCAGACTGGTCAATAGGCAATTTTCTAAAGAAAGCGAAAAACGAGCCATGGTACGGGAACACTATATTCGTAATTCTTGCCGACCACGGCAAGCTGATAGGCAACCCAACCACAGAAGTTCCTGAATCATACAACCACATTCCGATGATAATATTCGGCCCAGACATACCCGTCATGCGCTACGACTCACTGGCTACGCAAGTAGACCTTATGCCAACCCTGCTGGCATTGCTCAACATGAGCTACGATTACGAAGGCTTCGGACAGGATTTGCTTGCCAACGAAAGGAAAATGACATTTTATTCCGCCGACAACCAGATTATAGCTAGGAACAAAGAAAAAATGTATGTCTTCAATCCTAAAACAGGCAAAGAGTATTGCTATGACATACGCCCCGACGGAACACAACGCGAGGCACGCATGACAAAACGCTTCGCACCGCTGAAGGAATACGCCTTCTCAATGATACAGACGACTCAGTTCGCACTTAAGAAACAACAATAACCAGAACAATAGCAAAAGACAAAGAAAAAGGAACAAGAAAGAGGAACGACAACTAGCAATACTGAAAAAACCGACGACAAAGCCAACAGACAACAAAGGAACAAAAGGAACAAGACAATACATAACGTCAATATATCTTACTACCATCAGCGTGGCTATCAGACATATGCCGCGCATAAAAACCAATGCTTACGAAATGACTAAAGGAGCAACTTCAAATGAATTGCATGCGCCAATAGGCCATGCCAACAAGACTTTCGACACAAGAGAAGAAAAAAGGAACGGCACTATCGTTACGCACAAGCTGAAACAAGTATGGGCTATAGAAATAGACCTCTTGTCACGCTTCATTGACTTCTGCATTGAAAACAACCTGCGTTGTTGGGTTGACGGCGGCACTATGCTCGGAGCAGTGCGCCACAAAGGCTTCATACCGTGGGACGATGATGTGGATGTAATGATGCCACGCGCAGACTACGACCGCATGATTCAACTCGCACCAGCATATTTCCACGAACCATATTTCATGCAAACTGCATACAACGACAAGGATTATTTCCGCGGACATGCGCAGTTACGCCGTAGCGACACCGCAGCGATACGTCCTTCCGACTCGTTCCAACCATTCAACCAAGGCATATTCATCGACATCTTCGTCCTTGACAACGCCCCAACCGACCCGCATCGGCGACACGACATAATACGCAAAACACGACAAACCCAACGTTTTCTAAAAGCAAAGAATACGGCCATTCTCGCGTCAGGAAGGCTTGGACTGGTGTTCCGCAAATACCGTTGTAAATATGAAGTATGGAGAAAAGGATGGGCTGACATATACAGAAAAAGCGAAGAACTGCTCAGAAGCACAAAAGACGAAGATGCCGAATGCTGGGCAGAACTGTCATTCAGTGGCGACAACATAATGTTTCCCAAACACATCTTCGCCCATACCGTATGGATTGACTTTGAGAATATAAAGGTTCCCGTGCCGAGCGAATACGCTTTGTTCCTGAAAACACAATACGGAGACAACTACATGACACCCGTAAAAGAGAAGAACTATCACGGAACTCTTATCTTCGATACCAAACATTCCTATAGCGAACTATTGCCAAAGGTAAGGAAAGAATATCGCCGCTCTGCCTTCAAACGCCTCATCAAAAAGCTAACGAAATGAGCCCCATAGCCTTGGCAAAGCACAATTCACGGCATAACAACAACAATATACACTGGCACTCACTGCCTTACTCAGTTTTTTATATTAACTTTGCAACTAAATACTATTAAAAGGAATGCAAACAAACTTAAATTATCTTGACAGGAACGAATTCAATTTCAGTCCTTCACAAGAAGTTATGGAAGCCCTAAAGAATTTCGACGCGAAAAAACTGGCTTTCTATACTCGCATATACGACCAAGGAAAGAAAAGCATCTTTTCCGAATTCATGTCGGAAAAATACGGCATCGACGAGAAACAGATAATCTTGGGCTACGGTGCTGAGGATCTTCTCAAGATGGCCGTACACTTCTTCCTTACACAGGAAGACGGAAACAAGACGATGTTCATACCGAAATTCTCATGGTGGTATTACAAATCTATCGCCGATGAAGTAAACGGTAGAACACTTCAATACCCCGTCTACGAAACGGAAGACTCCTTTGCCTACGACTTTGAGGGTCTGAAAGAGATGATAGAGAAAGAGAACCCAAAGATTCTTCTCGTAGCATCGCCCAACAATCCAACTGGCAACGGCCTCACCCCCAATGAACTTGAGTGCCTCATAAAGATGATACCAGAGACATCCGTAATGCTTGTAGACGAGGCTTACGCTTCTTACGTCACATCAGACATGACATACATAAAGGAGATGATAAATAAATACCCCAATATCATCTTCTGCCGCACGTTGTCAAAATTCTACGGACTTCCAGGATTGCGCTGGGGCTTTGGCTATATCGGAAACAACGACACGATGCAACGTTTCAGCCGCTACGCCAACAAATATCTTGGCTACGACCGTCTTTCTGAAGAAGTTGCCATTGCCGCAATAAAATCAGAAGCCCACTACCGCCAGATTGCTGATGTTATGGAAGAGGCTCGGCAGATGTACACTGCAGAAATCGGTGCGCTTCCCGGTTTCAAGGTATACAAATCCATCGCAAACTTCATTCTTATCAAATATCCAATCGAGATGAAGGAAGCCCTTCAAAAGGAATTTGCGGAACAAAGCTACAAGGTCAAGTTCATGAACGAGCCTGACATCAATACACACATGCGCATAACACTCGGCAGACGCGAGCAGAACCGTCTCGTTTGCGACGTGATTCTGAACACGGCAAAACAATTCGGACTATGATTGCACTGATTCTTGCCGCCGGTATGGCTTCACGCCTGCGCCCACTAACCGACAACTGCCCCAAATGCTTGCTTACTGTAGGAACGCGTTGTCTGCTTCAGCGCACTATCGACAGCATAAAGGCAGCCGGTATCAACGAACTTGTTGTCGTTACTGGCTATCGTGGCAACATGATACGCACCTTCGTCAACGAAAACTACGCTGACATGAAGGTCACCTTCATAAACAATGAAGATTATCAGACCACGAACAACATCTATTCCCTTTGGCTTGCACGTCACGAAGTGGCAGGACGCGATTTCCTGTTGCTTGACAGCGACATTCTCTTCGACGGGGCAATAATCCGCCGCCTGCTCGACACCGACGGCACCTGCCTTGCCGTGAACCGCCACCAACTGGGAGAAGAAGAGATAAAGGTTATAACCGACGGGGAAAACAACGTAGTTGAAATAAGCAAAGTGTGCAGCATAGAGCATGCAATAGGCGAGTCTGTAGGCATAGAAAAGATGCTTGCCCCATATAGTGCAGCACTTTTCAATGAACTGGAAGTGATGATAGAGAAAGAAAAGCTGGTAGACATATTCTATGAGCGCGCCTTTGAACGTCTTATCCCCCAGGGACACACCTTCAAAGTTGTTGACACAACCGACATCTTTTCCATTGAACTCGACACTGTGGAGGACTTTAACCAAGCCAAGCGGCTCATACCGGAAAATATATTCTAACAACAAAACATCATCCCTCTGATATATGGCAAGCTATGATATTGACGAACTGCACAAGCGCATACTGCGCATAGTAAAAGCAGTAGACACTGCATGCGCAGAACATGGGCTCAGATACTTCATCTGGGCGGGAACAATGATTGGCGCAGTGCGCCACAAGGGATTCATTCCATGGGATGATGATCTCGACATAGCCATGCCACGCGCTGACTATAATGCGCTCGTAGCGCATGCCCGCGAATGGTTGCCAAAACAGTTCGAGTTTGTATGTGCAGAAGACGACAATACATATCCGCTACCGTTCGGAAAGATTCAAGATGCCTCAACTACTCTTGTTGAAAGAATGCATCTGAAATACGTGGGAGGCATATATATAGACGTTTTCCCCATAGATGGCGTGCCAGACAACTTTATCATACGCAAGCTGCATTTCGCCCTCTACGAATACTATAAGCGCCTGTTGTATCTCATACACCGCGACCCCTTCAAGCACGGCCACGGACCTAGCTCGTGGATTCCGCTGCTTTGCCGCAGACTCTACACCATGCAGGGCGTGCAAAGCAAGATTCGCGAACTGCTCACCAACTATGACTTTGACTCATGCCGGCTTGTGGCAGACTATGACGACGGCTCACACGGCACAATGGGAAAGGAAATATTAGGCACACCCACGCCTTATGATTTTGAAGGCACCATACTTCTTGGAGTGGAAAACTACGACACCTATCTTTCACGGAAGTACGGTGACTACATGACCATACCCAAACAGTCGCAACAACGGCAGCATAACTTCCATTTCCTCGACCTTAACTGCCCATACCGCGACAACAAAAATATCCCATAACCGAAAGTTCCAAAACACAAATCATGTATTACTACATCTCACGCAACTACAAAGGACTGGACAGTGCTGGCAACAAGGCAAAGAGCGACATTGAGAAAATTGCTGAGAAAGAGGTTCACTGCAAGAACATTGGCCTGTATTTTTCCACAAGCCGCAATCCAGCGGTACATTTTCTGCGCAATCTTGCAGGAGTGATAAAAGCTCCGTTTGCCATAAACAAAGGAGATGTACTTATCCTTCAGTATCCTCTGAAGAAATACTACACATTTGTATGCAACATGGCACACCTTCGCGGAGCGAAAACGATAACCATTATCCATGACCTTGGCAGTTTTCGCCGTAAGGCGCTCACCATAGAGCAAGAGATAAGCCGGCTGAACCACTCAGACATAGTGATAGCCCACAACGAAAAGATGCGGGAATGGCTTCATACCCACGGGTGCAAGGCAATACTTTCTGAACTTGGCATCTTTGACTACCTCTCTTCCGCTCCGCTACCCGAGGGGATAGCCTCAACAACAGGAAAAGACAAAAGGTTCACCGTGGTATATGCAGGAGCACTGACGCAGCGTAAAAATGCCTTTCTGTATGAATGGGGCACATATATCAAGTCGTATGACGTGGCTCTTTACGGCAGCAATTTTGACATCAACGCGGTCAAGGGCAAAGAACATTTCCATTATTACGGCTTTGCCCAAAGCGATGATTTCATAAGCAACGTAAAAGGTGATTTCGGATTGGTGTGGGACGGTTCTTCGGTTTCCTCATGCGAGGGCAATTTCGGGGAGTATCTAAAGCTCAACAACCCCCACAAGACTTCATTCTACCTACGCAGCGGACTGCCCGTCATTATATGGAAAGAAGCCGCCTTGGCCAACTTTGTGTCTTCCCACGGCATAGGCATTTGTATCAATAGCCTTGACGAGCTTGACGACATAATGAAAGACATGACTGTCGAGGAGTATTCACGGATGAAAGCCAATGTTATGCGCGAGAGCCGCCGACTACAAGCAGGGCATTATGCCTCGTTCGCCATAAAGAACGCTATTGAAACTCTTGATGCCTAAGGGTATACGTACAAAAAAGCTTCAGCCATTGCCACACATTGCTGCAATGCCTGAAGCTTTTTTTATGATATAAGGCTATCGTTTCTTCTTATTCCTTACATTTTCACCTTTCTAACTGTTCCGTCGTTCATTTTCACAAGCGTTATTCCCTGAGCGGGTTTGCTCAGCAACTGTCCGTCCATCGTATAATAAGCAACAGGCTTTGCCACCACATTGCCTGAAGACGGTTTGTGAATGCCGTCAGTCCATCCCTCAGGAATGGCAACAGCATTGTTCTCAATCTGGCAGTTGTTTGGCGAAGTGCTGTCATAATCGCCTACAGAAGCCACGACTTTCAAATCAGACGGTTTCCATGCCGGATCAACAGTGAAGGTGCATGTGTATTCAAAGTCATCACCCTTCCATGTCAGAGGTTCGCCCCAAGTGGCATTAATGCGGCGCATCACGTGCTGGTGATAGTAGGTGTCAGTACCGCTACCAGCCTGCCCGTCTACAGAAAGCACATTGTCCTCTGTCAAAAATACGGTTATACGCTGGTCTGTGTTTCCGTACGCCTGCAGTCGCTTACCCTTTACTGTAACTGTCATCGTGGCGTTGTCGTCCGAAACAGCAGCCTCTGCAACCAAAGCAAGAGAAGACTCTTTATTGGCAATAGACTTTACATACTGTGCTATAACATCTTTGCCAAAAGGCCCTGTCAGTGGAGAATTGCCTAGCGACATACGGTTATACATCAGTGCGGGAGCATATGTAGCACCACCGGCATTGTAGAACCATTCGTAGTCTAGGTCGGTTTGCGTTGTAAAGGAATCGGTATGGTAGCCCGAATGGTGACACACCACAGCCATGTTCATCATCACATCTGAGCTTTCGAGAAGTTCATGCAAATACTCGGCGGCACGCGGACAATTGGGGCATTGTTCAGTGGTAAACTCCTCGATGAGCACAATACGCAAGTAGTTGAAGATACAGCTTGCCTTATTGTCATCGAGATATGCATCGGCTTTGCCATTCACTTCATCCAGTTCCAAATTTAACTTTGAGTTAACCGTCAGTGCTTCTGCACCCTTAATGTCGAAAACTATGGTGTCAAGACAGTCGGGAGCAATCTCTGCATACTGAAGGGTGGAACTGCTATACTGAGTCCCCTCCATTTTGAAATGCAGACTTGTGGCCTGTTGCTGCCCACGGTTATAGAGACGAGCCTCGATGCGGCGCGTTCCGTCGTCAGAGATAAGTCCGCGTGCCCCCATAAGCCACACGTCGTTTACAGGCATCGCACTACCGTCAATACCGGCTTCAATAGCTATGTCGTAGCCTTTCTCCTCTTGCCATGCTGCATCCCCGCCTAGTTTCACAAAAGAGCCCGCGGCGTCTTCACGCTTAGCCCAGCGGGTTGCACATACTTTCGTGCGCTGATAATATGTATACCCCACATAGAGTTCCTCGGTTGCCTCTGTCAGATCTACAGGTTTTGCCAACTCAACCTCGTTCCAACCCTCAGACAAGTTCGGATAATCATCGGCAAAACGGGTGATTTTCCCTTGCGACAGATTATCACCGTCAAGAGACGAACGCACCCATACTACTACCGAATCAACAAAAAGCTTGGTGGCGGGCAATGAAACCCGCACGGTCTTGATACCATTTCCGGCATAACGTGCAAGTTTGGATGCATCAAGCCTTACGGCTGCGCTGCAGTTTGTCTTTCCCGCAGTTTGAAGGTCTGTCGATTCGCCCGGCTGCCTATTCACATTACCAACTCCGATGGTGTGTGCTGACACTGCAGAACATAGCGCAACCAGCATGAGTATGTCAAGGAAAAGTCTTTTCATAATGATTTAAGCTAATAATAAAAAGAAGCGCATGGAACGTCGCTACATCCCATACGCCTCATGATAACGAATTGATTATTTTGAGAAAACTTTATGTGTCTTGCCGTTCTCTTTTATTATATAGAGACCGCTGGTATTCATATCTGCCACACGCATACCTTGAGCGTTGTATATCTCCTTGCTTGCGCCGTTGCTCACGGTATTAGACTTGTTGATGCCTGTAACATCGCTGCCTGTTATGTCGATGCACATCACGCGCAGTCCGCCAGGTCCAGGTAGCTCCTTGTAGTTCTCGTCCTTATCTTGTGAGCAAGTGTAGAAGAAGTATGCATATTTGTCGTCATAGTCAACTGTGTATGAGTTCAGCTTAAAGCCGTCTTGGGCAAGCTGACGCTTCCACATTGTCTTTCCGTCAGTACCAATCTTGCATGCGTAGAAGTTTGCAGCGCTGTAGCTCTGAGAGTTTGCGTAAAGCAGAACCCATCCGTCAGCTTGGGGAATAATCTTTACTGCCGTGCATCCCCACATTTCATTCTGGTCGTATGCGTAGCCAAGCAGGCTGTCACCTTCCCATGTGTAGTCGCCGTTTATGTCAAGTTGGTTAACCCAAAGCGTGTGTGCGCTGGTTGTATCAATATATCCCCATGCCACAAATGTTTTGTCGCCGTTGACAGCCACCTCTGCAGAAGAGTCTGTGTTTCCGTCCTGCGTTCCGTTGGGCAGGAATCCTTCTGAATAAACCTTTCCGTCGGGCGTTAGACGATTCACTGCACAATAGCCTGTCCAAGAAAGCAAGGTGCGGTATGCCATATAAAGTCCGCCATTGCCATCGCTTACCACGGTAGGTTCGGTTGTGTACATGCCGCCGCTAATACATTCTTTCTCTACAACTACAGGATTTTCCCATACGTCTTTTCCGTCAGCGTCAATGAGACGAGCGCTGAAGCCAGAACCGCTATTTACATAAACGAGATAGAAATTTCCGTTGGTGGCGGGATAGAACCATGCCGACTCGTAGTCTACTACAAGAGGCGCTGCCCATGCTTCTGTTCCGTCGGCATTGTAGCGCATAATCTGGTAGCTATAGTCGCTGACGCTTACGGAGTCTGGCATTTCCTGATTAGGGAACCACGGGCTAGGTGTCCAGTTTGTTGAGTCTGCCTTTACGTTGTATGTTTCAGTATGAGCCAACATGGAGTAAATGTTGGAGCCGCTAAGACAAAGCAAAGGTTGCACGTCTTCCACAACACTTTGGGGATTTTTCGTTACACCGTTGATTTTAACACCATCAGTACTCCATAACGAGGTGCCTTCTGGAGTATAGCAATATATAAAGTTCTCTACATTTTCCTTGAGGCTGTCGTTTCTTGCATCGGAATAGGAGATGTATATCTTGCCGTCATCCGAAACCTTCGTGCTATAGTCTGTAACCCATGAACGTGTGCGGTGGGCAGAAATTTCTTTCCCGTCTTTTCCACAGAGGGCATTGCCTGCAGCATCATAGGTCTGCATGTAAAGATGATAACCGCTGGCTGGGTCGGTGCTCTTCAAGCCAACGGAGTGTTTGTGCCATGTCAACACGGTCTTGCCATCGGCTGTGCGCACTGTTTTCAGTCCTCCCTGCCCATAAAGGCTGTCCTGCGCTACAATTTTGTAGCCGGTGTCACTAGGTTGCCACTGAGCTGAAGCCGGAACTGCCATAAAGGCGAACGCTGCAAAGAGAGTAGAAATCTTTTTCATAAGCTGAAAATTTTAAAATTTGTATTGTGTTCTTTTGTCGTCATGCAAAAGTATCATCATGCACTTTTCGTTTCCCACATACGAGAATGTCAAATACCAGCGAATATACATACCTGAAACGCATCAAAGCAATCGCCTTCAATCTTCGACCCAATTGCAAAGTTAAGCCAAACAACAGTAAAAGGCGTTATCTTTACGCCACAATGCGTTTACATTTTATAAAATATGAACGTTTTCCTTTCATTTTTTCACAAGAAAAGGTCATTTCACTTGAATAATATTATCTTTGCACAAGAAAGAAACACAAGATGAAACACTTATATATATTAGCCATTTCCATTGTTTGCGCATTTCTCTATGCAACGACAGGCATTGCAAAAGGGCAAACAAACTCGGAAACATTAAGAGACCAGGCAGATAAAAAATACTACAGCGAGCAGTATCCTGAGGCTCTTGAACTTTACATAAAGGCTATGGACATGGCGGAAAAGGAAAAGAACCAAAAGAACTACATTGCCTGCACAGGATACATAGCCAACGTGTATGATACCTTCGGCGACAACAATTCAAGTCTCTTCTACTATACAAAAGGTTACAATGCCGCACACAAGCTTGGCAACAATCTTCTGCTATCATCTTTTATCTGCAACTTGATATTCTGCCATACTCGCATGAACAATGCACCAATGGCAAGGAAATACCTTAAGGAATATGAACAGCTGGAGGTGACAGCTGATATGGTAAAACATGACTACTATAAATTATACTGCCGCGCGCGAGTCTTGAACACCGAACAACGGCATGACGAGGCCATAAGGGAGCATCGTCGTGCCATGCAATATGCTATAAAGAACAACATGGACTCGCTCTACGTCTTGTTCCAGATGAGCGAGATTGGCAACATATATGTCAGATGCGGCCGCAACAGCGAAGCACTCGCCCTTGGCGACAGCTGCATGAACTTGGCACGCAAGATTGGCAGCGGCGAATTGTTGGTGAACGCATACAAGATTTTGGCTGACACTTACGCACAGACTAACAACTATGATTCGGCCCAACACTACCGAAACCTCTATTTCAGTCTCAATGACTCGGTATACAACATAAAGAAATTCTACAAGGCACGGTATACGCTCAGCGAATATGAAAACAGAGTGCACATGAACCAAGTGGAATTGCTTAACGAGCGGATAAAATGGCAGGTATACATTATAACGGGCGTGGCACTTTTCCTTATACTCGTTTCTGTTCTCACACTGATTATCGTGAGGAAAAACAGAAGACTCGTTCTCGCACAACGGCTTCTTATAGAAAAGACAAAAGCAATGGAGCAAAGCGAGAAACAAAACAGGGAAATAATGGAACAAGACATAAAGTCGCAATCCACTATGAGCGACGACAGCGAGCGAAAGCTGCTTAAACGCATCAATGAAGCCATGGATGACACGACGGTTATATCCAATCCGGACATGAACTTGCAGACTTTGGCGGAAATAGTGGAGTCGAACACAACGTATGTCTCGCACGTTATAAATGCAAATTTCAACAAAAACTTCAAAACATTGTTGAACGAACGGCGCATACGCAAAGCTTGCCATAAGCTAACAGACCGCGATCATTACGCCAACTATACCATGCAGGCTATCTTTCAGGAGGTGGGATATAAAAACGCTGCAAGCTTCATACGCGCTTTCAAGAAGGTTTATGGTATGACGCCTTCTGAATACCAGCGTTTAGTGTTTACGGAATCCCCTACCGACACTTCGGAAGAAGATTAACAGACAAACATATTATTCTCAACAGGGAATAAAAAACAAAATCCGCAATGCCTCAAGACACAGGCATTGCGGATTTACGTTATATATACCTGCGTTTATTTGTTGAAAACATATTTGTTAACGTAGGTATGCTTGCCATCGTCAAACTTTACGATGCGCGGTCCTTTGCCTACTGACTGCAAGTCGCTCTCTGTGAGCTTGCCTACAGTAGTGTTGAGAAGAACTTTTCCTGTCTCGTCAATAACGGTAATTGTAGTATTTGCAGCGTTCATCTTCTTCACATCATTTATGCCAAGCGTTGTGTCGGCGTCTTTAAGGTTGAAGGCAATGTCGCATTCTGCATTGGTAAATGTGCCCTGGGTGAGTTTTGTCATCGTCTCACTGCCCAATTCATCGCGGCCAAGTTCATAAAGCTGGTAGTATCCGTTACCATAAGCCGTACTGCTGATTCCGTCGCCACCTGCATCATAGATTACAAGAGAGTAGCAATCATCACTAGTAAGGTTGAAGTCTTCGGTATACTTGTGGCGTTGCTCCGTATATGGACCACCCTCTACAACAACATCACCTGCCGAATTGAAAACCTTCCACGTTGTTTCTTCTGGTTTCTTGTCGGTGTAGAGTTTCATTCTTACCGCACCTGTTACCTGCATTGAGTTGCTGAAGTTCACATACACGGCATTACTTTCATTCTCTGTTCCGTTAATCTCCGAAATCCATACTTTTGCAACGTTCTTGCTGCCGTCGGAAGACAAAGAGAAATCTGTTATGTTGCCTGTAGGGAACGTGACTTTTTCAAGACGGGACACGTTGCCGGTCCATGAGTAGGTGTGTACTGTGCCGTTCACGTCAACGTTTACTGTTGCACTCTTTAGCTCATTCTCTCCATCGTTGCGGAACACGATGTTTCCGTAGAAGTCTGGAGTACAGATAAAGTCTGGGGTATCATCAACACGCAACAGGTTTACATAATCAGCATTCTTGGCTTTCTTCGGGATATACGCCGAGGCTACAATGAGTTTTGATACGGTGTCTTGAACATAAGCTACAACGCCAAGTTGGCTTTCATCGTAGAAAGAGCCAAGATCACAAGAGAAAGTGAAGGGGTAAGGCTTTTCTTTCTCCATACTGTCGGCAATAGCCGCACCCTTTCCGTCGGGCATATATCTCTTGGCAACAAACTGCATCTCATGTTCACCATTTGAATAGCCTGACGAGGAGTAGTAATATTCCTCTATAGCTACAGCGGTAAGCTTGAGAGTGGAGGCATCTGCAACGTCTTTCCTTGCGGTAACATCACCGGAAACAGTCAACACATGGTCGGAAACGCTGCCGGTTATGCTTATGTCATAGTCCTGATCTGTTTCGCCTGCACCGTCTATCATGTCATTCAGCAAGGAAGTGCTGAGCGTATAGCGCGTCTGCGAACCGTTTACTATAAGACTCGGATAAGAGTTTATGCTATAGAAATCTATTCTATCGTCTAGATTGGATTGTTCTGCAAGATAGAATGGGTCCAACTTGTCTGGATAATTGCCATGACACTTTATGCATATTGCATCGCCAAGACGTTCGTTGATGACCTGGTCAAGAACGGGAGCAAAAGTTGCACATGGGCCACAACCTGTATTCGTGAAGTTCTCGATCACGACGATGTTGCGGTTTGGCAGTTGCTGCATGACATCAGGCTCGTCACCCGAAGAGGGCACTTTGAAGAGGTCGCTCCAAGTGCCTGCCACATGTATGGCATCTACCTTCATGTCATGCCACGTTCCATTCTTCATAGAATTCTGCGACAAAGCGATTCCTGCAACGTCAGGAATATCCTGCGACGAGAATGATGAAGAGCCAGCAAGCGATTCGGGCTCTGTTTCAAAGTCTGTCGGATTTACCCACAAGGAAATGGCATCGTTATTGTCACCGTCTACGAACTGATATTTCAATACTATAAGGTAAGTCTTGTTGAGTTCATACTCCTCGGAAGAGAATGACGCCTCGGTCAAACGCGTGCGGCAGATACCTATTTTAAATGTACCCTCGGTATCACCTGCCTTTATAACAAGTCTTCCGCCGGCCATACCATATCCCTTGTCAACGATTCCACCGCTAGCAGACCTTACAAACTGTAGGAAATCCTTGCTGTCGCCTGCATTCTGGACGTTTATTAACGCACTCATATAGACGCTACCTTCTGTCAACGGTGTTTCCTTAATAGCCGCCTGCAGTGAATAACTGCTCGTCGTGTTGGCTATAGCGACACAATTGCCACTGGTCTTGTCGGAATAACCTTCGTATGTCAGGCTTCCTTCACCGACGTTTATCGTGTTTGTCTTTGTTCCGGCACCATACTTCAGCCACGGTCCTTGCTGATAAAGGTCGCCCACTTCATAATCGAAGTCTTCGGTGAGATACCTTTGAGCCATAGCCTCAGAAGGAAGTAATCCCATGAAGGCGGCAATGGCTACGCTGCCTATCAATTTTCTTGCTTCTATGATTTTTTTCATAAAGTATTGTTTTGTTTACTTGCTGAGTTTAACGCTCTTCATCTTGCCATTGGCATCTTTCATTGTTACGATGTACATTCCGTGGTCAAGCGAAACGTTGTCGAGACTTTCGCCCTTGACTGTTTTCACGAGTTTGCCATCTATGCTATATATTGTTGCCAAAGAGGTTGCTGTTGCAGCTTCATCCAAAGCTGTTATTCCGTCGCTAGCCTTTTCAAACGAACCATCATCAAAGATTCGCGCACCTTTCAATATATCATAACCGTCTTCGTTTTCTGTCAAGAACACTACATACGAACAATCATCGCCCTTGAGGAAATTTACATCGTCAAACCGACCGTATTCACCAATCTGCTTCTTCCAAACACTATTGCCGTCTTTGTCGAGGCGCTCCACATATAAATATTCCTTCTGCCAACCACGCACATCGGCATAGCATGCAAGCCATTCTCCGTCTCCTACTGGAAGAAGGCCATAGTTGTTGAAGGCCCATCCTGCATAATCGCCATCTTTTGTAGCAATAACCTTGCCTTCATCACCAAAAAGGCGGTCGCCTTCTTGACTAAAGAGCTGGGCACGCAAATCATATCTTCCGCCTCCCACTTGCAAAGCCCAAACAACGAAAGCCTTATTGTTTTTCGTGTCTACTGCCTGCGTGGCATAGTTGTGGTCAAGTTCTTCTGCAGAATAAACATCCATTGCGTCAAGACCGAATGTCGGGTCACCGTCTGCATCAACATGCTGCGTGCATATCATGTGAGAGAAACTTCCCATGTTTCTTACCCATGTTGCATAGAAACCGCCCTTGCCGTCGGAATTAAGTGAATACGGATGAAGACTATGACCTCCGTAGTTGCTTGAGGCAAAAGTAATTGGCTCTGACCAGACTTTGCCGCAGTCGCGAGTGTAACGCATGGCCTCTGGACCATATGAACCACTGTTTACGGAAATAAAATCAGTGCCGTCACTCTGAATTATCTGCCCAAATATACTCTGCGACTCACTGAAAGCGAGAGTGCCATCGGCAGAAACACGATTGAAATAATTGACATCTGTGTATGAAGACGTGTTGTCCTGTATCCATACATCCTCGCCAACAACATATGTATTGGTTAGCGGTGAACTGATTCTGTCTGTCAAAGCTAACCCGTCAAGCCCCCATACATAATCCTGTTCCTGGTCTATCTTGTACCATACAGGAGTGAAAGTATTATATCTGTCAAGGGAATCGCTCTCCTCTGACCGAGAGTCTGCTGTACTGATGATAGCACATCCGTCGGGTGTTGCCGCAAGTGAATAGTCGCTTGTCCACGACGGCGATACGTGAGTTGATACTGCAAGACCATCTTTACCGAACATTGCATTACCGTCTTTGTCAAGAAGTTGCAAATGCGGGAACGCATAACAAAGCGCACCGCCTACCTTTGCAGCTGTACGCCAAGCAATATACATTTTTCCATCATTGGTTAACACTACCTTTGGAGAATGTGTTCCTTGTCCATCACCTGTTAGAACTACGGGGTTACTATTTGTGTTCCATTGCGCACTTGCGGTAATAGCTGCTGCCATTGCCAAACTTAGTAAAGTAAATCTTCTCATACTCTTCATTGTTTTTAACGTTGGTATAATGTGTACTTATGTTTGTCTTTCTCTTTTCCTGTTATCTTACGCCTATTATTACAAAATAAAACAAAATAATAATCGTTCCTTTCTTTTTGATTCCACAGGGGCAAAAGTAATAATTATTGCAAAGAAAAGCAAAAAAAATAATGACTCTTTATGTCTTTATTATACAAATCTATCAAAACAAAGTACTAAAAGACAACAAATCACAAGAATTTTATTGACAGATAGCAAATCATAACAAGAAATTCCTGACAAAAAGAATTTTACCTTGCCGTTTAAATACTTTTTGGGAATAACAAAAAAAAGATGAGCTCAAAGAACTCACCTTATATACCATCGGCAAACCATATCTATATTGCATAAAGTCTACCAAATTCTTCAAAAAAAATAGAGGACGACTTGAATCACTCAAACCGGCCTCCTGAAAACAATTCTTTAATGTACTCTGTTATGAAAATAACCTATAAAGCTAATCGCTGTTAAGAAGGCTACTATCATCAACGTTGTCATTGTTTTAAAATCTAATAACATAATCTTTACCTTAAATCTATCAAACTACTAACCTATGAAAAATGTATTCTCCCGAACACGTTGCAAAGGTATATCTTTTTGTGTCCGTACACAACAACTTCGTGTTTTTTTTATTCTTGATTCTATTTTAATTGACATACATCAATAACAAGTTGAGATTTTAGGCCAAGAAAGCATATTTTCTCACTGTAAGGTATTTCTTTTATGTAAATAAAAAAGCAAAAGGAGGTATCTCCATTAGAGATACCTCCTCATAAATATATAGAAAAGTTACATTTTAAAGGTATATGCCTACAAATTGTTATTTCAATTTTGTATAACCATACTTAGCAACTTCACCAAGTTCTTCCTCGATACGGATAAGCTGGTTGTACTTAGCCATACGGTCTGTGCGGCTGAGTGAACCTGTCTTTATCTGACCAGAGTTTGTAGCAACTGCGATGTCGGCAATTGTTGTATCTTCTGTCTCGCCAGAACGGTGAGAAGTTACTGTTGTATAACCATGACGGTGAGCCATCTCAATAGCATCAAGAGTTTCTGTCAGTGAACCAATCTGGTTAACCTTGATAAGGATAGAGTTACCTGCACCCATTGTTATACCCTTCTGAAGGAACTTAACATTAGTTACGAATAGGTCATCACCAACGAGCTGGCAGCGGTCACCGATAGTTTCTGTGAGTTTAACCCAGTTGTCCCAGTCGTTCTCATCAAGACCGTCCTCGATTGAGTCAATAGGATATTTGGTGATAAGTTCTTCCAGATACTTAATCTGCTCTGCTGCAGTAAGTTTCTTTCCGTTAGGATCCTTAGGCATACCGCTCTTCAACTGACGATAATCATAGAACCACTCGCCGTTTTCGCATGTTGCAAACTCAGAAGCAGCACAGTCCATAGCAATCTTAACATCCTTGCCTGGCTCATAACCAGCATCCTTGATTGCTTGGCATATGCTCTCAAGAGCATCTTCAATGCCATTAAGTGCAGGAGCGAAACCACCCTCGTCACCTACTGCTGTAGAAAGACCACGTTTCTTAAGCAACTTTGCAAGAGCATGGAATACTTCAGCCCCCATACGGATAGCTTCTTTCTCAGAAGGAGCGCCAACAGGGCGGATCATGAATTCCTGGAATGCGATAGGAGCATCAGAGTGAGCACCACCATTGATAATATTCATCATCGGAACAGGCATTGTGTATGCATTGCAACCGCCAATGTAACGATATAGAGGCATACCGAGAGCCTTTGCTGCTGCCTGTGCTGCAGCCAAAGATACACCAAGAACAGCATTTGCGCCGAGTTTGCTCTTTGTTGGGGTTCCGTCAAGAGCAAGCATCTTGTAGTCAAGAGCGCGCTGATTGAACACGCAGTCACCCTTCAACGCAGGTGCGATAACATCGTTTACGTTGGCAACAGCCTTCTCAACGCCCTTACCGCCATAACGTTTTTTGTCACCGTCACGGAGTTCGAGAGCTTCATTCTCGCCTGTTGATGCTCCTGAGGGAACAGCAGCACGTCCCATAACGCCATTTTCGAGTGTTACTTCAACCTCTACAGTAGGGTTACCTCTAGAATCGAGGATTTCTCTTGCGTGAATCTTTTCGATTTTCATATTGTTTGTTTTTATTTTAAGTTATGTCTGTAGTGCAAATGCAAGATAAGACACCTATTTTGATATTATTCCTATAAATTATTCCCGTTATACATCTTTAATATAACACTATGCAAAGATACAGTTATTTGCTTAAAGAAAAGTTTCGTTTACGTGTAAATTTGCACCTTTAATCATTTTTAATATCCTTTGAGGGCATTATCACAATACAAGCCTTACATTATGTAATATTCAGTTTGCAGAAATTATCTGGCAATATAAAGTTACAGATTTCCTGCTTTAAGCTTTTCTACGATATTTTCGCAAGCATCTTCTATAAGATCAAGGGCTATCTGAAAATCATCCATTGTACCGTAATACGGATCTGGCACGGTCGTATATTGAGGATGACGCGTCATGAAGTCTGCCAAGCAACGTATCTTTCCAAGACTTTCCGTATCTGGAACAACTTTCTTTAGGTCTAAGATGTTTTCGTTATCCATTGCAAAGACGTAATCAAAATGGTAAAAATCATCTGCACAAACCTGACGAGCTCTACTGTTGAAAGAATAACCACGCTTCTCCCCTATTTCTCTCATTCTTCTGTCCGGCAACTGTCCTGAATGCCATGCACCTATACCTGCAGAATCAACAAATATGTTGCCACGAAGCTCAGGGCTATCGTAAACAAGTTGCTTCATTACTCCCTCTGCCGCAGGAGAACGACATATATTACCAAGACATATAAAAAGGATGTATCTTATTCTTCTATTGCTTCTTACGGGATTTGCCTTCTCCATACCTTATTTTATATATGATTTATTACGCAACAAAGATACGACGATTGTATTATATATGCAAAATATACATGTTCTCGCAAACAGAAGTATTGACGTATATCAATAAAAGTAAAGAAAAACTCATAAACATCATGCACAATGTTGCATTTAAGTCTCAAAAGTAATAACTTTGCAACGTGTTTTTCATAGTATTAGATTTAAGGTTAACAAAGATTGGGACTCAGCGGAGCCCCTTTTTTTATGCCTCCTAGATAGGGCTTTGTACTTTTACTTAAATCTAAAGTCAATTATTTATCTGCAATACCCCAAATGTTCCTGTTGTATAGGCACGATATTTTATAAGTCCACTCCCTTTGTCGCCTTTTACAAGTATGCCGCCATTATTTAAATCATAAACCCGTTGACAATAACGGCATGTTGCTGTAGCATCAGTATTCATAGTCAAGGCATAACGCGTAAGCCCAGAACTCTCGTAACAATTGGGACATTGATTGTCATATGCCATAAATTTTCGATCTATCGCCCCGAAACCAACAATAACACCATTGTATATACCTATGGTCCATTGCGCCTTTTGGTCAATTGCCGTTATTGCACCGTATGTAGTTGTGCCTTGATTTGACTCAAACTTAAATTGCGTTGTACCTTCTCTGGATATTCTCACGAATATTCCTGGAGAGTTTTCTGTCATGGCACTGCCTAACGTCATATTCTGCATCGTTGCATTGTTTATCGAAAGGTGGCATGCATAACGACTGTATTCAGAGTCTGCGCATGAAAAGAACAGCGCCAATGCCATGCAGCATAATGACGCGGCAATGGCGCAAGTTTTCTGTTTAATGAATATGTGTTCTATGCTCATATTATCCCTTTTTGAAAAGAACCACACGAAAAGAGCGTCACTTTCCTTCCACAAGAGCACGCTCTGCCTGCTCTACCTGCATAAAATTAAAATCAGAAACAAGTTTCTCCATCATAGCTCCTATGCGGTCGTTACACAGATTTCCAATGCTTCCGGCATGGGTATGATGGATTTCCTTGCATGGAACGAACTTACCCTCCTCTATTTCCAACCCGACTTTCTTGTATGCATCACGGAAAGGCATGCCACTTGCAGCAAGTTTATTTACCTCTTCAACCGAGAATATTGGGTCGTACATAGGATTTTCGAGTATTTTATCGTTTACCTCTATCTTATTTATGATATATGCCGCCATAGCAAGACAATCAGCAAGCTCATCAAATGCAGGCAAAAATATCTCTTTGATAATCTGTAAGTCACGGAAATAACCACAAGGAAGGTTGTTCATTATCAACGTTATCTGTTGCGGAAGTCCCTGTATCTTGTTGCATTTCGCACGTATAAGTTCAAACACGTCAGGGTTTTTCTTATGCGGCATAATACTGCTGCCCGTAGTACATTCGTTGGGAAGCTTAACAAAAGAAAAGTTCTGACTGTTGAACATGCATGCATCAAACGCCATTTTTGCAATTGTCCCCGCAACCGAAGCAAGAGCAAAAGCCACGTTACGTTCCATCTTTCCACGTCCCATTTGGGCATAAACAACATTGTAAGCCATTGATTCGAAGCCTAACAGACGCGTAGTCATCTCACGGTCAAGGGGGAACGAGCTTCCGTAGCCTGCAGCTGAGCCGAGCGGATTGCGGTTTGCCTGTCGGTAAGCAGCTTGAAGCATAAGGACATCGTCTGTCAGACTTTCGGCATACGCTCCGAACCAAAGCCCAAACGAACTTGGCATTGCCACTTGAAGATGAGTATATCCCGGCATAAGCACGTCTTTATACTGTTCACTCTTCTGCAGCAACTCATCGAAAAGTACTTTCACACCTTCAACAATACGCTGGATATCGTGTCTGCAACGCAACTTTAAGTCAACTAATACCTGATCATTGCGCGAACGTCCACTATGAATTTTCTTACCAATATTGCCAAGTTTGCGAGTTAGCATCAGCTCAACTTGAGAATGGACATCTTCAACACCTTCCTCTATCACAAATTTTCCTTCCTCGCACATGTGGTAGATATTGCGCAGTTCTGCGAGCAATGCTGTCAGTTCTTCCTTTTCCAGCAGGCCGATACTTTCCAACATAGTTATATGCGCCATAGAACCAAGCACATCGTATTTGGCAAGGAAGAGGTCCATTTCGCGATCGCGTCCGACAGTGAAACGTTCAATTTCCTTATTTATCTCAAAGTTCTTTTCCCAAAGTTTGTTCATCTTATACGTTTTTCTAAAAATCCGCTTACAGACATTACATGTGTCCATTTATTCTGCCACTTGACCATACGGAATCATGGCCAGCACATCAGCTATTTTCTCTATTCCTTCTTGCAACGGTTTCGATACCATTGCCTTAATGAATGGATTTATATCAGCCTTTATTGTCAAGCGCATCTTGCATTCGTTATCACCCTCGGGCACAATTTGAATCCAAAGGTTAGCAGATACAGGGGAGTTCTCGGTTGCAAACTTTATACATTTCGGCTCCTCCCGCTCCACGATTCTCATGGAAACACTTCCCATAGGTGCACTGATGCTTATGCTATCTCTGTCAAAAGCAAGATCCTTCACCTTGTCTTCGGGCAATCTATCACGAACTTTCTCAATATTGCTCAAATCACTGAGCGTTGCATAAACCGCCTTTTGTGAATAGGGGATATGCTTGATTCCGCTTTCAAACTTACTCATTGCTTGTTCCAGTTTGCAGGATCCTTACGCCATTCGTGTAGCACTTCCACATGTTCTGGCTTGATATATCCAGTTTCGTTGGCTTCTTCAACCACGTGTTCATAGTCTGTCAATGTAACAAGTTTCACTCCCGCTTCATCGAAAGCTTTCTTTGCAACATCGAAACCATAAGTATATGAAGCCACCATGCCTATAACCTCACAACAATTCTTGCGTATTGCCTCAACAGCCTTAAGCGATGACCCGCCTGTAGATATAAGGTCTTCAATAACAACTACCTTAGTTCCCGGTGCCAGTTCACCTTCAATAAGATTCTCAAGTCCATGGTCTTTTGGCTTACTGCGCACGTAGACAAAAGGCAGATTAAGCTCATCTGCCACGAGAGCACCCTGCGCTATTGCTCCTGTTGCCACACCTGCTACAGCCTCAGCCTCGGGGAAATGTTCCAGCACGGCATGCACAAGTTCTAACTTTACATAGTTTCTTAGTTCCGGATAAGAGAGAGTCTTACGGTTGTCGCAGTAAAATGGCGACTTCCAACCCGAAGCCCATGTAAAAGGATTATCCGGCTGCAATTTTATAGCCTTTACATTAAGAAGTTTTGAAGCAAATACTTTTTTCTGTGAGTCCATGATGATATTGTTTGTTTATTGATGATATTATTTTTCTGAGAAGAGAACTTGCACAACAGTCTGACCTACTGCTTTAAGCGTATTGCGGTCGATGTTGTCCATAGTGTCGTTTACTGTATGCCAAGTCGGACCGAAGCTACTTTGTTGGCAGTCTGGATAGTAAGCGATTATATCCACTGTCGGAATGTGAGCCTTTTGGTTTACAGGGATATGGTCGTCAGTTATAAATCCACCCTGCTCATTCGGGAAGAACGATTCAAAGCCTGCCACACGCGCAGATTTCCACACCTTATCCACTATCGGCTGGGCATATTGTTTTGACATGCCCTCTTGATAAAATCGTGCTCCTGCACCTCCCACCATATCAAGGAGGATACCAAAGCGTGCCTCATAGCCTGGCTTATGAGGATTTGCTGCCCAATATTGGGCACCCAACGCAAAAGAATCTCCATTGTCCTCAACATCACTCCAACTTGGAGTGCCCCAGTCTTCAGCATCAAAGCATACGAAATCAACCCCCACCTTCAACGAATCCGTTTGTTGAAGCAATCGGGCAATTTCAAGCATAACCCCTATTCCACTTGCACCGTCATTGGCCGCCAACACTGGTTTTTTCCAATTCATACTGTCAGGGTCGTTGTCTGCCCATGGGCGGCAATCATAATGAGCACAAAGCAATATGCGTGTAGTAAATTCCGGTTTGTAACTTGCAATTATGTTCTTTGCCTTAAGTGTCGTACCGTCGTATCCTTTTAAGTCCACATCCTGTTCCGTTACGGAGCAGCCATATTGTTTAAACTTGTCTACAATCCAACGCGCGCATTTCTCATGTGCTTCACTGTTCATCGTACGTGGTCCGAACTCGCATTGCTTTTCACAAAAGGCATAAGCTGAATCTGCACAAAATTCCGGCCCTGCAGGCATAACCTGTTCCACGTCTGCTTTTTTTGTACTTTTACATGAGGTCAAAGAAAACAACACTGCCATGGCCCAAAATATTGTCGTTATTTTTTTTTGCATACGATTGTCTAATGTTTATGTTCCTGAACGTTTTTCATTACTCTCAGCCAGTTTCCACCCCACAATTTCTCTATATCACGGTGTGAATACCTACGCCGCAGCAATTGAACTGTGAAGTTTATAAGTTCTGACGAGTCTGCTATACCACATACTCCACCGTCACCATCAAAATCTGTCCCGAGCCCCACGCAGTCTATTCCCATGATGTCTACGGCATGATCCAAATGGTTCATCGCATCAATAATGGAGGCTTCCTGGTCATCGTTTCTTAGGAACCCGTTATAAAGAGTTATCTGTGCCACTCCACCCTTACGGGCCAATGCAGCCAACTGTTCATCTGTCAAATTACGTGGCACGTCGCATAGAGCTTTGCAGTTACTGTGACTGCACACTATTGGTGTTTCGCTTATTTCAAGTGCATCATAGAAGCTCTTTTCCCCGGCATGACTTAGGTCTACCATTATGCCGAGTCTGTTCATCTCCTTGATTACCTTTTGTCCCCAAAGGCTCACTCCACCGTTGGTTGCCTCGCTACGACGGGCACTGTCACAAATGGCATTGTCGCCGTTATGACATAGGGTTATATATACAACTCCCCTTTTCGCGAAATGCTCCACATTAAGAATGTCATCACCCAAGGCAAGTCCATTTTCTATACCGAGCATTATTGACTTACGTCCGGCACGCTTGTCGTTGAACACATCAAGCGGTGTGCGTGCTATTGACACGACTTTACTGTTTCTGTCAACTATTTCTTCAATCTTGTCGAAGATAAGATTTGCGTATTCTGTGGGCGTATCCACAGGGAAGGGTGCTATTTCCTTGAATGATTCACCCGGTTTCGGCTGTGGAAGATATGCCACCATCGTCACGGCATCCTGCCTTCCGTCGCCCATTTTGTGGAGGTCTACAAGTATACGGCTGTCTCTCCATTCAAAATGTATGCCTTCCGGGAAAAACATCGGCGTGTCGCAGTGAGAGTCTAACGTTATGGTATTCTTATGTATTTCCTTTGCTTCGCTGAATTCCGTTGCACTTTCCACAAGCCATTTGAACAACGGCAAACCGTCATCCAACCATTCCGGATGCCATTGCACTCCAAGTATCGACTTGTATTCACTGCTTTCCATTGCTTCTATCACCCCGTCCGCAGCAAATGCAGAAGGATTGAAACGCCGTCCGCAGTTGCCCACAGCCTGATGATGGAAGGTATTCACATAGATGCGCTCCTTACCATATATTTTGCGTAGCAATGAACCTGGTTCCAATTCTACAGAATGTGTTGGTTCGCCACGCTTTTCTGCGTCTTGACTATGCTTTACACGTTCAACCTTCTTATGGTCATTGTCATCCATACCACACGTTCCGATATCCTGTCTTACTTTTCCGCCCAAAGCCATAGCAAGAGTTTGTATTCCACGACAGATGCCGAGCATTGGTATCTGCCTATTATAGGCCAATTGTACGGTGAGTAATTCGGGAAGGTCGCGGTGTGAATTTATTCCATGCAATGCCTGTACTGGCTCTTCTCCGCACCACAACGGGTTGAAGTCGCCTCCACCAGAGAGTAGCAAACCGTCAATCGTATCAAGAGTGTTAATGATAACATCCGTATCGTTTATGGGGGGCATAACAACAGGCACTCCGCCTGCTTTCACTACCGCCATATAATATGGTTCGGCAAGAGCCGCATTGCCATCAGCGAAGTTTCCAGTTATACCGATAACTGGTTTACGCTTCGCCTCGGGATACTTTGTATATATGCCGTTCAGGCGCGACTGGAAATCAAATGGTTCCACGTCTTGTCTCCTAATTTAATGATATTTTCTATTCTCTGCCCCACTTTTCACTGCAGAGCCAGACATTGGTTGGTCTATTCCTTTCCGCCCCATCGTGTGTTTGCACGGTGGGGCGGTTTATGTTTTTATCGGTAGTCGGTGCAATAAGATCAGTCTATATCTTCTTCCTGTCTAACTCTTCTTCTCGGAGCTGCACCTTCAATATCTTTTGCGGCTATAGGAATTTCTCTCTTTATGCTCTGTTCAAGCGAGATAAGCGTTTCTGTAGCCACTACTCCAGGTATTTCCTGCAACTGATTGTTCAAGAGATCCATCAACTGACCATTGTCCTTGGCATACAATTTAACAAGCATTGTATATGGTCCTGTTGTGAAATGACATTCCACGATTTCGGGTATGTGTTCCAATTGCTCAACGACTTGCTTATACATACTGCCCTTTTCGAGTGTTATACCTACGTATGTGCATGTTGAAAAGCCGAGACTTTTTGGATTTACGTCAAATTTGCTACCCGTAATTACCCCGTCTTCTGTCAAGTGCTGCACGCGTTGGTGAATGGCTGCGCGCGATACGTTACATTCTGCTGCTACATCTTTGAACGGCATTCGTGCGTTCTTCGACAAGATGCTAAGTATTTTCTTGTCAAGTCTGTCAATTTTTTCCATATCTTGTTTTTTCGTTTTTCCTGTTCTTTTTGCCTATCAACTTTCTTTACCAATTTGAATTACATTCTTCAGCGTTCTATAAATCTAACGCTATATATCTACACAACTTTGCCCCCTACTGACGAAAAAAGAATAGCGGCAAGTCTTTGTGTATTAAAAGAGTAAGCAAAATTAGTTGTTTTTTATTACACACACAACAATTTGATGTTAAAAAATGGATATACACGAACAAATTGGCATTTCTAAGATTTTTCAAATGAATATAGCCCAGATACTTTCGCATCTGGGCTATTCATTATGCTTATCTCTCCACGATTATTTCGTCTGGAAGATTTTTATTGTTGATATAGGTTGCTTTTTACTTCTTTTTTGCCACCTTCTTTACTGCGGCCTTCTTAGCCGCTGCCTTAGTGGCAACAGGAGTCTTGTCTGTAGCCTTGTCCTCGGTCTTAGCTTCTGGGTTAACAATGCTTACCAACTCTACTGTAAAGATGAGAGCATCATAAGGTTTGATGTCGCGCCCTGCGCCACGCTCTCCGTAAGCCAAGTTATAAGGGATATATAGTTCCCACTTGCTTCCTACAGGCATTAACTGCAACGCTTCAGTCCATCCTTTTATCACCTGTGTCACGCCGAATGTTGTGGTATCAGGCTTACGCTTGTAGCTGCTATCAAACACCTTGCCGTCAATCGTCTTACCTTCGTATTTCACTTCAACACGATCCGTCTCCTTCGGTTTGTCGCCCTTTCCTTCTGTAATCACCTTGTATTGCAATCCACTGGGAAGCGTCACTACACCTTCTTTCTTGGCATTCTCACCAAGGAAGTCCTCACCTTTCTTCTTTGTTTCCATGTTCTTGCGGTCGGTTGCAGCCTTCTCTGCTTCAGAGAACTTCACCTTTGCTACAGAATCGGTCATTACTGTTCCGTCTTTTTTAAGCGCAGCAAGAAAACCTTTATGGAAGAGGTTATCGTTTATAGTGTCGTTTTCGCTCTTGAGATCGTTCTTTATAAAGGGGAGCATACGTGTGCCAACCATCAAAGCAATCTGCTGTCCGGCAGAATAAGCTTTTGAGTCCTGGTCAAAGTTGCGCTTCACCATTTCCTCATATCCACGAATAAACTCCGGCATGTCTTTCTCGCTCACACCAAAGCTCTGCTGCAGATACGGCATAAGTCCTTCTGTGCGTGTCATACCCGCTGCATAGCTGATTGAATCTGCCGGACTTTGGAGTGCGAGCACCTCTGTTGCCTGTTGTTTCTTGTCTTTTTTGTCTTTCTTTGCGGCAGTAGCCGTTGTGAAGACACTGCTCGCCATAACGGCGAGCGCAACGATCATTGTCTTTTTCATCATTGTGCTATATTTTATAAACAGGATTGGAGAAATACCCATGAAGGTTTCCCCAATCCTCTTGTGTTGTTGCTCTATGTATGTCTTTTTTATTTTTGTCCTTTTGCCTGGGCTGCCTTCACTGCTGCCTCAAGCTTAGCCTGCTGTTCGGGCGTAAGTTGCGGCTGTGCCGTTTTTGCCTCTCCCTCTTCTTCAATTCCGAGTAGTTCAATCTTGAAGATAAGCGTAGAGAATGGCTTTATTGTTCCACCCGTTTCGCGTGCGCCATAAGCCTGATCCTGGGGTATAACCACTTCCCACACGCTGCCGACGGGCATATGTGTAAGAGCTTCTGTGAAACCAGGTATTACCTGGCTTACGGTAAATGTGGTTGGTTCCTTACGCTCGTAGCTGCTGTCGAACACCTTACCGTCAATTGTCTTACCCTCATAGTTGAGCTTAACCTTTGAATTTTCTGTAGGAACGGCACCCGTGCCTGCCTTTATAACTTTATAGCATACGCCTTTGGCAAGTTTCTTCACGTCTGCACCAGTTGCATACTTCTTTGCGAACGCTTCGTTCTGCTTCTTATAGGCACCATACTCCTTTTCCATTGATGCTGCCTTTATTTCCTGCATCTTGCGTTGAGCCACTTCCTGTGCCTTATCCATGGTCATAAGGCCCTTTTTGCCCGTTGTACCACTGATAAAACCTGCCATAAAGTTCTTCAGTGATATGCTCTGTGTAGAGTCGTTGCCAAAGAGTTCATTATTGATACCGCGCACCATTTGGTTTGATATCTGCTGTCCTATCTGGATACCTGCATAATAGGCTGCCTTTTTCTTGTCGTCGCCGGCATTGGCACCTTCGTTAAGTCCCTTGATAAACTCGTCAATGTAAGCTGTATCTACACCGAGATTACCAGCGAGATAGTCCTTTATGCCGTTTGACTGTGCCACACCAATGGCATAACTCAAGGAGTCAACGTCGTTCTTCAAGTCAGCTTTGGGAGTCGACTTGCCGCATGATGCGAAACCTGCGGCCACGATAGCTGCCGCAGCAAGCATTGTAATCTTTTTCATCTGTTATTTTGTTGTTGTTTTCTTTTCTGTTGATGGTTTGTTGGCTACTGCTTAGAGTACCTCTATAAGCTCTACGTCAAAGATAAGAGTTGCAAATGGTGGAATAGAACCTCCTGCACCGCTCTCGCCATAAGCCAAGATATAAGGTATAAAGAAGCGGTATTTTGCGCCTTCCTGCATCAGTTGCAATCCTTCTGTCCAGCCTGCTATAACCTGATTGAGGGGGAATACGGCTGGCTCTCCGCGCTGCACGCTGCTATCGAACACCTGTCCGTTGATAAGAAAGCCCTCGTAGTGACACTTCACCTTGTCTGTTGCCTTTGGCTTCTTGCCATTGCCTTCTTTCAACACCATGTACTGCAAACCGCTGGGCAGCGTCACAACGCCTTCCTTCTTGGCATTTTCAGCCAGATATTTCTCTCCTTCGGCTTTTGCCGCTTTGCCTTGCTCGGCACGTATGGCATTGATGCGCTCTTCTTGCTGGCGGAAATATTCCTGTACTATACCTTGTGCATCCTTGTGAGACACCTTTAGTTCGTTGCCGTTGATTACGTCTTTTATCGCTGCTGCGAAATCATCGATGTTAAGTTCTGTCGCGCCCATCTGAGCCAATTGCTGACCAATGCCCAAACCAAGGGCGTAGCTTACTTTGTCCATTTCTGTCTTTTAATGCGTTCGTTTATATTCTTTGCCTTTGCCTCCATGCCTATTTGTTAACGCGTAGGGTATCAAAAGCGCACAAAGGTACTATTTTTATCTGACTAAGTGTACCCGATTGAAGAAAAAACGCTAATTTTGTGCTTTCTTAAAACATTCTTAAATCATTTTATAACTTATAACGGGAAGCTAAGCAACAAAGCCGAGCGTATTTCAAGCAACAAACCTTAAAACAAGAAAGATATGAAGAAGATTGTTGTACTTACGGGAGCCGGAATGTCGGCGGAGAGTGGGCTAAGCACGTTCCGCGATGCCGACGGACTATGGGAAAACTATCCAGTGAGCCGCGTCGCCACCCATGAGGCATGGGAGGAAGACCCTGACTATGTTAACGATTTCTACAACATGCTTCGCGCAAAACTTCTTGCAGCGAAGCCCAACCTTGGGCATGAGCTCGTGGCGGAGTTGGAAAAACACTTCGAAGTATGTGTCGTTACGCAGAACGTAGACAACCTGCACGAGAAGGCTGGCTCCACGAATGTAATACATCTGCATGGCGAACTTATGAAAGTTTGTTCCTCACGCGATGCCTATAACCCGTTTTTCATAAAGGAACTGGACAAAGACCACCTCACTGTGGATCATGGGGAAAAGGCTGGCGACGGTTCTCTGCTGCGCCCGTTTATCGTTTTCTTCGGCGAAAGCGTGCCAATGATTGAGCCGGCGATCGAAAAGGTCAGGGAAGCAGACATTTTCATTATCATCGGTACTTCGCTCGCCGTATACCCTGCAGCCGGACTCATTGAATATGCCAATCCCGGCACGCCCGTCTACCTTATTGACCCCAAACCCGCAATAAGCAGCTCCCGCCGCAACGTCCACCATATCGTGAAGGGTGCATCTGCAGGAATGGAGGAATTGTCGGAGCTTCTTAACAACGAAAATCAATAATACTCTTAAAATATGGAAGAAACAAAAGAAAATCTCCAGTTGCCCGAGAATGCCTTCCGGGAACTAAAAGAAGGGGAAAGCTATGAACCGGTAATGAATCCGGGCAAGGTTTATCCCGAAGTTAACCTCTGGTCCGTGTCATGGGGCATCATCATGACAATGCTTTTTTCTGCCGCCGCCGCATATCTGGGGTTAAAAGTGGGACAAGTGTTCGAGGCTGCCATCCCCATCGCTATCATCGCCGTGGGAGTTTCCACTGCCACAAAGCGCAACAAAGCTCTCGGCGAGAACGTCATAATACAGAGTATCGGAGCTTGTTCGGGCGCAGTAGTGGCGGGAGCTATCTTCACCTTGCCTGCCATATACATCCTACAGGCCAAGTATCCGGACATGAGCGTTTCCTTTTTCAAGATTTTCCTCAGCTCGTTGCTCGGTGGAATCATTGGTATACTTTTCCTTATTCCGTTCAGAAAATATTTCGTCAGCGACATGCACGGCAAATATCCCTTCCCGGAAGCAACTGCAACCACGCAGGTGCTTGTTTCTGGTGCCAAAGGCGGAAGCCAGGCCAAACCGCTATTGCTGGCCGGAATAGTTGGCGGACTGTATGATTTTATAGTGGCCACTTTCGGATGGTGGAACGAGAATTTCACAACACGCATAGTGGGTTTCGGCGAGATGCTGGCAGACAAGGCAAAGTTGGTGTTCAAAGTCAACACTGGCGCTGCGGTATTCGGTCTAGGATACATCGTCGGACTAAAATATGCGTTCATCATCACGCTCGGTTCGCTGGCGGTATGGTGGCTGCTCGTTCCGGGTATGTCGTTGCTTTTCCATGACCAGGTGCTCAATACTTGGAATCCGGAAATCAACCAGACCGTGGGAAGCATGAGTCCAGAGCTTATTTTCAAATACTACGGAAAGAGTATCGGTATTGGCGGCATTGCCATGGCTGGCATAATAGGTATAATCAAGAGCTGGGGCATTATTAAAAGTGCCGTATCGCTTGCCGCAAGAGAGATGAAAGGCAAGGATTCTTCTACAGACAACCTGCCGCGCACACAGAAAGATATTTCGTTCAGAATTATCGCAATCGGTTCTGTTGTTACAATTCTCTTGACATTCGGATTCTTCCTCTTCGGCGTTATGGACGGCAACCTGCTCTTTGCTGTCGTTGGTATATTGCTTGTTGCAATTATCGCCTTCCTCTTCACTACAGTGGCTGCCAATGCCATTGCAATCGTCGGTAGCAACCCTGTGTCGGGCATGACGCTTATGACGCTTATCCTGGCTTCTGTTGTTATGGTTGCCGTTGGTTTAAAAGGTACCGGCGGCATGTTGGCTGCACTTATCATGGGCGGCGTAGTGTGCACGGCACTCTCTATGGCTGGAGCCTTTATCACTGACTTGAAAATCGGCTACTGGCTCGGAACGACTCCTAAGAAACAGGAAACATGGAAATTCCTCGGCACACTTGTTTCTGCCGCTACAGTAGGCGGTGTCATGATGTTGCTGAACCATACTTACGGCTTTGCCAGCGGACAGCTTGCCGCTCCGCAAGCTAACGCCATGGCTGCCGTGATAGACCCGCTGATGAATGGTGTGGGTGCTCCTTGGCTATTATATGGCATCGGAGCAGTAATAGCAATCATCCTGACATGGATGAAAGTGCCTGCCCTGGCGTTCGCACTCGGAATGTTCATACCTATTGAGCTAAACACTCCGCTACTCGTAGGAGGATTCATCAATTGGTTTGTTACTTCACGTTCAAAGGATGAAGCTCTGAACAAGGCTCGTGGAGAAAAAGGCACACTCATTGCAAGCGGTTTCATTGCCGGTGGTGCGCTAATGGGAGTTGTCAGCGCACTGTTACGCTTTGCTGGCGTACAGTTCGACTACGAGCAATGGTGGGCTAACGCATGGTCGGAAATACTGTCTCTCGCTGCCTATATTCTACTGATTCTGTATTTCGTATGGGCAACCAAAATAAAAGAAGAAAAGAAGTAAACCCCAATTCTTGCAGACTAAACAGCAGATAAACAACATACTGCGCTGCTCTCATAGCGCACTTCACTAATTCTCAAGCCACGTATTTGACAAAAACGATGTCTATACGTGGCTTGTTTTTTCCTGCCCCCATAACGGCTCCATATGATGCCCGCGAAAGTAGGAAACAGTTCCCACGGGCTTTTTAGCTTTTACCCGTGGGAACTGTTTCAGAACCCCGTGGCGTTAGGTTACGTTTCCGCGTGCATTGCGTCATTATGAATGACGAACTAAACCGCAAGAAAACATGAAAAAGAAACACATCCTGGCATCATTGGCTGTAGCTGCCATCTGCTCTGCCTCACATGCTGCCCTTCCAAACAAGCACACTAATGCAGAATGTTGCAAAAATGACAGTGCATACATATTCACATCATTCAGCGAACCGTCTGTCAATGGCATGGAATATCTCTATAGTTACGATGCTTTGCACTGGGACACCATACCGGGAATAATAATGGCTCCCGAGGTTGGGAACACAAGTAAATATACTGATGCCTTCACTGGAGAAGAACGGTGGCCAAAATTCGCCCCCGAACAAAAATGCTTGCGCGACCCTTCTATCGTGCAGGGGCCTGACGGTACGTTCCATCTCGTGTGGACAACACAATGGTCGGGCAGCCGCGGATTCGGATATGCCAGTTCCAAGGACCTTATCCACTGGTCAAAGCAACGGGAAATACCCGTAATGAAAGACATTCCCACGAATAACGTATGGGCGCCAGAGCTATTTTACGATGACGAAGAAGGACAGTTCCTTATCATATACTCATCAATGATTTCGCCTAAAGAATATACTGAGGCTGACAAACTAGGGAAGAACAACTGCCACCGCCTTTGGTACACAACAACGCGCGACTTCAAAACGTTCGCTCCCGCCAAGAGATACTACGACCCTGGCTTCAACAGCATTGACGCTTATTTGCTGAAACGTGCTCCGAAAGACTATGTTCTCGTAGTGAAAGACAACCGTAAACCAGGGTTCAGCAATCTCTTCTGCGTGTTTTCCGACTCGCCATACGGTCCATTCCATAGCCCAACGGAGAAATTCTCGCGCACTTTTTCTGAAGGTCCGTGCGCAGTAAAGCTCAACGACAAGGATTGGGCTATATACTTCGACCAGTATCATCCGCAAGAGTACACTGCCGTAAAGACGAGCGACTTCAAAACTTTCACTTCCATGAAAGACGAAATTTCTATTCCTATGAAACATAAACACGGCACTATCGTGAAAGTCTCGGCAAAACAGTTGGAAAAAATTCTGAAAACGTTCAAGAAGAAATAAAGCTATTGCTAAATGCAAAAAATCCGCCCGCACAACAAATAATTGTGCGGGCGGATTTTTATTTCAACATGGTGGGCACTCTATGACAGAGTGCCTGCACCTGTATCGTTTTAGACCGATGATTAGAGCTGAGGACCAGCAGCTACAAGAGCCTTACCAGCCTCGTTTGTTTCGTACTTCTTGAAGTTCTTGATGAAACGCTCTGCAAGATCCTTAGCCTTTGCTTCCCATTCTGAAGCGTCAGCGTAAGTATCGCGTGGGTCAAGAATGTTAGGATCAACGCCTTCAAGCTGTGTTGGAACAACAAAGTTGAAGAAAGGAATCTCCTTTGTAGGAGCTGCGTCGATAGAGTGGTCGAGGATAGCGTCGATAATACCACGTGTGTCACGGATAGAGATACGCTTACCTGTTCCGTTCCAACCTGTATTAACGAGATATGCCTTAGCACCGCTCTTCTCCATCTTCTTTACAAGTTCCTCAGCATACTTAGTTGGATGCAATTCCAAGAAAGCCTGACCGAAGCAAGCAGAGAATGTTGGAGTTGGCTCGGTGATACCGCGCTCTGTTCCTGCGAGCTTAGCTGTGAATCCTGAGAGGAAGTAGTATTTTGTCTGCTCTGCGTTCAGGATAGACACTGGAGGAAGTACTCCAAATGCATCTGCAGAAAGGAAGATTACCTGCTTTGCTGCAGGACCCTGAGAGTAAGGACGCTGTATGTTCTTGATGTGATAGATAGGATATGAAACACGAGTATTCTCGGTTACACTCTTGTCTGCGAAATCAATCTTGCCGTCTTTGTCAACAGTAACGTTCTCAAGAAGTGCATCGCGGCGGATTGCGTTGTAGATATCAGGCTCAGACTCTTTGTCAAGGTTGATAACCTTTGCATAGCAACCACCTTCAAAGTTGAATACGCCCTCGTCGTCCCATCCGTGTTCGTCATCACCAATAAGCTTACGCTTCGGGTCTGTAGAAAGAGTTGTCTTTCCTGTACCTGAAAGACCGAAGAAAATTGCTGTATTCTCGCCGTTCATGTCGGTATTTGCTGAGCAGTGCATTGAAGCCATGCCCTTGAGAGGAAGGAAGTAGTTCATCATTGAGAACATACCCTTCTTCATCTCACCACCATACCATGTGTTGATGATAACCTGCTCCTTGCTTGTTACGTTGAATACTACTGCTGTTTCAGAATTCAAACCGAGTTCCTTGTAGTTCTCAACCTTGGCCTTTGAAGCGTTGTATACGATGAAATCTGGTTCCTGATCGAACTCTGCCTCGTTCTGAGGACGTATGAACATGTTTGTAACGAAATGTGCCTGCCATGCCACTTCAACGATGAAGCGAACCTTCATGCGAGTGTCCTTATGAGTTCCGCAGAAGCCGTCTACAACATAAAGCTTCTTGTTTGAAAGTTCCTTCTTGGCGATTTCCTTCACTGCTGCCCAAGCTTCCTTGCTGGCGCGGTGGTTGTCGTTTTTATATTCCTCTGAAGTCCACCATACGGTATCGTGAGAGTTCTCATCGTCAACGATGAACTTATCCTTAGGTGAACGGCCGGTATAGATACCTGTCATCACGTTAACGGCACCGAGTTCGGTCTCCTGACCTACCTCAAAACCTTCAAGACCTTCTTTTGTCTCTTCGTTGAACAATACTTCATAAGAGGGGTTGTAAAGAACCTCAGTCGTGCCTGTGATTCCATACTTCTCTAAAACTGACTTATCAAACTTTGCCATTGTTTATTTATGTATTAAGTAAGTGTGAATATTTATCTTTTTATCTGCATAACACCTGCTGAAAAGGCAATAAGTTATTGCCCTAAAACCGGGGCAAAGGTAACAAAAAACTATTTTTCGGCAAAGTCTGTGTTGTCTAAATTGCGCAGTGTCCTTTTTTTTTAGGTTAAAGTTGTTTAAATACACGGCAGCCTACATTTTTTTGCAAATTGCAAATTACAATTATGTTTACGTTTTTCTTACTTTTGCATGAAGATTTGCCAGCACAACTTGCGGATCACTCGACAACTTGCTTCTCCTGAAGGATTAGTTACCCTTCATAGACAATTTGCAAAAGAACAAAATACATATTATCCTCACATGAAAATAACAAATTTCAGCGAACAGAACACTGTTATTAACCAGTATCTCGCAGAGTTACGCGACAAGGAATACCAGAAGAACCGCCTGCTTTTCCGCAACAACATCAGACGTATCGGAATGATGATGGCCTACGAAATGAGCAAAACCCTTGATTATGAGCCGCAAACGATAAGCACACCGCTTGCCGATGCAACTGTGAACACACATACAGACAACATAGTAATAGCCACGATATTCCGCGCTGGACTACCTTTCCACAACGGCTTTCTTGATGTATTTGACCACGCCAACAACGCTTTCGTTAGCGCATACCGCAAATACACCAACGATGAACATACAGATGTTGACATTCATGTAGAATATCTCGCCACGCCAGACTTGACTGGAAAGACACTTATCATTGCAGACCCGATGCTTGCCACCGGCGGTTCCATGGAACTTGGCTACGAAGCCCTTGTATCAAAAGGACAGCCAAAACGTATTTGCGTGGCATGTGTCATAGCTACTCCCGAGGGTATCGAATACGTAAAGGAACACCTTCCCGAAGACAAAACTTCCGTTTGGTGCGCTGCTATCGACCCTGTTCTTAACGAACACAAGTATATCGTACCAGGATTCGGTGATTGCGGCGACCTGTGTTATGGCGACAAGATATAAAATCTCTACATAAACATACGAAATAACACAACCCTCTGCAAAGGTATATAAGCATAAGTTTACGGCCTTTGCAGAGGATTTAACACATATAAAAAGCTCTGAAAGCGAGAGCTTTTTCTGTTTTATCTGGAAAAACGCCGGAAAAGCATCTTTTGTTTTTCTAAAAAATCCCAATAATAGGCTTATTTAATATAATAAAGCATTTGTAAAGAACGGTTTTCCGAATATTCTGACTACATTTGCAGCTAAATTTACGCAAATAGACGAAACATGAACAGAAAATTCCTTCCCGTCACCATCCTGCTTGCAGGCGTTATAACACTGGCATCGTGTCTTGGCGACGATGACGGCTCTTCGGATATCACATACTATGGCGATGCAGCCATAACGGCGTTTTCTTTAGGTACACTCAACCAAACGTATCTTTACAACAACGGTGACACTATAAAGCAAACCACAGATGGTGCTGACAGCACGACAACTGCTGACTGTAGCTCCTATGCCATGACTATAGACCACAAGAAAGGCGAGATATACAACACCGACTCTCTGCCTGCAGGAGTAGACATTAGCAAAGTGGTATGCAGCGTATCCAGCAAAAATTCCGGCGTAATTACAGTAAAACGCGAAGATAGCGACACGCTTGACTACTATTCTAGTTCTGATTCGCTAAACTTTGCCACAACAGACTCTACAAGACTATTCTACGTATTCTCCACTGATGGTACTGCACGCAGAGAATACAAAGTAAAACTCAACGTACACCGCGAACAAGCAGACTCTTTCGTATGGCATTGCCAGTCATTGCCTGCTCAAGAAAGCGGTAAACAAATAACTAGAGCGCGCATTTATTCGTTAAACGACCGCATCCTTACATTTGAAAGCGACGGGGCCAACACATACATCTTGGCTTCTGACAACGGTAATGCTTCAAATAATTGGAACCATGTAAATATCGGCACAGGAATAACTCTAGGAGCTGAAGCCTATAAAAACGCCGCAATGCTTGGCGAATGGCTATACTTGCTTGACGATAACAAGATTATCAAAACTAAAGACGGCGAGAACTGGACAACATGTTGTGCGGCACCTTCAGACATAAAACGTATCGTTGGCGCAAGCAAAAAGAAACTTTACGCTTTGACGGACACAGGCATGGCTTCATCTACCGATGGTGTTATTTGGAATAGCGAGACACTTGATGCACCTATTGCACAATTACCTTTAGGTAACATTACGATAACTGCGCTTCCTCTCACCACAAATAGCGGCTTCTATCGCGTCATAATGACAGGAAACTCATCAACTGGTTCAAAATACGCAACAGTTTGGGGCAAGTTAGAGAGTTCCGATGACAACGACAATAGTTATCAATGGTCGCTATACGAGGGAGAAAACTCCCAAATGCTACCTGATATGCAAGGGCTTTCTACCGTTGTATATGACGGAAGCATTATGGCTATAGGTGGAGCTGGGCTTAACGGAAACGGAACTAGTGCCTACAACAAAATTTATTGTAGCAGCGACAAAGGATTATCATGGCAGGCTTCTACATTGCTCACGCTACCGTCTGATTTCGACACGTCGGCCCAAGCTGACGCTATAGACATGACTGTAGATACAGCCAACAATATCTGGATTGTTTCAGCCGCTACACGCCAAGTTTGGAAGACGCGAATAAATCGTCTTGGTTGGAAGACAACGAAATAGCAACGCCCAGGTCTTGATGCATATACCTAAGAATAGAAGAGCATTTCGGCAAAGCATATATATATTAATAAGGTAGTACAGGTTCAGATGGACGTGACATTCCACAAAAGACTCCTACAGACAGTCTGCCATACGGCAGCATTACGTCTTGTTCTTGCGGTGACGTTGTTTCTCTTTGCGGCAACGTCTTCAAATGCGCAAGAGGACGACATGTACAAGATGGAGATAGGAGCAGGAGTTGGAATGCTCACATATGAGGGCGACTTTAACGGCAACATAGCAAAAGGCGCACAACCTTGCGCATCAATCGTATTGAGACGCATATTCAACCCCTACATGGGAATGAAACTGAACCTCCTCTACGGAACGTTGAAAGGCAGTTCCAAAAATGTAAAGACTTACTATCCCGACTACCAAGATACCGAATATAAATTCAGCAACCCCACAGTAGATTTATCTCTAACATACGAGTATAACTTCTGGCCTTATGGAACAGGGCGAGACTACCGTGGGGCGCAACGTCTCACACCGTTTATCTTCCTCGGCATTGGGGCAACTTATGCCAAGACAGACAACAAGAGCGTGTTTACTGGCAATATGCCTATCGGACTAGGAGCAAAGTATAAGATTGGGAAACGCCTAAATCTTGCCATTGAATGGGCGATGCACTTTTCCTTAAGCGATGAACTTGACGGGGTAAAAGACCCGTATAGAATAAAAAGCAGTGGACTATTCAAAAACACCGACTGCTATTCAGCACTGCAACTGACGCTTACATATAGCTTCATGCAGAAATGTAGAACTTGCAACAGCGACAAATATGACTGACAACAATAGCAACAACAGTATAAAAACGGGACACATTCCTCAGCACATTGCCGTAATCATGGACGGCAACGGGCGATGGGCTATTGAACGCGGAAAGGAACGGAGCTATGGTCACCAGGCCGGAGTGGACACGGTGAGAAGAATTACATCAGAATGCGTAAAGCTTGGCGTAAAATACCTAACACTCTACACCTTCTCCACAGAGAATTGGAATAGACCATCTGACGAGATTGCTGCACTGATGGGACTTGTTCTCACGGCTCTTGAAGATGAGATCTTCATGAAAAACAACGTGCGTTTTTTGGTAATCGGCGACATAGACCGCCTACCTGAAGCCGTGAAAGAAAAATTACAGGAAACAATAGCACACACAGCCAGCAACAAAGCAATGACAATGATTGTTGCCTTAAGTTATTCCGCACGCTGGGAAATAACCAAAGCCACGAAGCTCATTGCACAACAGGTAGAAGAAGGAAAGCTCAAGCCAGAAGAAATAACGGAACAGACCATTACTCAAAATCTGTCTACTGGCACGATTCCTGATCCTGACTTGCTAATACGCACAGGCGGAGAGCTGAGAATATCAAACTTCCTGCTTTGGCAAATAGCATATTCAGAACTATATTTTTGCGATACCTACTGGCCTGACTTCAACGAAGCCGACCTCCACAAGGCGATAGAGAGCTACCAAACAAGGCAAAGGCGCTACGGAAAGACAGAAGCTCAAGTGGAAGAGGAAAAAAAGACAAATGCATAAGAAAAAGACAACGATGGACAAAAAAATAGATAAAGTGCTTATTTGCATGTTCGCCGCACTGACTGCGACGGGCGTGAAGGCGCAGGAGAAGATTGTCAACCCAGACATTACGTATGCCGGCTCTGCCCGAACCTGCATCATCGATGGGATTGCCGTATCGGGAGTAGAAGGATACGAAGACTATATGCTCACCGGTATTTCCGGACTCACCATCGGACAGGAAATTTCTGTGCCCGGACAGGAAATAACGGATGCCGTGAAACGATACTGGAGACACGGCCTCTTCTCAAAAGTAACTGTCGCTGCCGACTCAATTATAGGAGACAAGATTTATCTGCATTTCTATCTTGCCACACGCCCCCGCGTATCGGTAATTAACTACTCTGGAGTTAAGAAGTCGGAAAGGGAAGATCTTGAAGCAAAGCTCGGACTGCTGAAAGGAAGTCAAATAACTCCTAACATGCTTGACCGCGCAAAGACCTTAGCGGAAAAATACTTTAACGACAAGGGCTTCAACAATGCCGAAATAAACATCCGGCAAGTTGACGACGTATCCAATAAGAATCAGGTCATACTATACGTTGACGTAGACAAGAAAGAGAAGATAAAAGTAAGAAACATATTCCTCGTCGGAAACAATGAGGTATCTTCAAAAAAAATAAAAGGAGGAATATTCACAAAAGGTGCCTTGGGAAAAATCCGCGAAGCCGGAAAAATCTCCAGCTTCCTGAAGTCTACGAAATACACTCCTGAACGATATAAGGAAGGAAAGCAGAGCCTTATAGAAAAATATAACGAGTTAGGATACCGCGATGCAGAAATCGTGGAAGATAGTGTATGGAACAACGACCCCAAACACGTGAACATCTATCTCAAAATTGATGAGGGAAAGAAATACTACATACGCAATATCACGTGGGTTGGCAACACTGTCTTCACAACAGACTACTTGAGCCGCGTGCTCGGCATGAAGAAAGGCGATATCTACAACCAGAAACTTCTAAGCAAACGCCTCAGCGAAGACGAGGATGCCGTGGGCAACAACTACTGGAACGATGGATACCTGTTCTATAATCTCCAACCTACAGAAGTTAACATCGTGGGCGACTCGATTGACCTTGAGATGCGTATCTATGAAGGGCAACAGGCACACATCAGCAAAGTGAGAATCAACGGAAACACACGCCTTTATGAAAATGTTGTTCGCCGCGAGCTCCGCACAAAACCGGGAGACCTATTCTCGAAGGATGCCTTGCAACGTTCTGCCCGAGAACTTGCCTCAATGGGGCATTTTGACCCGGAACAGATTAGCCCAGACGTGAAACCTAACTATGAAACAGGTACCGTAGACATTGACTACAACCTCGTTCAAAAGTCAAATGACCAAGTTGAGTTCTCACTAGGATGGGGTCAGACTGGGGTCATCGGCCGCATCGGACTGAAGCTCAACAACTTCTCAATGCGCAACCTGTTCAACAAGAACCGAGAACATAGAGGAATTCTACCTGTAGGAGACGGCGAAGTGCTTTCAATCGGTGCACAGACAAACGGTTCATACTACCAGTCGTATAACGCATCCTACTCAACCTCATGGTTTGGAGGGAAACGTCCTATCCAGTTCACCGTAGGTGCATACTTCTCAAAGCAGACGGACGTAAACAGCAACTACTACAACACGGCGCTCATGAATAGCTACTATTATAGCTATTACGGCACGGGAAGTTCATATAACTACAACTACGAGAATTATCTCGACCCAGACAAATATGTGGAACTCTTCGGAGTATCGCTCGGATGGGGAAAGCGTTTACGCTGGCCTGACGACTATTTCCAATTGTCGGCCGAGCTCTCATTCCAGCGTTACATGCTAAAGAACTGGCAATACTTTATTGTTACTGACGGAAACTGCAACAACCTCAACCTAAGCATCTCGCTTTCGAGAACGTCAACAGACAATCAGCTGTTCCCACGCCGCGGTTCTGAATTCATTGCATCCGTGACAATAACTCCACCATGGTCTAAATTCCAAAAGAAAGACTATGCAAATCTTGCTACCGATGCGAATTCAGCAACATACAAAGACGAGATGCAGGAGAAATACCGTTGGGTTGAGTATCACAAATGGAAATTCAAAGGCCGTATGTTTACGGCTCTCACAAATGGACAGAAGTGTCTTGTGTTGATGACAAGGGCAGAATTCGGATTACTCGGTTCATATAACAAGCATAAGAAGTCTCCGTTTGAAACGTATTACGTGGGAGGCGACGGAATGAGCGGCTACTCTTCTGGTTATGCCGAAGAGACTATCGGATTGAGAGGTTACGAAAACGGAACTGTTGGCTACAACAGTTATGCATACGACCGCTTCACGATGGAGCTACGCTATCCATTCTTGCTTGGCAACACTACCATTTACGGCCTTGGCTTCGTTGAAGCCGGAAATGCATGGAGCGACACCAAATATTTCAACCCGTTCGACATGAAACGTTCTGCAGGAATTGGTGTGCGTATCTACTTGCCTATGGTGGGCTTAATGGGTATCGACTGGGCTTATGGCTTCGACAAAGTGGCAAGCGGTTCAACGATGACACGCGGAGGCTCGCAATTCCACTTCATCCTCGGACAGGAATTCTAAACTTTCAAGGATAGAAATAAAAGAACATGTCTAAAAAATAAATGCCAAGACAATGAAAAAGCTAATAATGATTGCAGTGATGCTTGTGTCTGCACTAGGCATGAGCGCACAAAAGTTCGCACTTGTTGACATGGAATATATACTTAAGAACATCCCTGCCTATGAGCGCGCAAACGAACAGCTCTCGCAAGTGGCAAAAAAATGGCAGGCAGAAGTTGATGCCATGAACACGGAAGTACAAACTCTCTATAAGAATTACCAAAACGAGTCTGTCTTTCTCTCGCAAGAACAAAAGAAAAGCCGCCAAGAAGCCATTCTGCAGAAAGAAAAGGACGCCAGCGAACTGAAAAAAAAGTATTTCGGTCCAGAAGGCGAACTGTATAAGAAGCGCACTAGTCTTATGACACCTATACAAGAAGAAATATACACTGCCGTGAAAGAGATAAGCGAACTGCGAGGCTATTCGCTAGTGCTCGACAGAGCCTCCGACACGGGAATAATCTTCGCATCGCCCAAAGTAGACATCAGCAACGAAGTGCTTAGCAAGCTTGGCTATTCGGCAAATTAAATTTGGCTGATAGTAAAAAACATATTACATTTGCATACTTGTATAAAACAGGCAAGTACATGTAACATAAACGAAATATTAATAATAAAAAACAAATAAACGACAAGATGAAAAAATTGATTTTAATGTTGATGCTGTTCGCACCTCTAGCAACATTCGCACAGAAGTTCGGACATGTCAACGCACAGTCTGTTATGGAAAGTCTTCCCGAGTTTGTAAAGGCACGCGCCGAAGTTGAAGGTCAGGCAAAGATCTACGACAATCAGCTCAAGGAAATGCAGACGGAAATACAGAAGAAAGCTGAGGAATACGACAAGACTCAGGCTACCATGAACGACACTAAGCGTAAAGAAACCGAAGCAAATCTTCAGGATCTCTACACCAAGTTCCAGCAAGCACAGCAGGACAACTCTCAGGCAATACAGAAATTGCAGAGCGAGAAGCTGCAGCCAATCATAACAAAACTGCAGAATGCCATCAAGAACGTAGGCAAGAACGGTGGCTATGTGTACATCATGGACCTTTCAAGCGGCATACCATACATCAGCGAAACACTGAGCAAGGATGTGACAGCCGAAGTGAAAGCAGAACTTAACAAGCTGAAATAAAACAAAAACCCGCCAAGGGCAACATTACATATACGGCACTCAAAGACGTATAGCGGAGTGTGTCAAAAGCGATGGACTGTAAGACTAACGACTCCACGCTTTTGGCACATTTTCTTTTCCTACACATCCCATAACAAAGAAAGACATGAAAAAAGCCATCATCCTACTCTTCATAACCATGCTCACGCTCGCTGTATCTGCACAAGACTTCAAGTTCGGATACTTCAGCTACGAAGCTGCGTTCAAATCAATGCCTGACTACACTAAAGCCACGGCAAACATAGAAAAATTGCGCACACAGTATGACAATGAACTGAAGCGTGCAGAAAAGGAGTTCAACAATAAATTCGAAGATTTCCTGGAAAACCAACGCACTCTCGCCCCCGCCATTCTTGACAAACGCCAGGCAGAACTGCAAGAACTCCTGCAGAAGAACATGAAGTTCAAAGAGGAAGCCATGCGACTGCTCAAACAAGCAGAAAATGATGCCTACGCACCACTGAGAAACAAACTTGCCACTGCTCTCAAGAAAATCGGACAGGAACACGGCTATGCCTTCATAATAAACACAGACGGCGACGCATGCCCCTATGTTGACAGCACCAAGGGAGAAGACATAAATCTTCTGATTGCCGACGAACTGAAATAGTTTCTATAGAAAGAAGTCACAAGAAAAAAGAACAGATTGAACGATGATGAAACAAGAAAATTGCGGACCAATAGGCGTGTTCGACTCGGGATATGGTGGACTTACCATCCTGCACCAAATGAAACAGTTGCTGCCACAGTATGACTATCTATACCTGGGCGACAATGCTCGCACACCATACGGTACGCGTTCGTTCGACATCGTTTATAAATTCACGCGCGAAGCCGTGCTGAAACTATTCAGCATGGGCTGCCATCTTGTGATATTAGCCTGCAACACCGCCTCAGCAAAAGCTTTGCGCACTATCCAACAGAACGATCTCCCACAAATTGACCCGGAACGTCGCGTGCTGGGCGTAATTCGCCCAACGGCAGAATGTATCGGCAACATAACACAAACACGCCACGTTGGCATATTTGCCACAGCCGGAACAATAAAAAGCGAAAGCTACGTACTTGAAATCCAAAAGCTTTTTCCCGACATAACAGTAACAGGAGAGCCATGCCCAATGTGGGTGCCGCTTATAGAGAACAATGAATACGACAGTCCGGGGGCAGACTATTTCGTGGAAAAACGCATAGGAAACCTACTCAGACATGATCCTCTTATAGATTCTGTTATCCTCGGCTGCACGCATTATCCGCTACTGCTCAACAAAATACTCAAATACGTGCCGCGTGGCGTGCAGATTGTTCCACAAGGCGAATACGTTGCCAACAGCCTGAAAGACTACCTCCGCCGGCATCCTGAAATGGATGCCAAATGCTCAAAAGGCGGACATTGCCACTATCTCACGACAGAAAACACCGATAAGTTCCGTGAATCGGCAAAACTCTTCCTCCACGAGGACGTTGACGTAGAAAACATTACGCTAGAATAGCTACACTATGCACAAGCATGGATACTCCCATCAAAAAGCGCAACGCTTAACAACTGCTCGTTTTTGCTAATCAAACATTGCAACACATCTAGGCAAAGACCATAACAAAAGTTATAGAAAAGGCCATTTGTCAAAAAACAATATCATTTTATCACTAAATAAAGTAAAGGCCGAGCCTTTGTAAATATCTTTGCAACAGAAGAAATGCAATGTGACCTTGTGCAAATTCATGCGGCAAGGGAATAATGACGAAATATTTGTTAGTTAGTATTAATTGAGCAGAGTAGAAAAAGCATGCGTGGCTTGAGGGAAGTCGTGCATGCTTGATTTTTTATATGCCCTGCCTCCATAAACAAATAGTCCACAATTATGGTTAACCGCCTACACCCTTTAAAAAGCCTCACGCCAGAACCTAAATATTTCACCAACCCCTTTGATTACATCCCCCACCCCCTTTGCACTCACGCTGCAGCAGAAGTACAGCAGTGGCTAAAAGAAAAAGAATCCTTAAGAGACGAAATCAACGAGGGGAAAATGTTTGGAGTACTCGTTGTCAAGGATTGCAAAGGTTCTCTTGGCTTTCTGGCTGCATACAGCGGACTGCTTGGTGGACGGAACGACTGGGAATATTTCGTTCCGCCTATTTACGACTGTCTGCACCACGACGGCTATTTCAAACAACACGAACGAGAAATTTCAAAAATAAACATTCTCATTGACGAGATACAAAATTCCCAATCTGCCACCATTCTACACAACACTTATAATAAAGAGAAAGAGGCTGCAGAAGAAGACATCGGCCGCTTCAAAGCATATATGGCAGAGTCTAAGAAAAAACGCCACGGGCTACGCTCTGCAACCCCACGGCCTTCTGACGAAGAGCTCGCGGCCTTAGTTGCAGAAAGCCAATTCCAAAAAGCAGAACTAAAGCGGATGAAGCAACAGGTCGCAGAGAAGTTGCAACCTCTTGCAACGGAAATAGACAAGCTAGACGCGCGAATAGCGGAGCTGAAACGCAAAAGAAAAGAAATGTCTGACAAGCTTCAGCAATGGCTTTTCAGACAATATGACATACTTAATGCAGAAGGCGAGCATACCGATCTGTACCACATATTCGCCAATACCCCACAAGGAGTTCCACCTTCAGGGGCGGGCGACTGTTGTGCACCAAAGCTCCTGCAATACGCATTCATTAAAGGATACCGTCCTATATGCATGGCTGAGTTTTGGTGGGGAAAGTCACCAAAAGCTGAAATACGCCATCATTTGCATTATTACCCGGCATGCCGCAGCAAGTGCAAGCCCATATTAGGCTTTATGCTGAAAGGATTGGACATAGACAAAGCACCGCATAGTTCAACAACCGATAAGAACAAGCAAGACAGCCTACGCATCGTTTTCGAAGACGAAGATATTATAGTGATAAGCAAGCCTGCAGGAATGTTGTCTGTCCCGGGACTCATTGACAATCCTTCCGTTATTGACATTCTGCACAAGGAAAGAGGCAAAGATAACTTCATCGTTGCCGCCCATCGCCTTGACATGGCAACAAGCGGGCTGCTCCTTGTTGCCAAGAACAAAGAGGCGTTGTGCTCACTTCACAAGCAGTTTGCAAATCATGAAATAAAGAAACGATATGTTGCCATTCTTGACGGAGTGCCAAAGTGTGCTGCAAAAGGAAACATAAACCTGCCTATCGCTCCAGATCCTCACGACAGTCCACGGCAAATCGTTACGCCAACAGGAAAACCCGCAGAGACGCACTACGAGATAATACAGGTAAAGGATGGCAAAACCCTCATAAACCTATATCCTCTTACGGGACGAACACACCAACTCCGCATACATTGTGCCCATATACAAGGACTCGGAATACCCATTTTTGGTGATAAGCTATACGGACACCCAACATCGGAAAGAATGTTTCTTCACGCTGCACAAATATCCTTTAAACATCCTATAACAGGGCAAAGGATGATGATTGAAGACCTTGTCAACTGGTTTTGAAAGAAGCAAAATACATTAAATTTATCCTATAATAGATAAATTCAATCACTAACAATTATTAGGTATCGCAGAAATATAACTATCTTTGCCAACGACGGAGGAAAACAATCCCGAAAGCTCCACCATAACACCACATGGAAGCGCATAATTAAATTATGCTTTAAGGAAGTCGGGGAGAGAGAAATATCCGTGATGTTTAATATATAAAATACAAAAACATTATGAAAAAGAAATTCATTTGCACAGTGTGTGGTTACGTTTATGAAGGTGATGCAGCTCCAGAGCAGTGCCCTGTTTGCAAAGCACCAGCATCAAAGTTCCAAGAAATGACTGATGACTCAGACGAACCGTTTGCCACAGTTCACGAACTTGGCATCGCACGCACAAAGGGGGCTGATGCCGAACTTATAAAAGACCTGGAAACCCACTTCAATGGCGAATGTGGAGAAGTTGGAATGTATCTAGCTATGAGTCGTCAAGCCGACCGCGAAGGCTATCCTGAAATAGCAGAAGCATTCAAACGATACGCTTTTGAAGAGGCAGAACACGCTTCAAAGTTTGCAGAACTACTCGGCGACGTACTAAAAGACACAAAGAGCAACCTTGAAGCACGCATCGCAGCAGAACGCGGAGCATGCGCAGACAAAGACCGTATCGCTCACAATGCAAAGGCTGCCGGACTTGACGATGTTCACGACACCGTACACGAAATGGCAAAAGACGAGGCTCGCCACTGCGCAGGTTTCCAAGGATTGTATAAGAGATACTTCAAATAAAAAACATTCTGCACGCAACATTACATAACGTTGCCAAAGAAAATGCTATGCGTTGGGGATAAATTCCTCAACGCATTTTTCTTTTTCTACAAAATGTCTAAAAGGCATAGACACAAGAAGTCTTTTAAGACATTTAATAAAACAAATAGAAAACAATAGCCTTTGAGCCCCAATTTTGCAACGTTGAAATGGCAAAAGTAATTATTCTGCTTTAAAAAGCGTTTTTTTTGTTCTTTTTGTTTGGAACAAAAGAACAAAATACTACCTTTGCAGCAGATAAGAACAAAACAAAGACAAGAAGAAAGTCTTAAAAACCAAATGAAATAAAACTAAAGCATTAACAACTAAAAAACAAAGATTATGAAAGCTATTAAATTTATCATGGGTGTCGCAGTTGCATTGTCATTAGGTTTCTCTGCAGTTTCTTGCAGCAACGATGATTATGATTTCACGGATACAAACAAGAATATCTCACAAATAGATGTAAAGAACACAATTGCGAAAGCTGAAGTTGACATAAGCTACATGTTCAGTGAAGACTTCTTAAAAAATTTCGACGCGACAATCGTATATACCGACTCTAACGGTACGGAGCATCGCGAAGCTATTGACACAAAAAACACAACGGTAGAATTAAAACACGACTATTATAACGATGTTGAGGGTGGGATACAAAGCAATGTATATACCTATAACAAAGTAATAGCGACTTTTATTCCACAAAATATAAACGTACATATTGATGTTGTAGAAAAGGCAACACCAACATCTTCAGGGAAGGACTACGATTATATGGGATTTGGTTACTCTTACAAAACAAAGGTCAGGAACGTATACGGTGAAGAGATAAAGAATGTAAATGGCGCGTCCAACAACGAATATCTCCCGGTAGTTATGGATACAGGCAATGTGGGTCAGTACCACAACTATATATTGAAAGATATGATGAAACTGTGCCATTTCACGTTCAATTTCTCAAAATCAGGTAAGTGCAACGTGATTACTCAAAGTCTTTCAAAATAAGATATCATGTCTCTGATGCTCGGCAAAATGAGCGAAAATAAAGAAAGTAAAGAATAAAACAGTAAACTCCCGAAATGCTTTCATCGGCACTTCGGGAGTTTACTTGTTTATCATGTTAATACTTTGCCTAGTTATCAAGTTGTTTGAACCTTATTCCTTCATTTTCAAACTGCTTATTCAGTTCTGTTTCAAGAGCATCCTTGTCAAAAACACTTTGGATAGGACCGCTCTGAGTTAGATCTACATTCAAGAACTGGAAACCATTGCCACCGTTCCATACGATATTCACCGTTTGAGGGTTCTTTTTCAGTTTGGGGAATACTAGAGTAACGAAACGTTTTCCCTCTAGTTCCACTTCTTCACCACTCTTGAGCCCCTTGATGAACTTCAAGTCATATGTTTTGTTATTAGCTTGGTCCACAATACTAATGCCCTTGGTATCCTCAAAGGTCACCTTGGCTGTATTGTAAACTAGCTTAACCATCGTAATCGTACTGCCATATGTTATGGAAGCAATCCTGCAGTAGTTAGTGTTACTTGTGCCCACATTTGGATAAGTTATGTCAGGCATAGTATTCTTGCTTTGCACACCAGCCATAGCTGTAGCCGTGGCAAACAGCATGGCGATAACCATTGTCAATAATCCTAGTTTCTTCATTGTATAAATAATTTATTTAGTTTTTTCATTCTTGCAAACACTTCTCACAGGCTCTGCCGCCACGTCTTTTGCAGCAACGCGTGCCGGAGCATAATTGTAGCCATAGTAATAGTCGTTGTAATCATATCCGTTCCAATCATAGTCACTCCAATTTGGTGATGATGTCTTCTGCAATTCAAAATACACACCGCTGCTACTGCCACCGTCATCAATATATCCACTGAAATATCTACCGTTCATAGTATAGTTGTAGATATAGTATGTGCGTTGTTCTTTGATGGAATATATCTGTAATTCCCCGTTGACCACTCTCCATTGTATGCGGCTGGAATAGTTGTCAAAAGGAGCGTTGCTATAGTAGTCAATCCAATAACCTGTGCCCTGCGCATAGGCATAAGGGTCTTTATCGAAGGCCAAAACGGAGTAGGACGACTGATATACGCGTCCGTTATAACTGCTCTGCATATACATATTACCTTGCCACACGCCCCACAGGTTGTGTGCCATTTCTTCATCCGGATCACAACTTGTCACAGTCACCGCAGCTATGGTCATGAAAACAATCGTCAATAAGGAGTATAGCTTTTTCATAATCGTGTAAGTTTTATCAGTTGATATTACGTGTTGCTGCCACTATTGCGTCAGCTTTTACCTTTTCATGTTGCAAAATTACTATTTCCCTTTCATGTCGGCAAATAGTAATTCCATATTATCTTTAGGGAAAACCCTAAAGCGGAACGGGATTGAACACGGACGCAAGGATATTCAGCACCATAAGGCAAACACACGGATTATATCATCACTCCAACAAAAAAGCTTCAGCCACATAATTGCGTTTTGTCTTGTCAATGCCGCGTTTTAAGAATAGTGTAATAAAAATATGCTGCCCCGTGTGTAAGGATTGCTCCAATCGGTTGTCGTTTATGCACACCAATGGAGCTATTCCTTCTTTTTCTATTTTTCCCTCTGGCGTTTCATTGATTGGCGAAACAATTCTGTAACGAAAATATCTGTTCTCTCTGTCGGCATAAAGAACCTCCGCTTCGAGCCATCCAAATTTTTCATGCCCCTCGCTGAGAGAAAAGGCTTTTATAACATAAGCCGTCTTGAACTTATCTATAGCTGGGACAATGGGCGAGAAAAGCACATAACATCCCTCACTTAATTTCACCTTTGGACATTCCGCAACAAAATGGCGAGAGATTGCGTCAAAAATGTGGACATGCCCGTGCCCTACGTCTATACCGTCAACATAGCCCACGACTGGAGGGAAAATCTCTTCCGGAGTCTTTTTCGTTGCCGCAACCTCCACAACTCTTTCATTCCCATTTTCGGAAGTGCGTGTCAATATTTCGAACATTGTACCCTGTATCTCCCATGGCTTACATGGGAACAAATGGCTTTCGGCAATGGTCTCCCATCCATCGCCAGCCACAAGTTTTACAAAACGTAAGTTTCGTCCATTTTTCTCTTTCTCAAAAACTTTCACGGCAAACATAGTTCTTATGTTGCTTGATTGCCTGTTACCCCCATGATGAAGAAGCCAAGAATCACGCCTTCGCTCGGCTCGTTCTTTCAATGACAAGAATGTTCTTCCATCTTTTCCTTTCTGCCGTTCCGAATCCTCCCTGCGCAGAAGTTTTGGAAATCCCCAATATTCAAGAAACTTGGGGAAGTTAAAGTCTGCATACGTATCGCTCACTTTCACAGCTATGCCCAGTATACACGAATGTATGAGCGAAGGACGATCCAGTTCAAGCTTAATATAGGCAGAAAGCAATGTGCGCGCTATTTTCGAGGAATCAGTGGCATAGTTCTTTTTCAAGTAATTGTAAATGCACCAAGCCGTTTCATTAGGATTCCATACCGAAGCTTCTATTGCTTCAAGAAGTTCATCGAAGGAGCAATCCTTTTCGTTGCCATGTTTGCCGTTCATAATATATATAGGTTATGTGCTGCAAATATAACATAAAAAGGGTGCAACAACAAAATAATATTCACGTTTTGCTACACACTTTCAACCTTTCCATAATGACATAAAAAGAAGTGTATAAATATCACATAAGAATCATGAAGCATATAAAAGCGAATGAATTGTTAATGAAAATAGTCGTTTTATTCATTTTTTTTGTTTTTTCCTTGGTAACAAACTGGATTATCACTACTTTTGCCCTAAGTAATACACATGTTATTAAATAATCGATTAAAGTTCCAATAAACTCATGAGAAAAGATTGTTTCACCAAATTGGGCAAAACGGGCAGAAACATGCTCGTATTGGCAATGTTGCTCTTCGCTACCGTGGGGAGTGTCAGTGCTCAACTTCCGTCCTTTAAATTAAAGACTATCGACGGGAAGACTATTGATACAGCTACATTAAGTAATGATGGCAAGCCGTTCATCATAGATTTCTTCGCTACATGGTGCAAGCCATGCAACCGTGAACTCTCTGCTATAGGCGAAGTTTATGAAGATTGGCAGAACGAAACAGGCGTAAAGGTCTTTGCCGTATCTATAGACAAGGCACAGAACGCAAGCAAAGTAAAGCCACTTGTTGACCAGCACGGATGGCCCTACGAAGTTATCCTTGACCAGAACAGCGAGTTCCGCAAGTCATTTGGCGGAGAGATGATACCTTTCGTTATCATCTGCGACGGTGATGGCAAGATTGTCTACAAGCACAATGGCTATACCGAAGGAGCAGAGCAGGAACTCATCGAGAAGGTGAGAGAACTGACAAACAAGTAAATCAACTTTAAAACATAAAGTCTTATGCCGTATAAACACATGCGGTATAAGGCTTTTCTCGCAATATGTAGGCATGAACGGCAAGCCGTTTGCAAAAGGAATTCACTTTCATGCCAAACATTTGTCAATCAAAATCACACAATAGAAAAAGTCAAATGAGACCAAGACTATTCTTTTCGCTCGCAGCACTTCTCGCCGCCTCAAATGTTTTGCAGGCGCAAGAAACGTCAGACGACAAGTTTACCATAAGCGGAAGTATACAGAGCGACATCCTCATCCCGCAAGATGATGACGCTATCGGTACGGAAAAAACCAACGATTGGGCACTTACCAATACATATGCAGACATTGCCGCACGCAGCAATCACCTTGATGCAGGTCTGCGCTTTGAATTTACGAAACATCCCCTACCAGGATATGCCACAGCAACGGAAAATTTCAAGGGATGGGGCGTGCCGAATTTCTACCTAAAGGCACATTTTGACAATTGGGACCTAACACTCGGAACATTCTATGAGCAGTTCGGTTCTGGCTTCATCCTACGCACATACGAGGAGCGAAGCTTGGGCATAGACAACTCCTTGCTTGGCGGAAAGCTTGTTGTGCGCCCCGTGAAAGGTGTACAAATAAAGGCATTGTCAGGAAAACAACGCCACTATTGGAAATGGAACAACTCATGGGTGAGTGGCGCCGACCTTGAACTGAGTGTTGATCAATGGGTGAAAAGCATGCAGGAACATAACACATACTTGACGCTTGGAGCATCATGGGTGAACAAATACGAGTCTGCCGACGAGGACATTTGGGTTGATCCCACCCACGTTCTTAACCTTCCTAGCACGGTTAATGCCTTCGATGTGCGCACAACTCTTCAGGCCGGCGATTTCAATATACTTGCCGAATACGCATGGAAGACAGACGATCCAACATACGACCGTCTCTATCCATACATCTACCGCAAGGGAACAGTGGCAATGCTCTCCACTTCTTATTCAAGAAACGGACTTAGCGTATTACTTCAAGCCAAGCGCTCAGACAACATGACCTTCCGCAGTGAACGCAGCGTTCAGGGATTGTCGTCCAACATAAACAACCTTCCTGCATTTACCACTGAGCAGACCTATGCTCTTGCCGCCCTCTATCCATACGCTACGCAGCCAAATGGCGAATGGGCTTATCAGGCAGAGTTCGGCTACAGGTTCAAGAAGCACACATGGATTGGCGGAAAATACGGAGCAAACGTAAAGGTTAATTTCTCTCACATTCACGCTATCAAACGTAACGACCACACAAGTGGTGAGAACTTCATCGGAACAGACGGATACGGCTCACCATTTTGGAAATGGGGCTCTCAGACATACTATCAAGACCTGAACATTCATTTCGACAAGAAGTTCACACGTTCATTTACGCTAAACCTCATGTACATGAACCAGTTCTATAACAAAACTATCATTGAGGGCGAAGGCGGAATGATTCACTCCGACATTTTTGTAGCCGATGCGAAATATAAGTTCAACAACAAGGTTACACTTCGCGGTGAGGCACAATATCTGTCTACAAAGCAGGACGAAGGTGACTGGGTTTACGGACTTCTTGAGTTGTCGGTACTTCCTCATTGGATGTTCACCGTTTCCGACATGTACAATTGCGACGTGAGCCACCTTCATTACTATCAGGGACTCATAACCTTCAACACAGGTTCACACCGTTTGCAACTAGGATACGGAAGAACACGTGCCGGCTACAACTGCTCTGGAGGTGTCTGCCGCATGGTGCCGGCAAGCAAAGGCTTCACACTGTCTTACAACTATAACTTCTAACAAACAATGAATATCAGAAAATATATTTACGGTTTTGTTGCCGTTGCCGCAGCATTGCAGTTTGCAGCCTGCTCCAATATAGACGAGAACGACCGTATCAGATATGTAGAGCCCTCCGAGGTAAAGAAACATGTGCTTGTAGAGGACTTCACTGGGCAGAGCTGTGTTAACTGCCCAAGAGCTGCTCAAGAGATTGCAAAGCTTCAGGAACAGTATGGCGAAGAGAACGTCATTGCAGTCGGAATATACGGCGGCGACTACGGATACTCTCCCGTTGCGCAAGGTCATACACCATGGTCGTTAACCACAGAAACAGGCAATTCATACTACACCACATGGGGTGTAAGGGCACAGCCTGCATGTATGGTTGACCGCGCCGGAGGAACACCATTCTATAACACGGCTTATCTTGCTGCATATGTAGGTTCGTTGATTCAGAATGAGCCACCAGTCATGATAACCAACAAGGTCTCATACGATGCCGCAACGAAAACTGCCGACATCAACGTTACTGTATCCGCAATTCAGGAGTATAACGGCAAGCTACAGGTATGGTTGGTTGAAGACAACATCGTTGACATGCAATACATGCCAGACGGTAGCATAAACAACGAATATGTGCATAACCATGTTTTCCGTGCATCGGTAAACGACAAAGACGGCAGTCCGATTATTTCGAACAAAGAGGAAGGCAAATCTTTTACATACTCGTTCACCATTAACGATGCTTGGAAAGCAGAAAATGTTTCTATCGTAGCGTTTGTATTCAATTCCGATGGTGTGCAGCAGGTTGAGAAGACACCTCTCATCGCCAAGTAAAACAGGCGCAAAGCAAAGCTATTATAACAAGAAACCAGGAAAAGTAAAATAACAGTAATACAAATAAAACAATATGAAAACAATTAAAAGTTTCATTCTGCTCGGCATGGGATTGTTCTGTATGCAGTCTAACGCACAGACCGACCTCACGTCACTTTCGTTTGTTGACAAGGCAGGCAACACAATTTCTGACGGTACAGAACTGACCTGCACAGAGGTTGAAAAAGACATCCAAGGCAACGACCAGATTGTCACGGGTCTCTTCGTGAAGAACAACACTTCCGATGAGGTAGCAACACTCTGCCACGTAACAGTAGAAAAGATGGACAACGGCGTTATTTCCTGCTGCTTCCCATCCACATGCCAGGAAGCTAAAAGCGTGGGCGAGATATCGACATCGCCAAATGTGCTTGATGCAGAAGAGACAAGAGACTTTCTTACGGAGTGGAAGCCTGCCACCTATGGTGTAAGCACAGCAACATTCCAGCTCTATATCCAAGAGATAAAGATGGTATACAACCCCGTCATTAAATTAGAATTGCCTGATTACGAAACATTCAAGGCTTTCGGCCCGAAGGTGAAGATTAACTTTATCTATTCCGACCCCGCAAGCATAAACGGCGTATCTACCGACGGAGCAAAAGTTGAAGCTTTCTATACTATAAGCGGACAGCAAATTGACGCACCACTTGCCAACGGAGTAACATTGGTTAAATACACCAACGGCAAGACAATTAAGATGATACAAAAGTAAAAACGAACAAACACATTTATCTATTATGAGAAAATTTTTACTCTCGCTTGCAACGCTTTTCGTTGCATCCTCGGCAGCTTTCGCACAAGTAGACGCAGCCAAGGTTAAAGGTCTCTCGGTAGAGAAGAACCTCAAAACTGCCGTAGCTCCTCTCAAGGCTGCACTAGCAAAGGCAGACCTTAAAGAAAACCAGCGCATCGTAGGTCTCTACACATCTGATGCTTTGGCAGAATCAGGTGTAGGTATCCCAACCTACGGAGCATTCTCGGGCGCCAAGGCAGCAATAGACCTATCGTCAGACATTCTCTCTCCCTATGTTGGCAAGAAGATTGTAGGTATACGCTTTGGCCTTTGTGCAGCTGTTGGAGCTTCACGCGTGTTCGTAGCTCCGCTGGCTGACGAAGGTTCTATCTTGAGCGATGCTGTTTCACAGGACGTAGCTTCCACTGTTAAGGGATGGAACACGGTAACTTTGGAAACGCCATATACAATAGAAGCAAACAAGAGCTATTTCGTTGGCTTTGACTACAACCAAAAGGCAACAAGAAGCGGACAGTATTACACTGAAGACTGCTATCCATTGTCTATTGTAGATGAAGGATTGTCTGGTCAATATTTGTATATGTATGCCAATATTTCCTCAGCTTACGGAGGTAGCGGTGAAGCTTGGTATAACTTTGGCAATAGCAACGGAAACTTGAGTATACAAGTTATCGTAGAGGGCGAGTTCAACGAATATGACGTTACTCCAAGCGATTTCAAGAAAGCTGTTGTTGGTCTCAACAAAGAAAAGACAATATCAGTTGAATTCCTTAACAACAGTAAAGAAGCCGTAAGCAGTCTTGACTATATCCTCACGGTTGACGGCGTTGCAAGTGCAGAACAGCATGTTGATTTGGCTTCTGCAGTAGCAGTAAGCAACAACGGTTCTTTTGATGTAACCATTCCCGCTCAGGAAACAACAGGCACAAAGACTATATCTGTAGAAGTTACAAAGGTTAACGGACATGAGAACCTTGCATCCAGCAAGGTTGCCAATGGCTCTATAGCTGTGGTTGAAAAAGTATTCGACCGCAACTGCGTTGTAGAAGAGTTTACTACAGAATCTTGTCCAAACTGCCCTGCAGGTGCAAAGATTCTACACAACACATTGGCAAAAGTTGACGAAACACGCGTCTACGCAGCATGCCACCACTCAGGATATTATACAGACTGGCTCACAAAGAACTGGGATTCACAAATAACAAGCCTTATGTTTGGCGGTACGGGTTCTACCTTTGCTCCTGGCGTAATGCTAAACAGACGTAGCGAGATTGTGCCTAACAATGGCAGTAATCTAGGCAACGTTTTCAGTATTAATGCTTACAGTGCAACAACAATGGCAGCATTTGTAAATAGTCTGCTTGCCGAGACTTCAAACGCAGCACTGAACATTGAGGCAACACCTAACGAAGACGGTACAGTATTGAACGTCAAGGTAACAGGTGAGTGCAATGAAGGCTTCGACCAAGAGTCGGCACTTCTTACTCTCTATCTAACTCAGGATAGTATTAAGGCAAAGAGCCAGAGCGGAGCTTCTGGTGTTTACTACCACATGCACGTTATACGTTATGCCAATAGCCCTTGGGGACAATCTGTAACTTGGAACAACAACGCTTTTGAAGCTAACTTCAGCATCACGTTGAGCACAGCGTGGGTTAAGAAAGATCTTAAGTTGATTGCATTCCTCAACAAGCACAACGAAAACGACTACACCGACAATGCTATAGAAAACTCTATTGGATGTGACTATCCTTATGATGCAACAGGCATCAATGGCGTGGTTAGCGATGGAAACAACGTTGAAGTAGCTCGCTATACCGTTGACGGACAACTTCTTTCTGCACCACAGAAGGGTCTAAACATCGTGAAGATGAGCAACGGACAGACAATGAAAGTTATGGTGAAGTAAAAGCATACTTCATACAATACATATAAACATAAAAGAGAAGGCAACCCTTTGTGAGTTGCCTTCTCTTTTGTTTTTAATTATAACGTTCCAAGCAATGGCACAAGAAGCACAAAAGTGCTCAGTTTTACGCCGCAGCCTTGATATGATTAGCCCGTAGGCAAAGGATTATATCCCCACGGGGGAATTTATACATCCGTGCGGCATAAGATGCAACAATCAGCTATTGCTTAACAGTATATTACTCAAACGCTAGGGAAATAAGACTTATATTCCGGAAATCTCAGACAAGGACAATCCTGTAGCCTCGGAAATACGCTCATCAGTCATTCCCATTGATTTTAATTGCCGTGCAATTTCCAATGACCGTTCCACACGGCCTTCTGCTATACCTTCTATACGACCTTCTATACGACCTTCAGCTCTGCCTTCTATGCGACCCTCTATACGGCCCTCTGCTCGCCCCTCACTAAAGCCATCATCACGGCTAGTATCAAAGAGACTACGCATGTGTCTCACTGATTCCATATAACGGTCGTAAGCCCGTCGCTCCTTATCCGGCAAAGAGTCAACACGGAGTTGCTCTCGTGCCTCAGCAAGTCCTGCCGCCTTTGTCGTTTCGCTTATCTTACCAGTTTTCAAGAACTCTATCCATTCATCAAGCGGTGTTGTTGCAACCTTGTCAAAATCGTTGACGCGAAGAATATAATACTCAGGAAACAATTCACTGGCATCTTGCTTGCTCTGCGTTGCGACATCCTTAAGACCCAAGAATTTCTCGCTCTGTCTAGCCGACAGTTTCAGCAGATCATGCGGTTTGTGCAACCCCTTGAACTCTGTCTTACCGTGATATACATAGTCTTTGCCTTGGCCTAATTCAAAATATACAATATTTATTGAGTAGACTTTGCGCACTTTATCATATGTGTCGCCCTTGTCGATATATTCAGTTATCGCCTTTGATACGCCATAAAGCATGCGGTGAAAATAAGTAATTTCATGGCTATTCTGTATTTCTATTATGATAAGCTCACCATCTTCATCTTCCGCCAGCATGTCAACACGGTTATACTTGTCAAGCAAGTCTTCTTGATTGCCCTCACTCTCCAGAAATGTCTTAATAGACATCTTCTTACCCGTAAGGGAAAACAGAAGTCCTTCCACAACAACATGATTTGTTTTATTACGAAGCAGGCGTTTCATAGCCCAATCAAATCTCACATATTTATCGTAATTCTGTATCATAGACATGCCTCCTACATCCTCATTATTCAAAACTCTTGGAATAAAGCTTTTAATGTTTGCCGCCAAATTTAGCAAAAAATACCGGAAATCAGAATATTCCGCTTTGCTTATTTTCCTCAAACCACATATTCTCTCTAACTTTCATTGAAATAGAAGCATAAGTTCATATGATAATTTGGCTCAAATATAAGTATGCAAAGCAAGACAAACAAATGACATTTATTTTGCAAAGAACGTTAAATCAACATCTTCAATTAGGAAAAACTTATACATAGAATAGGTTTGTTAGAACAAATGGTATAACTTTGTAGAGAAATTCAACAATGCATGCAAAATATTTTCATTTAAAATCACATCAATATGCAGATTAAAAAAATTATTGTGTTTGCAGTGGTGGCATTGAGTTGTTCGCTTGGCGCACATGCCCAAGGCGAGGATTTCAATCCCATGGCGCAACCACTACCGACAGACCCTGCCATCAGAACAGGAAAGCTCGACAACGGACTTGTTTATTATGTGCGTCACAACGGCTATCCCGAGCAGCGCGTGAACTTCTACATCGCCCAACGCGTTGGTTCGCTTCAGGAGGAGGAAAGCCAGCGAGGATTGGCACACTTCCTTGAGCACATGTGCTTCAACGGAACAAAAAACTTCCCTGAGAACAACGTCATAGAATATACACGCTCACTTGGTGTGCAGTTCGGCGGAGACCTCAACGCATACACAAGCATTGACCAAACCGTATACAATATCAACAATGTGCCCACGACACGTGGCACCGCTGCCCTTGACTCTTGCTTGCTCATCCTTAGAGACTGGAGCCACGACTTGACACTCGACCCTACAGAGATAGACAAAGAACGCGGCGTTATACATGAAGAATGGCGTCTGCGCACCTCGGCAGATAGCCGAATGTTCGAGCGCAACCTTGAAACACTTTACCCTGGTTCAAAATACGGAAAGCGCTACCCCATCGGTCTCATGTCTGTAATCGACAATTTCAAGCCTAAGGCTCTGCGCGACTACTACGAAAAGTGGTATCATCCCGCAAACCAAGCCATTATTGTTGTAGGCGACATTGATGTTGACCGCTTCGAGGCAAAGATAAAAGAGATGTTCTCTAGCATAAAGAACCCCGCGAACCCTGCTCCTATCGTTGACGAACCCGTGCCAACAAACCTGGAGCCAATCATCGTAGTCGACAAAGACAAAGAATGTCAATCAGCCTCACTTGATTTGATGTTCAAATACGACACGACACCAGAATCAGAGAAGAACACTTTGGGTTATGCTCTGGAACAATACGTAACATCTATGGTCAGCCAAATGCTTAACTCCCGTCTTCAGGAAACAGCACAGAAGGAAGACTGTCCATTTACTTCGGCTTACTGCATGGCAGGAAACTATATCTTCGCCAAGACAAAGGATGCTTTTTCCTTCTCGGCAACCCCTAAGGAAGGAAAAGCTGAAGCTACTCTCGCTGCACTCACACGCGAAGCTTTGCGCGCCCAAGAGCATGGCTTTACCGCAACAGAATATGACCGTGCAAAAGCAAACTACATAAGTTCGCTTGAGAAGCAATATACCAACCGCGACAAGATAGACAACGACCGCTTTGGCCGCCAGATGGCAAGCAATTATCTTGAGAAAGAGCCACTCATGTCTATAGAACAAAAATACCAGCTCATGCAGCAGGTTTCGCAGATACCTGTAGACCTTATAAATGAAGCCCTCGGCGAAATTATCAACGTGGCAGACTCAAATGTGGTCATCTTCAGCGCAAATACAGAGTCAGAAGGTGCGGTCTATCCTACAGCCGAAGGATTGAAGAAGGCATACGAAAATGCACGTGCCGAAAAGGTGGAGGCATACGTGGACAACGTCAAGCAAGAACCGCTTATCGCACAGGCTCCAAAGGCAGGAAAGATTGTTTCTGAGAAAGAAAGCACAAAGTTCGGATATAAGGAACTTACTCTAAGCAACGGCGCACGCGTCTTGCTGAAGAAAACCAACTTGAAGGAAGGCGAAGTGCTCTTCAACGCAAATTCCAAGGGCGGAAAGTCTCTCTATGACGCAAAGGAAAGAGTTAACCTGGAAATGTTCAACGACGTTATCGGCTCAAGCGGCCTTGGCAACTTCTCTACAACAGAACTCATGAAACAGCTCGCTGGAAAGAACGCCAACGTTGACCTAAAACTCGGTGATTTCCACGAATATCTCACAGGAAACTGTACTCCTAAAGACCTTGAGACAATGTTCCAGATGAACTATCTCTACTTCACGGCAATAAAGAAAGACGAGCAAGCTGTAAACACACTGCTCACCCAATACCGTGAAGCTCTGAAGAACAAGGATCTTTCGCCCGAAGCTGCTCTCAGTGACTCTATCTCGTACACTCTCAATGCCCACAACCCACGCGAAATCTCTCTCTCTGCAGAAGACATTGACAAGGTTGACTACGACCGCATTCTACAGATTGCAAAAGAGCGCACAGCAAACGCTGCAGACTTTACGTTCACAATTGTCGGCAACTTCGACGAGGCTCTTGTGCGCAAGTACATTGAACAATATATAGCTTCGCTGCCTTCTGTCAAGAAAGGAAAGAAATATGTACACGAGAACTGGAAGAATATTTCCACCTATGCACAAGGCAATATTGACAATACGTTCAAACGCAAGATGGAAACGCCTAAAGCATATATCGTAACTCTATGGTATAACACCAACGCCCCGTATTCTCTTGAAAACATGGTGAAGGCAGATGCTGCAGGACAGGTTCTTGAAATGGTATATCTGAAGACTATCCGCGAGGAAGAGAGTGCCGCATACACAGTTTCAGCCGGAGGACATTTACGCCTTGGCGGTGATACTCCTCTCACTCAAATAATGGGATTCTGCCCTGTAAAACCAGAAAAGAAGGACGTAGCCTTGAGAATCATGCGCGACGAATTACAGAAACTTGGAACAACTGTTGACGCAGACATGCTTAAGAAGACGAAGGATTTGATGCTGAAACAGTATGAAGACCAGCTGAAGACTAACTCTTATTGGCTTAATGCTATTGACGTTTACGACGAATACGGCATTGACACCGATACTGATTACAAGTCACTTGTAAACGCAATAACACCGGAAACGGTTGCCAAGTTCGTTAAAGACAATATCATCGGAAAGAACTGCGTTAACGTAGTTATGCTCCCACAGGAGTAATCTCCGCATCATACCATAAAAAATCCTCGGTTTGCAAAATCAGTAAACCGAGGATTTTTTATATTACCCGCCATCAAAGCGCATCGTTATTCAGACGATAACTATATTTATCTATACATAGTGCATATTAGACGAGAGCTATGGCGTTTACCATAATGGCCAAAGTCTTAAGACGGGCATAATCAAATGACATATAAACGAGACCGCCAAACGGATTGTCTGTACCCCAAGAATTCTTACAAACGAAGAACTTGCGTCCCGCCTTGTCGTGGGCTATGCCGATGATTGCCATACAATGGTCGTCTGTAGTGCGGAAGTTGTCAATTTCGCGTTGCCGCTGCTGTTGTGTTGCCATGCGGCTATGTTCAGAGACATCGGCAATACCCTTCACAAATGAAAAGCCCTTCTCGCTTGTATCGCCCTCCCAACAGACGGGATGACCTGAGCGAAGTGATTTTTCAATTATCAGCATCATTTTATTCAAAGGAACATTAAGGAAACGTTCGTTATTGAAATTATCGTTGGAAGGCAAGACTACTTGCTTGCCGTATGGCTCGTTCTGCAAACTTGTAAAGGCCAAATATTCGTCGGGCATGCACACACTATGTGCAAACTCTAGCGGAGTATATTCCATGCTGAACATATAAATATGCCCAGGCAATGGGTTTATTGACCCATCAAGAACTCTATCTACTTCATCCCTAGCCTTAGAAAGCCCCCTTCCATGAGCTGCTAAAGCCCTTATTGCCGTTTGAACCTTGCGGGCTGCCACACCAATGTTTGCACTAGTGTGATAAGAATCGTATGGCATAAGACCATAAGTCTGTATTATCCTTATAAGCTGAGGCATCACACCGCGAGTGGTTATACGTTTTGCACCACGAGACATATAACATTTGTCTACCTGCTCTTTCATGAACATACGCGCCACATAAGCTGGAGAAAGGTTTACAGAGTCACCTCGCATAATATGTTCCGTTTCAATTGTGGCTAGCATAGCATATGCCCAGCAAAGACTACTTGCACCTTGGTCTTTGACTGGTGTCATTGCCAAAACAGTTTCATTGGTAAACTCTGCAGCTACTGTATCTTCACCGCCATCAGCCATCAATCCTCGGTTGCTTACACTATTTCCTGTGCAGCCACAAGCAACTATTGCAAAAGAAGCAACTGCCGCAACAAATGAAAGCGTTTTCCGCTTATCCGTATTCCTGTATATCGGCATCTTGTCTACATTCATTTTTATTCCTCTACAAGTTTTCCTTCAGCGCTAAGTGCATTCCACATTGAAAAGCGTGCCTCTGGAGCCATCTGCTCAATCTCGCGAAACAAACCTGCCACAGACGAACGATGAGAGTCTGTCTCATAAGGGCAAAGTTTCTTTTGCTTCTCATAACCTTTAAGACTGGCGTAACGCATAATGTCAGACTCCTCCTCCATACATAACGGGCGAATGATGGTAATCGGCATTTTCTTCATTTTCAACCTTGCCGGCATAGTGGAAAAATGGCCCTGAAAAATCTGGTTCATAAGAGCTGTATGTATAATATCGTCTTGATGATGCCCAAGAGCAATCTTGTTGCATCCAAGTTCCTGCGCCTTAAGGAAGATCAGTTTGCGGCGATTCCACGAACAAAGAAAGCATGGCGACTTGCGATTGTCTGTTGACATATCGAATCCCGTCGTTACAACATGCAACTTGACCCCATGGCTTGCGGCAAACGCCTCAAGATATGCGGTATCGCTCTCATATTTTATATTGTTCATACGCACATGAATGGCATGAACCGTAATGTGCGGCATACTTATCCTCTGTTGTTTTCCCAGCAACTCCACAAGGAACAACGAGTCTTTCCCGCCAGAAAGGGCAACAAGGATGTTGTCACCGTCCTCTATCAAGCGGAATTCCTTCACTGCCTTACGGTAACGGCGCATAAGACGCGCCTCAAGTTTTGATTCTTCTGTAGGTATTGGCATCGTTCTGTTATATGTTTGTATTGCAACATCATCACTTCAGAAAAACAAGAAATACTGCTCCCACTAAAAGGATGAAGGCAAGATAATGGTTCCAATGAAGGCCTTGATTGCCGAACATTTGGTTTATTACGACTGTGAACACTATTAGACTGAGGCATTCCTGTATAACCTTTAGTTGCACGAGCGAGAATGGACCGCCATTGCCTGTGAAACCGATTCTGTTTGCCGGCACCTGACAACAGTATTCAAAGAAAGCAATAGCCCAAGAGAAAGCGATTACGCCAATAAGAGGCCAATTGCTGCTTGTCCCAGTCTGTTGTAATTTCAAGTGGCCATACCATGCCAATGTCATGAAAATGTTGCTCAATACGAGTAATAAAATTGTGTATATCCCTGTCATTTCTTAGTAACTCATTATAAAAAGAATAACCAACAAAATAGTTTATTCTATGGTTTCGGAAAGATAATGTCTTTCCGCATGCATTATAAAACTTTTTAAACTTATCTATTTTCGGTTTCCGTGAGTAAGAACTCACATTGTCCTCTCTGCCCAATCACTACGGTCGAGCGTCCTATATCCTATGGCTTCTGCAAGGTGTTGCCTTTCCACATGCTCACATCCGTCCAAATCGGCTATAGTGCGAGCAACTTTAAGAATACGGCTATAAGCACGGGCGGAAAGAGAAAGACGCTCCATCGCCATGCGAAGCATCTCCATTCCCGAATCATCCGGCTCTGCATATTCATGTATCATGCGCTCCGTCATCTGAGCATTGCAATGGATTCCTTTATAGTCCTTATACCTTTCCGTCTGTATCTTCCTTGCTTTAATTACTCGCTCCCGTATAACCGCGCTCGGCTCCCCTGGTTGCGACTTGGATATGTCTTTAAAAGGAACGGGAGTTATCTCGCACTGTAAGTCTATTCTGTCAAGAAGGGGTCCGCTAATCTTGTTCATGTAACGTTGTATTTGTCCTGGAGTGCAAACACAATGATGTGTTGGGTCATTAAAATAGCCACACGGACAAGGATTCATACTTGCCACAAACATAAAAGAGCAAGGATATTCTACAGTATACTTCGCCCGCGAAATGGTTATTTTACGGTCTTCTATGGGCTGTCGTAATACTTCAAGCGTTGACTTGTTGAACTCTGGAAGTTCATCGGCAAAGAGAACTCCGTTGTGAGCAAGCGATATTTCACCAGGTTGTGGGTTCATACCTCCTCCCACAAGGGCAACCTGCGAAATAGTATGGTGGGGGGAACGATACGGACGCTGAGATATAAGCGACATATCCTTACCCAGCTTTCCTGCAACGGAATGTATTTGTGTCGTTTCTAAACTTTCGGATAAAGACAATGGCGGAAGGATTGTTGGCAAGCGTTTGGCCATCATTGATTTTCCACTGCCTGGCGGGCCTATCATTATGATGTTGTGACCTCCTGCCGCAGCCACTTCCATAGCCCTTTTTACATTTTCTTGTCCGCGTACATCAGAGAAATCAAGTTCAAACATTTCCTGATGCTCATAAAATTCCTTGCGCGTGTCAATACGTGTAGGCTCAAATTCTGTTGAACCATTAAGAAATGCCACAACATCAGAAAGGTTCTCCATACCATACACATCAAGGTTGTTCACCACTGCCGCCTCCCTGATGTTTTGTTTGGGAACAATGAGCCCTTTGAATTTCTCTTTTCTTGCTCTTATAGAAATAGGCAATGCACCACACACAGGCTGCAGATGACCGTCAAGCCCAAGCTCTCCAACAAGCATATATTTGTCAAGATTCTCGGAATTAACCTTTCCCATCGCAGCAAGAATGCCTATGGCTAGGGGAAGGTCATAGCCACTGCCTTCTTTGCGCAAGTTAGCCGGAGCCATATTAACAGTAATATCAGCGACAGGGAATTTATATCCATTGTTCTGAAGTGCAGCAACGATTCTGTCGTGGCTTTCCTTTACTGCTGCATCACCAAGACCTGACAGATGAAACATAACACCTCGCGACATACAGATCTCAATCGTAACGGTGGTCACCTCGAGTCCGTTTACCGCTGCACTATAGGTCTTGACTATCATACACTCTGCCTTTCTCTTACTTCATATATTTTTCAAGTTCATCAATGGTCACGTTCTTGGCTAGAATCCTACCGTCTGAGCCAACGATAAAGTTCTCTGGCACAGCATGAAAGCCCAACGTTGCGAGCAGCTTGCTATTGAACAGTTCTCCATCGCACACATTGGTAAAGTTGAATCTGTCGCGCAGCATTGCTGCCTTGCAGTCTTTCACACAAGCATCAAGGTTTAAGCCGAGTATGTCTGTATTTCCACCACCGTCTTGAGCAAGAATCATTGCTGTACGCAGGAAATTTTCACTGTCGTAGCTCCATGAAGCCCATGTACACACAAGCAGTTTTTTGCCCTTAAAAGTGGCATTTGTAACAACATTCCCGTCTGTTGATATAGCTTTAAATTGCGGAATTTTTCCGCCTACAGACGTGGCAAGAAGCATCTTCACTGCGTCTTGCATTTCCTTTAAGCCTGTAGCCTTAGGTTGTTGTAATGCGACTATAGACAATAGTTCCTTACCTTTCTTTATGTATTCAACATTGCCACTACCTATAAAATATTTGCGTAGCAAATAAATTGCTACTGGCGATTTGGCATTGTCACGGATAAAGTTCTCGGCTTGGTTTACTGTTTCTGGAGGTGACATTGCGGCCACCGACTTCCGAAAAGTTGTCATAAGTTCGTTATCGTCGGTGCCCGTAATCTCCATTTCCTTCAGATGTGAAGCGTCAGCCTTTATATCAACACTTTTACCTGCCTCTGCAAAGATGGGTTGTTCGGAAAAATTTGGGAATACGATGGTCAGTTGTCCACTCCTAGCACATGGTATTTGCATAGCGAACCGCCCACCATTAACTTTTATCGTATCAACCCCATTCGTCAACCCATCGCTACTGTATACATACAATTCGCCTTGGTTCATATTAAGGAATCTTCCCTCAATCGTAAAATATCCTTTTTTTGAACTACACGAAGCGAGGATTGCAGCTAAAGCCAGAAACAAAAGGATGCGCTTCATTCTGATGTTTTTACTTTATGTTCTTTAGTTCTAAATCGTTGTCTGCATAGGCTTTTAGGCTTGAATCCTTTGCCAATGCACTCTTTAGGTAAGACGCAGCTTCTGTTTTATTTCCCTGACGGGCATTTACTATGGCATAAAGATAATCAGTCATTGCATTCTTGTTTGCAACCTTGCTGAGTGTTTCCTTTGCGCCACGATAGTTCTTGTTCAGAATTTGCGCTAAAGCCGATGTATTGGTGTTTATACCTTCAAAATTCTTTTCTGCCTGGTCATAGTTACCTTGAGCAATATTCAGTGCTCCAAGAGCTTTGCTTAGATCATTTGCCCCTGTTGCCTTAGCTATGAGATTGCGAGCTTCCTCCGTATTGCCTTGTTGTAGGGCAATAAGTCCCTTGTTTGCATTAGCTTCAGCTGTTTGACCTCCTTTAGATAGTGCAAGATTAAGATAAGTCTGTGCCTCTGCTGTATTTCCCTTTGCAGCTTCCAACACAGCAATATTGTTAAAGGCACGCGCATCATTTGGATATTCCTTTGCCGCAGTCTTGTAGATTTCCTCTTTCTTGTCGGCATTGTTTTCAAGGGTTGCAGCGTAAAGGAGTTCATCTACGCTGAGCTTTGAAGCATCATTTGCGTACTGTTCCTTTATCTGTTCGTCGCTACGTCCTATCGTTTCATAGTTGATTATAAGTCGAGAACGGCGCAATTCAGGAAGGATGCCATCAGCTAACTCTCTATATCCCGCAGACATATTACGTATCTGCTGTTCACGTTCTTGAGGATCCTGATACATAGAGAGTACTCGGAGCACAACGTCTTTGTCCTGAAGGTTTGAAGCTGCCACAAGTTTCTGGAAGCCATCCCAGTCCTGTGCAGTATAGCTTGCAGCAACATCTGTCTTTACTTTAGTCTCTTTCAGCGTCTTATTAACATAGCTCTCTGATACATTCTGGCGTTTGCTTGCCAATTTATCATTGAAAGCCACACCGCCATCAGGCGAAGCATATGCAGAGATTTCCACATTCTTTATGTTAAGTCCCTCTTTATCTTGGTTTATCTTTTTAAGCATACTTACGAAGTCCTTTACAGAACTGTTTTTCATTTCGCTCTTTCTGAGATTTGCCTGATTGATAAGGAACTTTATCTGTGCTTCCTGCTTCTGCTGCTGCACACGCTGGAAGGTGTCAGGAGCTAAGCATATTCCATCGCTGAAAAGTGTCTTTTTATAGAGTTCGCTAGTGGAAATAATACCTTCAGCAATCTTTACAGCCGGTACATTAACCTTTTTCTTTCCGACATAAGCATCGAAGGTAAGATACAGGTCACTCTTGTGCATTTCGGGCGTATAATCAAAGTTTGTCTTCATAGTATAGTTGCCGCCCATTTTATAATTAACTGTTGTGTTGTTTCCAGCCACTTTTTCTCCCTGGAAAGTTTCAGACCTTCCAGTCTGTGTCTTACCATTGCCATAACGCAACTCAGGAGTAACGGTAACAACAGCCTTCTTCTGCATATATTTTTCAGGGAATTTACCGTTTATTGTTGTGGGAACTTTTCCACTTTCAGTCTCAAGTGGGTTAGGAACTACACTGAAGTTGTCTGCAGACAATTCTCCCAGTTTTGAAGAACACGAAGACACAGCCATCAACGTTGCTGCCGACAGGAATAAAACTACACTTTTTTGCATATTAAATAAAGGTTTTAAGGGGAAGGATATCTATCTATAACTTCCACGAATAAATAATAAATCGGTTATAGAACGATTTGCGTTAAAAGTGCCGCGAGCGGGACTCGAACCCGCACGGCCATCACTGGCCAAGGGATTTTAAGTCCCTCGTGTCTACCAATTCCACCATTGCGGCGTTCCGTGAGCGGAAAACGGGACTCGGACCCGCGACCCCAACCTTGGCAAGGTTGTGCTCTACCAACTGAGCTATTTCCGCAATAAAA
>CAVIMN010000003.1:0-161136 GCA_963644035.1 bacterium
TGACAGATTCAGAATTATTTGATAGAGTTTATGAGAAACACCTGTCAGAGTCTTGTGCATATGGGTATTACATCGTACCTTTGCAACGCCAAGAAAGAGACGCTCTGGATTGTCCCCCAGCAGTCTCTTGACAGGTTAACGACAACAAGGCTGACACAGTTCAGTTGACGTACCCTTATTTGCAAATACTCATTAAATGCAACACTTGTATTATCCACAAGATAAACTTCTTCTTTAGACATCTTTCCATTTTTATACATTAAGGACTGATATTTAGGCTATAAAACAGGGAAATTATTATATCCACCACCAAATAATACAGGCATTTCCTTTACCATATAGAAAGATGTTTTCCATATAAAAAACGTCCATTTGTAGATTCTTTCTTACAGAAAAAAGTCAGACCAACTAATATAAAAGAAATTGCAGTAAACAAATACAAATATTTTTTATGCTTTTATATCTTATTCTTTTTTGTTATTATTCGCTATTTGTTAATAATCGTTGCTGAACCCATATCCATTGCGGAATTTCCCGTTAGAATTTTTGAGAATGTTTCCGTGCATCAACAGCATATATACGGGTGGAACAGAAGGTTTGTAGCCATTATATATCAAATCATTGTATTGTAAATTAACATCCTTGTATTTGATATCAACATTATCTTCGCCAGCGATAATACATCCCCAGTCAACTCGTTCATAACCTTCGGCTTCAAGTGATTTTGCTTCTGCTCCGTCGGGATCGATATAGCGGAACAAACCTTTTATGGCAAGGTTTGTCATGTTACCAGCAGTCAGTGCTTCCTTCTTGGTGTCACCATTATTTTTTGCAACAACAGACCAATCATCGTTCTGTCCGCGCCAGCTTGGATAAAGAATAGGATCGTCCTTCTTGTCCTCCGGGCATTGGGTTGTCAGTCTATAACCATAAATTTTCTTTGCATCTACTGCTTTTACCCATATAAAGTTTGAGATAACATTACCGTTAGCAAATTTATGGAATCCTTGTGAACGGAGATCGTTAATCATCTCGCTACATTCTTCATGGAATGCTGGAATGTCTGTAGCTAATTTGTTTGTACGTATTAGATCCCATTTCCGTTGCCCTTCGCCTCCGAATTCGAACATTCTCTCTCGGATAATAGCGTCTAGCAAAGAGCCACATTTCGCTATTTGTGCATCGGTGTTCGCTTTTTCTGAAGAGCCAAAAGCTCTGTTTCTTATTTCATCAAGTAGTATACGTGCTTCAGCGTCCTTGCCTAGTGCAGCCTTTATCTCAGCTTGCATAAGTATGATGTCTGCGTAACGCATGTATGCCGCATTGATACCTGCTTGGTGTTGCTTTACTGTGTATGGTTTTGACATACGATTCTCGTCGAACTTATTGAGCGCAATTCCACCATTAAGGCGCGAACCTTTCGTAAACGAAAGTATCGCCTCTGCACCATGCCCGTCGGAACCTGTAACAGTGCAGGTTACATCGCGACGCATATCATTTGGATCAAAATAGCTATAATAATATAAAGGATGCATTCTTGCCTGTGCATAGCTCTTACAAGGGTAGAAATTGCTGCTTCCTCCATTTGAAGGACGTCCAAAAGCATATGGGCGGGCAGAACCTTGCGACTGTGTTTCTGGAATTTCGTAGACACTTTCGTTGCTAATTTGCAAGTCGTTCATTTGTTGGAAAACATATTGGTACGGGTTCCCGAAACGGGAGGCGTCGCGTGGATCTGTAGTCTGAAGTGTTATATTGCCGTGATTATTGATAGCGTCGGCCAAATATTTTTCTGCAAGCTCATAATATTTCTGCCAATCAGTGCGACGGCCATAGAAACATTCGCTTACTTGGCCTTCAGATGCGCTCCCTGCTTCTGACACTTTTTTAAAGGATATTAGCTTACCGTCAAGGCCTTTATAAAAATCAGAACCAAGATCTGTTCGTCTTGTTTGGTATCCTCCTTCCCAAAGGCAAATCCTTCCGACGAGACCTTCTGCGTAAGTTCTAGTCATATAAGTCTTATCAATATCAGAAGACTCTCCAGGTCGGAACATCAAAGGTATGACTCGCTTCAAATCTTCTAGCACGAAATCGGCTATAGAGTCGCGGGGTGATAATCTTTCTGGTTCAATTCCGGCTTTTGTTTGCAACGGCACATCGCCATATTGACGCATGAGCTCGAAATAGCATGACGCCCTTAGTGTTATAGCTTCGCCATAGATTTCGCTTAGTGTAGAAGGCGAAGTCTGAGCTATCAAGGCATTGTAAGTATCGGCACTTTCAAACTGGTTTATAAGAGAATTGGCTATTCCTATAACATTGAATAAGTCACTCCAAGTGGAACTCATCATGCCGTTTTCATAAAGCCCATAAGTTCCAGGACCTTGTTTTGACAGATTACCGTTGGTATATCCATAGAAATAGGATGGCACCCATCGCCAAGGTTGTGCGCTATATGACTCACCTTGTGTCTCTATGTCAGAACTTGAAATCACATAATGATAGAAACTGCCTTCTCCAAACGCCACACCACAGGAGCGCCATTGTTCATAACCATTCATTAAGGCAGCGCGTGCTGTGGTCGGATCAGAGAATACGAAATTGTTGTCAGCCTCCGAGTCGGAGGTTTGGTCAAGAAAATCAGAGCATGATGTACAGAGCCCTGTAATCGCAACCGCCATTATTATTGAATATATAGTTTTTTTCATGATATGTTTTATTTAGTTTTGGTATGCATTGTTGCAGGCTGCCATTTTAATTGTGGTGTCAGAATGTTAAGTTTATTCCAAAAGTGAATGTTCTTGCTCTCGGATATGAACCATAGTCAAGGCCTGGTGTAGGATAGCCGCTAGAGCCAGCAGAAGAATTGGAGCTAACTTCAGGGTCAAGACCACTGTATCCTGTAATGCAGAATAAGTTGCCTGCCGTTACATATATTCTTGCGGATTGGATGTATGCCTTTTTAAGAAAACTCTTTGGAAGAGAATATCCAACAGTTATATTGCTGAGCCGCAAAAAAGATGCATCTTCAATAAAGGTAGAAAGCACAGTGTTTGCTTCGTAATAAGGTACTGGTCGTGATGCATTTTTGTTGAGTAATGCCAATTCTGTAGGGTCTGTTACGGCTACAAGTTCACCATTTCTCACATCGTAAAGTTGGAAACATTCGCTGATGAAATCACGTTTGTTCTTACCAATGCCCGGTTCTTTACCACCCGTATACTCGCACATTGCAGAAGCATTGTATATGTTACCACCTATTTGGTATGTGAAGTTTGCAGTGAAGTCAAAGTTCTTATAGTTTCCTGTGAAGGCGAATCCACCCGTATGATGTGGCGTAATAGAACCGAGTTCAACGACATCGCTTTCGTTCACAATGCCGTCTCCGTCAATATCTTTTACTTTGAGCGCTCCAGGAAATGCACTTTGTCCTGTAGGAACTTGCAATTCTGCAGGTTTGGGGTAGTTTGTGAATACATTACTCTGTATGTCAGGCACTCCTTTCTTGAGAGTATAAACACCATTGCTATAGTCGAAATCATCTAGTGTATAGAATCCGGCACTTTTGTAGCCACGTATTACACCAACAGGACTTCCTTCTTTAAGAACATAATCGTTTCCAGGCATAAGAGTTGATGAAGCCCATCCAGAACCATACAGTATCTCTTTTCCACCTTGTAGCTTGTCAATATTGTTGAAGTTATAGTTGTAGGTAAGGTTAAAGTTCAGGTTGAAATCCTTTGACCGTGCCAAATTGACATTAAGACCGAGTTCTACACCTTTGTTTGATGTTTGTCCAATATTTGTATATTGGTAGCTATAGCCAGTCGATGAGTCTATTTCTTGTCGCATCAGAAGGTCTTTCGTTGTGTTCCAATAGAAATCAACCGTTCCATTTATGCGGTTAAGAAAACCAAAGTCAATGCCGATATTTCTCGAAATTGTTGTTTCCCATTTCAAATCAGGATTCTCTTTTAGTCCGCTTGGCTTATAATATTGAACGGAATTTCCGTTCCATACTCCATTGGAGCTTTTCCAAGTTTCATGCCAAAGGCTTGAACTTATGTTGTCAGCTCCAGATGTACCATACGAAACACGTAGTTTCAAGTTGTCAAGCCAACTTGATGTTCCTTTCATAAATGGTTCGTCAACTATGCGCCATGCCAGGGCTGCAGCAGGAAAATATCCCCAGTGATGGTTGGGACCGAACTTTGATGAGCCATCCGCACGCATGGTGGCAGTCAGCATGTAACGGTCAAGCAAGGTATAGTTTACACGACCGAAAAATGAAGCCGTTGTTTGGGCTACGCCCATTTCGGGCAGATAGTAGTTTTCGCTTGGATATTTGGTTGCATCGCCCATATTCATCATGCCGAAAACACGTTCCCTCGTCCATGCATCACCAGCAGGATACCCAGCTCCGCTTAGTGTAGTCTTGTCATCCTTTCTGTATATTTCCTCATTTCCGAGAAGTATTGATAGTCTATGGTCATCGCCTAGACCTTGTACTTGCCAGTTTGCTGTTGTAACCGAGCGCCAATTTTCTCCTTCCGTTTTTGCCCATGTTGCATATTTGTAACCTTTGGTGTAGCTACTTGTTATGGAGCCGTCATCATAGTATTTAGTATCGGCCCATTTTTTGCCATATCCGAATTCAGTGCGAAGTGTCAGACCTTTCGTTATCTCCCATTGAAGAGCGAAATTACCTCGCATTCGTTCGTGTTTACTATAGTTATAAAGGGTCTCTGTAACAGCAGCAGGATTTTGTGACGGGTCAATGTTGGATGCTCCCATACCGAATAAAGTGTAATCATCAGTGCCCAATGGTGTATCAATGGGGCGGTATGTGTATGCTGCCGAAAGCAGAGATCCGCGTGATGTTGCCCACCCGTCTGTTCCATTTATGCCAATATTGGAGTATCTTAAATCCATTAAGAAGTCAAGTCCCTTGGCAAGTCTTTGGCTGAACTTGAAATTAAGACCAAGCCGTTCGAAGTCGGAGTTGATTTTTATTCCGTCGTCTTTTGCATAATTCACGGCAAGTGTGAATTTAGACTTGTCAGAGCCTCCAGAGAGATTTAGGTTGTGATTCCATGAAGAAGCGGTGTGCAGCATATCATCCGTATAGTCATGAACAGACATGCTGGAATAATCATCGTAGTGATTACCGTATTTTGCACCAAGTCCGAAATATTTTGCAATATCATCTGCAGAGCCGCCAGTTCCAGGAGTTGCAGCATATGCCCAAACAGACTTTACGTATTGCTGTGCGTTGAGAGTTTTAAAACGTTTTGCCGCCCATTTAGCTTGATAATATCCATTGTAGCTAACAGAAATTTTCCCGCTTTCTGCAGCTTTTGTCGTAATCAGTATTACGCCGTTTGCGCCTCTTGCTCCATATATTGCTGTAGATGAGGCATCTTTAAGAACGTCAATAGACACAATTTGGTCGGCAGGTATATCATTAATTGAAGTGACAGGAAATCCGTCTACGACATATAGAGGTTCGTTGCTTTGCGAAATACTTCCTCCTCCTCTTACGCGTATTGAAACATCGGCGCCTGGTCTACCGTCTTGTGACGTTACTGCGACACCAGCAAGCTTGCCTTGTAAGGCTTCAGCAACGTTTGCTACAGGATTAGCAGTCAGAGCATCTTTGCTGACTGAAGCTACCGAACCAGTAAGATCTCGTTTCTTAACTGTGCCATAACCAATTACCACTACTTCATTTATAGACTTGTCTGATTCGGTTAAGAGCACGTTCATGTTTGTTGTCGCCTTCTCAACTTTGTCCCCATATCCCACGTAGGAAAATTTAATGCTGCTTCCTTGCGCTACGTTGTTTATGGTGAAATGTCCGTTCATGTCTGTTACGGTCATTTTGTTTGAGCCTTTTACCGATACTGTAACGCCGATAAGTGGTTCACCAGATGCGTCTTTTACAATTCCGCTCGTTGTTAAAGATTGGGCGAAGCATGTCATGCCGACAAATAAAGCCGGCAGGGTCAATGTCACCCTCTTAGAGTGTCTTATTCCATGCATACTATTTGTGATTTAAGGTTAATGGAGACTTTTCCCCAAGTAAAGATTATGTCTTTTTAATTATAGAAGAAACAAGAATTAACTTGTACCTATTATAATCTCTATTTTTAGCGAATAGTCTAAATGTGTCGGTATTGTTGTTGCGTGAGACCTTGTCGTCGCTTTTCTTTATAGGCGTAGTAGTGTTTCCTAAACGTCTTGCTTTTTTATTTGCAGTAACGGGAATCTCTATTTCTGTTGTGCTGCGAAACTCTTTATTCTTCCTTTTTGTTTAGCTCAATGCTTTTAGGCTCTATTGTTATCAGCTTACGTTTATATAGATCTCCCACAGCTTTTTTAAATGTCTTTTTGCTAACTTGGAAGCGTTCGTATATTTCTTCCGCATCGCTTTTGTCGCCAAGATTACAATATCCGTTATTGTTTTTGAGGTATTCCAAAAGAGCTTCGCTAAATTCTTTCGTTTGCTGTTGGCCCATAGGCTGTAGCATGAGATCTATTTTCCCGTCGGGGCGTACGGTTTTAATATATGCTTTCATCCTGTCGCCCGTGTGCACGTATTTGAAAATCTGATCTTTATAAATAAGTCCACCGAATTTGTTGTCTACAATTGCCTTGAAACCTAAATCGGTTTTCTGCCATATTAGAATGTCCACCTCTTGCCCATTTCTGTATTGGGGGCGTTCTTCGCTCAAGTAATGTTCAACCTTTGCAGAAGCCATGATACGATAGCTTTCTTTGTCTAGGTGTACATGTACTATATAGGAATTGCCTTTTACCATGCGCATCTTCTGCTCGCGGAAAGGGCAGAACAGGTCTTTCATGAGCCCCCAGTCAAGAAATGCCCCATATTGGTTAACCCATGCAACTTCAAGGTACGCAAATTCTCCTACCATTGCCTTGGGTGTTAGAGTTGTAGCTATAGGTCTCTCGTCTTGGTCAAGGTAAATAAATACGTCAATCTTGTCGCCCGGTTTGCATCCTTCTGGAACATATCGTGTTGGCATGAGGATTTCTCCCTCGTCGCCTCCGTCAAGATAATAGCCGAAGTCAACTTTCTTTACAACAGTCATGGTGTTAATCTCACCTAACTTTATTCCCTTCATTTTGTTTTACTTAGAAATTGAATGTTGAAAAATAGATATTGAAATATTTTTAGCTGTTCCATCGAGACAGATTAGTCAACAAGAAGTCCGTCTTTCATCTTTATCGTTCGGTCTGTAATGGATGCAAGTGTTTCATCGTGTGTCACGATAACAAAAGTTTGTCCCATTTTGTCTCGTAAGTCAAAGAACAGTTGATGCAGTTCTGTCTTATTTTGTGTGTCAAGGCTTCCTGATGGTTCATCAGCGAGGATAAGTGACGGATTGTTGATTAAGGCTCTAGCCACAGCAACACGTTGTTTCTCTCCGCCGGAAAGTTCATTTGGCTTATGGTTGGCGCGGTCTTTCAGTCCCATGAAATCAAGTAATTCCATAGCGCGTTCCTTTGTTTCTCTTTTTTTTGTCCCGGCAATGAAAGCAGGTATCATGATATTTTCAAGTGCAGAGAACTCTGGCAGTAGTTGATGAAACTGAAAAACGAAACCAATGTGGCGGTTTCTGAAGTCAGCCAATTTCTTTTGGTTCAGTTTAGCCACATTTATGCCATCAATAGTAACATCGCCACTGTCGGCTTTGTCGAGAGTTCCCATAATTTGCAACAACGTTGTTTTTCCTGCACCGCTGGGTCCAACAATGCTGACCACTTCGCTATTGCCAATTTCAAGGTCAATACCCTTTAAGACCTGCAGGCTTCCAAAACTTTTGGTTATATTTTTGATTGAGATCATATTCTTTTGTCAAACTGAAATTTTAATTTTATTTTGTGCTTTTTCTTCGTTTCATAATCCAATTAAGGATTGTTGTGTATGCACTGTCTACGGCATGTTGTTGCGGAGCTGTGAATGTCATGTTCTCTAGTGCCTGTCCATTTTGGTCAGGGAACACTATCATGAGATTATTTTTGTTGAAATGTCTATGAAGCTCTAGGGGAAGTCGCTCAAATACCGGTTTGTAAGACACCGTTCCTTGTCTTGCAGTAATTACAACCAACATGTGATCGTTACTGATGTCTTTCGCTAGATTGATAAACTCCTTCCAATGTTCCATAAGCACATATTCCGCTCTTACGCCAGGGTGGCGATTGCGTATGTATTCATTTATTAATGTGGTTGATTCCAAGCGTCCGTGAAAAACAACTCTGCATCCAAGATTGTCTGCCAATCTCGCAATCCTTTCAATCCAGCGGTAAAAGCCTTGTTCAAACTCTACTCTTGATGGAACAGCTACGGTTATGCGTCTGAGAGTATTAAGCGGACGGTTGCAACGGCACAGGATAATTTGTTTGTTTAGGGAGTTTATTAGGTTTGGAGTAAAAAGTCCCCAAAATCTGTCTGCGTCATCCTTTTTGTCGTGTAGGCCGATTATTATTTCTGATGCATCATATTCTTTGAATGCGTGGATAATGCCGTTTGAAATGTTCGTGGCAAGTCTACTTTGTGTCAGCATCCTTACATCAACAGCACTTGCGATTTTTGTGGCCAATTCTAGAGTTCTTTTTCCACGTTGCTGATTCTTATGGCTGTTTTCATCGTCGTATACAACATTTAGCCCAATTAGTCCGCGGCTAAGTTTGTTGTTATGCATCATTAACGCCAAATTTACAAGAGTGTCGGTCTCGCCCTCCGCTTTCAAGGCAATAAGTATTTTCTCGTCATCGCCTTTGCGTTTAGTCTCGTCGTGCGCCCCCTCCGACAGAGCGATAGCCTTTGAGGCATTGTCTGTAATGACAGAACTTATCACACACGTGAAAAGAATCATTATAACCACAGTGTTTAGCATATTGGAGTCAACCAAATATTCACCTGGGGCCGTTGATAATTTCATGCCAACCATAACGATGGCAATTGAACCTGCGGCGTGTGCTGAGGTCAGACCGAACATCATATTGCCATTTGACATGGGTAGTCGAAACAATATCCTTGAGATATATGCGGCAAGGGCTTTGCCGAATGTGCCGAAGAATATGATGCAGAAAATAACAAAAGCAGTGTGCCATCCGGAAAATATCACGCGGATGTTTATCAACATTCCCACTCCAATGAGAAAGTATGGTATGAATAATGCATTGCCAATGAATTCGATGCGGTTCATTAGCGGAGACACATGAGGTATATACCTATTGAGGATAAGTCCGGCAAAGAAAGCCCCGAAAACCCCTTCCAGTCCGATGAACCCTGATACGGCAGCACTGAGAAACATAAGAGCCATAACGAAGATATACTGTGTTACAGCATCAGAGAAACGTCTGAGAAACCATCTTGCGGCGCGCGGGAGAAAATAAACTCCCACAGCTACGAAAGTTGTTATCTTAAGGATAAATATAACCCAAAAGCCAAAACCTGCTCCACTGCCGAATGTGCCGACTATGGCGGCAAGCACGATAAGAGATAAAGTCAGTGCAATCATTGATGAACCAACACTTAGCGTAACAGATTTGTGGCGTTGTAATCCGTATTTACAGACAATAGGATAGGCAATAAGCGTGTTTGACGCCATGATGCTGCTGAGCAGCATAGCTGCTGCAGGTGTATATCCAATCAAGCAAACGCTTGTTAAGTAAGTCAAGGCAAAAGGTATTAAGAAAGTCAGCAGACCAAAAGCAAACACTTTCGTTCCATTGCTTTTCAGGCCTTCTATGTCCATTTCCAGTCCTGCAAGAAACATGATGTAATATAGTCCAACCTTGCCGAATAACTCAAAAGAACTGTCCCTGACAAGTATGTTGAGGCCGTATTTTCCAACAACCACTCCTGCCAAAACCATTCCAACAATATGTGGAATGCGCAGTTTTCCCATGACAATCGGGGCTGCCAGGATAATGAATAGCACAACGAAGAAAATCATCGTTGGGTCGGTAATCGGTAGATAATTGGCAATGTAACCTATCATTCCTTGTTGATTTTATTGCAAAGGTGCAAAAAAAATGTCAGAAATAACTTGAAATGCACTGAAAGTTGTAATTTTGCAATAATAATTAAGACTTGGCAAACCAATAGAAAATCAGTGTGGTGTAATTGCCAATATAAGTTTTGCGAACTATGTGCCCCGGGAACTCTTTATAGTTATTGCGGTTGCATTATTCGCTTGGTATTAAAATAATGACGAAAACAAACAAAAAAAGAATATGAAAGTAGCAATAGTAGGAGCAAGCGGTGCTGTAGGACAAGAATTTCTGCGCATACTTGCTGAGAGAAATTTTCCGATGGACGACCTCGTACTGTTTGGTTCGCCGCGTTCTGCCGGCACGAAATACACGTTTCGTGGCAAGGAGTATGAAGTGAAGCTTTTGCAGCATAACGACGATTTCAAAGGGGTGGATATTGCATTCACCTCTGCAGGGGGTGGTACATCTGAAGAATTTGCTGAAACAATAACAAAGTTTGGATCTGTTATGATTGACAACTCAAGTGCTTTCCGTATGTGTGATGATGTGCCTCTTGTTGTTCCCGAGGTAAATGCCGAAGATGCTCTTACCCGTCCGCGCAACATCATAGCCAATCCTAACTGCACAACTATTATGATGGTGGTGGTTCTCAATCCTATAGACAAGCTCAGTCACATAAAGAAAATCCATATCTCGTCATATCAGAGTGCATCCGGAGCTGGAGCAGCGGCTATGGCTGAACTAGAACAGCAGTACAAAGATATCTTGGAAACAGGTAAAACAGATCATATAAGCAAGTTCCCACATCAGCTTGCCTACAATGTTATACCGCAAATTGACAAGATGACCCCCAATGACTATACGAAGGAGGAGATGAAAATGTATAATGAGACGCGAAAGATCATGCACTCAGACGTTCGCACAAGTGCAACATGTGTGCGTGTATCCTCGTTGCGTTCACATAGCGAGAGCGTGTGGTTTGAAACAGAGGAACCCCTCAGCGTGGAGCAGATACGTGAGGCATTGAAGGCTGCACCCGGTGTTACTCTAGAAGATGATCCCCAGAATTACGTTTATCCCATGCCGTTGGAAAGTGCTGGACATGACGATGTTTATGTAGGACGTGTGCGTAAGGACTTAGCCGATGATAATGGCAACACTCTATGGCTCACGGGCGACCAAATACGCAAGGGCGCGGCTCTCAACGCCGTTCAGATTGCTGAATACTTGATTAAAGTAGGGAATGTGAAATAATATGGTATGAGTGATTCAACAAGTACCATGTCTTTAAGTAACCTTTCTATAGGTTATGTTAAAGGTAAAGAGCAACGGGTAGTGAAACAGGGCATCAATGTGGCTCTGTTCACTGCCCGTCTTACGTGCTTGATAGGCGACAACGGGGCAGGTAAATCAACGCTTCTACGTACTATATCTGCCTTTCAACCAAAGTTGGCAGGTAATATTTTGATGGACGGGAAGGATTTGGACATGTATACGCACGACGAATTGTCGCGTCGCATAGGCGTTGTGCTAACAGAAAGGCCAACAGTTCAGAACCTCACCGTTTTTGAAATGGTAGCCATGGGGCGCAGCCCTTATACAGGTTTCTTTGGAAAGCTATCCCAGGCAGACCGCGAAATAGTTGCCGATAGCATACGGCTTGTCGGTATAGACCATTTGTCTTCCCGTCTTATCGGTACACTTTCCGATGGAGAACGACAGAAAATGATGATAGCTAAGGCATTAGCTCAACAGACCTCCGTGATATTTCTCGATGAACCGACCGCTTTTCTTGATTACGGAAGCAAGGTTGATATATTGCAGCTTCTTCGTCGTCTTTGTCACGAAGAAGGCAAGACAATACTTTTATCCACCCATGATTTGGAACTGGCACTTCAACTTGCCGACGATTTATGGATAATGATGCCACAAAGCCTTAAGTTTGGAACGCCGCGACAACTTGCAGACAATGGCGTGCTTTCCTCATTCATCAACAAGCTGGGTTTACGCTTCTCACCCGACACCCTGTCAATAAAAATCGTGTAGGCTGGGTATACAATATATAACCAGCTACACGCAAACAAAAACATTATTCAATTTTTTCCTCTTCCTTAAGCTTTTCTCTATTATATATAAGGTGTATAGCATAAAGGCCACCTTTTTCAGCATAAAAGCCCCTTGTTTTATTCTTTTTCTACAAAAAAATGTCTTAAAAGTTTGCAGGGAAAGATTTTTAGGCTACCTTTGCAGTAGATAAGAACAAAATAACGAAACAAAAGACAACGGTAAACGAAACCGAAAGTCAAGCAAAGAGCTATTTAACGTAAAGTCGCAAAACACTAAAGCTATAAAGAACCAGGCCATAAGGCCACAGAGAGTATTAACAAAGTTATTTAACCGTCTGACGCAAAAAAAAGGAAAAACGCTGAAGACACAAAACAAAAGGGGTAAGATTATGAAACTTAACAAGATTTTCGCAACAGCAGCAGCAACAGTAGCAATGTTCACAGTGAACGCAACTCAAGCCATTGCAGATATGTATCACGCACAGAAGGTGGAATGCACCCTGGGCGTATCTTCTGAAACAGTAGGATTGAAATATATCGGTGTTTCGCTTGATGGTTCAGAGGTATGGGCTGGAGAAAACACTACAGGCAACACAGCCTATTTGGGTTGCAATATCGACGGTTCTGATTATACTGTTGTTGCCACAAACATAGATGGCAATAAAGAGCAAAATCTTGAGGAATTGTCTTGGTATTACAGACCATTACTTAGAAAACTTCCTTCAGAAGACAAACAAACCCTCTTCGTAAAAGTAAAAGGTAAAGAGAGTACAGAGAACAAGTTTGTTGCTTGGGATCAGAAGGAAATAATTGGCGAAACCAATTTCTTTTGGTGGATAGAGAGTTCTGTGAAAATAGAGCGTATTGGCGAGCCCGTATATCATGCAGATGTAGATAGCTTCACACAGAGAGTGAAGTGGGAAATGACTGGCATAAACGATGAACTTTTCAAGGAGGCATACATCTACTGCTCTATCGACGGCGGCGAATGGTGGGTTTACCGCGGACACTATACGGCAGAAAACATGCAGAAAGAAGTAGATGTTGTATTTCCCGGCCGCAGCGAGACGGTGATGTTTTTAATTGAAGTCTACCCGAAAGATTGCTACGCTGGACTCGTAAACAACTTGGGCTGTTGGTGCCCTGATCCCACGCCTGAAATCACGCTCACCAAGCCTAGCAATGCCAAGCAGAAGACCATGGCAAACGAGGATAGCGATGCCACAACTGGCATAGAAAGTCCTTTCAGTGAAAGTAAGCCAAACACTACAGTTGACATATATTCCATCTCTGGAGAGCGCGTAGCGCAGGGCGTATCCCTCAAGGAAGCAGCCAACTCCCTCAGCCGCGATATTTACGTGGTAAACGGCAAGAAGATGATGTTGGGCAAATAACCAGCACCATATCGGGGAAAACGGACAAGAACATAATTACCCCAAAACAATAAATAATTTGGCGGAAGCCTCACGGCAATGACTGTTGCAGTGTGGTTTCCGCTTTTTTTGTTTGTCGTGCAGTAGTTTGAGGCAATGAGATAAAACCCCGCGGCCAAATGAATGAGTCGCCACGGGCAAAATTTCTTTTCCCCGTTTGCAAATGATGCTATTCAAGCGGCATATAAACGAGAATTTTTATGTATTCAGATTCTGTTGAGGGTTAACAAAGTTTAAAAATAGGGCAATGGCAACTTCATTAGTAAGATTCTCTCTATATTTGCAACAGAATTATCACGGGGTGCTGAGACATCGGCTGAGATTATACCCATAGAACCTGATGCAGATAATGCTGCCGCAGGGATTAGATATAACCGAACAAATACCCCTACTCCAGTTAACTAGAATGGAATAGGGGCTTTTTTCATCCTGAAAGGTCTAAAGCCGCACATATATAGCTTCCCGTGGTAAATGAATTTGAACAATGGAACATTTACCTAAAAGAGGAAGATATATATGAAAGTAAACATCAACAGTAAAACAACAGAAACGCTATCTGTTAATCTTAAGCAGCTTGCTGAGGAATTGCGCCTTGATGCAAAGGGAGTAGCCGTAGCTATGAATAACAAAATCGTGCCACGTGCCAATTGGGAAGACACACTTCTCGTTGAAGGAGCCGACATCGTAATAGTTAAGGCCTTTTGCGGAGGATAGCGGAATGTTGCAGTTTATATCACATGCAACGCCTACAATCTCCTGTCTAGAAGGTATACGTCTTGCATTAAGCGGCGGATGCAAGTGGATACAACTCCGTATGAAAGGAGTTCCCGATGATGAAGTGCGCCCCATTGCGCTGCAAGTAAAAAAGATGTGCGCTGAAGCTGGTGCAACTTTCATAATCGACGACCGCGTAGCTCTAGTAAAGGAACTGGAAGCCGACGGAGTGCACCTCGGAAAAAACGATATGCCGATAAGAGAAGCGCGTCGTTGGCTTGGAAAGGGATTTGTAATTGGTGCTACTGCAAATACTTTTCATGACATAGAGCAGCATTATAATGACGGAGCAGACTATATAGGTTGCGGTCCGTTCCGTTTTACAACAACCAAGGAGCGCCTTTCACCAATATTAGGCTTAGGCGGTTATCGGGAGATTCTTACGCAGATGAAGCAACAGTCTATAGATATTCCTGTTGTTGCCATCGGCGGCATAATCCGTTCGGATATACCTTCTATCATGGAAACGGGAGTAAAAGGAATAGCCGTGAGCGGCAGTATCTTGAATGCCGCTGACCCAGTAGAAGAAACACGTAAAATAATAGAAACCATAAACAAACATTCACTATGGAAAAACTGACAATTGCGGGTAAGGAATTTTCTTCCCGTCTCTTCCTCGGAACGGGGAAGTTTAACGATAACGTTTTGATGGCTCAAGCAATAGAGGCATCTGAAACAGAAATGGTAACGGTGGCAATGAAGCGAATAGAGCTGGATGACAATCAAGACGACTTGCTTACGCACATAATGAAAAAGCCAGGCATACAACTTCTGCCTAATACCAGTGGCGTACGTAACGCCGAAGAGGCTGTGTTTGCTGCGCAGATGGCACGCGAGGCTTTTGGTACAAACTGGCTCAAACTGGAGATACATCCCGATCCACGCTACCTGTTGCCGGATTCCGTGGAAACACTGAAGGCAACGGAACAGCTAGTGAAGCTTGGCTTCGTAGTGTTGCCATACTGTCAGGCCGACCCGACACTCTGTAAACATCTGGAAGAGGCAGGCGCAGCTACCGTTATGCCGCTCGCTGCCCCCATTGGCACAAACAAAGGCTTGCGCATGAAAGATTTCTTGCAGATAATAATAGAACAAGCCACTGTGCCTGTTGTTGTTGATGCCGGAATAGGAGCACCAAGTCACGCTGCAGAAGCAATGGAGATGGGAGCAAGCGCATGTTTAGTAAACACAGCTATTGCAGTAGCAGGCAACCCTGTAGAAATGGCAAAGGCCTTCAGAGAAGCTGTTATCTGTGGGCGCAGAGCTTATGAAGCCGGGCTTGGCGTTACAAGCGACTGCGCAGAAGCAAGTTCACCACTGACAGCATTCCTCAACTAATATTAAATAACCATATAACCTATGCCACAAGACAATAAAGCATATGCCAAGAGGGAAAAGGCGTATATGCAAGGAAAAATTTTCCCATACATTAAGGTTGGTATGACAAAAGTCAACCTTACACCGACAGTTTTCAAAGATGAGCGTGGTATCCCACGCACTCAGCCCAATGCCCCGGTGTATATCTACGACACTAGCGGACCGTATAGCGATCCAGAGGTACAGATTGATTTGAAGAAAGGTCTTCAGCGCATGCGTGAGCCGTGGATAGAGGAACGCAATGACACGGAACAGTTGAAAGAAGTGACCAGCGACTATGGAAAGGCCCGGCTTGCCGACCATTCGCTTGACAACCTGCGCTTTGAGCATATCCGCCTGCCGCGAAGAGCAAAGCCAGGCAAGAGCATTACGCAGATGGCTTACGCCAAAGCCGGAATAATAACTCCTGAAATGGAATACGTGGCTATACGCGAGAATATGAACTGCGAGGACATGGGCATTAAGTCGCATATAACGCCAGAGTTCGTGCGCAGCGAGATTGCCTGTGGCCGTGCCGTTCTGCCAGCAAACATAAACCATCCGGAGAGTGAACCAATGATTATCGGGCGAAACTTCCTTGTGAAAATAAACACCAACATCGGCAATTCTGCCACAACCTCAAGTATAGAGGAAGAAGTAGACAAGGCTGTTTGGTCATGCAAGTGGGGTGGCGATACGCTAATGGACTTGTCTACGGGTGATAACATACATGAAACCCGCGAATGGATAGTGCGCAACTGTCCCGTTCCCGTAGGAACAGTTCCTATATATCAGGCATTGGAGAAGGTTGGCGGCAAGGTTGAAGACCTTTGCTGGGAGATTTTCCGTGACACGCTGATAGAACAATGCGAGCAGGGCGTAGACTATTTCACCATCCACGCGGGTATACGTCGTCACAATGTGCATCTTGCCGACAAACGTTTGTGTGGTATAGTGAGCCGTGGCGGCAGTATAATGAGTAAATGGTGCTTGCTCTACGACCGGGAGAGCTTCCTTTATGAGCATTTCGATGATATCTGTGATATCGTTGCGCAGTATGATGTTGCACTTTCGCTAGGCGATGGCCTACGTCCCGGCTGTATAGCAGACGCAAATGATGAGGCGCAGTTTGCAGAACTTGACACTATGGGCGAACTCGTAAAGCGTGCCTGGGAGAAGAATGTGCAGGCTTTTATTGAAGGTCCCGGCCATGTGCCGATGCATAAAATCAAGGAGAATATGGAAAGGCAGCTAGACCATTGTCATGAAGCGCCATTCTATACTTTAGGCCCGCTCGTTACAGATATAGCCCCAGCCTACGACCACATTACTTCCGCCATAGGTGCGGCGCAGATAGCCTGGCTCGGAACGGCAATGCTATGTTATGTAACACCTAAAGAGCATCTTGCATTGCCAAACAAGGAAGATGTGCGCACAGGAGTGGTGACATACAAGATTGCTGCCCATGCCGCAGATTTGGCAAAGGGGCATCCTGGAGCGCAAATCCGCGACAATGCTCTCTCGAAGGCACGCTTTGAATTTCGTTGGCGCGACCAGTTCCATCTTTCCCTCGACCCGGAACTGGCATTGAAATACTTTGAAGAAGCAGGGCATACCGACGGCGAATACTGCACTATGTGCGGTCCGAATTTCTGTGCCGCAAAGTTAACGCACGACCTAAGGAAGTTTAGTAATGATGGAAACTCAAAGTAACCCGTTGAAAGAAAGCCGGTATCAGCGACAAATGCTTGTGCCCGAGATTGGAGAGGAAGGGCAAAAAAGGATAAGTTCCGCCAAAGTGCTCCTTGTTGGGGTAGGGGGGCTTGGCTCTCCAATAGCCACTTATCTGACAGGAGCCGGTATCGGCACGTTGGGAATAATGGATGATGACCTCGTTAGCGTTACGAATCTTCATCGGCAGGTGCTTTACAGTGAAGACGAAGTAGGAAGATTGAAGGCAGAATGTGCCTGCGATAGATTGAGAAAACTCAACGGAGAGGTAAATATTGTTGCGTATGCCGAAAGGCTGACGCAAGACAATGCCGAGGATATTATCGGGCAATATGACGTGGTGGTTGACGGAATGGACAATTTTGCCACGCGTTTCATCGTTAGCGACACGTGCCAGCGGCTAGGCAAGCCATACGTTTATGGTGCAATCCGTGGGTTGGAAGGACAGGTAAGCGTGTTCTGCAAAGGCAGATGTACTTATCGGACATTATTTCCTGACGAGGCCTATACGCTTGCTATGCCGCATCCGGGAAAAGCTGTGCTCGGCACTACACCAGCTGTAGTGGGCAGCGTTGAGGCTACACAAGTATTGATGCTTGTTTCTGAATTCGGCTCTCCGCTGATAGACAAGCTATGGACTGTTGATTTGGCTTCAATGCAAAGCTATACAATAGAACTATAGTAACGGTGACGTAATATACTAAAAAGAAAGGACAAAAATGTTTTCAGATGAACTTAAGAATATAAGTTGGCAAGAAACAACCGAAAGAATTGCCGCTATGACAAGCGTAGACGTGATGCGTGCGCTGCGCAAAGATCATTGCGGAGTAGATGATTTTATGGCTCTGCTATCACCGGCAGCAGAACCGTATCTTGAAGAGATGGCGCGGCTCTCGCGCAAGTATACGGAGGAAAGGTTCGGCAAGACAATGTCGATGTTCATACCTTTATATATAACAAACTCTTGTTCAAACTCTTGTGTGTACTGTGGCTTTCACCGCGAAAACAAGATGCCGCGCACAATACTCACGGAGGAGCAGATAGAGAATGAGTATAAAGCGATAAAAGAACTTGCGCCTTTTGAAAATATTCTCCTCGTAACGGGAGAGAATCCAGCAAAGGCAGGTGTGCCGTATTTGGCAAAAGCCATTGATATAGCGAAGAAATATTTTTCAAACGTTAAAATTGAGGTTATGCCACTTTCGGCTGAGGACTATAAAACTCTTGCCAATCATGGCATGAACGGAGTTATTTGTTTTCAAGAGACTTACAATCGTGACCATTACAAGCTATATCATCCGCGTGGAATGAAAAGCAAGTTTGAATGGCGCTGCGATGGCTTTGACAGAATGGGGCAGGCTGGCGTTCATTCCATTGGCATGGGAGTATTGATAGGGCTGGAAGAGGAATGGCGAACCGATGTGACAATGATGGCTTACCATCTGCGTTATCTGCAGAAACACTATTGGCGCACAAAATACAGCGTTAACTTTCCGCGTATGCGCCCGGCGCAAAATGAGGGGTTCAAGCCGAACTGCTTCATGACAGACAGGCAGTTGGCACAGGCAACTTTCGCAATGCGTATCTTTGATCATGATGTTGATATCTCATATTCAACGCGCGAACCAGCCTTTATACGCGACAACATGTGTACGTTGGGCGTGACGACGATGTCGGCAGAGTCAAAGGTTAACCCAGGGGGCTACCATACTTATCCGCAGGCCCTTGAGCAATTTTCCGTAAGCGACGGCAGAACTGCGTCGGAAATAAACTCCCGACTGAGGGAGCTCGGGCGCGAACCTGTATGGAAGGACTGGGATGCGTCGTTCGACTTAATGCGAAAACACTGAAAAATGACAATAGTAATAACTCTTCCGTATTTCTTCGACGGGGAAGCCGAGCATATAGCCCGGCTTCTACAGTCGGGGATTGATTTGATACACATACGCAAGCCCAAAGCATCGGCAGAGGAAATTCGGCGTCTTCTCTTCGAGATACCGGCGGAATACCGTGCGCGTCTTGTCTTGCATGACCATTTTCAACTTGCTGAAGCTTATGGTCTTCATGGGGTTCACCTAAACAGTAGAAATCCTTTTCCGCCACAAGGATGGGCAGGAAGCGTGAGTCGTAGTTGCCACACGCTAGAAGAAGTGATGGAATGGAAGCCACGATGCGATTACGTTTCTCTTTCTCCTATATTTGACTCCATATCCAAACAAGGATACCGCTCTGCTTTTTCTCTCGAAATGCTGAAGGAAGCAAGGTTGAAAGGAATTGTGGACAGTAAGGTGTTCGCCCTTGGTGGTGTTACGTTTAGTCGCATTGATGAAGTGCTGAACATGGGGTTTGGTGGTGCGATGATACTGGGTGACGCATGGAAAACGGTATGTATTGAAGAAAAAGGGAAAGAGCAAAAGGTGCATGATGCTCGAGGTTTTATGCCTATAGCCTTGTCGATAGCAGGCTCAGACTCGTCGGCAGGTGCTGGTATACAGCAGGATATAAAAACTATGGCGCATGTCGGTATCTATTGTGCCACAGTCATTACGGCTATAACCAGTCAGAATACGTTAGGTGTGCAGAATGTTATGCCTATTCAGGCCCAAGTTGTAGAAAGCCAACTCAGTGCTGTGCTTTCCGATATGAATGTTAGTGCAGTTAAAATAGGTATGATACCAAATGCAGATGTAGCACATACTGTGGCGACTGTGCTTGAAAAATACAAGAGGCATTGCAGATGTGATATCATATACGACCCGGTTATGATTTCAACTAGCGGGCATAGACTTATGGCTGAGAGTACTGTGAATATAGTCAAGCAGGAATTGCTTCCTATATGTAGTCTAGTCACTCCGAACCTTCTTGAAGTGGAATGTTTGTTGGGGCATAAATATCTTTGTGAAGCGGACGGTTGGGAGCTTACCCGCAGATATAGTGTTCCTTTCCTTATTAAGGGGGGGCATAGACGGACTTCTGCCAATGCTTTGGATGTTCTTTTCTTGCCTGATGGTACGGCGGAAAAATTTGAAAGCAAAAAGATTGAATCGCATAATCTTCATGGTACAGGTTGTATCCTCTCGTCTGCAATTGCAGCTTTCATGGTATCAGGCAAGCCATTGGCGTCGTCTATAATGTTTGCCAAGCGACTTGTTTCTGAAGCTATAGCGAAAGGCAAGGATGTTGCGCTAGGTAGAGGTAATGGGCCACTGCTATTTTAGTTTTATGGAGGTGTGTTCCTACCTCCATAAAACCGTTTTTGTTAATTGGAACCTTAGATGGAAAGATACAGCAAACAGACTCTTTTCTTTCATTTGTTATTGTTGTTTACAAGTAAGCAAAAAGTCTTAATGATTAGTCCTACGCTAGATGGTTGCAAACGTTTGCACGATGATATAAAAAAATACAACGTTTTGATATTGAGAGAATAGAAAGTTTGCATTATTTTTGCAGCGAATAACCTATGAAGCGAAAACTGTGGCAACTACAATGAAAGACATAGCCGAGTATTTCGGCGTTTCAATTTCCACAATCTCACGTGCGCTTAGCGGAAGCCAGCGTGTGCGGCAAGATTTGCGCGATGCAATTTGTGGCTATGCCCGCGAGCATGATTTCTATCCTAACAATCTTGCGAAGTCGTTGCGGAACGCTAAACGTGAGCCAGTGAAGGTTATTGGAGTAATTGTGCCAGAACTTACCCACTATTATTTCTCTTCTGTATTGACAGGCATAGAGGAAGCTGCATCGGCCCGCGGATATCGGATTATCATAGCCATGAGTAAGGAAGACTATGACAAAGAAGTGAAGATCTGTCAGATGATGGAAGCGCAGCAAGTGTGTGGAGTTATAGTGTCGCAGTCCAAGACAACGACCCAATATGACCATTTCAAAGCGCTATTGAACAAGGGGATAACACTTGTTTTCTATGACCGTATCTGCACAGGAGTCAATGCCAGTCTTGTGGTTGTGGATGACTATATGGGGGCTTTCAATGCAGTTACTCATCTAATTCAGACTGGTTGTCGCCGGATAGCCTTTTATGGAATGAAGGCAAATGCGGAAATTGGGAAGAATAGATACAACGGTTATCGCGATGCTCTGCTGAAGGCAGGATTAAAACCTGATGATAGTCTGATTTGTGCATGCGACAATAGAGCAGATGCAGAGCGGCTGACTCCAGAACTTTTGGCGAGAAAAAACAGGCCAGATGCTTTTTTCTGTGTAAATGACGATACGGCAATAGGAGTCATGTATACGGCCAAACGCATGGGATATGATGTGCCAAAGGATATATCTGTGTGCGGTTTTACAAATGGTGAGCGTGCAGTGGCCTGTGATCCGCAACTGACTACTGTTGAACAGCGTGGAGTGGAGGTTGGCAGACAGGCTGCTACAATCCTTATGGACAAAGTTGAGAAGCTAACCCCACAAGACAAGATAGAGAAGCGCGTTGTAAGGACAAGACTTGTGGTGAGGGGAAGTTCACGTTGAACAGGAAATAATAACATAATCTCATATACCTAATGAAACAGAAACAGGATTTAAGCTTTTGGAAACTATGGAATCTAAGCTTCGGATTCTTCGGAGTGCAGATTGCCTATGCTTTGCAAAGTGCCAATATTTCAAGAATCTTTGCGACACTCGGCGCAGATCCTCATTCATTGAGCTATTTTTGGATTCTTCCCCCGCTTATGGGAATACTTGTACAACCGATAGTTGGAACATTGAGCGACCGTACTTGGTGCCGTTTCGGACGGCGCATACCCTACTTGTTTGTGGGGTCTGCCGTGGCAGTGGCCGTGATGTGTCTCTTGCCTAATGCGGGATCGTTCGGAATGGCGGTAAGTACGGCAATGGTGTTTGGGCTTATCTCACTAATGTTCCTTGACACAAGCATCAATATGGCTATGCAGCCTTTCAAAATGCTCGTGGGCGATATGGTTAATGAAAAGCAGAAATCATTGGCATATTCCATACAGAGCTTTCTCTGTAATAGCGGTTCGCTAATAGGGTATGTGTTCCCTTTCTTGTTTACGGCTCTAGGAATTGCCAACGAAGCTCCCAAGGGAGTTGTCCCAGATTCGGTTATATATTCTTTTTACATCGGAGCTGTAATTCTGATTCTGTGCGTTCTGTATACGACACTTACGGTGAAGGAATGGAATCCGAAAGAATATGCAGAATACAATGAGCAGAAAAGCGATGAAAAGGTAGAGACTAAGGCAAATTGGGTAGACTTATTGAAAAATGCCCCCACAATGTTTTGGAAAGTAGGCCTAGTGCAGTTCTTTTGTTGGGCGGCATTTATGTATATGTGGACATATACAAACGGAACGATAGCTGAGACTGTTTGGCATACAACCGAGGTTTCTTCGGCAGAATATCAGGAAGCAGGCAACTGGGTCGGCGTCCTCTTCTTTTGGCAGGCTTTGGGTAGTGTGGCTTGGGCTGTTGTTTTGCCGAGAATTAAGAACGAGAAGTTTGCTTACGCCGTGAGTTTACTGATAGGAGCCGTGGGCTTTGGCATAATGCCCTTCATTCCAGACAAGAATATGCTAGTAATTCCTTTCCTTTTGATTGGTTGTGCTTGGGCTGCAATGCTGGCAATGCCGTTTGCTTTTGTAACTAACGCACTTGAAGGCTACGGGCATAAAGGAGCTTACCTTGGGTTGTTTAATGGTACAATCTGTCTGCCACAGATCGTTGCCGCGGCAGTTGGAGGCTCTCTCTTGGCTATGGTTGGTTCTCATCAGTATAATATGATGCTCATCGCAGCAGTATTCCTTGTGCTTGGCGCCTTGAGCGTTGGAACAATAAAGACAGGAAAGCATTGTGCAAAATAATGGTTTAAGAAGAAAAACATAAAAAATAAATTACCATGACAATACATTTCACAATACAATATGCGACATCCTTTGGGCAACAGCTCAAGTTGCATGTCGTAATCCCCAGCGTGGCAGATGAAAGTGTTTATGGCATGAACACCGTTGACGGGCAGACATGGAACTGCGAAATAAACAATTCGGATATGTCGCCCCTAATTGATTATTTTTATACCGTGGAAAACGGGGATGGTGAGGAGCGCCGTGAATGGACAACAGTGCGTCATCGATTGGAACTTTGCCCTAACAGAGATGCCGAATATGTAGTGTTTAACCGTTGGAACGAAATTCCTCATGATTCGTATTTGTATAGTTCTGCCTTTACAGACTGCGTGAACAGACGTAGTCGCCAATCTTTTTCGCCATCATTGTTAAAGAGAGCGTTGCGCTTAATCGTGCGTGCTCCGCAGTTGAGGGCAGGAGCACGTCTTGCATTGGTGGGGAAAGGCGAATATCTTGGCAACTGGAATACAGAGCACTCCTTGCCAATGAGCGAGCATAATTATAATGAATGGGTTATAGACCTTGATGCCGACAAACACGTTGGCACACAGATGGAATTCAAGTTCGTGGCATTTGATGACAAAGGAAACTTGTATTGGGAAACATGCCCTAACAGAATACTCGACATTCCAAATAAGAAAGCTGAAAATGTGTGTGTAGTCGAATTGGAACAGGCATTCTTTGAGATATGCAATGCAAAGCTTGCCGGAACGCTGATACCGGTGTTTTCACTACGTTCCGAGGGGAGTTTCGGTGTAGGCGACTTTGGTGATCTCAAGAAAATGATTGATTGGGTAGCTGAAACGGGGCAGAAGGTGCTTCAGTTGTTGCCGATAAACGATACTACTTCAACACATACTTGGACAGATTCCTATCCTTATTCCTGCATAAGTATATTTGCATTGCATCCGCAGTATATGGATCTGCGCCAGTTGCCAGCTATTGCAGATAAGAATAAAGGCAAAGAATTTGAAACTTTGCGTAGAGAATTGAATGCACTCCCGAAGATTGACTATGAGCGCGTGAACGATGCCAAGGTTCAGTACGTGCGCGAAGTGTTTGCTCAAGACGGGCAAAATATTTTGAAGTCTCTTGAGTTCAAACAATTTCTCAAGGAGAATGAACACTGGCTAGTGCCGTATGCAAAATATTGCCATCTTAGAGATACGTATGGAAACGTTGACTTTTCAACATGGAAAGGGTATGAAACATGGCATGAATCGGAGCGAGGAAAACTCTTGAATCCACGTACAAAAGAATTTTCCGAAGTGTCATTCTATTATTATGTGCAGTTCTTGCTAGACAGACAAATGCGTGCTGCCCACGAATATGCCATGGCTCGTGGCGTTATCCTTAAGGGTGACATTCCTATTGGCGTGAATCGTAATGGGTGCGATGTTTGGCATGAACCGCAATACTTTAATCTTAATTCACAAGCAGGCGCACCACCAGATGCATTCTCCGTAAATGGACAGAATTGGGGCTTCCCAACTTATAATTGGCAAAGGATGATAGACGACGGTTGCCGTTGGTGGATACGTCGTTTCCAAAATATGTCGAAGTATTTTGACGCATATCGCATAGACCATGTCCTAGGTTTCTTCAGAATTTGGGCTATTCCAACTACTTGTGTCCACGGGCTGCTCGGTCAATTCTCCCCGTCTTTAGGAATGACCCGCCAGGAGATTGAGGGTTATGGACTTAAATTCCAAGAGGATTTGTTCACGAAACCATTCATCGCCCGTTGGATTGTTGAGCGTATTTTCCGGGAACAAGCCGATATGGTTACGGAGAAGTATCTTAACCATGACCATGACGATATCTTTAGCCTTAAGCCTGAATATGACACAGAGCGCAAGATTGAAGCGGCTTTTAAGGGAGCGGAAAATGAAGAAGACACATGGATTCGCGACGGTCTGTATGCGCTTGTAAGTAATGTCTTGTTTGTTCGTGATGTCAACAATACGGAGTTGTTCCATCCGAGAATAACGGCACAGATGAATTTCATGTATGAGGCGCTTTACGACTGCGACAAAGAGAAATTCAATCGCCTTTACAATGATTATTATTACCGCCGCAACAACAATTTCTGGTATAACGAAGCTATGAAGAAACTACCGGTGTTGGTTCAGGCAACACGTATGCTCGTTTGTGCAGAAGACTTGGGTATGGTGCCCGATTGTGTGGCGTGGGTAATGGAACAGTTGCGCATACTCAGTCTGGAGCTGCAACAAATGCCCAAAGACCCGACAGTAACTTTCGGAATACTCTCCCGTAATCCATACAGAAGTGTGTGCACTCTCTCTACACATGACATGCCTACACTGCGCCAATGGTGGGATGAGGACATCGAACGAACGCAACAGTATTACTCAACAATGCTTTATCGCAATGGCAATGCCCCACATCCTCTCCCCGGATGGCTTGCTAAAGAAATTGTAGCTAACCAGCTTACATGTCCGTCAATGCTTTGTGTTCTTTCGTTGCAAGACTGGTTTGCAATAGACGAGTCTTTGCGTTTGCCTGATGCTAATGGCGAACGTATCAACATTCCTGCTAATCCACGTCATTATTGGCGCTATCGCATGCATGTAAGTCTTGAGCAACTTCTTGCAAACAAAGACTATAATGATACAGTAAAGGAACTGATAAGGCAGACAGGGCGTTCGTAGAGATAAACTTTTAAAGCCATTATACTAAACATCTGCCAGGCATAAAACAATACAATCATGAGAAAGATAATCTTATCAATGGCCGCAATGACTTTTACGCTATTCGTTGCGGCACAGTCGGTAACGTCGCCTAATGGTAATGTGGCGGTAAAGTTTTCGCTGACGCAAAGCGGACAACCGACGTATGAACTGTCATATAAGGGTAAAACCGTATGCAAACCATCGCATCTAGGACTCGAATTGGCAAAAGACAAGCATGCCTCAAAAGGCGATGCCGAAACAGACTTGATGAATGGCTTTGAGGAAACAGACTACAAGACCTCGTCATTTGATGAAACCTGGAAGCCCGTTTGGGGAGAAACTGCGACCCTACGTAATAACTATAACGAGCTAGAGGTTTCTTTGAAGCAGGCAGCGACTAACCGAAACATAAAGATTCGTTTTCGTGTCTATGACTATGGTATGGGATTGCGCTATGAATTTCCACAACAAGATGCGCTCAACTATTTTGTTATTAAGGAAGAACATACACAATTCGCCATGACTGGTAATCATACTGCCTATTGGATTCCTGGCGATTACGACACGCAAGAATACGAATACCAGGTTACTCCTCTTACGGGAATAAGCTCAGTCATACGCCGTGACAGGGAAAAATACAAGAGCAATTCCTCAACGACAGTATTCTCAGACACCGGGGTTCAGACGTCTTTGCAGATGAAAACGGCAGATGGACTATATATCAACATTCACGAAGCCGCATGCCTTGACTATCCAACTATGCATCTTAATCTAGATGAAAAGACACTAACTTTCGAATCTTGGCTAACTCCTGACGCAGTGGGGCGCAAGGGCTTTATCCAGACTCCGTTTAACACTCCATGGAGAACAGTGCTCGTGAGCGATGATGCCCGCGATATGCTTTCATGTAAGTTGACGCTTAATTTGAACGAACCGTGCAAGATTGAAGACACGTCATGGATACATCCCACGAAATACTGTGGCGTGTGGTGGAATATGATCGTAGGTGTCAAGTCATGGGCGTACACCAACGATTATCCTTCTGTACGTCTTGGCGTGACCGACTATGCACATTGTAAACCCAATGGCACGCACGGAGCAACCACGGCAGAAGTGAAACGTTATATAGATTTTGCGGCGAAGAACGGATTAGACCAAGTACTTGTTGAAGGATGGAACGTTGGATGGGAAGATTGGTTCGGCCATCAGAAACTAGATGTCTTTGACTTTACTACCCCATATCCCGACTTCGACATTAAGTATCTTAATGACTATGCTCATTCAAAAGGGGTGAAATTGATGATGCACCACGAAACTTCTGCATCGGTACTCAACTATGAACGACATCTGGAAGATGCGTTTAATTTGATGAACAAGTACGGATATGATGCAGTAAAGACGGGATATGTTGGCGATATCATCCCTCGCGGTGAATATCATTACAGTCAACTGATGAACAACCACTACCAACGAGTAGTGGAAGAGGCGGCAAAACATCATATAATGGTGAATGCTCATGAAGCAACGCGCCCTACAGGCATTTGTCGCACGTGGCCAAACCTTGTGGGTAACGAAAGCGCACGTGGCACAGAATACGAGGCTTTTGGCGGAAGTGTGCCTTATCATACAGTAATGTTGCCGTTTACTCGCTTGCAGGGAGGGCCGATGGACTATACCCCCGGTATATTTGAGACAAAACTCTCTGAATGGAGCGACAACAAGAGCTTCGTACACTCCACGTTGTGCGGACAACTGTCGTTATATCTTGTGATGTATAGTCCGCTTCAGATGGCTGCTGATTTGCCGGAGCATTACGAACGTTATGACGATGCCTTCCAATTTATTCGTGACGTGGCGTGCGATTGGGACGACTCTAAGTATCTTGAAGCAGAACCCGCCAAATATATTACCGTGGCGCGCAAGGCAAAAGGGACAGACAATTGGTTTGTTGGCGGAAAAACTGGAGAAGAGGCACGTGTTGCCGTGGTTAGAACAGATTTCCTGGAGAAAGGTCGCAAGTATGATTGTGCCATTTATCAAGATGCTCCTAATGCCGATTACGAGAACAACCCGAAGGCATATAAAATTATCCACCGGACAGTAAAGAGAGGCGATGTGCTTAAAATACGCGAAGCGCGTGGCGGTGGGTTCGCAATCTCGCTGAAAGCGAAATGATAACATTCAACTTCCTTTTAAAACGAAACATAAATGAGCATAAAAGGCATATTCTTTTCAACTGTGTTGCTTTCTGTCTTTCCGCAAATGAGCAGTGCGCAGCGTGTGTTTAAGGAGATGATTTATTCGAAAGAGAAAACCGTTTTCCGTCTCAACGCGCCAAATAAAGTCTTGTTGCGCCTTTACTCTTCAGAGAATGCGGAGCGTGCATACAAGACGCTGAAGATGAAAAATACCAATGACGGTGTTTGGGAAGCTACAGTAAAAGGAAATCTTGACGGGAAATTCTATACGTTTGATACGGGCAATGGCGAGTGTCCTGGACTTTTTGCCACGGCAGTAGGTGTGAACGGCAATCGGGCAGCCATTTTAGATATGCGCTCTACCGATCCAGCTGGATGGAACAACGATTGTCGTCCACCGTTGAAATCACCTGCAGACCTTGTCATCTATGAACTTCATCACCGAGACTTCTCAATAGATCCGTCGTCGGGCATAGCCCACGGTGGCAAGTTCCTTGCCCTTTCAACCCCCAAGGCTATAAACTATCTCCGAAGGCTTGGCGTGAATGCAGTGCATATACTACCGTCATTTGACTATGCCTCTGTAGACGAAACACGCCTTGATGTTCCTCAATATAACTGGGGATACGACCCGAAAAACTATAATGTTCCAGACGGAAGCTATTCAACCGACCCTTTCAGCCCCAAGGTGCGGATAAAAGAATTTAAGCAAATGGTGCAGTCTCTGCATGAGGCTGGAATAAGAGTCATTCTTGATGTTGTTTACAACCATACGTTTGACATTGCGAACAGTAACTTCCAACGGGTATATCCCGATTATTTCTATCGCAAGGCAGCCGATGGTTCTTACTCCAATGGTTCCGGTTGTGGCAATGAAACGGCTTCCGAAAAGCCGCTTATGCGCAAGTATATGATTGAAAGCGTGGAATATTGGGCAAGAGAATACCACATTGATGGTTTTCGTTTTGACCTTATGGGAGTCCATGATATAGAGACAATGAATGAAATACGGCGCGCACTAAATCTCATAGACCCAAGTATCTTCATTTATGGCGAAGGCTGGAGTGCTGGCAACTGCGCTTATCCGCTTGAAAAGCTGGCGATGAAGAGCAATACACGCCAGCTAGATGGAATTGCGGCTTTCTGCGATGATATGCGAGACGCTTTGCGCGGCCCGTTCAATGACGATACAAAAGGAGGCTTCCTTGCCGGGGTTGCCGGCAATGAGGAGAGCATTAAATTTGGTATCGCCGGCGGTATAAGTCATCCAGACATAGACATGTCGAAGGTAAATTATAGCAAAGAGCCATGGACTAACTCGCCGACACAGATGATAAGCTATGTTAGTTGTCATGACGACATGTGCTTGACAGACCGTCTCCGGGCGAGTGTTCCCGGAATAACGGAAGAAGAGCTTATCCGGCTTGACCTTCTTGCCCAAACCGCCGTGCTCACTTCACAGGGAGTTCCGTTTATCTTATGTGGCGAAGAGATGCTTCGCGACAAGAAGGGAGTACATAACAGTTTTAACTCTCCCGACAGTATAAACCATCTAAATTGGAACAATCTTCAAAGCTATCCGGAAGTATTCGAATACTATAGCGGACTTATCTCTATGCGCAAGGCACATCCCGCTTTCCGCCTAGGCGATGCAGATAAAGTGCGAAAGCATCTGCACTTTATCCCAAGTCCTGCAGGAACGGTTGCTTTCATATTGAAAGACAATGCCGGCGGAGACGACTGGAAAAACATTGTGGTTGTATTGAATGCCAATAAGACGCAGACGGAAATTCCCGTTCCTGAGGGCGAATATACTCTTGTTGTGAAAGACGGGAAGGTGGATCTTCGTGGTATTGCCATTGCCAAAGGCAATACTATAAGTGTAGCTCCTCAGCAAGCAATAGTGATGCATGACTGAAATCATGCAGACATGATGCATAAACATTAACAACACTCTTTTTATGAAAAGACTATTGACAGCCCTTCTTATGGGCACAACACTAATGATGAACGCAGCAACCAAAGTAGACCGAATAGAACCCACTGATTGGTATGTGGGGATGAAAAATCCGAACTTGCAACTTATGGTTTACGGCCCAGGCATACGTACTGCAGATGTTACCACCGATTATCCCGGAGTGCGCATCGACAGTTTAGTGCGGCTTGACAGTCCAAACTATCTTCTCGTCTATATGAATGTTAAAGACGCAAAACCTGGCACAATGAACCTTACGTTTAAAGGCGAGAAAGGTAAGGAAACGGTAAAATATCTCCTTAAGGCGCGACAGATGCGCGGTGAAGAACGCATGGGATTTACCAATGCAGACGTGGTTTACATGATAATGCCAGACCGTTTTGCCCGTGTTGACAACAAAAAAAGCAATGTAAAGGGGCTTAATCCTTATACAGTGAATAGAAACGAACCGAGTTTGCGTCACGGAGGAAACATTGAAGGTATACGTCGCCACCTTGACTATTTCAATGAGCTTGGGGTTACTGCGCTATGGTTCACGCCTGTGCTTGAGAACAACTCGCCCGACCACGGAAAAACAAGCACTTACCATGGCTATGCCACAACGAACTACTATCGTGTTGACCCACGTTTCGGAACAAACGATGACTATCGCCAACTTATATCTGAGGCTCACGCTAAAGGACTAAAGGTCGTGATGGATATGATCTTCAATCATTGTGGGTTTGAACACCCGTGGGTGAATGACATGCCCGCTGCCAACTGGTTTAATTCTCCCGAATGGCTTGCACCAGAGAACCAAGCTAAAAGTGTGAAGGTAAAGAATATTGACGGTACGGGACAGGTAAACGACAAATACCTGCAGACTAGTTATAAGCTGACGCCAGTACTTGATCCTTATGCCAGTAAGGTTGACCTACGGGAAACTGTCGACGGATGGTTCGTGCCCACGATGCCCGACCTTAACCAGCGCAATCCGCATGTTATGACCTACCTTATTCAGAACAGTGAGTGGTGGATTGAAACTGTTGGTATCGACGGAATACGCATGGACACTTATCCCTATGCCGACCGTATGGGCATGGCGCGGTGGATGGAAGAGCTCAACGATGAATATCCAAATTTCAATACCGTGGGAGAAACATGGGTGACAGAACCTGCATATACGGCAGCGTGGCAGAAAAATTCAAAGCTGAGCAGCATTAACTCCAACCTAAAGACGGTGATGGACTTTAGCTTTTTTGACCGCATAAACTTGGCGAAAAACGAAGAAACCGATGGCTGGTGGAATGGTTTTAACCGCGTTTACAATTCGCTTTGCTACGATTATCTATATGAAAATCCGTCAAGCGTAATGGCATTCATTGAAAACCACGATACCGACCGTTTCCTTGGTGAAGGAACTGACACTCTTGCTTTGAAACAGGCTCTTGCTTTATTGCTGACAATAAATAGAATACCGCAACTTTACTATGGAACGGAGGTTCTTATGAACGGCACAAAGTCTGTTACCGACGGTAATGTGCGCCGTGATTTCCCCGGGGGATTCCCTGAAGACACGCATAATGCCTTTACAAAAGCAGGGCGTACGAAGGAAGAAAACGCAATGTTCAATTGGCTCAGCCGTCTGCTGCATTGGCGACAAGGCAATACTGTTGTGACAGAAGGGAAGCAGACACAGTTTATTCCCTATGACGGTGTTTATGTGGTGGCACGAACTTTAGGCAACAAAGCAGTGCTTACAGTACTCAACGGAACGGGCAAGCAGAAGAAGTTGGCAGTTTCTCGTTATGCGGAAATAATAGGCCAATGTGTTGAGGCCACCAACGTCCTGACAGGTCGCAAGGTGAATGTTTCAAAAGACGTTACACTTCAGCCGCGCGCAACAATGGTTCTTGAGCTGGAAAGATAGGATAAATGATTACAGCTTGCATTGCAAGCCGCAAAGAGCAAAAGCAAATGAAAAAAAATATTTTATTATCGCTGGTAGCATTTGCTTGCCCAGTGTTGCTGATGGCTCAAGGATGGCCGGCAAACTGGCAGGGGGTAATGTTGCAAGGCTTCTATTGGAATAGTTATGACGCCACAAACTGGAAAAAGTTGGAGAGCCAGGCAGACGAGTTGTCGCAGTATTTCAAGCTTGTCTGGATACCCCAAAGTGCAAACTGCGGCGGAGAATCAATGGGTTATGACGACCTTTATTGGTTTAATGACTACAAGAGCGCATTCGGAACTGAGCAGGAACTGCGCTCAATGATTTCCACTTTTAAACAGAAAGGGCTGGGAACGATAGCAGATGTGGTGATTAACCACAGGAAGAACGTGAGTAATTGGGTGGATTTCCCCGCCGAAACATACAAAGGGATAACCTATCAGTTACAGAGCACAGACATCTGTGCTGACGATGATGGAGGAAAGACTGCAGCTTGGGCGAAAAGCAATGGATATTCCTTGAGCTCCAACAACGACACCGGAACGGGATGGGACGGTATGCGCGACCTTGATCACAATAGCTTGAACGTTCAGGCAAATGTTAAGGCGTATCTTGATTTTCTGCTTAACGATTTGGGATATGCTGGCGTGAGGTACGACATGACAAAAGGCTACGACGCAAAGTTTACAGGCATATACAATGTCGCAGCAAAGCCAGAATACTCAGTGGGAGAATACTGGGATGACGCAAAACAAAAGGTGGAAAACTGGATTGACGGCACGGCGGTTGATGGTGAAAAGCAGAGCGCAGCTTTCGATTTCCCGTTGCGTTATTCCGTTAGGGATGCGGTTAACTACACAAACTGGACGAAATTGAAGAATGGGGGCTTGGCGACAGACCAAAACTACTCGCGCTATGCTGTGACATTTGTTGAGAACCACGACACGGAGAAGCGGGAAGATGCCGCGCAAGACCCAATTAAGTCGGATACGCTTGCGGCCAACGCTTACATGCTTGCCATGCCAGGTACGCCATGTGTCTTTCTTAAACACTGGATTGACTGCAAGGCGGACATAAAGAATATGATTATGCTCCGTAACTTGGCAGGAATCCATAATCAAAGCCAATGGGAATGTGTGGAAAGCTCTGTGCCACGTTACGTTTTGTGTACAACAGGAAACAACGGCCGCCTTATGGCTGCTGTCGGGACAACGGCTAACAGTTATGTTCCCGAAACTTCTGTTTGGGCTTTGACTGCAGAAGGAACACATTACCGCTACTTCCTTGAGCGCACCACGGAAACGGCATGGACAAGTCTGCCGTCGGGGGAATATTTCAACGCTACTTCCGTAATCTTGCGTGCCATTTCTACAGACGATGACGCGCGGATTGTATACACTCTCGATGGAACAGCTCCAAATGCTAACAGTGTAACGGTTGAAAACGGGGCAGTAATAAGTTTGCCCGATGGCGAAACAACGTTGAGAGCGGCAATCCTTTCTAAGGGAATGGTGAAAGGGGAGATTGAACGTAAGTACAACGTGAAATCATTCAAACCTTATTCCATATCAGTTAACGTCAATACAGAAGAGGTTGGCTGGAACAGTATGAACGTTTGGTCGTGGGGCGGTGACGGCTCACATTCTACCTCAGCAACATCGTGGCCTGGCGACAATGTCGCGACGATGGCAACTTTAGGCGGAAAGTCATGGTACACGATGAGCTATACGATGAACTCTTCCGACGATTACGTTAATTTGGTGTTCAATTCCGCAAACGGCAGTGTTCAGACGGTAAACGTTCAGAATGTCAATGCTACATCTTACTTTGTCGTTTCTACTGAAAAAGACAGTCAAGGTCACTATCTCGTAAATGATGTGACGGCAGACTATGTAACGGGCATCGGGGCTATAGAATTAACCTCTGAAGGGCAAACGGGAAAAACTGTCGTGGCAACTCTCGCAGGGCAGGTGGTTAGGCGTTTTGCCACTACGGTTTCTTTGCAAGGTGCCGTTTCCGGTCTTCCGGCAGGTATATATGTTGTTAATGGGAAAAAGATAGTAAAATAGCCATAGGCTTGAGGTTTACAAATATTTGCCCGCGGATTCTTGACAAAGAGCCCGCGGGCAAATTCTTTATTCCCCACGGCGATTGAAAAGAAAGTCTGTTGGCTTCGGATGATAATAGGTAGGTGATATCTTTTGAGACCTTTATATTGGTGCGTCAAATGCAGAAAAAAGCGGTCTGCGAATTACAGGAATGAAGGAAATTTAGTAATTTTGTTTTTTGTAAAACATTAACCGTCATCAATGTCGGCCCAAACAAAAGCGATAATGAATTTTCTGGAAGAAAAAATCCTTGCCGATGGGACAGTGAAGCAAGGAAACATATTGAAGGTAGACAACTTTCTGAATCATCAAATTGATATAGACATCATGCGGCAGATTGGCTATGAGTTGAAACGCCGTTTCCGTGGCACGCCTGTTACGAAGATACTGACTATAGAAGCCAGTGGCATAGCCATAGCATCATTTCTCGGTGACTTGTTTGATGTTCCAGTCGTGTTCGCCAAAAAAGGCGAAACGGCCAACAGTACTGATGACAAGTACATGTCGCATGCTTATTCCTTCACTCACAAGAAGATGAATAACGTCTTCGTGTCTAAACCCTACATGTTGCCAACCGACAAGGTGCTCATCGTTGACGATTTTCTTGCCGAAGGGCAAGCCGTGTCGGCTTTAATCGACATTGTTAGCCAAGCCGGAGGAGAGGTTGTCGGTGTGGGCATAGCAATAGAGAAGGGGCAACAGAAAGGTGGAAAGATGCTGCGCGAAAAGGGGTACCGCGTGGAGTCTATAGCCATAATCGACGGGATGGACGACAATACCGGCAAGATTACATTCCGCAGTGTGCAATGATCGTCTATTCTCCCCGGAGCAACGCCTTTACCTTTCTGATGAAGAAAAGGTAATAGAGCACTGCCGCTATTGAAAGGCATATGGGGAATGCCGTCCAAATCCCCGTTATTCCGAGGTGCATGCGTATGCCGAGCAGATAGCTAGTAGGGAGCGACACGACAAAATATGCAACGAATGCGATGAACATCATCGGTTTGACGTATGCCGTGCCTCGCAATGCGTTGGAATAGATGCACTGCATGCCGTCGCCAATTTGGTATATAATCATCAGCACAAGCACGGGGGCACACATGCTAGCCACTTCGGCATTGTCGGCAAACCAATAGCCGATGTGGTGTCGAAGCAGAAAAACAGGTATGCTGACTATAGCACCTATGAATAGAGTGATGTGGAAACCTGCTGCTGCAACAGGGCGCATTTGAGCATAGTCTCCCTGCCCGGCGAAATAGCTGACACGCACAGAGACAGCGGCAGCAATGCCATAGTAGACCATGAAAAACAGCTGCGAAACGGTAATCATTATCTGATGCGTAGCCAATGCCGCAGTGCCTATCCATCCAACCATAATGCCGGTAAGGGCGAAGGCCGACGATTCCATGCCCATCTGCAGGCATACTGGCCAGCTAATCTTGTTTATCTCAATAAAACTGTGGTGTGAAAATTTTGATGCAGAGAAGGCAAGACGGAAGTTTCTATATTCTTCTTGTCTGAAAAACAGGAAGACAGCCAAGGCGCACATGGCAATACGGCTCGCCATTGTTGAGAGTCCTGCTCCCAAGAGACCCATTTCAGGAAAGAATGCCGGTCCGTAGATGAGAAGATAGTTGCCGATAATGTTCAGTATGTTGCCAATAACCATGATATACATAGAGGTCTTTGTGTGTCCGGTGGCATCGAAAAATTGCTTTAAGGCGTTGAACCAACAGACGAACGGCACAGACACAATGTTTACAACCATGTATGGGCGCATGAGCGGCAACAGCTCTTCTGGTTGCCCCATGTGGCGAATGCATAGAAATACGGCAATCAAAATGGCAACCAACAGTGCGGCAAGCGATGTTGCAGCATAGATTCCGTTCTTGATAGTCTTGCCGATATTGTCGGTTTCACCGCGGCCGTACATCTGTCCGATCATGGGCGTAAGACCATAACTGAAGCCCAAAGCCAGCACAAGTATTATGGCCATGATTGTATTCACGAAACTAGCTGCTGCAAGTTCATTCACGCTATGGTGTCCCACCATGAGGGTGTCGGCAAAACCGAGCACGATAGTGCCCACTTGCCCAACTACAAGCGGAAGTCCAAGCCGCAGTAGTGTGACGTAGTGGTTATGGTATTTGTTGTTTAGGTAAAGCATCTGTTAAATGAAATCGATGGAATTGATGTGTGCAAAGGTACTCCAAAACGGGTGAAAGATAAAATATAATTTGTGTAATTGCACGTAAAGTAGTAATTTTGCGCATATTTAAGGCTTGGTTTTTCCTCTTAAAGTCCTGGTAGCAACGGACGCATTGAGGCTGTAGTGCCGCCTTGAAATTTTTTTAAACCACGAACTGGTAATGTCACAAATAGAAATAAGAAAAGTCGTGACAAAGCGCGACTTAAAACAATTCATTGACTTTAGATACGATCTCTACGAGGGATGTCCGTATGATGCCCCGAATCTGTTCAGCGACGAACTGAATACGTTGAGCAAAGACAAAAATGCAGCATTTGATTTCTGCGAGGCTGAATATTTTATGGCCTTTGACAAGGAGACAGGAAAAATGGTTGGACGCGTGGCTGGAATCGTGAATAAGAAAGCGAACAAGAAGTGGGGTAGGGAAGACCTGCGTTTCGGTTGGCTTGACTTTATTGACAATTACAGTGTTTCGCGTGCGCTATTTGATGCACTTGAAGACTATGGTCGCAGCATGAATATGACACATATCGTAGGACCGCTTGGCTTTACGGACATGGACCCCGAGGGAATGTTGACCAAAGGCTTCGACCAGCTTGGCACAATGGCGACTCTATATAATTATGAATACTATCCAAAGCACATAGAACAACTAGGCGGCTTTGAAAAAGACAATGACTATGTGGAGTATAAGCTGATGGTGCCAAAGGAAGTTCCTGAAAAATACGCAAAGGTGGCGGCGCTCATAGAGAAGCGTTATAACTTGCATGTGAAGAAGCTCACGAAGAAAGAAATCTTCAAGGAAGGCTACGGAAAACGTATTTTTGAGATAATAAACGAAACATTCTGCAACCTTTACGGATACAACGAACTTTCAGACAAACAGATAGAACAGTATATAGGCATGTATTTCCCGCTTGCCGACCTGAATCTCATCACGCTAATTGAGGATTGGAATGCTGACAAGAAAGTTGTCGGTGTGGGCATAACATTGCCGTCGCTTACGTTGGCTTTACAGAAATGCCGTCGTGGCAGACTTTGGCCATTTGGTTGGTGGCATGTGCTGAAGGCGTTGAAGTTTAAGAGTGCCAAAGTTGTTGACTTGCTGCTTATAGGCATATTGCCCGAATATCGTGCGAAGGGAGCCAATTCGTTGCTCTTTTCTGACCTTATTCCCCGTTACGTTGAATACGGATTTGAATGGGGTGAGACGCATGTGGAGATGGAGACCAATGAAAAAGTGCAGAGCCAATGGCAATATCTCGACTGCGAGCAACACAAGCGCCGCCGCTGCTACATAAAGGAAATTAAATGAAATATTGGTGCGTATGCGCCATAACAGATAAAAGAAAAAAGAAGTCCATGAGTGAAGATATCACCGAAAGCCTTGTTTCTGCCAGTAACGGACAGGAAGAACATGTAGAATATACCGACGACAGCATACGCCATCTGTCGGATATGGAGCATATACGCACCCGTCCGGGTATGTATATCGGCCGTTTGGGCGATGGCTCAATACCGGAAGACGGTATCTATGTGTTGCTGAAGGAAGTGGTAGACAATTCTATTGATGAGTTTCGCATGAATCAAGGGAAGCGCATCGAGGTGGATATTGACGAACACCGCACTGTTTCCGTGCGTGACTACGGGCGAGGAATACCGCAGGGTAAACTCGTAGAGGCGGTCAGCATGCTTAACACCGGTGGAAAATACGACTCAAAGGCTTTCAAAAAGAGTGTAGGACTGAACGGCGTCGGTATTAAGGCGGTAAACGCTTTGAGCTTGAAATTCGAGGTGAAATCATATCGTGACGGTGTCGTAAGAATGTTAAAGTTTGAGCGTGGAATCCTTAAAGACGACCAAACGGAAGAAACGCAGGACGAAAACGGAACGTACATCTACTTTGAACCCGATGCAACGCTCTTCAAAAACTTCTCGTTTCACGATGATATCATCGAAACGATGCTCCGTAACTACACATACTTGAACACGGGGCTAGCAATAATGTATAACGGGCGGCGCATTCTAAGTCGCAACGGTCTGAAAGATCTCCTCAACGACACAATGACAAACGAGGGGATATACCCCATTGTGCATTTGAAAGGAGAAGACATAGAAATAGCCTTTACCCACACAAACCAGTATGGGGAGGAATATCATTCTTTCGTTAACGGACAACATACAACGCAGGGCGGAACGCATCAAACTGCGTTCAAAGAGCATATAGCAAAGACAATAAAGGAATTCTTTTCGAAAAATTTTGAATACACGGACATACGCAACGGCCTTGTCGGGGCTATTGCGATAAATGTGGAAGAACCCATGTTTGAGAGTCAGACAAAAATTAAGCTTGGCTCGCAGACAATGAGTCCTGACGGCGTGACGGTAAACAAATATGTTGGAGACTTCATAAAGACCGAGGTAGACAATTTCCTGCACCGCAACAGTGATGTGGCAGAGGTAATGCTTCAAAAAATACAGGCTAGCGAGAAGGAACGCAAGGCGATGGCCGGTGTTACGAAACTGGCTCGCGAGCGTGCAAAGAAAGCTAATCTGCACAATAGGAAGCTGCGTGACTGCCGTATTCACTATAGCGACGTGAAGAGTGACCGTAAGGAAGAGAGCGCAATCTTTATAACAGAGGGCGATTCTGCAAGCGGAAGCATAACAAAGAGCCGCGATGTAAACACGCAAGCTGTCTTTTCGCTTAGGGGAAAACCTCTTAATTCTTTTGGTTTGACAAAAAAGGTGGTTTACGAGAATGAGGAATTTAACCTTTTGCAAGCCGCTCTTGACATAGAAGACGGGCTAGACACATTGCGTTACAATAAGGTAATTGTGGCAACCGATGCCGATGTTGACGGTATGCACATACGATTACTGATAATAACATTTTTCCTGCAGTTCTTTCCTGATTTGATAAAGAAGGGGCATGTTTACGTATTGCAGACTCCTCTCTTTAGAGTCAGGAACAAAAAAACGAAAATTAAGTCAAAGCAAGTCAAAGCCGCTTCTTCTAGTAAGGGAGACTTCATTACTCGCTATTGTTATACTGAGGAAGAACGTCAAAATGCCATTTCCGAATTGGGACCAGACCCAGAGATAACCCGCTTTAAAGGTCTTGGAGAAATCAGTCCCGACGAGTTTAAAAACTTCATAGGGCAAGACATGCGACTTGAACAGGTAACGCTACACAAGACAGACCAGGTGCAGAAGCTACTGGAATACTATATGGGAAAGAATACTCCGCAACGCCAAAACTTTATAATTGACAACCTTGTTATAGAGGAGGACATACCTGAAGAGGGGGAATTTTATTAAAAAAGTGCAACTTTCCAACTTGTCAGGAGGTGAGAAATATATTGTATTCTGAGGCGTTGGTTGCATAAAAACAGAAAGAAAAGACAATGAAAAGATACAAATTCTTGGTTTTATTCGTTGTGCTGCTTGCGACAATGCAGGCTTCGGCGCAATTGAAAATAGATAATGACAGTCCTATACGTAAACTGCTGCAAGCGGAATGGCTCGTAAACAAATTCTATGTTGACTCCGTTAACGAGGAGAAACTTGTTGAGGATGCCATACGCGGAATGTTGGACAAGCTGGATCCACACTCGTCTTACACCACGCCAACGGAAACAAAACAGATGAATGAGTCGTTGCAAGGCAACTTTGACGGTATTGGAGTTCAGTTTAATATGGTAGAAGATACTCTTCTTGTGATACAGACTATATCCAAGGGACCTTCGGAACGTGCAGGTATCGTTGCCGGAGACCGCATCGTGGCGGTTAACGATACGGCAATAGCTGGAGTGAAAATGCCGCGTGATAAAATAATGATGCGTTTGCGTGGACCGAAGGGGACGTTGGTGAATCTATCTGTAGTGAGGCGTGACGTTAAAGATACTCTTGTGTTCAACGTTAAACGCGACAAGATTCCTGTAAAGAGTCTTGATGCCTCGTATATGATACGCCCAACAGTGGGATACATCCGGATTGCAAGTTTCGGAGCAACAACCTATGATGAATTTATGGCCGCTGTAACAAAACTGAAAGCGGCAGGAATGAAAAATCTTATCCTGGACTTGCAGGAGAATGGCGGTGGGTATTTACAGGCGGCTGTCAGGATAGCCAATGAATTCCTGCCAAATGAAGACCTTATTGTTTACGCAAGTGGCTTGAATTCTCCCAAGTCGGAATATCGTGCAAACGGTAATGGGACATTACTTGACGGAAAAGTTGTGGTGCTTGTCAATGATTTTTCTGCTTCAGCGGCAGAGATCGTTTCAGGAGCGATACAGGACAATGACAGAGGAATGGTTGTGGGACGTCGCACTTTTGGAAAGGGATTGGTTCAACGCCCGTTTGATATGCCAGATGGGTCGATGATTCGTCTTACCGTAGCCCATTACTATACACCGTCGGGACGTTGTATACAAAAACCGTACACTAAGGGTGATCTGAAAGACTATGCGATGGATTTCGAAAAACGCCTAAAGCATGGAGAACTGACGAACCCTGATAGCATACATTTTGCTGACTCGCTGAAGTTTTATACCTTACGCAAGCATCGTGCCGTTTATGGGGGTGGAGGCATAATGCCCGACTATTTCGTTCCGCTAGACACCATGACGTATACCAAATATCACCGTCAACTAGTTGCTAAGAATATCGTGACAGATGTGATTCTTCGTTATATAGACAACAATCGTAAGGCTCTGAAGAAGCAATATCCCTCTTTCGATAAGTTTGAAAGTACTTATAGCGTGCCTCAAAGTGTTTTTGACGATTTAAAGAAACAAGCAGAAAAGAAGAGTGTTAAGCCCAAGGATGATGAAGAGGAACAGCGCACTATGCCTTATCTCTCTAACCAATTGAAGGCTCTTGTTGCGCGTGATATATGGGATATGGACGAGTATTTCCAAATTATAAACCAAACAAGCCAAATCGTTAAGAGGGGGCTTGAGGTGATAGAGAAAGAATAAGAGGGACGGCTCTACGCACGGTCGTCTTTTACAAACCATCCGTTGGCTTTTATGAACTCGTAGCCTATCCGACAACGTAGGCAGTCACGGTGGTCGCAATATTCCCTTTTCAGCTGCACGATGGCTTGGCTGTCGGCAGCTGTTTCTATTTTCATGCCACACTCGCGCCACATTCTTATGATATTGTTGTCTTCCGCTTTAAGCTCTTCAAGAAAGCGGAATGCGCGATCGCATAGTTTTTCATCGTCATGCTGGCGGCCATAAGCGAAGAGAACAGGAATTACCGTATTTATAATAATGATGTTTACGGAATTTTTCGACAGACGTTTTTCAGATTTTTTGCTTTCGTTGCCAAATGAATAGTGGGTTTCCCAATAAGATGTTACACTGGTGTCGAATTTTTCACGCAACATATCAAGTGTGTCACAGGAAATAATGTCTGCAAGTCCTGCCTTGCGGCTATAGTAAAGGTTGGCAAGCTGTGCTATGCGTATGTTGGGAAAATTTTGCGGACGTAGGCGCATGAACTTCCATAGGTTCGTTGGCATTGTTGTAAGCGAGAACTTGTGTGAGAGATATTGGTATTCTTTGCGTAATTTGGTAAAGTATTCGTCGGACATAGCCTTGGCACAGTGTCGCTGTGGCACAGATGTCGGCTCCAAGAGACCTGCTTGCCCCATAAAAATTGCCTCAATTTGAAAAATGTCATCGCGATGGTGTGCAACACTCTGTAGTGATAATGTTTCTGCCCATGTCTCAAAAGCTTCTCCGTTGACCCCGAAGCCGAAATTGCGTGCAAGCGTTATGAAGTAAGCGTCTTCCCATGAACCATTGTTCTTTTTTACTCGTTCTGTAATCGCTATGGTTTTCATTTCAAGACGTTCTGTCTGTAAAACGTTCATCCATCCATGCAATTTCAACTTCGAAAGTCTTGGCACGATACTATGGCATGGTGGAAAGCGGTCTTCGGATAGCAGCTTCGTATAATTCTCTTTTACATATTCTGGTATCTCCATCTGCATCTGATTTATGGTCTCGCCTTGGCTCGTCTTTACCGGAGTATTGTCGATGCCGACAACGTGAAGTATCGTGTTGTCATAGGCTGAGTCTTTGTCGTGTCCGTGCTGATACCAGTCGGAAGCTTTGTCGTGTATCTCCACATTCCCCACCCAAATTATTCCGTTTATCTTTATTTTCGCATTGAAAAAGTCGGGACCGGCATTCCGATTGTAGAGGCCTGGATCTAGAATCTCCACATTTTCTCCCGTGTTCGTGGTTAGTGGATGCAACGGAAACATCCTGTGTTTCCATATGTAGTGAAGAAGAATTTCCATAGTCTTGGCGGATTATTATAGTTAAGCTTTTGCGAAGATAGTGAAAACCTTCAAAAAGCGTGAACTGGCGAGGCTTAAATGCGTTGTGTCGTGTTTTTTTTATTGTAAAAAGTATATAAATAACATAATCAATGTCGTTTTGGAAAACATTGCGTATATTTGCAGTTGGCAAATGTTAGAACTTTATTTAGCCACGCTACTTTATAAAATTACAAACCGACGTGGTGGCGCTTTTGCTGGAGCGTGCCTGTCAAAGGGGACGCACCTTGAATTTAATGTTTGAACAACAATGACTTATTCAATTGAAAAAGTAACAACGTTAATAGGAGCCCGAAGGTATGGTTGCAGTTCTGCTGCTATAGGCTTTCTCTTGACTGATAGTCGCTCCTTGTGTTTTGCAGAGGAAACATTGTTCTTCGCCTTGAAATCAGAACGTAACGATGGACATAATTTTATTCCAGACCTTTACAGACGAGGCGTGAGAAACTTCGTCGTAGACACGTTGCCCGATAATTTCACATCTATTTATCCTGATGCTAATTTCTTGAAGGTTATAAGTCCGCTTGAAGCCTTGCAGCGTCTTGCAGAAAGGCATAGGGATGAGTTTAATATTCCTATTGTTGGAGTTACTGGCAGTAACGGAAAAACCATTGTTAAGGAATGGTTGTACCAGCTTCTTTCTCCGTCTTATAGTGTTACACGTTCGCCGCGAAGCTATAATTCTCAGATAGGTGTTCCGCTTTCTGTTTGGCTTCTTGACGAGAAGAGCCAGATTGGAGTATTTGAGGCCGGCATAAGTCAGCCTGGTGAGATGCTTGCTCTTCATGATATCATACAGCCAACAATAGGAGTTATAACGAATGTAGGGACTGCTCACCAAGAAAATTTCTTGTCTGTTGAGGAAAAAGTAAAAGAAAAGCTCAAATTGTTCCACAATGCGGACGTTATTGTTTATCCTGAAGATGACGATGTTATTGCCCATTGCGTAGGGATGGAAAAATATAGCGGCAAACAAGTTTCATGGTCAACGAAGCATCCTAATGCAACATTGTTCGTAAAAGATGTAGAGAAGAAGGAAAATAATACGATTGTTACATATATATATAATAAAGGTGAAGAGACAACTTATTCTTTGCCGTTTATTGATGATGCTTCGATTGAGAATTCCATTACCTGTGTCGCTGTTTGTTTAGCTTTAGGACTTACTTCTAGTCAAATTTCTGAGCGCATGCCTAAAATTGAGGCTGTGGCAATGCGTCTTGAAGTAAAGCAAGGACAACATGGATGCACCTTGATAAACGACTCGTACAATTCAGACATTAATTCGCTTGATATTGCGCTTGATTTTATGAGCCGCCGTCCAGATCATAAAGGACGCCGCCGTACGCTCATACTTAGTGACATCTTTCAAAGCGGAATGTCTGTAGAAGCTCTTTATGAGAGCGTTTCGGATTTGTGTTGTAAGCGCGGCGTTGAAAAATTTATAGGAATTGGACCAAACATTATGGCTCAAGCCGATAGTATAGCTGTGGCAGAGAAATATTTCTTTCTTGATGTTCAAGAGTTTGTGAAAAGCAAAGTTTTCGCTTCGTTACGCGATGAGGTTATACTACTTAAAGGAGCGCGTGCTTTCGGTTTTGACCGCTTGACTGAACTCCTTGAGCAGAAAGTACATGAAACAATTCTTGAGGTGAACCTCAATGCTCTTGTTGCTAACATCAATCATTACCGTTCTTTCTTGAAACCAGAAACGAAATTGGTGTGTATGGTGAAGGCAAATGCTTATGGAAGTGGAGCCGTTGAAGTAGCAAAGACTCTTCAAGAACATCGTGTTGACTATATGGCTGTTGCTGTTGCCGATGAGGGCGTGCAGTTACGCAATAACGGCATTACGGGAAATATCATGATAATGAACCCCGAAATGACAGCCTTCAAAACGATGTTCGACTATGACCTTGAACCAGAAGTCTATAGTTTTCGCTTGCTTGATGCTTTGATAAAAGCTGCTAGACGTGAGGGTATAACCAATTATCCTGTACATATTAAACTGGATACGGGTATGCATCGTCTTGGTTTTAATCCAGAGAAAGATATGGACGAACTTATAGAATGCTTAAAAAGGCAGGATGCTGTTATTCCACGTTCGGTGTTTAGCCATTTTGTAGGCTCTGATAGTGATGACTTTGACAATTTCTCAAAGATGCAATTTGATAAATTCGACAAAGCAAGCTTAAAGTTACAGTCTGCATTCCCCCACAAAATTTTGCGTCATATTTGTAATTCTGCTGGTATAGAGCATTTTCCTGAACGTCAGCTTGACATGTGCAGATTGGGGCTAGGGCTATATGGCATTGATAGCCGTGACAATCATATCCTTAATAACGTATGTACACTGAAAACAACGATACTTCAGCTGCGTGATGTTCCTGCAGATGAAACTGTTGGCTATAGTCGTAAGGGACATCTTACTAGGGATAGTCGTATTGCCGCGATACCTATAGGTTATGCAGACGGACTTAACCGTCGTCTTGGGCGCGGAAATTGCTATTGTCTAGTAAATGGACAAAAAGCCCCGTATGTTGGTAATATTTGTATGGACGTTGCCATGATAGACGTTACGGGCATACCTTGTAACGAAGGTGATATGGTTGAGATTTTTGGCGACCATCTGCCTGTGACTACCCTCTCTGATGTTCTTGAAACAATACCTTATGAGGTCTTGACAAGTGTAAGTGAACGCGTAAAGCGCGTGTATTATCAAGATTGACCTTTGCGAGATTTTACATTTTCAGAGGAGTTAACGTGTGGAATATTAAAAAAAATGTTATCTTTGCAATTAGAAAAACAGAAAACAAAATAATTTAAATCTAAAACAAAAGAAATGGCTTCAATACAAACTACTAAGATGTCCAATTTCCGTTGGGTGATGTGTGCGATGTTATTCTTCGCTACAACTATCAACTATATGGACAGACAGGTACTGTCGCTTACCTGGAAGGATTTTATTTCACCAGAGTTTCATTGGAATGACGAGATTTACGGTAACATAACTGCTGTTTTCTCTATTTTTTATGCTGTAGCAAACCTTTTTGCCGGTAAGTTTGTTGACTTTATGGGCACAAAGAAAGGATATTTTTGGGCTATAGTTGTATGGTCTCTTGGTGCCGTAATGCATGCTGGATGTGGCGTGTTTACTGAGTTGTGGGTTGGCGCAGATGCTTCTGTAGGCTCTGCAGCAGCTGCACTTACAAAACTTACGGGTGATACTGCTGTAGTTGTTGCTACAACAAGTATGTATGCCTTCCTTGTTTGTCGTTGCGTATTGGCCGTTGGTGAGGCTGGTAACTTCCCGGCAGCAGTAAAGGTAACAGCAGAATATTTCCCAAAGAAAGACCGTGCATTTGCTACTTCTATTTTCAATAGCGGAGCTTCTGTTGGTGCTCTTGCTGCTCCTGTAACAATTCCTGTGCTAGCACAAATTTGGGGATGGGAAATGGCATTTATTATAATCGGTGTTATTGGTTTTGTTTGGGCTGGCGTATGGATCTTCCTCTATGATAAACCTGCAAAATCTAAGTTCGTTAACGAGGCTGAGCTTCTCTATGTAAATCAAGACGAAGAGAATGATGCTCAGACAAAGGCAGAACAAGCAGCCAATGATGAGAAGGAACCACAGATGAGTTATGTTGAGGCATTCAAACATCCGCAGACTTGGTCATTTGCATTCGGTAAGTTTATGACTGATGGCGTATGGTGGTTCTTGCTATTTTGGACGCCAGCATATTTCTCTGACCAGTATGGTTACAAGTCATCATCGTCAATGGGAATGCTTCTCATATTTACTCTTTATTTCATAGTAACAGTATTGTCAATTTTTGGAGGCTATCTGCCAAAATTGTTTGTTGAGAAAAAAGGAATGAATCCTTATCAGGGGCGTATGCTTGCAATGCTTATTTTTGCATTCTTCCCATTGCTTGCACTTTTTGCACAGCCTTTGGGTGATGCGTATGGTCCTTGGATGCCGGCAATAATCATAGGTATTGTTGGAGCTGGACACCAAGCTTGGTCTGCAAACATCTATTCAACAGTTAGTGACATGTTCCCAAAATCAGCAGTTGCCACCATTACTGGTATTGGTGCAATGGCAGGAGGTATCGGTTCTTTCCTTATAAATAAATGTTCTGGTAATCTCTTTACATATGCAGAAGAGCAGGGACAGGCATTCCAATTCTTGGGCTTTGAAGGCAAACCGGCGGGCTATATGATTATATTCTGTGTTTGTGCAGTAGCATACCTTATAGGTTGGGTCGTAATGAAGGCTCTCGTTCCAAAGTACAAACCTATTGTTCTTGATTAAACATAGGCTTGTGTAGGACACAGACTTACACTAAACATAATACAAAAACAAATTTGCCCTGTATCTTTCTATTAAGATGCAGGGCTTTTTCTTGGTTCATTTAGGCATATCTTGTATGTAAGATATCCTAAGTTGGAGCGATTTAATATCTATTTAGCATAAGTTACAAAAATACATGCAGCAATAATGAGTGTTGCCAATATGCAAAGAACCATAAAAAGTATTTTTGCAAGTTTTTTGCGTACTTTCATAGAAAGAAGCGAATGGAGTTTAAACTCTTCTGCCTCATCGTGGTGGTTGTGGTGATGATGCGCGTGTTTATGGTACTGTCGCTTTTCATGATGCATAGCTAGATTATTTTCTTCTTTTATTGTCATCTTTATTTATTTAGTCTTATGTAGTTATATGTTTTTTTGAATTGTTTCTTACAATGCAAAATTATAAAATTTGAGGAAAAACAAAGAAAGCGGACTTGGTTTTATTCTGTTTTGAGCATGTTTTGGACCACTTTTTGTGAATACTTTTACTGATTTCAAAAAATACTTATGTAAGAGCTTTGCAAAATTGAAATAAATTATTACCTTTGCACTCGCAAAATTGAAATTTTGCTTATTTGTAGTGATTGCGCCTGTGGCGAAATTGGTAGACGCGCTAGACTTAGGATCTAGTGTTTTGCGACGTGTAGGTTCGAGTCCTATCAGGCGCACGAAAGAGGAAGATTAACACACTGATATTCAATCGGTTAGTTGTCTTCCTCTTTTATTTTTGTCAACCGACTGTCAACCGAAATATTTATAAATTATTAACTACATATAGATGACAAAAGAGGAATTTGAACAGCTTATCACAAACGACGCACACAAAAACGAGATTCTTCGCTTGGTTGAAGAAAGTATCTGTATGCTCCCTTGCAAAGATGAACGCAGCATAAGTACACGTTATGACGAATGCGCTCAACTATATAAGGATTCTCTTGAAGACTATGCGCATTTCAGACTTAACATAAGCAAGCAGATAGATTTGCTTAGATACCAGTCTTTTGTTAGCAAATACAAGGATGATGTCCAATCTGCTTTAAGCAAGCTGACACAAGATGTCGTAATGAGGGTAGATGCTTATGCTCAGAATAGCAAGTATAATGATTCTGCCTTTGTGAATGATGTAACCACCTTGTTGGAAAAATATAAATGTTCAAAGTTCTACTTAAATACCAAAATAGACGAACTCGAAGATAAAAAGCAACTTTTAGAATTGAGCAATGCTTTGCAGAATGGCTTTAGCTTTTACTCGTTCACGTTAAGAGATAAGAATACAAACAAAACGTTTTCTGTCAAAAGCAAGAAAGTGAAGAATATGTTTGCAGAGAGTTTTTTGCCGTATTTTAAAAGCCGATTCCTTGATGATGAAAATGGAACTGATATAGATAAGGAAATCTTACACCTTAAAAATATCAGTGAAAAGCAATTACTTCATAAGTTGGTTTATGAGTTGTACAAGATTTTTGTCAAATATGGAAAGCTTAGTAAATGTACAGAAAAAGGTAATACATACGAATTGACAGACTATGAAGGCAATTTGTATTCTCTTAATGGTGATGTATCTGATTGGATTTTACGTCTACTAATTGAGTTTGGCTATAATATTCCCAAAGAACAAAATGTTAAAACTAAGCCAGAACGTAATGGATACATAAAAGACTGCATGAAAGATAAAAAATGTAGAGATTTAATATTGCCAGATAATAATTCTGATGTGTTCTCCCTATTTGTTTAGTGCTATATGACAAGTTCAGAACCTGCTGCCTCTTTTCAGTGGGTTCTTTTTTTGTATCAGAATCTTCATAGACAATTTTCCAAGACAAAAGAAAAGGAGGAAGATTTAGTACTGAGCTAATCTTCCCCTCTTTTTTACTTCCCATAAATCATAATCTTCAAGTAACTGTCAGATGTACTGAAGCAAACATCTTAATATCTTCTATAGCTTGACAGGATATAAATTCATTTTTAATATCCTTTTGCTCAATATAATATCCATCTGCATATCCTAACAAGAAGAAGTAGTTTTTGCCAGGAGTAGGGTAAAAAACATCTTCTGGAAGTCCTGTAATCAATTTGGCATCCACATCTTTAATATCACCAAGAAGATGATATTTTGTATCTCTGTAAAATGTAAGGATGACCAAATTATTCTTCTCGTCAAAATCATATTCGACTTTACTTAGTTTTATATCTGGATAATAAGTTTTAGTGACCATCAAAAGTACATCTTCCAAGGCTGGCTTGTACTTTACCTTAGTGGTATCAATTTCAATTCCCTGCATTAAAAATTTCATAGTTAATCCTCCTTTCCTTTAGTCTTTTGTGATGTGACACAAAGAGTACAACCAAACTCTTCATTGAGATATGCCTTCAAAGAGTTATAGGCATCTACTCTTCTTCTGTCTCTGGGGCAAATCTTCAAAATATCTTGTAAGCTAATCTCAAAATTACTTCCAGATGTAAGAGAACATCCATTTTCTCTGAGTGCTTCAAGGTCTCTTATAAACTTGCCTTTTACTGATTTCTCAACCTTGTTCTGTTCCTTGGAGTGTTGAGTCTCCTGTCCTTCACCAACTACTTTAAATTCATCGGTAACAAGGGAAAACATATATTCAAACATAATCGTTACTTTTGACTTTGTTACATATATAAGGTTTTTCGTTCAATTTTGCCTGTTTTTGTGGGTGTATAAAAATGAACGTCTGTAAAGCCTTGATACTCTTATAGTTGAAAACAAAGTCAGGATAAAATTCTTGACAAACTTCAAAGCATAAAGAAGGGATTGCCAGATGATGAATTTGGAACAACATGAACTTTGGCTTCGGCTGGGATTATGGTACTCAAGGAGCTACTATTCTACAGGTCGGGCTGATGCTTGAAGTTAATTTATGAGGTCAAAAAAACAAAGTGTTTTTGAACCTCTATTTTTTTGTCTTTTCTATTATCACTTCAAAGCCTTAATAATAATAGACAAAACAATTTGAATTTTTAACGTAAAATATCAGAATATATGAACAAAATCAAACAAGTATTGGTTATCGGTTATCGAGTATTGACCGTAACCGTAACCATCATTGAGGCTACAGATTTAACGAAGAGTATCTGGAGCAAGTACAAAAACAAGAAGTCGGTAAAGCCAACAACGCCTACCGACATAACAAACAAAGTCGAGACTGTATGTGACTAAAAACGAAAGACTCGACACAATCATTACCCTTTTGGAAGCAATAACATTTTTCTTCAAAGGGTGGAAAAAATTATCGGGAGCAACCAGCAAAATAAAATCTGGTGGCTCCCATAGTTCTAACTGTTCAACAAATAACAAGCATGAACAAGACGAAATCAGAACTTATCATCAGAGCCATCAATAAAAATGGTTCTGTTACGCTCGTGAGAAACATGAAGGCAAAGATTATACGCTTTCCAGTTTTTCCACGAATCAACTTTTTCTCAATAGCATAACCTTCTAAACCAAAAACAATGAAAGAAGAAGCTACTGTAATTGCCTCTAATAACGAAATTAGTTATAACGAGGCAGAAGAAACAAGGACTCCATTTATTATGGGCAATACACAGCCAATCGAAATGGATGCTCTATCAGATATGTTGACCCCGGTATTTTCAAGGGACAACGTAGAAACAATCAGTCATGTTGAAGGCATATCAACTATCACTGATGCAATAAGCACTTACTTTGACGGACAGCAGATTAACGCTCCAATCGTCAGAGTATCACACGAAATGAAACTACGAAACCGTTTCGGTGCGGGCAAGATGGTTCAAAACCTACGACCCGAAGAAACAGATTCATACTTTCAACGTATGATGGCTATGATTGAAATTCCTTCAGTCTCAGCCGACATCAACGGAAGCCCATGTCATTTACAGGTTTGTCTTGTACATAACTATGCAGACATTAACCTCTTGGGCAATTCGTCACAATATCAGTCATGGAAATTGTGCATCGGATTTCTTAACACCCTTTGCACCAATGGCTTGATACGTTCATCAGATGGATGCAACCTCAGTATAAAGGTTACGAACACCGCAGACTTGTATAAGAACGCTTGGACTTTGTTCCAAAACTATGAATACAAGCAGCACCTTGATGAAATGAAACATTTGAATGATACTGTCATAGATGTCTCGACCTTGGCACAATTCCTCGGTCGTGCAAGAATGGCAGCAGCATTACCAACAAAAATGAAGAAAGATTTGAACCTACCAGAGTTTATACTCCCAGAGGCTCAACTCAATCAGATGATTCGAGACTATTACACCGATGATAACTTTGGTGGATATGGTCACGAGATTACAGCGTGGCAGTTTTATATGCTGCTCACTAACTACAAAAACAATTACATAGATGTTTCTTTGGAACGCTCAGCTAACGCCTACACAATCAGTAAAGGCATCGCAGCAGCAGTAAACAAGGAATCACCAGAATGGAATTGGTTTATCAACTAACATCCTTCGCTCTAAAAGTCTGGAAACTAATAGACCTGGATGTTTGAGAGGTACACATTTATCAACGAAAGAAGATTTTTTGTGTATCTCTCTTTTTGTTTTACCGAATTATTCACTTCAAATTTCAGTAATATGGAAGAGCTTTTAAAATCGCTGATTTATATTCAGCAAAATCTCAATGCACCAAAGGATTTGTTTAATACCTTTGGTAAGTACAAATATCGTAGCCTCGAAGGTATTCAGGCAGCGATAAAGCCTTTATTGGCAGAGCAATCATGTGGTATTCGTTTTGAAGACCAGGTTGTAGAACACTGCGGTAGAACTTTCCTCCGCACCACCCTTTACTTTTTCAATGATAAAGGTCAGTCTATCTCTACTACATCAGAGGCAGAACACGCCGCAACCAAGAGCGGTATGGATGTTTCTCAGATTACAGGTGCAGCATCATCGTATGCTCGTAAGTATGCACTCAACGGAATGTTCTGTATTGATGATTCTCAGGATGCAGACACAGACCAGTACCGCAATCAGACCAACAATCAAGGGAGCTACACAGGACGTAAAAACCAACAGTCTCGTCCTGTAACAAATCAAAAACAGCCTGTGGTTGATTCTTTCGCATCATTGAAGGAGAAGATAAACTCTACAAATGATGTTGCAACCCTCGTCTCAATCTACCTTGACAATACTCAGTTGATGGAGGCAAACCCAGAGATAAAGAACCTTCTGACCAATAGAAAGAAGGCATTACAAACTCTTAACGCAGCGTAACATCTATGGCAAGAATCAACCTTATCAACAATGGTGTAACTTTTATTAAAGAGCCACACCAATATTGGTTAACTCTTCCTAATGGAGAGAAGAAACAATTGTTTGGCATAACATCAGCTATTCAGCATCAAGTTGCCAAATCTGAATACGACAACTGTCCAGAATACCAAATCAAGAGAGCTGGCGAGTATGGCAGTAGCATACACAAGTCTATAGAGAGACTTATCAACGACTTCGAGCATGACGGCACAGTTGAGGTAGAAGATTTCCGTGAATTGACCAAAGATATGAGTATTGAGGCATCAGAATATTGTGTCTCCGATATGAAACATTGGGCAAGTAACATCGACCTTGTAGCAAGGGTATCAGACAAAGATTTCGATTTGTATGACATCAAGACTTACAGCAACATAAAACTTACCAAGACACAGTTGCTTAAAGCTAAGTTTCAACTTTCAATCTACTCACTCTTCTTTGTGTTACAGAACAAAGGTGCTCGTATTCGCAATATTGGCATCATCCACATCTGCAACAAAAGCAAAAAAGATGGCTCTGTAAATCACATTGCCGAAATCATCAACATTGACAGAATTCCTGCGGATATTTGTCAGAATCTACTTGACTGTGAACTAAATGGTACTCTGTTCAGCAATCCTTTTGATATTCCAAAGGATGTAACCTCCAAGGTAAAGCGTATCATCGAACTCATTCAAACTAAGAAAGAGTGTGAGAACGAGCTTAATGACATCAAAAAAGATATACTTGAAACTATGCTCTTTCTTGATGTGAAGAGTTGGAAAGGTGAGAACATCACTTTCAGCAGAACAGACGAGACTCAGAGAAGTAGCTTTGATTTGGCTGCTTTCAAAAAGGCTTATCCAGACCTTCCTTATGATTCCTACATCAAGACAAGCAAGGTGGCAGGCTCTTTGAAGATTGCCATATAAACCAGTATTTACAGAGCTGGGGAGATTATCAAATACAACAGATTTTCTCCCTGGCTTTTTTGTTTCACATCATTAAAACTCAGAAAATATGAATTATCAAGAAGCAGAAACACTTAGAGCAAGCCGTGAATATAAGGCGGCTGAAGCTTTGACTGATTCCATTAACTCTATGTCGTGGAATCCTAAAAAGTTTGGACTGGCTGTAAGTATGCAACACAGAACTTTACAGCAATCCCTTATGAAATCATTTGTAGCAACTATTCATGTGATGGCAAGCGATAATTATGGCTTTGATGACAGAAACCGTGGAGCACATGAGGCTGCAAAAAAGATAGTTGAGTCTGGTATATTGGATGAGATATACTTGCCATTCATTTAGCCTATGACTTACGAATGTTGCTGTTCCGATATTACTCTTTCGGAATGGCAGAAGAAGATGAAGGGAATTAAACCCATCAATTACAAGTGGTTGGTTAATAAAATCAAGAAACATATCCCTCATTTGTACGAGGCGTTAGCACTTGAATATTACAACCCTTACGAGAATAAATGTGGAGTGAATCGAGAGTATTACATCTTGGTTCATTCCGCTATTGAGTATTTTATTAAAAAACAAACAACAATGGCAGCAAATATCAATATCGAGCTATTCAAAAGATACGCTCCAAAGAAGAAATTGGAGATTATCAACGCTCTGACCGCAAACGAACTTTTGGCTATCACAAACAATACCATCCTCAGAATTATCAAGGAGGCAGGTCGTGGAGATAGCAACAAAACAAGATGTAAGTATAAAACATTATTCCTTTCTGATGCTGGCAACAACTGGAATAGCAAAGTGACAAACATTTATAACTGGAAGAAGGATGAAGTCTATCTTTCGGTTTACATCCAGGGTGACGATACAGATACCTATATTACTTATAAACTCAGAGACTTTCTCGACAACAGATATGAAGAGCAGTGTCTGGGACATATCGAAGAGTCATTCAGAAATGGTTATTCTCACAAGAAACCAGCCAACTACAACAGAGCAGATAGAGCCAGAGTAATCAAGGCTATTCTTACTGCCTATGTTTACACCAAGTACGAATCAAAACTCAAAACAAATGGCAAACAAGAAAACGACAAAGAAAGGTAAGGTCACTGTATCTTATCGAGGAGCATCTATATTTGATGTTGTCCGCTATGTTCATGAAGAAACTGTAAGGCATTGTGAGTATTGCGGTAAACCAATGAGCCGTAGCGATGTTAATAATTACGGTTCTCTCTGTGAGGACTGTTATATGAAAGAGTATTATGGCTAAGCACATAATCCACAATGAGTGTTATATCATCAAATTCAACAATCACAGTTACGAGGCTTTTATCCTTAATGCTGACGATGATGTTGAGTTTAAGTTTTTCACCAATCTGTCTGACGCAAAAAGTTGGATAGGCAAATACAACGTACCAAACAATGGATAAAAATCAATCGACAGCAAAGAAGATATGGCATGATTATCTTCAATACTCAACAAATCCCTTAACATGGGGACTTGACTTCAATAGCGTAAAGGTTATTGAGGATGGTACTGCTTTCCATGTTCAAGGCATGGTTTGTGGTTGGATTAAAATTCAGCAAGACACAATCGACAACAGATACAAGGTAACAATCACTCCCGACAACTCTATGGAAAGTGAAGTTGTGTATCGTTTCGTGTCTTGTGAGAATATCGTATCTCTCATAGATGTAAACGTAAAGTATGGCACATCCTACTACGATTACATTTGTTCAATCTTCGGACTTACACTGAAAATGGCTGTGTAAGAGTGCCTATATAATAAGGTATAGGGGAATATCAGGAAACTAACAATCTCTGGTATTCCCCTTTTTATTTTACCAATAGCACCAACAAGACGAACATCTAATAACTGCTAATATGGATAAGAATAGCGAGAAATATGTGGCTTACCTGCGAGTGAGTACACAAAAACAAGGATTCTCAGGACTTGGACTTGAGGCACAGAAGGAGATTGTCAAAAATTACCTTCACACCAAAATTCCGATTGCTGAATTTACAGAAGTTGAAAGCGGACGCAAAACTGATAGACCCAAACTAAAAGATGCGTTGGCTTTATGTAGAACAACAGGAGCGACACTTATAGTAGCCAAACTCGACCGATTGGCAAGAAATGTATCGTTCCTCTCTAATCTTTTGGAGTCAGATGTGGATATTGTCTTTTGCGACTTTCCACAGGCAAATAAAATGGTTCTTCACATACTGGCGGCAATATCTCAGTATGAAGCAGAATTAACAGCATCAAGAACAAAAGCAGCATTGCAAGCAAAGAAAGCCAGAGGTGGGAAGTTGGGTAATCCAGAGCACCTGATGGATAAACACGAGCAAGCAATAGCCAAAAGTAATCAAACCAACAGCGACAAGGCTAAGAATAATCCTAACAATAAGCGAGCTGTGGCATTTCTGAAAGTTATGATTTCACAAGATAAGTCTTTACAGGAAATGACCAATATACTCAATAACGAGGGATTTGTTACTGCCCAAGGTTGTAGGTTCGTCCCTGCAACTGTAAAACGCTTAATCAAAAGATACAACTTAAAATGAAAGAGAGCATCAACAATCAGGAGGGTGCTATCATTAGAACTCTCCATCCTTCAACTGTAGCATACGCAAGAATCTACAGTGAGGAGCAACGTACGAGAATCAAACAACTCATACAACACAACTTTCTTCCACATCATACTTCTGTGGGAGTAGGTAAATCTACGAGAAAGCATTGGAATCTGGAGAAGTACCAAGGCAAATATGGGGTAGGTTTTAAGATGATAACCACAAGTCCATATAGTTCAAACTTCAATCACCTAACCTATTTTATCAAGGAGGCGGTATGACAGAACAATATCTTTATCCTGTGTATGAGACTGATGCTTGGCATTCCACTTCAAATCGGGATTGCAAGGGTATCTACACATCAAAAGAAGAAGCCATTGAAGCCATAGCGGAACATCATAATATTCCTTTGGATGAATTTGATGGATTTACGGCAGAAGAGGCAAGAGAACAAATCAAACAAGAATTACAAATCCCCTTTCAAACACAGGGCTATACTGTAAACTATGACATTGAGGTGTGGCTTGTGAATGATTGGGCTTAACACATCAACAAACAATGAAAAAGTTTATTGTACATTACAACTACTACGCCACAGCCGATGTAGTGGTTTCTGCCAACTCGAAAGAAGAGGCAATCGAAAAGGCTGACCAAATCGAACTTGACAACAACGACTTTGAACTGGATTTTGACAGTAGAGAAGTTTTTGAGTCTGAGGATGCAGTTTCAAAAGGGATTATAGCATGAGAATCTTATGGTACTTTAAGGCTTGGACTAAAGAAACAACCCAACCTATCACATTATGGGTAGAAGCGAAAAATCAAGGAGCAGCAAGAAACTTGATACTTCGTGAGAATCCATTTGTGACCAAGCTAATGTTTTACAAAACAGCAAGAAAAGAATAATTATGGAAGCAAAGCATGTATTGATTTTAGACTTCACTATCGGCTGTCTCAACATTATAGAGCTGACAGATGAAGAACTGAAAGCATCTGAGAGTTATGAGGACTTTTCAGATTTCCTCTCAACCCTCGAAAATAAATATGGCTTTCGACTAAGTAACTCACAGTGGATGACAACTGAAACATTGTCTATCTATTACTGCAAAGACGGAAAGGAGGTCGCTGATGCCGAATTGGTGTGATACCTCTTATAAGTGCGTGGGAGATTTGAAGGAAGTAAAATCTCTGCATAAAGTTTTGAAGTATATGGAGAAACGTAAGACATCAATCCTAAAGAATGGCTTCGGAAAGATGTGGCTCGGAAACTTAGTACACAAACTTGGCGGCAACTGGAAAGAACTAAGATGTCGTGGTGAGATTACAGATTTCTCACTTGACGGAAATGTACTCACCATAAATCAAGAGACTGCATGGTGCGAACAGGAAGGTGTAAGAGATATTATCGAAAAGACCTATCCAAGCATTAAAGTTTACTTTATGGAACAAGAACCTGGCTGTGGAGTTTTTTACACAAACGATGCTTCAGGCGACTATTTCCCTGAGCGTTACTTCCTTGACTCTTATGAGGATTGGGAATATTTTGAAACTCTCGATGAAGCAGCAGATTTTGTGTCTAAGATTGTCGGGGTTGATGTAGAGCCAAGCGTCAATACAATACAAAATGCTTTGGATGCTTACGTTGAATGCCACGAAGAAGAGAATGGGGATATGTTTTATTCCTTCCATGAGTTCAATGTCTGCAATGACTAATCAAATGGGGAAGAAGGCTTTTTATGGGCTTTCTTCCTTTTTTTGCCCCCATAAAACATGAAACTCGCTCAACAAAAACGTGGTAAAGCAGTCAGAGCTTTTGCACCAGACGGAACATGGCAAGATTTTAATACCATGAATGATGCCGCTAAAGCTCTCGGTATGGGTGTCGGGAGTATAGCCAACAATCTCAAATCTAAGGGCGTTTGTAATAATGGCTATAAATTCAAAACGACTGTACCGAATTTTCCAAAACCATAGAAAGTAAAAGAGGAAAGACTTTGATGTCCTTCCTCTATTTTTTTATCCTATCTGGCAGACGATGTACTGGTGCATTTGAGATTTACCTTGAATGTTTTGCCTTTGGCATTGGTGTATTTGCCTACAATGTTTTTAGAGCCACCGATAAAGGCATTCCACTCAACATAGTAGGTGCCGTTGTATCTGCCATTAACCTTTTCGTATATCTTCCACTAACACTTGACTGTCAAGGTCATTGATTGTCTCGCCTTTCAGATACAACTTCTTATTCTTGCCTTGGCTAACATAGTACATGTCGCCTTCCACTCCTGAGATATACCCATAGAGTTCCATTACAATAGGGTAATTGCCAATCTTTCCTTTGAATGTAAAGGCTGTTTGGGCATTGGATGTACCCCATGATAATACCGCTAACAGAAGCGATAAGATGATTTTGAATTTCATAGTCTTACCTTTTTATATTTATAATTTGCTTAAAATCTTGATGATAGTAGCAGCTCTTGACATATTTTTATAGGTATTTCCCATAATATCTCTGTTATGCGTTGTACCTGCGAGCCAAAGGACACCAATTATAACATCGTATTCTTTTTTGCTGAATACATTATCGAAGTTGTAGAACTTTATTCTTCTTTTCTCGTGAGACACTACGAACTCATACATTCCATACATCCCAACAACTTTTTCAAAATTCACATCAAGTTGTTCCAAATGGCAAGATATGGTATCTCCATTCTTAACTTTTATAGTAATGCTTCTGTCTGTACGATGATATTCAAATACATCTAAAACTTCTTTATCTTTAGGGTATAGGTTCAAAGCCTTTTCCCATTTACCCAAGCTTTTTCCTTTTAAATAGATGTCTGGTAACTCCATTAGAGATTGGTCGTCCATAGCTTTTTGCTTCTTACTCTTTTTATCTTTGGGGTTCGCAATCTTGACAATCACCCATATTATAAAAATGATGAATAAAATTGTAATCATAACCAGTGATTTTATTTAAGTTTTATTTAAGCTTTTTAAGACTTTCAATGTAGACTTTACCTGAGAGATAGAATTGCAAGTATATGACGAAGGGCTCTAAGAAGAATAGAAAACTTAGAGCAACATCTACCACTAGAGCAATAAAAACATTGACAAAGAAGCCGAATCCAACAAGTTTCCAAAAATTATCGGAAAATGACAATCCTACTTTCTTGGCTATAGAAGAATACATATGCCACAAAATTGCAATATAGAATATCGTACCAAAGCCAAAGTCGGGAATCATCATCAGCAAAGCTCCAATCATAGCATGTCTCTTTACAGTTTTAAAGACATCCTTTTCAAACATTTTATTGGCAAACTTACCTGCTATATAACCTTCAAACATATGTAAATTTATTTGAATTTAAACTTGGATTTTAAAGAACTCAATGAAACCTCTTTTGTAAGATTATTTACTTTATCAAAAAGCATGTCACTTGCAGACGGAAGTTCCAACTTCTTGCTTTCAAAATTTAAACAACCTGTCTTTGCCCGAAAATCCTGACAGATACTTGTCTTTTCCCATTTCATGGCTTCATACACTCTTACAGGGCTAAATGGGTGATAGGTGTCAGAGTTAGACATCCAATGTACTACTTTATTCCACGTACTACCTTTTTTCATATTCTCAAAATCTTCACCTTGCTTAGCCCACACTTCCAAATCCATACTATCAACAATGTATTTGGGTATCATGTCTATTCTTGCAAGTGCGTACGATAGTGCAGAAGATGGAGATATAATGCAAGCCACACGATCTGCCGACAATTCAGAGGCTCTGCTCCATGATACAAGAGCTTGTTTTAATGGCTTCATTACAGCATTACCGACAAAACCGACAAGAGTATCAGCTACCGAGTCACCCAATGTGAATACCGCATTTGCCAAAGTCTGATATAATACATGCTGACATAATATATGACCGCATTCATGGGCAAGAACAGCATCGAGTTCATCACCTTTTACTTTTCTTATTAATCCAAGAGTTAAAACGATATATGGCTTCTTATAACCAGAAGTCCAAGCATTTACGACTTGCGTCATCTCCAAATACAGTTCTGGAACAGGTATTCCCAAACGAGCACAAATAGGAGGTAAATGGTTGTAAATCTCAGGCATTTGTGATTCTGACAAACGAAGATTTGTCGTGATATTTTCTGTCCATGAGATTTCGTCATACCCATATTCAAAAACCTTTTCCATCACTTTAGGTAAAGCTGGTATGTTCATTAGAACTTTCAAGGCTTGGGCATCTTCTGGATGTATCAATTCTTCTATATTCATAATCTTATCCGATTTTTACAGCCTTTAAACAACTAGAATTCAATGCTCCCATTGCTTCTAAATCCACATTTTTTGTTTTAAAAGCGAACTGTACTGCTTCTTTGTCATTATATATGGGATTTGCATAACCAGATTGAATGTCAACAAATAATCCTTTGTCCATTCTCTTTCCGTGTTGCACCCTTGTTTGAGTAATAGTAATTCTCCAAATTGGCATAAGCGACAACTTTTTTTGCCGATACACTCCAACAACTCACGGCGGTTAGTATATAGATACAAGAAAGGGATGGAGTTTCGAATCTGCCATCCCTCGCTCTAGGTAGTCTGGAAATAAAACCTTTGGTACGAATGTTCAGAAACTACAGCCCCATCCCCAGTGCTGATATGTAGGGGTACAATTAGGGCTGTACCGAACATAATCATATACACCAAGGAAGGGCATATCGTTTCTATTCATTAGTACCTTTCTTCTTTGTTTTCCAGACATTTTAGAGCGGTATGAATAGCTTAGATACGCCTTCTTGACTAACTGGCTATTCTCCATGTGTAAACACGAAGCCTCCAATCAGCATCCGCAAAAATACGGAAATCAAGTGAGAAACAAGAACATTTAGCCGGGAAATTGACAAAATAAGGCTATTTTTCTTTATTTAACCCCGAATTTAGGCGAAATATCAGATAAGAACTATAAATTTGCATCGAAATACAATAATTTATAAAGAATGGATGAACGGAAATTTAACAGGATAAAGGTGGTGCTTGTTGAAAAGGACAAAACAGGCAAATGGCTCGCTGAAGAGTTGAATGTAGGAACGACTACCGTATCAAGATGGTGCCAGAATATCACACAGCCCGACATTTATACTCTTGATGCTATTGCCAAACTTCTGAAAGTGGATGTCTCCGAATTGTTGAACCCTACATTATTATAGTATATGGAGGATAGAGAACAATTACTGAAAGGTTCACCTGAGTTCGACCGTCTCGCCTTTACGGTGTTGGCTATCGAGGCTTCGGCACAAAAGATGGGAATATCACCATCCGAAATGAGAAGGCGGTTGGATAAGGTGGGGCTAATAAAGAGTCTCATACAGGATTGCTACGACACACTACATACTGAAAGTCGTGAAGCCGTGGCAAATGAAGTAGTCGAGGCTCTTAAAAATTGGGAAAGAGAAGAATAATTATGTTGGACTTCTTATTATGGATTAAGATAGCTCGTATCATAAAGCAGTTAGCTGATACGCTACATATATCAACCGACAGAGCATTACAGATATTCTACGACTCCGATGTTTGCCAGATGTTACATGACAAAGAGCTTGGTTTACATCTGATGAGTGATACATATATTGTTAACGACCTGATAGAGGAGCTAAGGAATAAGCAATAATAAAACGATGGATAAAGGACAATTTCTATTATATCAAACGCCTGATGGAGATTCACAGATAGAGGTGAAGCTGCAAAATGAAACAGTCTGGCTCTCGCTTGAACAAATGGCGGAGTTGTTTCAGCGTAATAAGTCCACAATCTCACGGCATATAAAGAACGTCTTGGAGGATGGAGAATTAAGTGAAGAGGCAACTATTGCAAATTTTGCAACAGTTCAAAATGAAGGAAGTCGAAAGGTTGAAAGAACAATAGCTTTCTACAACCTTGACATGATTATCAGTGTCGGTTATCGTGTACATTCTTATCGTGGTGTTCAGTTCCGTATATGGGCAACCAAGGTACTGAAAGAATATATAGTGAAAGGCTTTGCCATGAACGATGACCTGTTGAAGAGAGCAGGAGGAGGCAATTACTTTGACGAACTGCTTGCAAGAATCCGAGACATACGCTCCAGCGAAAAGGTGTTCTATCGTAAGGTGTTGGAAATTTATGCCCTCAGTATCGACTATGACCCACGAGTAGAAATGACACAAAAGTTCTTCAAGACGGTACAGAACAAGATGCACTACTCTGTTCATGGTCATACTGCGGCGGAAATAATATACGAGAGAGCCGATGCCGAGAAAGACTTTATGGGACTAACAACATGGTCTGGAGCTATGCCTACAAAACCAGAAGCAGAAATAGCCAAGAACTATCTCACTCACGAAGAGATAAAGTCACTGAACCGCATCGTGAGTTTGTATCTCGACTTCGCCGAAATGCAAGCCGAGGAACACCGCCCAATGTATATGAAGGACTGGATAAACATTCTTGACGATTTCCTCCGCATATCCCGAAAAGACATCCTCACTCATGCAGGCAAAATATCCGCCAAACTCGCCAAAGAGAAAGCCGACCAAGAATACGACAAATTTAAGGAGCGCACCAAGAACAACCTCTCACCTGTAGAGATTCACTTCTTGGAGAACTTTGAGCGTGAACAGAAGAGATTGATGGGAGGGAAAGAATACAACAATAGAAGGTAAAAACGAGATTGCCAATGATATGGCAGTCTCGTAATAAGGGAATCTAAATAAGATTGATATTTACCATTCATTTCTATTTGCCAACCACCCAGAAGCAATATCAACAATCTCTGGGTCGCTGCTCTGTGATGCCTGTTTTAACCATTTCAAAGCTTTCTTCTTGTTTTTCTTCAATCCATGATAGCCTTGTGCATATCTGACACCAATAGTAAGCCCTGCTGATTCGTCTCCTTTATCAAAGGCTTGTTCGTACCACAACATTGCTTCCTGCATGTCAATTGGAGTACCCAATCCTTCCTCATAAAAGTGACCAAGTTTTATCATGGATGGCACGTCACCAAAGAGTACCGCAGGATTTGTGTAAAGTTTTAAGGCTATACCCATATCTTTTGGTAAACCAGCTTCGCCATTTTCATAAAATTCTCCAAGGTCATAATCGAAGTAAAAGTCCATTTTGTTATGAACCATTATCATATAAGGAACAGCTTCATCGTTTCTGTCATTATCTAAGAGCCATTTTGCTATTAAAGCCTGGTCAAGTATGGTTCCATTATTGGCAGATTGTAAAAAATTGTTCCAGTTATTCACTACTTTGTCTTTGTTCTCACTATAATATTTAGAAAAGACAAAACCTATTTGAGAAGGGCATAGTCTCATCCATTCTGCTGCTGTTGGAATGTTTAAATTGATTTCCATAATTTATTTGTTGATTTATTTTGTTTGATTGTTGTTATTCTCTTTTGTTTATAACCTCCTTGTTTGCTAAGGTAGCAGACCTCTATGAGCAGTTAAGTTGCTGTTACTTGAAAGTTCGTTTCTCAAAGAGATTTCCCTCTTTCCTGAATGTTTGAGGTATAATTTATAAGGAAATAAACACCCCTCTTTTGAATAATCTGTTTTCATAAGAACGTATTTTTACCATCTTTCGTTTTTTTATTTGTATATTTGTCTATTCCCGACATTTATTAGTTTGTATATGAATAAAATTCAAATTACATTTATCCCCAAAAAGGACTTGGGGTTAAACTTACTATACCTTTATCTTCTTACAGTCGATAAAGGATATGCTATGATAATATAGGTGTAATTTCTTTGTCTCTATAATATATAATATGTGTACGAAGTTTTTACACCTCTTAAATGTATATTTAAGGTATCTCATTACTGAAAGGAATGAGTACAAGTAAGTTTATCCCCAAGTGAATTTATTTCAGAACAAGAGAGATTCCAAATTTCTGCAATATACTGATTAAATGCTTATAGTCTCTTCTCTTTTTTGTCTTTCCAAGGAGATTATTGATTTCCTTCAAAGATACATTTATGGTTTTATTCTGATTACCCTCTACTATCATTTGTGGAAGATAAGGAAATCTCTGAGATAGTTTTTCTATTTGACTTATTGCTCTTTTACCATTATTGAGCTTTATTACTTTATCTCTCCAGTCAATATGCTCTTCTGGAATATCAAGAATATTCTGGTTAAAATACTTCTCTAAGGTCAGTATAAAATCTTGGTTGTGGTCATCAGTATAAAACACTTTGATATTATTATCCTGTCTGATACCTATTCTTGTTATCAACTGAACATACTCCCAAAGCATATATCTCGTAAGAGTAGTGTTTGTCAGGAAAGCTTTGTTGAATTTTTCTGAAGAGGTTGAAATAGGAAGAGTCCATTTACCAAGGAGGATGATGTTACTGTAGTCTTTATAATAATTTACAGCCTTACTTTCAGCACTGCCATAATAGATAATACAGTAGAGGTCTTGTGGAATACTCGTTTTTGTCAGCTCTTCAGAAAGCAAAGCAACAAGACGACTATCCTCACTATTCTGAGCATCATTTGTCATACCCTTATCTTCACCCTTAAAATCGTTCCAACAGACAATAAGAGTTTTTCCTTTAACACTGGAAAGAATAGCGATTACGGCTTTAACCATACTCTTTATTAGCTCTTGATGATTATCACTTCTACGGCTAAGATTGGGAATATTGAAACTATGGAAATCAGCCTTGGCTCTGTACTTTTGGGAAATGTCTATAAGTTGGTATATACTTGAATCCTTAAAAAGTATATCACCAGCACCTTCCATTATCAACACAAGACTATTATTTGTTTGGAAATCGCAAGGTGAGAATTGGATTGCTGCATCACCTTGAACTTTCATCATGTTTGAATATTCACTTTCGATAATGGAGAGGGCTGTGTCTGTTTTGAGCTTTCCCAATGTTGTAGTTGTATCGAATAAAGCATAGTCAGAGTGAGCAATGAACGTATTATAGTACTTTTTCATTGCCACAAACTCTTTTGTCTTGTATCCACCATTACCATCATCTTCTCCAAGAACCCCCAAATGCAACTTAGATATAGAAGCAAACTTCTGTATAAATCCAGGAATCTCGTCAATGATAATCCAACGGCGAGTATTGGTATTGTTCATCAGTTTCTTCCAGTCACCATCAAAAGGAGACAGAGCGACACCATTATTATTGTAAAGCAGATATACAGGGGGATATTCTGTATAAAGTCTTACATTTGTCATTATCAGCACTTTCTTCTTCGTCACTTCTTCAGGGTTATTGGCATATTCATCCTGAACATCATAATCGGTTTGGGAATGAATCAGCATCATGTCTGTTGCATCTAAACCTAATTGAGTCAGTAAATCAAAGTATAAAGTGTTGGCACTTACAATGGAATCAACAACAATCAGCATACCACCATCCATATAATGTGTCAAAATGAAGCGTTCCAACCAATACGTCTTACCTGAACCGCATCCTGTACTCAGAATGAAATTGCCGACATCATCTGGCAGTTCTATGTTGCAATTCTTTAAGTTGATTTTGATTTTTGACATTGTATATAAGTTTCGAATTATTGTTTCTTTTGTCTTTAAAATAATGATACCAACATAGCTCAAAATCATGAAGGTATCATTAAATTGTAGAGACGGATTTATGAAAATCTAAGACAAACCAAGTTTCTTCTTACGACTATTGATAGCTCCCTCATTACGTCCAAGTAACTTTGAAATATCTCGAACTGCAAGTCCTTTGGCATGATACGTTTTCAACTTTTCTTCATCTTCTATTGTCCACGGAGCATAAGCCTTATCATGTTTTGCTTTCATTTTATCCATATAGCTTGTTGCCATTGGGGGATTCGTAAATGAAGGGAGGGTTGGTGGAGGTATCTGAGATTGTGGGGGATCTGAAGAAAAATCTTTTTTGATTGCAAACAATGCTTTGGCTAATTTCTCCATTTCTTCATGGGTGAGACTTATGAATCCCGTAGCCACACCTTCAATCTCTTGTTTTAGAACAACACCGTGGTCGCCAATATCAATGTGAACTCTACCTATTACACTATTGACATAGTGTTCTTTATAATTCTTTGCCATAATATTTTTTAATAAATTTGTAAATACTCTGTTTCCAATATACAGATTTAGGACGTAGCATTTCTACATTCTTGATAAAATGTATAATGTCTTGAGGTGTATATGATTTCTTCCCTGAGAGTAGACCTATTTTGTAATCATTACAAAAATCAATCGTCTTAGCCACCATTTCCAAACTTTTGTCAGGTTCAATAATAGGTTCTATACTCGCCCATGTTGTAATGCCATTTTTGTAAAGAGACTTCATCGCATTAATGCGTTCTTCATTAGTAGATGCCTCTTGCTCAAAATTGTCACAACCAGTCAGAGAAAAACCAACACGAATAAGATTTTTCTGCGACAAAGCGTATTGAACAGAGGAATTGTCAAGCCAATCTGCTCTTTTGGTAAGAACTTGACATTGTACACCTTGACTAATAGCGTAACTGATGCAAGTCCAATTAAGATGTATTGTTTGTAGGAGACATGGGTCTGACACAAAGTTGAAGTGTAGACCTCCGTCATTAATAATATCATCCTTAGACTTATCCAACTCCTTTTGAAAGAGCTGAAAAGCTGTTAGTTCATCTGTCAAAGACTTCTTCAGTCTCACATTAGTTCCTCCGAGAGTTTTACTCATTAAACTATGGTTGTTATAGCAGTATGAGCAGTTATTGGAACATCCGTTGTAAAGATTACAAGCCCAAGTGCTGTACTCTCCTGCTTTTCCTGCTGGTTTATATATTGTTACCATAAAAATCTTTTAATCCTCACCCTATGAGAGGCAAGTGAGGATGATTAGAGCAGCCTCTAAGCTCATTGCTATTTTGTTAGTTCCCCAATTGTATGTTTTTATGAGCAGTAAAATCTTTAAACAGTGCATTTAGTATCTTCGTTCTGTTCACATCCTTACTCACACCATCATCAGTTTTCTTTGCTCTTTTTATATCAACTACCTTGTCATCTGGTAAGCTCTTGATAAACTCCACCATATTGTCTGTGGCGTAGCTATTTCCGCCTATCTTTTGCAGTTTCTGCCACAATAAAGACACCTCTTTCGTGAATTCTTTTGTTTTTACTACCTTATCTTCTTTCTCTCCGAACCGTTTTATCAGAATTTCGGACACATTAATAGCATCATTATAATTAGAGAATATATGCTCTGCATCACCGCCATTCACATCTTTCTTCATCACTCTGTCCGTTCCTAATGTCGTGAGTTGGCAAGCAGCTTGATAGTTATAGCCACGTTTAATCAGATTGTTAATGCGTACCCAGCCTTCATGCGTCTTGCCTCCTTCTTGCAAGATACGTTTCTGAACATAGTTTGAAGTCGTCCACGTTTTGATGTTCACGTTTATAGTTTCCATAACCTTGCTGAGGTCGTAGTAGCCCAATGCGTCCTTGGACGGGAAATGGGCATAAACAACAGGCCAATCATTCACATCATACTGCATGAGAAAATCCATTCGTCCGTGGCCATCCAACAAGACAACATCTTCGTCCTGTGGGGAGTGTTTATCATCTTTGTCATTGGCAAGTTTCTTGATGCCAAACCCATAAAGTTTTGCCACTTTATACGTAATGACATTCAGCCACATTTGGGCACCGTCAGACAGCAACGATTCACCAGTCTGTCTTTCATCCTTGCCATGCTCTCGGTTCACTTCCATGCCATAAATATGAATACCGTTCTTTGCAGCTTCACGTAAGTTGATGACCACATTGTCAGACACACCTACAGCACCATACAAATTATTGTTCTGCATTATGTTACTAATTTCACATTCAACCCCTTTGGTATTATCCGCCAAGAATGACACTTTTTCTTTATTATTGCCGTAATCTGGTTTAAACTCTGACGCAGGTTTTACTCTCAACGCCTTTTGCATCTTACTTATAACCTTTGTTGCGTCCAGATTAGCACTTGCGACATCTTCGTTTTGTGCGGAAACAAATGGTACTACTTCTTTCACCATATTATATACTTTTTACTTGATTAAACATACTTATGTATTCTTCGATTGCACTATGTGTAAAGCGAGGGGAACGACCTACATAGAAAGAAGGCTTCAGATACCCCTGCTTCATGTGGCGCGAGAGTGTGACCTTAGAAATTTTCAGACGTTTACAAACATCTGCAATGCTGAACACTTCACTCTCTTCCTTTTCACTTTTGGAGGACTTGACATCGCCCCAATTCTCTTTAATTTTTTGTAGGATGCCTTCTGAGACAGTCTCTACAATCTTTTTTATTATTTCGTCCATGTCTCTAAATTTTATGGTGCAAAATTACTGCTATTGCGAACATTATTTGAGTGAAAAAAACATGTTTACAACATCATTTTTCCCCCAATGCTTTACCTTCAAAAGCGGCAAGGGCATTCTTCTTTATACTGTCATCAATAGCTCTGTATCTTGCAAATGCTTTACTGCCCTCTACATGACCAGTCATTGAGCTAATAAGGTCTGGATCTTTCACGATAGCATACAGATTCCCTATAAAATTTCTACGAGCCATGTGTGAAGAAGCTACCTCCCAAATTGGATGCTGCTCTTCAATACGTGTTGTAGGGTTTAAGATTGTAACAACTCTATCTATGCCTGCAATTTTAAGCATCTCCTTGATTTTTTTATTGTATTGTTGCTCGGAAATAAGAGGCACAAGCGACAGTTGCTCTTCCTCATGGTAGCGCATCATTATCTCTTTTGCCTTTGATGTAAGCGGAATACGTGCCACCTTTCCTGACTCATTCAATGTCTTACTTGGGATATATTCTATGGCATCGTTAATGACATTGGCTGTAGTAAGTGAATAAAAGTCGCCAATACGCATACCCAAGTTGCTTTGCAATATAAACACATCTCTCTGTACTGCCAATGAAGGTCGTGAAGAGAAGTCGTATTCATACAACGCGTCCATTTCATTTAGGGTCAAGTAAAATGGTGTACCATACGTACACTCTCTCAAATGGTGCTTTTTGAATGGACTGACAGCCAATCTTCCTGTTACAACACACCAATTGAAAAAAGTCCTCAACCGCTTCATTATTGAGTAGATGGCATTGCCGCCTCTTACTTTTGGCTGACGTACTTCTGGTACAGCATTGTAGAGATATTTCCACTTTTTTAGGCACACGCCATTTTCATCGAAGAACGTATGCTCTATTTTCAGAAACTTCTCTAATGCGCAAAGATGTTTCTCGTCCCAGTCGCTAAGTTTCAAATCTTTCTTAATATATAAGGTATAACGAAGCACGATTCTCTGTACTACACGCATTTGCTTTATTCGCTCTTTTTTTGTTGCACGTGTATCAATAAAAATATCAAATGCATCTTGTACAGTCTCGCCTTCAAACGGATGCTCCTCTTCAATAGTATCGCCATTCAAGAACACATTGACAGCGTTCTGCCAATATTCACTATCCTCAGTACCTTTTACGTCAATACTGGCTGCACTAAGATAATTTCTCAACTCGTCCAGGTTTGATTGCAGCAAGGACAAAGACACTCTTTCTTTAGTGTGCATTCTTGGGATAATCAACTGACCTCTTTCCTTGTTCCAAGAGGCAAAGGGTACATAAATTCCTGTATGCAGTCTATAAACACACCCTCGCTTGTAAGAGAAACGGATTTTAACCTCACTCGTCTCTCCTCTTTTCTTTTTACTCAATTCATAATTTATTGTTGCCATATTCTACCTTTTAAAATTTTGCGGCAAAATTACGGCTATAAGTTTCTTTTTTTGAGAGATTTTTGTACCTTCGCAAAGGCGCAGTTTCACCCAGAATTTAATGCCGAACTTTAACCTGTCGGTAAAATTAGCAAAAATAACATGGTTGACAGGAACTGTTAAAACTGTCAACCGAGAATACAAATTAATGATATTCTGTGATGAAACTTGAAACTATTATAGGGTTTAACAAACTGATTATCATACAGTTTTGAATTACAAGTGCAATCGTTAGGAATAAGAACTGCAATCCTATCAGGCGCACCGAGAGAAGTCCCAACTGCTTTAATATAAGTGGTTGGGATTTTTTATTCTTCGCTTCTTGATTAATGCAGAGTGCGTTTCCGGCAAGTGAGAAGTATGCAATCTCTTGATAATTCCGCACGGTACTTATAAATGTTATGCCGTAATTATGGGGGGATTGTTTATTTTGTTAATTTTGTATGCATGTAGATTGCATTTAGTTTGTAACACAGAATATATACCGATAAATGGCAAACATAATAATAAACCCGGGGGCTTATGAAACGCTTATCTCTCAGGCGATTCAAGAGAAGTTGCAAAAGCTTCCGTCTTCAGACTACCTTGTTAAAACAGAGAGAATCGATAGTGCAGAATCATATAAGATGCTGGCAGAATATCTTACGGGAATTGTTTCTGATATACTGAAGACTCATTTTCGCCGTAAGGATTCAATAGATACAATATCTGCGCAAGTGGAAGTGGTAAACAGCATACTGAAATATATAGAGAAGGAATGGAATGCAGAAGGTATTGAAACATATTCCGATTTGCTTTCCGAAGACAATAAGCAGGTGTTTCTTCGTGGTATATATAACAGGGTTGGTCAGACAGAAGCACAGGTGGAAGAAAAATCAAAGAACCATCCTGTTAGTGGTTATAGAGTGAGTAGTTTGTTTACTGGCGGCAACGACATTTCTATGGATGATGAAGTACGACGCGATATTCAGACGTCTGATGAAATAGACCTTGTTGTGTCGTTCATTAAATTTGAGGGGTTACGTTTGCTTATTGACGATTTGAGAAATTTCGTGCAACGGCCAGACACGCGCTTAAGAGTTATGACCACCACATATATGGGCGCGACTGATCCAAAGGCCGTGCGCATGATATTCCAACTCCGTGAAATTGGAAATGTAGAAATTCGTGCGTCATTTAATACTAGACAGGAGCGTCTTCATGCCAAGTCTTACATTTTTACGCGTAAGACGAACTTTGATACGGCCTATATTGGGTCAAGTAATATTAGTCGCTCTGCTTTAACGAAAGGACTGGAATGGAACATGCGTGTTACGAGTGTGGAAAATCCGCATATAATAGGCAAGACTAAAGCGACATTTGACAGTTATTGGAATAGTGACGACTTTGAACCCATTGATACGGAAGAGGCACTTAAGCGTTTTGAAGACGCAATATGGAAAGAACGCCATAAATATTCTGGTTGTCAACAAGGTGATATTGAATATGTAACACGCTTTGAACGCAAGACACATCAGATAAAAGTGCTCGAGAAGCTGCAGTTTGAGCGCGAGATGATGCATAGTTATAAAAACCTTATCATTGCAGCTACTGGAACGGGAAAGACGGCAATCAGTGCTTTTGATTATAAAGATTTTAATAAAAAAATCATTAAAGACTATGGTAGACAGGCACGCTTGTTGTTCGTAGCCCATAGGGAAAAAATATTAAAGCAGGCCCGGAGTACCTATCGTTCAGTAATGGTGGATGGAAATTTCGGTGAAATATGGACCGGACGAATTGCGCCTAGCTCACGGGGAAATCTCGAAAGATTGTTTGTCACCATTCAGACTTTGAATAATAATTGGGATATTTTCGAACGAATGGGGACAGATTTCTATGATTATGTAGTAATTGACGAGGTGCATCATAGTGCATCCGGAAGTTATCGGGAGATATTTTCACGTATGAAGCCGAAGGTCTTTATTGGTCTTACTGCAACTCCGGAACGTATGGACGGAAAGGAAATAAAACCAGACTTCAACGATCGCTTTGCTGCAGAAATACGTTTACAGGAGGCTCTCAATCAACAACTTCTATCTCCCTTTGATTATTTTTGTGTAACCGACGACAGTGTAGACTTGAGCCGCATGGCTTGCTGTGGCGATAAATATGATACGGCAGAACTTAACAGGGCATACAATAATAATTCTCAACGTTTCGGATTGATTCAAAAGGCGCTCGATAACTATGTGAATGACCCTTTCGACTGCAAAGCCGTGTGTTTTTGTTGTAGCATAGAGCATGCCGTATATATGGATACCATGTTCCATAAAAATGGCTACAGGTCAATGGCTGTAACATCGCGTAATTCTGCTGATATTGATAGGGCTTCAATGATGTTGGCACGTGGCGAAATTAACTACCTATGTGTTGCTGATATCTTGAATGAAGGTGTTGATATACCAGAAATTGATACGGTATTGTTTTTGCGTCCGACAGAGTCGTTAACCATTTTCTTGCAACAATTAGGACGTGGACTTCGTCTTGCAGACGGGAAGACCTGTCTTACGGTTCTAGACTTTGTGGCTCAGGCAAACAAATCCTACAACTATGAAAGTCGCTTCCGTGCCTTGATAGGCCGTAGCACGTGCGGTATAGAGAAAGAGATAAGAAACGGGTTTACCTTCCTGCCACGCGGTTGTTCTATAACGATGGAAAAACAGGCTCAAGAATATATTTTGAAAAATATTCATGAGGCTATTTTTAATCTAACCCGTCTCAGAAGAGAGTGTCGATTGTTCTCTCAGAATACAGGTCAGGAACTTACTTATGAGAATTTCATAAATAATTTCAATATAGATTGGCGCCTAGTTTATAAAACACCCGGTTCTTGGGCGAGATTAAAGGTTCAGGCAGGTATCGCAGTCGAGGGATTTGATGAGAAAAGTAAATATATAAAACTCCTTGAAGGCGGTTTAGCAAGACTATATCATACGAATAGCTACCAATATCTGAAATTTTTAGATGCTTTGATAAGCAAAGGTATGAAGCAAATGCCAAATCCTTCTCGCCGTGAGCGTAAGTTTCTGCAATTGTTCTATTATACAGTTTGGATGAATGATATACAGAAAGTGAACAAAACCTATGGCTTGAATTTTGCAAGTATACAGGAAGCCGTTTCTTCTGTAGCGGGGATGAAGTGGTTTATGGAGGAACTACGTTTTTTGATGTCGCTTCGACTTACACAATTGGTGCAGACAACTCGCTGGATAAAAGTTGATGATGATGCGGAAATTGAACTTTACGGCAATTATTCTGCTGATGAAGTGCACCTTTTGCTTGAGAATAAGCTAGGGCGTTGGCAGGTATTTGGAACACAATATAATATGGAACGCAAGTTTGCCATGGTTTTTGTAACGCTGAACAAGTCGGACAAGGATTATTCGCCTAGCACACTTTATGAAGACTATGCTATATCACCTGAGCAGTTTCATTGGCAGTCGATGAACAAGGTTCGCCATGACAGTGAGGAAGGATTGCGTATTACGGGTCAAAAAACCAATGGTTGGAAATACTTGCTCTTTGTTCGCGATTCTAAGCAAGATGAATACGGCAATACAAATGGCTATTATTGTCTTGGATTTATGGACTATTGCAGTAGTCATGGCGAGTGTCCGATGAATGTTGTGTGGACTATGCGGAATAGTATTCCTGGGTTTATTCTTGAGGCAGCGAAAGCAATATAATAGAGTATACGTTATTTAAGTTTTCTTATGGACAAAAAGAAAAAAATATCCGTCGTTGCGGCAGTCATTATGGATGGAAACAAAATATTTGCTACGCAGCGTGGGTATGGAGAATGGAAAGATTGGTGGGAATTTCCTGGAGGGAAGATAGAACATGATGAAACTCCCGAGCAGGCTTTGCAGCGAGAGATACGTGAAGAGTTAGCCACAGAAATAATCATAGGCGACAGGTTGATAACGGTAGACTATGATTATCCTGATTTTCACCTAACGATGCATTGTTTTCGTTGTGGGATTGCTAGCGGCAGTCTTACGCTTCTTGAGCATGAGGCTGCACGCTGGCTCACTGTTTCGGAACTTCATTCTGTGAAATGGCTTCCGGCCGACCTTGAAGTGATAAAGCTTTTGGAACAAACATAAGGGCTTAAGAATGAATTTATAAAATACATTCTTCATATCACTTAAGAATATAAAGTTCCTTACTTAGCCTAATGGTGTTCAGGCACAATGGCGAAATAAACGAGATCGTGGTCGGTAAGGTTTTCCATGTAGTGGGAATGGCCGATAGGACAATAGTGTACTTGGCCTGCCTGCACTTGTTCTGTTTCTCCGTCGTAGTGGAAAGTAGCTGTACCGCTTATAACAAAGATAACCTCAGAGTTCCCTTCGTGGGTGTGTAAGCCGGTTGATGCGCCAGGACGCAGTGTGGAATACATGATTTTTATTTTCTCATCTGAGAAGTTCCTTGAGAGAAGTTCACCGTTCCCGCCTTTGAACCCGAAAATGCTGCTTTGGGCAATTTTTTCAAAATCTATAACCATATTGTTCTTTTGAGTTGCATTTATTTGTGAATATTGTGTGTGTAATTTCGTAAGTGTTGCGGGTCGTGTTGCGAAGCCCGCGCGCTTAATGTTGTTTGCCCGTGGGGACAAAATGTTTTGCGCGTGGGGGTTTATGCAAAGAAATGCCTTGCTGAAAACCATACAACCGGCACAAGTAGTGACGGTAGCAGATTGAGCGCTTTGCAGTCTTTTAAGTTAAGAAGTGATAGTCCACTCGCAGTTATGAGTAAGCCGCCAACAATCAGTAATTCAGACATAAGTGCATCGCTTATGGCATTGCTTGACAACATTGTTACGCAGTAGAATAACCCTTGCCAAGCAAATAGGATTGGAGCTGCGAGGAGCATTCCTATGCCGTATGTTGAGCCGAAGACGCATGCCGAAACGATGTCAAGTGTGGCATTTGTGAAAAGCAGTGTGTTGTCGCCTTTAAGTGCGCTTACCACGGGTCCAAGCATAGATAATGGTCCGATGCAGTATAACAGGATGGCTGTTGTTAGCCCCGTGGCAAGTGGAGTCTGAGAATTATTTCCTTTCGTGCGCTTGTCAATAATCCTCCGAAACCGTCCGTCAAGGTCAAGCCCCGTGCCGATAACGCCCCCAATGGCAATGGAGAGAATAAAAAGGATGGGATATTCGCTTTTGCTCATGTTGGATATCGATGCGTTCAAGCCGATTGCGAGTGATGCCAACCCCAGACCATTATAAAGTACGCTTTTGTATTTTTCCTTTATCCCTTTGTGGAGCAATGCTCCAAATATTGTGCCTATTATTATAGCACCGGTATTTACTATTGTTCCAATCATAGTTTCTTTTATTTCAGTTTGTAGAATTTTCAAAGCCAGTAATTTAACTGCTTTTCAGATGTTGATATTGAAATGTATGCGCATAATTTTAATACAAAAGTCGCAAAAGAAAATGATATATGCAAGTATTGATGTAAAAACAAATTTCAATATATGATTTGAAATTGCATGGCTATTTTGCAGTATGGCAATTTTTGTGTAATTTCGCAAGCGAAATGTAATTTGATTAAATACAGTGTGAAAATCCAAGGAGCGGAATGTATTTGATATGCAAATCTGTTTAGTGGATACACCTAAATATATATGAGCGAAAACATACAAGCGCATAATGCCGTTCAAAATGGTGAAGGTATGGTGTTGCGTACCGAAGGATTGGTGAAACAATATGGCAAACGTACTGTTGTCAACAACGTTTCGATAAATGTACGTCAAGGCGAAATCGTTGGTTTGCTCGGCCCGAATGGGGCTGGAAAAACCACGTCGTTTTATATGACTACGGGACTCATCGTGCCAAATGCCGGTCATATTTATCTTGATGACAAAGATATTACTAGTTATCCGGTATACAAGCGTGCACGTGCAGGCGTTGGATATTTGCCACAGGAGGCAAGTGTTTTCCGCAAGTTAAGTGTTGAAGACAATATTATGGCGGTGCTTGAGATGACGAAACTTTCGCACAAGGAACAATTGGCAAAGCTTGAAACGCTAATTGACGAATTTGACTTACATAAGGTCCGCAAGAATCTAGGAGACCGCCTTTCCGGAGGAGAACGTCGCCGAACGGAGATAGCGCGTTGCCTTGCAATTGATCCGAAGTTCATTATGCTTGACGAACCTTTTGCCGGCGTTGACCCTATTGCGGTTGAAGACATACAGCATGTGGTGTGGCAATTAAAATATAGAAATATCGGTATTTTGATAACTGACCACAATGTGCAGGAAACGCTTACCATAACGGATAGAGCTTACCTCTTGTTTGAAGGGCGCATACTGTTCCAAGGCAGTCCTGAGGAACTGGCAGAGAATGATATCGTGAGGGAAAAATACTTAGGTGCAGATTTTGAGCTGCGCAAAAAGAACTTCCAAGATGTAGACGAAAGAAAGCGCGCCCGCAGAGAGTAGTTAAAAAAATAAAAACTTTAGGTCTTTACACCTTAATTATTTAATTTTGCACGCCTAAAGCCCTTTTACTATGCCAGTAACAATTGTTTCCCGTAGATGAAAAGGGACAAAGAATTGTGTGTCTATAAAAAGATGCAAGTACGGCAAGTATTAAACGTAAAGAAAGAGAATAAAACAATAATATAATAATATAGAAACAGACAATGAAGATTTCATTTGAGAATCCTGACAAGCTCAACGGATTGTTGACCTTGACCGTGGAGACTGAAGATTTCCAGGGCAGAGTTGAGAAGACCCTGAAAGACTATCGTAAAAAAGCCGTTCAGCCAGGTTTCCGTCCAGGAATGGTGCCAATGGGCTTGATAAAGAAACAGTACGGTGAGGCTGTTAAGGCAGAAGAAATAAACAAGCTTATCGGTGAAGAGCTTTACAAGTATATTAATGACAATAAGATAAAGATGCTGGGTGAGCCGATGTCTAATGAGGGACAGGAACTCGTAGACTTGAAGCAGGATGCTCCCTATGTGTTTAAGTTTGATGTCGCTATAGCACCAGAGTTTGAAGCAACGCTTTCTGCTGACGACACTCTTGACTATTATACAATAAAGGTTGACGATGAGTTGGTTAATCGTCAAATAGATATGTTCGCTTCACGTGCCGGCCACTATGATAAAGTAGAGGAGTATCAAGCTAACGATATGCTGAAGGGTGATCTTCGCGAACTTGATGAGAACGGCAATACAAAGGAAGGCGGAATAACCGTTGAAGGTGCAGTTCTTATGCCTGAATATATCAAGGTTGGCGATCAGAAAAAACTCTTTGAAACTGCAAAACTTGGTGATATTATAACCTTTAACCCCAAGAAGGCTTATCCGGAGAGTGATGTAGAAGTTTCGTCTTTGCTTAAGATCTCAAAAGAAGAAGCTGCAAACGTTACTGCAGACTTTAGCTATCAGATTACAGAAATCTCACGCTTTACAAAGGCAGAGGTTAATCAAGAGTTGTTTGACAGCGTCTATGGACAGGGAGAAGTTGCTGATGAGGCAGACTTCCGTTCTAAGATTGCCGATGGTCTCAAGGCTCAGTTGGTAAACGATGGCGATTATAAGTTCCTTGTTGATATGCGTAAATATGTAGAGGCAAAGGTAGGAACTCTTACATTCCCTGATGCTTTACTAAAGCGTTTTATGTTGTCGCAGAACAAAGACAAGGGCGAAAAATTTGTTGAAGACAATTATGAGCAGAGTATAAAGGAACTTACTTGGCATCTTATCCGCGAGAAGCTTGTTGAAGCTAACTCAATCAAGGTTGACGATAATGACGTTAAGGAATCGGCAAAAGAGGCTGCTCGTGCACAATTCGCTCAGTATGGTATGACAAATATTCCTGAAGAATATATTGAGAACTATGCTAACGATATGCTGAAGAAGAAAGAGTATATTGATGCTCTTGTAGATCGCAGTATTGATCGTAAACTTACTGCTGCACTTAAAGAGGTTGTTACACTCAACCATAAAGAAGTTGCTCTTGATGACTTTAATAAGATGATGCAGGGCGAATAAATTTATTTTTAAAGAAAAACCCTATCAAGTATAGAGGTTATCCGCATTTTTTATTATCTTTGTATAACAGAAAAGCGGATAACCTCTTTTTGTTGTCTATATATAGAGAAGCGAAAATGTTGTGTTCCGCATCTTGAAACAGAATATTATGCATTTTATGAATAACGACTTTAGAAAGTATGCCACAGGGCATCTTGGTATGAACGGAATGGTGCTTGATGATGTTATGAAAGCTCAAGCTCAGTATATGAATCCGTATATTTTGGAAGAGCGTCAACTTAATGTTACGCAGATGGACGTGTTCTCGCGCTTGATGATGGACCGTATTATTTTCCTCGGAACAGAGGTTAATGACTATACAGCAAATACATTGCAGGCGCAACTTCTGTATTTGGATTCTGTTGACCCGGGTAAGGATATATCTATATACCTTAATAGTCCTGGTGGAAGCGTGACAGCGGGTCTTGGTATATACGACACGATGCAATTTATCTCCAGCGACGTTTCTACAATATGTATTGGTATGGCGGCTTCTATGGCGGCAGTACTTTTGGTTTCCGGTGCGGAAGGCAAACGCTCAGCATTGCCACATAGTAGGGTGATGATACATCAGCCGCTTGGAGGAGTGCAAGGCCAGGCCTCAGATATAGAAATTGAGGCTAAGGAAATTATGAAGTTTAAGAAAGAACTGTATACGATAATATCCGAGCATTCCCATACTCCATTTGAAAAAGTATGGAACGATTCTGATCGTAACTATTGGATGACGGCTGAAGAGGCTAAGGAATATGGTATGATTGATACCGTGCTCACAAAAAAATAAGAATATAAATGGCAAACAAGAGAACAGACTGTTGTGACTTTTGTGGTCGTCCTGACGGACCAGATAGAATGCTTATTTCCGGTCTTCATGGACATATATGTTCCGAATGTATTGTTCAGGCTTATGAAATTCTTGAGACAAGCGGTGTGCTTGATAAGAGGGAGGTAAAGAAAAATACATCGGACTTCAATATTAAAAAAGTACCTACGCCACATGAGATTAAAGAATATCTTGACAAATACGTAATAGGTCAAGATGAGGCAAAGCGTTATCTATCCGTTTCTGTATACAACCACTATAAAAGGTTGCAGCAACATTTGGAAAACGACAATGATGTGGAGATAGAAAAGAGCAATATTATTATGGTGGGGAGCACAGGAACTGGCAAAACTCTTTTGGCTCGAACTATAGCAAAGTTGCTTGAGGTACCTTTTACCATAGTTGATGCTACGGTGTTTACTGAGGCAGGATATGTAGGTGAAGACGTAGAGAGTATCTTGAGCCGTCTTCTGCAAGTTGCCGACTACGATGTGGATGCGGCGGAACGCGGTATAGTGTTTATAGATGAGGTGGATAAGATTGCAAGAAAGAGCGATAACCCTTCTATAACACGTGATGTTAGTGGTGAAGGCGTGCAGCAGAGCTTGTTGAAACTTTTGGAAGGTTCTATTGTTAACGTGCCACCAAAGGGAGGACGCAAGCATCCAGATCAAGATTATGTGCATGTGGATACAAAGAATATCTTGTTCATATGTGGTGGCGCTTTCGATGGCATAGAACGTAAAATAGCCCAAAGACTGAATACCCACGTGGTTGGATACAACTCCGTTCAGAACGTTAGAAAGATAGACAAGAAGGATATGATGAAATACATACAGCCGCAAGATCTGAAATCTTTTGGCTTGATTCCTGAAATAATCGGACGTTTGCCGGTTTTGACGTATCTTAATCCGCTTGATCGTAAAGCTCTCCGTTCTATACTTGTTGAACCGAAAAACTCAATAATAAAGCAGTATGTCAAACTGTTTGAAATAGATGGCGTAAAATTGACTTTTGATGATGAAGTTCTTGACTTTGTTGTGGATAAGGCGATGGAATACAAACTCGGGGCGCGCGGCTTGCGCTCTATTGTGGAAAGTGTAATGATGGATGCCATGTTTGATATTCCTTCAAAACAGGTCAAAGAATTCAACGTTACTTTGGATTATGCCAAGTCTCAACTGGACAAAACGCATCTTCAGAAACTAGAAACAGCCTGAACTGGTTGTGATACTGAAACAATGAAAACCTACCAATATGACCAACGATGTTAATCTTACGGCAAAACTGAAGCAGTACTTCGGTTTCACTAGCTTTAAGGGTGACCAAGAAAAGATTATCCGTAACGTGCTTGACGGTAAAGATACTTTTGTGCTTATGCCGACAGGAGGAGGAAAGTCTCTGTGTTACCAGTTGCCGTCGCTCATTATGGATGGTACGGCAATCGTTGTTTCGCCACTCATCGCTTTGATGAAAAATCAAGTTGATGTGATAAATGGTATGAGCGAGGAGGTTGGTGTGGCTCACTACCTAAACTCTTCCCTGAATAAAGCTTCTATTGATCAGGTAAAAAATGACATTAAGAGTGGATTGACAAAACTACTCTATGTAGCTCCCGAGTCATTAACGAAGGATGAATACGTTGAGTTTTTGAAAACAGTGAAGATTTCATTTTATGCGATAGATGAGGCTCATTGTATTTCGGAATGGGGGCATGATTTCCGCCCTGAATATCGTCGTATAAGGCCAATTATAAATCACATAGGCAATGCCCCTGTCATTGCTCTTACTGCTACGGCTACGGATAAAGTTCGGACTGATATAAAGAAAAGCCTTGGTATTCAGGATGCTACCGAATTCAAAAGCTCGTTTAACCGTCCGAACCTTTACTATGAGGTGAGGCAGAAAACGAAAGATATTGATAGGGATATCGTGCGCTTTATACGCCAAAATGCAGGTAAGAGTGGTATAATATATTGCCTGTCGCGGAAGAATGTTGAGGAGCTTACTGCAGTACTTCGCGCTAACAATATACAGGCAAGTGCATATCATGCCGGCTTTGATGCAGCAACACGTTCCAAGACGCAGGATGATTTCCTGATGGAAAAAATAGATGTGATAGTAGCAACGATCGCTTTTGGTATGGGAATAGATAAGCCTGATGTTAGATTCGTCATACACTACGACATACCCAAGAGCCTTGAAGGATATTATCAAGAAACAGGTCGTGCAGGTCGTGATGGCGGAGAAGGACAATGTATTGCTTATTACTCCTATAAGGATTTGCGTAAATTGGAAAAGTTTATGGAAGGTAAACCTGTTGCAGAGCAGGAAATAGGGCGTCAGCTATTGCAGGAGACTGCAGCTTATGCCGAATCTTCCGTATGTCGACGGAAAATGTTAATGCATTATTTCGGAGAGAATTATCCTCAAGATAATTGTGGAAATTGTGACAATTGCTTGCATCCAAAGGTAAAGATTGAAGCAACAAAAGAGCTTATAGCTATACTTAAGTCTGTAGTTGCCATCAAAGAATCGTTTAAGTCTGATTATTTGATAGACTTTGTAAAAGGGCGTGATACCGATGATATACGTGATCACAAACATGACTTGTTGGAAGAATTTGGCGATGGAGAAGGCTGTGATCCTAAAATATGGAATCCTGTTATTCGGCAGGCTATTATTGCGGGCTATTTGAAAAGGGATGTGGAAAACTATGGAGTGATTAAAATAACATCTTCGGGAAGGGCATTTATTAAGAATCCTCAACCATTTATGGTCGTAAAAGACACGGAATTTAAGGTCGATGATGATGATGATGCTTTTGAACGCCATACAGGAGTTCTTGATCCTCAACTATATGACATGCTTCTTGATTTGAGAAAGCAAAAGAGTAGAAAGTTGGGATTGCCCCCATATATAATCTTTCAAGACGTATCTCTTGAGCAGATGGCAACAGTCTATCCCATAACGCTTGAGGAACTGATGAATATACAGGGAGTTGGTGTAGGGAAAGCACATCGTTATGGAAAAGACTTTGTTGATTTAATAAAAAAACATTGCGAAGATAATGAAATAGAGCGTCCTGAAGATTTACGTATACGTACCGTTCCGAAAAAATCAATATTGAAAGTAAAGATAATACAAAGTATTGATCGTAAAATTGCGCTTGATGATATTGCAGAGGCTCAGAATATTGACTTTGAAGATTTGTTGGCGGAAATAGAAGCCATAGTATATAGTGGTACGAAACTTAATATTGACTATTTTCTTGAAGATGTCATGGATGAAGATCATATTGATGACATATATGATTATTTCAAGGATAGCGAGACGGACGACTTAGATGCAGCTTTAGAGGAATTGGGCGCAGATTATTCTGAAGATGAGGTTCGCCTCGTTCGGATTAAGTTTTTCTCAGATATGGCGAATTGATTTCTTATAGTGAGGCAAGGTTCCAAAAAATCTGCCCTTTTGCATGATGGGTTAAATGCCGTTAACGTATAAAGAAATGTGTGGAAAAATGTTTAGCAAGTAAAAAAAAAACAGTAAATTTGCACGCAATAAATTTTTTTCAATAATTATGTCATCATTTGTTGCAGATAGAATTGTAATGGACGGTCTGACATTCGACGACGTCCTCCTTATCCCTGCTTATTCAGAAGTACTGCCACGAACAGTAGAGTTGAAAACCAAGTTCTCACGTAACATCGATTTGAATATCCCATTCGTTACGGCCGCAATGGATACCGTAACGGAATCGGCTATGGCAATCGCCATTGCTCGTGAAGGAGGAATCGGTGTTATTCATAAAAACATGAGCATAGAAGAACAGGCTAGGCAAGTGGCAATCGTAAAACGTGCTGAAAACGGAATGATTTACGACCCGGTGACAATACGTCGTGGCTCTACTGTGAGCGAAGCTCTTGACATGATGGCGGAATACCATATTGGTGGTATACCTGTTGTTGACGAAAGCAATCATTTAGTAGGTATAGTAACCAATCGAGACCTTCGTTTTGAACGTAATCTTGAGAGGAAGATTGATGAGGTTATGACCTCAGAGAATCTTGTAACCACACACATTAAGACGGATCTAGCCGCTGCAGCGCAAATTCTTCAGGAAAATAAGATAGAAAAGCTTCCTGTTGTAGACAACGATAATCATCTTGTTGGTCTTATTACATATAAGGACATAACAAAGGCAAAAGACAAGCCTATGGCATGCAAGGATGACAAGGGACGTCTACGCGTGGCTGCCGGAGTAGGTGTAACGGTTGATACTCTTGATCGTATGCAGGCTCTTGTTAATGCAGGTGCTGACGCAATTGTTATTGACACTGCTCACGGACATTCCAAGTATGTTATTGAAAAGCTCGTTGAAGCTAAGAAATCATTCCCCAATGTAGATATTGTTGTAGGTAACGTTGCTACTGGTGCAGCAGCCAAAATGTTGGTTGACAATGGCGCTGATGCTATAAAGGTGGGCATAGGTCCTGGCTCAATATGTACGACACGTGTTGTTGCTGGTGTTGGAGTGCCTCAGTTAAGCGCTGTTTACGATGTGGCAAGTGCTCTTGAAGGGACTGGTGTTCCATTGATTGCCGATGGTGGTTTGCGCTATTCTGGTGATGTAGTCAAGGCTTTGGCAGCAGGTGGATATTCAGTTATGATAGGTTCTCTCGTTGCAGGAACTGAAGAAAGTCCCGGTGATACAATTATATTCAACGGACGAAAGTTTAAGAGCTATCGCGGAATGGGAAGTTTGGAGGCTATGGAGAATGGCTCCAAAGACCGTTATTTCCAAGCAGGTACAAAAGACGTTAAAAAACTCGTTCCTGAAGGTATCGCAGGACGCGTTCCTTACAAGGGGACTCTTCAAGAAGTTGTTTATCAACTTGTAGGTGGTCTTCGTTCAGGTATGGGATATTGTGGTGCGCATAATATTGTTGATCTTCATTCTGCAAAGTTTGTGCGCATAACAAATGCAGGAGTGCTTGAGAGCCACCCACATGACATTTCCATAACTAGTGAAGCTCCGAATTATTCACGTCATGAATAAAGTTGAGTAGACGGCTTTTTCTGTCTGTAATATAAATACATAGCAAACATTAGAAAAAGATAATGAAATTCAAGTCAATGCTCGCTGTCATGCTATTTGGTAGTATGACTGTACAGGCGCAGCAGGTTGACCCCGTTATTATGACAATTAACGGGCAGCCTGTGTTGCGTTCTGAATTTGAATATTCCTATAATAAGAACAACTCAGAGGGCGTAATAGACAAAAAAACGGTTAGTGAATACGTTGATCTCTTCATAAATTATAAACTGAAGGTCGCTGCCGCTTATGATGCCAAGATAGATACGCTTAGCTCATTTAAGAAAGAGTTTCTTCAGTATCGAGATCAGCAGATACGTCCAAGCTTTGTTGCCGATAAAGACATTGAGGCAGAGGCTCTTAAAGTCTACAATGATACGAAAACCCGTATCGGTGATAAAGGGTTGGTACACACGGCCCATATTCTTCTCTACCTCTCGCAAGACGCTACGGATGCCCAGAAAAAGGAGGCAGAACAACGTGCAGATTCAATATATAATGTTCTTCAGGCCCAACTTCCCAAAGCTCAAGTGGTAGCACCTGCTGTAGGCAAGACGAAGAAGGGTAAGAAAGTTGCCGTGGCACATGACGTTAAGACAACACCTGATTTCACTGCTTTTGACAAAGCTTTTGCCGACATGGCAACCAAGTATTCTCAGGATCCTGGTTCTTCACGTCGTGGTGGTGATCTTCAGTGGCTATCTCCTGGTCAGACTTTGCCTGAGTTTGAAAATGCTGCTTTTGCGTTGAAAGTAGGCGAAATGTCTAAGCCTGTGCTTTCTGCGGTTGGCTATCATATTATATATATGAAAGAGCGAAAGCAACTTGAACCTTTTGATTCACTTAAGACAAATATTGTTCGTTTCCTTGAATCGCGAAATGTTCGCATGAAGGTGGCCAATGACAGTATACAACGTGTCGTTGCTGCTTCTGCTGGAAAGTTGACTACAGAAGATGTGCTTGACCAACGCACAGAAGAACTTACGGCCAAAGACAACGATTTGAAGAATCTTATTCGTGAATATCATGATGGTTTGATGCTCTTTGAGATAAGCAACCAAAATGTTTGGGATAAGGCTGCAAAAGACGAGGCCGGACTTATTGCTTATTTTAAGAAGCACAAGAAAGATTATAGCTGGAGTACTCTACGCTATAAGGGAATGGTATACCACGTAAAGAATGAAGCAGATGTAGATGCCGTAAAGAATAGTGTAAAGGGATTAGCCTTTGACCAATGGGCAGACAAACTGCGCAGTACTTTCAATAATGATACAGTTATACGTATTAGAGTAGAAAAAGGTATTTTTAAAGAAGGTGACAATGCTTTCATTGACAAGATGGTGTTTAAAAAGGACACAACGGTTCAGCAATTGAAGGATTATCCAATAGATGCAGTTTACGGAAAGTTGCTAAAGAAAGGCCCCGAGGAATACAAGGATGTGAAAGGTCTTGTTACTGCAGACTATCAGAATCAGTTGGAAAAGCAGTGGGTCGCAGAGTTGCGAAAGAAATATACTTTTTCAGTAAACAACGAGGTTCTTGCAACAGTCAACAAGCACGAAGAAAAATAGTAAATACCTATATCGTTTATAGGTAATTTGAATATAATCGCCAATTTCCCGAATGCCATTGTAATTATGTGGTAAAAAGAGAAATTGGCGATTTCTTTATTTAATATTGTCTTAGTGTAAAAGCTTCTTTTGTGAGGTGTTATTTTTTTTGCAGTTAAGACTTTCTTAGTCAGACATGCAGCATTACTTGTATTCTGTTCTCACAAATTGTCGATAAAGAGTAATAATCATTGCATTATACCATTGGGTTTTCACAAAGGTTAGTAAAAAAAACTTTGTGTTTCAATGATAACTACGTACCTTTGCATAATATAAGCTTCGTCTCGGCAATTGAAATAAGTTTTCGTTGCATTCGGCTTGCATTATCTTTATTTCCTTTATTGGACTAATTGTCCTGGTAGAGAATTGGCATACGGTTAGGAAGCGAAGCAGGAATAGCAAAAGAAAACGAAAGAAACAGATGAAATACAAATTTAAGACAATTCTATGCGCCATTGCATTGTCGTGCATCATCGTTGCCGCAAGCGGTGAAGTAGGGCGTAGTATAGGCGTGGCAGGACATTCGGCAGCCGTAACTGATACCGCGGCTACGGCAAACCCAAAGCAGTTTGACGACCAACCCATGACAGAGGGTAGCATTATTGACCAAGTTGTTTGGGTGGTAGGTGATGAAGCAATCTTGAAATCCGACGTAGAAGCAATGCGTCTTCAAGGTGAGATGGAAGGGATGAAATGGAATGGAGATCCCGACTGTATCATTCCCGAGCAGTTGGCGGTACAGAAATTGTTCTTGCATCAAGCAGCCCTCGACAGTATTGAGGTTACCGAGTCTGAGATATCCAAGAGCGTTGACCAGCAGATAAACTATTGGATAAATAATGCCGGAAGTCGTGAGAAACTGGAAGAGTGGAAAAAAATGACTGTAAAGCAAATGCGCGAGAGCTTGCATGATGACTTTAAAAACCATCAGTTGATAGAGAAGATGCGTAGCAAATTGGTGGAAGACATTAAAGTGTCGCCTGCCGATGTAAGAAAGTATTTCGAGAAATTGCCAGCTGACAGTCTTCCGCTTATTCCAACAGAAGTGGAAGTTGAGATTATAACACAGGCTCCTCGCATTTCAACAGAAGAAATAAACAAGATAAAGAACGACTTGCGTGAGTATACCGATCGCGTTACCCGTGGAGAGACTTCTTTTGCTGCTCTTGCACGCCTTTACTCTGAAGACCCTGGAACAGCGCGTCAAGGTGGAGAATTCGAGGAATACATGGGGCGTGGAATGCTTGACCCTTCCTTTGCTGCGGTGGCATTCAACCTAACTGATCCCAAAAAGATATCAAAGATTGTTGAAACGGAATATGGTTATCATATTATCCAGCTTATCGACAAACGAGGCGACAAGATAAAAGTGCGTCATATTCTTCGCATTCCTAAGGTTGACGCAGATGCTATTACACGTTCAGAACTGCGTCTTGACTCTATCGCCACCGATATTAGGGACGGAAAGTTTAGCTTTGAAACTGCAGCTTCATACCTATCTGACGACAAGGATACCAAGAATAACAACGGACTCATGGCAAACCAGTCGGAAGACGGCTATACAAGTAAATTCCGCATGCGTGATTTACCAACAGAGATTGCGCGTGTAGTAGATACATTGCAGGTTGGTCAGATATCAAAATCTTTCCAAATGGTTAACCAAAAGGGAAAAACGGTATGTGTGATAGCCAAACTGGTTAACCGTGTTGATGCTCATCGTGCTACCATAACCGAGGACTTTCAGGCAATGAAAGATATCGTGTTGGCCAAGCGCCGTGCCGACTTTATAAAGGAATGGGTACAGAAGAAGATAAAGACAACTTATGTACGCATAAATGACAACTACAAAAATTGCAACTTTGAATACGAAGGTTGGGTGAAGTAACCCTCTACGTAATGACAAGAAGATGACTTTCAATAGCAAATTCATAAAAGAACTTGGCGGGCATAGAACACTTATCATAGTTGTTCTATGCCTGTTTGGACTATGTGCCGTGCAGTCCCAAAAAGCATCCAAGAAACGTCTGCGACCCAAAACCGACGAACGCGTGTATCTTCAGCATGCCGACCAGTTGCGTTTCGACCAGTATGGAATGGTGCCCGGGGCTCAGATTGTTAACGGCAATGTGGCTTTTCTGCATAAAGGAGCGAGGCTCACTTGCGATAGTGCATATTTCTATCAGGAAAGCAACTCATTTAAAGCCTTTGGACATGTGAAAATGCGCCAAGGAGATACCCTTTCGCTAACTAGCGACTATGCCTTTTATGACGGTGACAACCAAATGGCAGAGGCTCGCCACAATGTTGTGCTTAAACACCGCGCCACTAAACTCTATACGGATAGCCTTAACTACGATCGTCTATACAGTATAGGATATTTTTTCGAGGGTGGGAAAATGATAGATAAGGACAATACACTTGTAAGTGATTGGGGCGAATATAATACCGAAACACGCAAGGCTGTATTCAACTATAATGTCACGCTAAAGAACCCCAAATTTACGCTTACAACAGATACGCTTCATTACGATACTCGAACTTCGCTTGCAAACATAGTAGGTCCGTCGGTTATCAAAAGCAAAGAGAGCGTTATACATTCCTCAGACGGCTATTATAATACCAATACGGGAAGAGCACGTCTGTATGGGCGTTCCACCATGACAAACCAGGGGAAGGAAATAACCGGAGACAGCCTTTTCTACGACGAAAAGCGCGGCATCAGCCAAGGATACCATAATGTGGTGTATAAAGATACTCTGAAGAAAAATGCCTTGACGGGAGACTATCTGTGGTATAACGAAAAGACAGGCTTTGCTCTTGCTACAGACAATCCCGTTATGATGGAGTTTTCGAAAGGCGACACGCTTTATGTTCATTCGGATACGGTGAAGATGATAACGTACAACATTGAAACCGATTCTGTTTACCGCGTGGCCCACTGCTATAACCACGTGCGGGCATATCGAAGCGATGTGCAAGCCGTTTGCGATTCGCTGGTCTACAACACCCTAGACTCTTGCATGACAATGTATCGCGACCCGATAGCATGGAGCGGAGAGCGGCAGTTGCTCGGCGAAGTGATTTATGTCTATATGAAAGATTCCACGATAGACCGCGCTCACATAGAAAATCAGGCTCTAACGGCAGAACTTATGCATGATGGAGAGCATTTTAATCAACTTTCCTCTAAAGACATGTATGCTTATTTCAGCGAAGGCAAAATCAGTAAGACGGAGGCAATCGGAAACGTGAAGTCCGTTTATTATCCCATTGACGACAAAGACTCCACGCTTATGGGGCTTGTATATCTTGAGACAGACACCATGCGCATGTTTATGGGCGAGGGGCAACTGGACAAAATATGGACGTCAAAGACTGATGGCACGTGGTATCCTATGACACAGATTCCTCCAACGCGCTACAAACTTGATGGCTTTACATGGTTCGACTATATCCGGCCACTCAACAAGGACGACATTTACGAATGGCGTGCAAAGAAAGAGGGAACACAACTTAAAAACATTCAAAGACACAAGGCGCCGCTACAACGCATAGATGGCAGCGACGTTAAAGCAACCGCTGAAGAGGAAAAGAAAACAGAACGAGGCAAATTATGAGCGATATTATACAACTGCTTCCAGACTCCGTGGCCAACCAAATTGCCGCCGGAGAGGTTATCCAGCGTCCGGCATCGGTTATCAAGGAGCTTGTGGAGAATGCAGTGGATGCAAGTGCCAAGCGTATTGATGTGTTAGTGACTGATGCCGGAAAGACATCAATACAGGTTATAGACGACGGCAAGGGCATGTCTGACACCGATGCGCGCCTTGCCTTTGAACGCCACGCCACGTCAAAGATACGTAAGGCCGACGATTTGTTCTCGCTTCACACCATGGGTTTCCGTGGCGAGGCATTGGCTTCAATAGCTGCCGTTGCCCAAGTGGAGCTAAGGTCGCGGCAGCAGTCTGACGAGGTAGGAACGGTTCTCAACATTGCCGGGTGCAAGGTTCTCTCGCAAGAACCCGCAGCTTGTCCGCAAGGAAGCAATTTCCTTGTGCAGAATCTTTTTTATAATGTACCAGCAAGGCGTAAGTTCCTAAAGTCTAACACTACAGAACTTAACAACATTATGCAGGCATTCGAGCGCATTGTGCTCGTTTATCCAGAAATTCACTTCACGTTCCGCAGCAATGATACGGAACTTCTTAACTTGCGGGCTACGGGAGAGAACTTCCGGCAACGCATAATAGACGTTTTCGGCAAGCGTCTAAACCAAAGTCTTCTGCCCGTTTCTGTTGATACAACAGTTTGCCGTATCCACGGATTTGTAGGCAAACCAGAAGCGGCAAAGAAGAAGAATGCCCACCAATATTTCTTTGTTAACGGCAGATACATGAAGCATCCTGGCTTCAACAAAGCTGTTATGATGCCATATGAAAGGCTCATACCTCAAGGCGAACAAGTGCCGTATTTCTTGTATTTTGATGTGCCTGCCGAAGATATTGACGTTAATATCCACCCCACGAAGACAGAGATTAAGTTTGAAAACGAGCAGACTATATGGCAGATTCTTATGGCTGCCGTAAAGAATGCACTTGGAAAGTTTAATGACGTGCCATCTATTGATTTCGATACGGAAGGTCGTCCAGATATACCGGTGTTCTTCGGCAATACAGACAATGGTGTTGAATTTCAAATGCCTAAGGTTAACTATAACCCTTCGTATAATCCTTTTGAGAGCGTCCCGCATCAGCAGCCATCGGTGCCGTCAAATTGGACTGATTTGTATGAAGGTGCAACACAACAACCTACCGAGAATGTAGGACTGCCAAACGGTGGCTTTTGCGAGAGTATGCTTTTCGGAACAGAAGATATGATGGCTACAGGTGAAAACAATGCGGTTGGCACTTCAGGAACGGTAGCCTCTGCTCTTAGCGGCGGAAGTGTGGTGGAAGATAAATCGCCTGTTCACTACCAATATAAAGGATGCTATATAATGACTGCGGTGAAGTCTGGCCTTATGATTATAGACCAACATCGTGCACATATACGCGTGCTCTATGACAATTACCGTAGGCAGATGCAAGACAAGACAGGTGCTACTCAGAAACTTCTCTTCCCGGAGATGCTGCAACTGTCGCCTTCAGACAGTATCGTGATGCAGAACATCATACCAGAATTGGCAAAGCTGGGTTTCGATCTCAGCGATCTCGGGGGCGGTAGCTATGCTATTGGCGGTGTTCCTGCCGGGATAGAGGGACTTAATCCCGTGAATCTGCTTAATGATATCGTGGCATTGGCAGCAGAAAATTCTGCTTCTGTTGGAGAGGAACTCAACCATGCCGTTGCTTTCGGACTGGCGCGTAATGCTGCGTTGCCATACGGACAAGTGTTGGGAAACAGAGAAATGGAGGATTTGGTGAACGAACTTTTTGCCTCGTCTAACGTAAACTATACTCCAGACGGAAAGAAGATTATATCCATACTGAAGCAGACAGATATCGATTCAATGTTCTGATTCTTTTATTCCCGTGGCTAAAGGATTATAAGCCCGTTTGTTTATAATCTTGTCCCCGCGGGCTTGTTTGTCTTTTCCTACGGCATAAAAAATGTGGCATACTGCAATGGATGATTGCATGTATGCCACATTTTATTTCTCTTCGCGCTTTCGCATTAAGCGAAAGCCTTTGTTGTAAACAAGTAACTTCTTTACTTGCGTACTTTCAGCACGGCGAGCTTGCCGTCTTTTTCTACTGTTATCATATAGGCTCCGTGGGGCAGGTTGGCGATGGAAAGTGACTTAGCTTTCTTTGCCTCAGCCATCTTTATGCCACTCATGTCGGAAACAGTTATGTTGGCAGCATCACTCAATGTGATGATGTTGTTGAGATAAGATACAGTGCCGTTGTCTGTCTTTATACTCTGAACGGAAGCCAAATCGTCAAGGTCGTCCATCTTTATGGTTACAGTGTCGCTGTTGGCATAACCTAAGGCATAGACAGCTTGTATATAGAGAGTTTTCTCCGTGTAATAGTTGAACATCTCTGATGTATATTCTGTTTCCTTGATGTTGGGCGTTTCGGCATTTTCGCAACCGTCACCGAAAGAAGACGGTGTCATAACGTTATAGCCGATGAATCCCATGTCTTCTGTGTATGCAGGAGCATCCCAAGCGTAGGTCATGTATGAGGTTGAGCCGGTAAACTGCTTTGAAACACCGTGAACATTGGTTGGAGCAGGCAGTTGAGTGTAGCTTTCTATAGTTGCAAGGTCGGTAATGTTGTAGCCAATTTCTGCATTGTCTTTAATTTCCACTGTCTGCACATAGTAGTCATGGTCGCCGTTTGCTATTGATTCGTCAATAAAGCCAGCCTTTGATTCAGTAGCTTGTGGGTAGTAACGGCAGATTTTCAAACCGTCGCGGTAGATGTCGTAAACGTAAACTGCAGCCTTTTCATATTCGCTCGCGTCTTGTTCCTTTGCAGGTATGGTGAAGTGGAAAATGTTTGTGTTGGCTTTACCTTCCATCTTCTCCACATAGCCGGTAACAGAATATTTGGCACCGTCGAACACTCGCGTTTCTGTAACGTTGTATGACGGTTGCTGGCTCCAAGACTTGTTGTAAGAGTCGTATGTGAAGGTTACTTCCTTTGTGCGGTTTTCGCTTTCTTTCGTATAGATAACACTGTCCACTGGCACAGTTTCATAGCCTACTATGGTCATGTAACTGTCGTCGTAGAGGGCTTGGCTTTGGTGGCGTACGCTTAGAGCCAGGTCGCCGTTTTCGTCATATTCATTGCGTTGTGACTTCTTGAAAGTCTTTGTATCGCCCGAAACCGTGTAGTCTGTCTCCGTGAGCAGCTTGCCGTTGGCGTTGTAAGTCATTTCTCCCTCATAGTTTTGGTCGGAATATTGGTTCTCGTAAACTACTTTTTGGGGGCAGTCTTTTGCGGCGAAGTCGCTATATGTATACATGTCTTCGCGTGTCCACACCGTGTCGGTATATTCATAAGTACCCTTCTCTGGATCTGTAAGTTCCATGTTGCGGGTTCCTGTAAGATATTCTTGTGTTTTCAAACTGCCGTCTTCAGTATACGTATAGTTGTACTGGCTATATGTATATGCCCCCCAAACATATTTGGTTATGAGTTGACCTTTACTGTTATATATATAGTATGTAGGGTCTGTGGCATTTCCTAGGGAATAAAGACCATTTGATTGGATGTTATAAAGGCGTGTAAAACTTTTGGCAAGTTGGCCATTGGCGTTATACTCGTAGTTGAAATACTTTGTCAACATTCCGTCTTTGCCGTATGTTCCTTGGCGTACGAGGCGGTTTTGGCTGTCATAGAAGGATACGGTCTTTTCCTGAAATTCATTGCCACCCGTCATGAAGTTACCGTAAACTTCAGTAACGGCATGCTTCGCTTCCGTGTTAGTGGCTGAAGTCTCGGCATTTCTGACTTTTTCTGCCGAGATTGCAAGAGGACTTGCGATTGCTGCCGTTAAAAGGGCAAGCGAAATGACATTTCTGTAATGGTTTTCCATAACTTTTACTTTTATGTTTGTGATTAAATCAATTACTTTATTACGACTTTACGGGTTGTTTCTTCACCATTTGCAGCAATAGCTTTCACGATGTAAATGCCAGCTGACGTTATTGTTGCGGCGTTACCTGTTGTTGCGCAGCCAACCTTGCGTCCGCTCATGTCGAATATTTCAGCTTTTGCCGTGTTTCCTGTAGAAGAAATGGTATTGCCTGCTATTGCGAATCCTGGCTTACTGTTGTTTTCTTCATTGCTCAAGCCGTTTATCGATGTAGGTGCTGCAAGGTCTATAACATAAGTCTTCTTTGTTTGGTTGGCATCTGTGTAATAATCCGTGTAGTATGAAACGAAAACATTGCCGTTTCCACTTGTGTGGACGCTACCTGAAACTATTTCGTTTGTGTGCAGAACATTGTCTTCGTCTGTCCATGTGTAACTGTTGTTGGCTTTCAACCATTCTGCCGCCTCGGTGCTACGCTCTTTAAGATAGTCATAAAATGTTTGTGGCTCTGTTGCTCCTTTCTTTATGACATAGGTGTTGCGGGTAAGTTCCACCACGGGAGTGTAGGCAAACAATGTGCCGTCGTCAAGAATGCCGCATGCCTGCATTGTATAGGCATCTGTTGTGCATTTTACAAATCTGGGTTCTGCTTCTTCAAGGTCAAAGTATCCAGGTATAGAGATAGACTTTGTGAGGTCTTTCATCGTGGCTGCAAGATAGCGGCCATTGGGTGAAAGGAAAACGTTGTTCTGTGTGAAGACGCGTCCTGTGGTGATATTGTCAAGAGCCGTTTCGTATTTCTTGTATGCTTCAATGTATTCTGCATGCTTTGTCACATATTTTTGTGCTGCCGCAGTATATTCAGCTTTCTTTGTGGCGTCGCTGATATAGTCGCCAGGTACGGGTGCGGTAGGCATGTGTCAATGATGCCATTGTTGTACATGTTCAGAAGCTCTTCATATTCTGTTAGTGCTGCATTGTATCTCGCAAGATCTGCATCGCTCATATACTTTGTTGCGTCTGGTTCTTTAGGCTCAACGGGCAGTTCGGGCAGTTCCGACAATAGGCTTTCGTCATAAACCTCTGTCTTTCCAGCCAACTTATATGTCCAGTTGCCGTTAGCGTCTTCCGTATATATAACGGGGATAGTATATTTTCCGTTGCCGCTTTTCAATGTTCCGGCTATTGTTTTTCCGTCGTCAGAAATGGCAACAGGGATGATGTATTGTGGTGTTGCTCCCGCAAAGTCTTTCGTATCATAAGGCAAGTTGGTGATGACGTAATTGTCTCCCTGCTTTGTCCAAACTACAGGATACGCCATCATGCCGTCGCTATAAAGCGATGAGCCTTTTGCCCCCAACGCTCCAGCCACTCTGCTCTCGTCTGGAGTAACGCTTTGTGCCCCGTTGAAGCTTGTTCCTGCACCTGTGGGTTGGGGCAAAGCCGTGTATGACAATGTTCCGTTGTCCCAAATGAAAGCATCCTTTGTCATGGAGAAGCCGAATATTTTTCCACTATTTGTAATGCTACTGCCTAATCCTGCACTGTACATCTCTGTGTCGTTTGTGCTTGAAGGCAATTCGTATACTTTGTCGTTTTCAACGTCGTATATTGTCAGGGTGCCTTGGTTTCCTTCCGCAAGCCATTTTGCATTAGGTGAAGACTTGTCAAAAGCGACACCTTTATACATTTTCATTTGTTGGGCATGAGCTGTTACGCAACAGAACGCTGCCGCTGTCATAACAATTAATGTGGTCTTTTTCATTTCGTTTTTATTCTTTTCCTTTTAAGAATGTTTCTTTTTTTAGATAAAAATATTTGTTGTTCCTTTTTCTATTGCTTTATGAACTTTTTGCAGACTACGCCATTGCTCGTCTTTATGCGTTCGATATATACTGTTCCTTTCTGAAGAAGCGAAGCATTGGTGCGTTGTCCATCAAGAGAGAAATAGTCAGTTGATATTCCATCAACAGTTGTTGCGTCTTTAATATCTGTTGTTTCTGTAATAGGAGCAATGCCAGTATTTAGAACTTCGATATCAGTTGCTTTTGCTCCTTTGACGGGTCGGTTTAAGAAGGCTATGACTTTCATGTCGGCCGGCTTCCAATTTTCAGGCAAAGTGTAAGTGTAGTTCTTGCTGAATGTGTTACCAGTCCATTCTACGGCATCACCATAGTCGGCAGAAAGTGCTTTGCGCAGAACATGATTGTGTATCGTATCTGCTGGTGTGCCTCCGGTTTGATATGCTTTTGTCACCACGTTGTCTTCCGTGAGATATACAGTAAGATTACAACCAGTGTTATATATTGCCTCATACATGTTGGTGTTTCGCTCGCCCGTCACTTCAACATTGATTGTTCTTGACGATTGGTCATAGCTAACTTTAGGGCGTACTATGGCGAAAGCAGGCTCATTTAATGCGTTGTTTAGCAGAGCCTTTATCATAGTCACGCCATCGTTTATGCTGTTGTAGGCAATTCCGAATGCCGGATGGTTGCCTTCGCTGAGACTGTTAACGGTTCTGTCAAAAGATGCCATAGGCGCAACTTCTGTATATAGAAGGTCTAGCATTATGCTTTCTGAAGGTGTAACCGTAAGCTCGTCGGTGCCGAAACCAACGTGGTGGGCAACCCATGCTACGTTCTCGTTGCAGTTTACTGCTTTCCTAAGAATCTTATCTCCAGTAGGACAGTTTGTACATGAAAGTGTGGTGAAATGCTCTAAAAGTACGTTGCGGTTAAATGCTTCTGAATAGATAAATACGTCTGTTTCCGCTGTATTGTTCTCTTTCACCGCATCATCTTCTTCAAACCAAATGCGCAGAGAGTGTTTTCCGTCGGAGAGTCCTTTCGGTGTAAACAACTTATAAACTTTTTTTGAGCTATTTGATGGAATCATTTCATCAGTATCTAATGTCAATTCTTCCATGTCGGCAAGCTGCAAGTGTAGGGTAGGGAATGGTTTCTCCGTGTCACTATAGTTGGCAACCTTTACGGTGACAATTTGTTCGTTGTCGTTTTTCGAGAATTTGCTGCCAAGTTGCAAAGATTCTATGCCCATATCGTCGGTGTTGATGTCTCCATCAATTTCAACAACAGCTTGGATAAGTAGTGCACCGTCATAGAATGTTTCCCAACCGATGCCTTCTGCGTAAAGATAGCTCCTCTCTTCGCTTGTCTCTGGGCCTTGGTATATGAGGTCTTTGCCTTGTGGCAGTGTGCAGTTAAAGCCGATATAAATTTCGCTGCCGTCAATTTCGTATGGTTTGTCAAGCGTTACTTCATTCCATCCATCCTCAGTGGTTCCAAGTCGCTTCATCGTTACGGCTCCTTGGCTGAGCGACGGGCGTATCCAACACCATGTTGACGTCATTCCACTTTCTGCCCCGATACGGATTTTCGTTATCTTTCCGCCTTTATATGCGGCCATTTGCGATGCTGTATAGCGGATGGCAGCTTGAATCGGACAGTCATATTCCAGATTTATTCTTTCACTATTTAACGTAATCTCGTTGCTGCAGTAGCCCAATGTTATGGTTTTGGTTTCTGCATGCGTTTTAGTGCTTAGCATAATCAGTACGAATACAATCATGCTGAGCATGGATTTGAAGGTATTGGTTGTCATTTTAATAATAAGTATTTGGTATTTTTATTGGCTTATATGCATAAAAGCTTTTGTAAGGCTTCTTGCCATCTAAATAAAGTTTTCTCCATTTATATGCATAGCTTATGCAAAGTTATGCCTTTTTTCTTATAATGACAAAATACTTCAACTCAATATAGTTGCAAATAGCATTTTAATTTATGTTATTCTTTCAATTTGTAAACTACAATATGGCAAATAGGACTTTAATCCAGGTAGAAACAATATGCTTTTCCGGTCAATTGGGGATTGTTAAAGCAAAAGAGGATGCGTCAAAACTGACGCATCCTCTTTAAATATTGTGAGTGTTTTTAGATTACTGCTCTGTAATCTGAACTGTTGCACGGCGGTTGAATGATATTGGTGACAGAGTATCTACGCCACCATCTGCAGCTGTTGTGATGTTGTCTGCGTCAACGCCAAGTTTGATAAGTTCCTGCTTAACAGTTTCTGCACGCTTTTCAGAGAGCTTCTGGTTGATAGCTGGAGTACCTGTTGCGCTATCAGCGAAACCTGTAACCTTAATCTTAGAATTGTTCTCCTTAGCATACTTAGCAAGTGCCTCAACATTTACGATATCCTTGCGGTTTGCAACTTCTGTCTTGTTGATGTTGAAGAATACAGAGATAGGAGTTGTTATGAATTCCTTGATAGATTCGTGAGTGTCTGTAGGCTTCTGGTTAGCCAACATTTCCTTCAGACGATCGTTTTCTGCCTTGGAATCAGCCAACTGTGCGTTGAGTGCATCAATCTGTGACTGAGACAGAGCCTTGATAGCGTCAACATCAGGAACTTTGTTCCAGCCTGTCTTGCCGATGTTTACTGTTAGTCCAACTTCTGCATAGAGGTAGTTGTCGTGAGAATCCCATCCGCGAGGACCATTGTTTGCGTAACCTTCTGAATAGAAGTCGTTCTCCATACGATTCCATCCGAGTTCAAGGTTGATAGCGATACGCTTGCTTACATTGAATTCGTTGAGCAAACCAATACTCATGCCCATAGCATACATATCGGTGTTCATGTTGCGTGCGAAGCCTGCACCTGCGAAAGGTATACAGTTGTAAACGCGGTTAGGGTTATAGCCACAGAGCATGTTGCTAAGGTTGAAGAGCACTTGTTCCTGTGCATTCCAATACTTGAAGCTGTCACCGTTGCACTTTCCCCAAATTCCTGATACTTTTGTGCGGAGACCAAGGCCTGGTGTAAACCATTTACCGATAGCTACTGCAGCCTGTGGGTTTGAACGGAAACTTTTGAACGGACTGTTGGGTGTATCAAAGCCATGCTCTAGGGATGAGTAGAATGCGGTCCACTGAACACCGCCCTGAACGAACCAATTGCTCCAGAATGAGTTTGTCGCTACGCTGTACTTTTCGGTAGCTTCTGTTTCCTGTGCCATTGAGGTCAAGGAAACGCCGGCGATTGCCAGCACCGTTAATAACTTTTTCATAACCTATATTAAAATAAATCTAATTTATCGTCCTTACAAAGTTGTTGCTTACTGCAAAGGTAGTAATATTTCTGCAATCGGTATTCTTTTCTGTAAAAAAAACTTGAATTGTTGTAATATTTCCTTTCTCTTTGTCTCGTTTTTTACTTGTTTGGAACGTTTTTTGTGTCACAATGTGTAGGCAGACGTTTTTTTTCTTTCAATACCCTAACCTACTCGGGTTTTTATTCCCATGCAGGTCAGGGTTATGGATTGTGTATGTTTGTCTGTCTTGTTATATATACTTCTGCCTTATTATATTAAAAGGTGAAAATGTTTCGTTAATCCTTGCTTGAGCGTTTGCGTCCCAGATGGTCAAGAATTATCTTGCGCATACGCATGCTCTTTGGAGTAACTTCCACAAGTTCGTCTTCCTTTATGTATTCAAGTGCTTCCTCAAGCGAAAGAACAGTACGCGGCACGATGCGTGCCTTGTCGTCAGAGCCGCTAGCACGTGTATTTGTCAACTGTTTTGCTTTTGTTACGTTGACAACAAGGTCGTTATCATGGACATGTTCTCCTACAACCTCGCCACCGTATACTTCTTCGCCCGGGTCGATGAAGAATTTACCGCGGTCCTGTAACTTGTCAATAGAATAAGCATAGGCTGTACCTGTTTCCATGGCAATCATACTACCGTTGAGACGGCGTGTTATCTCGCCCTTGAAAGGTTGGTATTCTTTGAATCGGTGTGCCATTATCGCTTCGCCTTGGCTCGCAGTCAGCACATTTGTCCTCAGTCCGATTATGCCTCTTGACGGAATGTCGAACTCAATGTCTACGCGCTCACCGAGATTCTGCATGGAAGTCATCTCGCCTTTGCGACGAGTAACCATGTCGATCATTTTGCTTGCGAACTCTTCTGGCACGTTGATTGTCATTTCCTCAATAGGTTCGCATTTAACTCCGTCTATTTCCTTGTAGATAACTTGTGGCTGGCCTACCTGAAGCTCGTATCCCTCGCGGCGCATAGTTTCGATAAGTACAGAAAGATGAAGCACGCCTCGACCGCTGACAATCCATTTGTCGGTGGAGTCTTCAAAAGGCCTTACGCGTAGCGCAAGATTCTTTTCCAGTTCTTTTTTCAAACGGTCGTTGATATGACGGCTAGTCACGAACTTTCCTTCACGTCCAAAGAACGGAGAATCGTTGATGGTGAACAACATGCTCATTGTAGGCTCGTCTATAGCTATTGGTGGTAGCGGCTCAGGATTTTCAAAGTCGCAGATTGTATCACCAATCTCAAAGTTTTCAAGTCCGATTACAGCGCAGATGTCACCGCTTTTTACTTCTCCAGTTTTATTGTGTCCCATGCCCTCGAATGTGTCAAGCTCCTTGATTTTTGTCTTTTCCATAGAGCCGTCGCGGTGAGCAATGGTTACGTTCATTCCGTCTTTCAGTTCTCCTCGGTGAACTCGTCCCACGGCGATGCGTCCAGTATAGCTTGAATAGTCAAGGCTTGTTATGAGCATTTGTGGAGTTCCCTCAAGTACTTTTGGTGCAGGTATTATCTCTACAATCTTGTCGAGCAAATAATCGATGTTGTCAGTGGGGGAATTGTAGTCTTCGCTCATCCATCCGTTTTTCGCACTTCCGTAGACAACAGGAAAATCTAACTGGTCTTCCGTTGCGTTAAGTGAGAACATGAGGTCGAACACCATTTCATATACTTCTTCCGGGCGGCAGTTCGGCTTGTCAACTTTATTGACAACAACGATAGGCTTCAAGCCAATCTGAAGAGCCTTCTGCAATACGAATCTTGTTTGTGGCATAGGGCCTTCGAATGCGTCAACGAGCAACAGGCAACCGTCGGCCATGTTGAGCACACGCTCCACCTCTCCACCGAAATCGGAGTGTCCTGGAGTGTCTATAATGTTGATTTTTGTGCCTTTCCAATTTATTGAAACGTTTTTTGAAAGGATGGTAATTCCGCGTTCCCGTTCCAAATCGTTGTTATCCAATACCTGACCGCTAAGGTCTTTTCCGTCGCGGAAAAGGTTGCCGGCCAACATCATCTTGTCCACCAATGTAGTCTTTCCGTGGTCTACGTGGGCAATAATCGCAATGTTTCTAATGTCTTGCATATTTACCTTAAAAAATTATGGATGCAAAGGTACTATTTTTATTTTATAATGTCAAGGATGTTGGTCTGTGTTTTAGTTTTGTTGCATATTATTGTCTGCTTATACAATAAAACAACTATATTTGCAGTCACCAAAAGAAATATTGATGTGAAACTAATAAAAACATTCATTTTATGAAAAAGATCATTACTCTTATATCTGCTTTTTTGCTCGTTGTTTCAGTAACGGCAGTGGCGCAGCCGAAAGCCGGCACATTCTCGATAATTCCTCGCCTTGGCGTTACACTTGCCACTCTAACTGGAGAGACTGTATACTTGGAAACTGGTGATGGAAACGCTCCGGCAGGAAGCCGGAACTATAAGCCTGGATTGATGGCAGGCTTAGATGTTGAATATCAAATTACGGATATCCTTGCAGTTTCGGCTGGTGCATATTATTCGCAACAAGGCACGAAGTATGATGATGTTGACGAATATCACGACATAACCACCAAGAATTGGCGGGAGGTGCGCAAATGGAAAGAACACTATGACTATGTCAACATACCGGTGATGCTTAGTGCATACGTTTATAAAAACCTTGCCTTGAAGGTGGGAGCGCAGCTTGGTATCAACACAAATGGCAAGATGGAATATACGAACATACCTTTTTCGCGTACGCAAAGCGGAGAAATACAACGTGGAAATTTATATAAAGTAGAAAATGACATACTGCTTAAGAAGGTGGAATTCTCCATTCCGGTTGGTATCTCTTACGAATATATGAACGTTATCCTTGATGCACGCTATAACATAGGCTTGACAAACGTGAACAAGTATGGCGGAAGTACGAACCGAAATTCGGTGTTTACCGTCAACGTAGGTTATCGCTTCTCTTTATAGACTGTCTGCTTTTTAATGTGATTTCGTCAGCAATGGCTACCGGATATGGCGCGTTCTATAAAGTTAGCCCGCGCGACTCGTATTTGATGGCCGTGCGCTTTTTGATGTAAGCCCGTGGGCTTTTGAAGGTGAGTCCGCTTGCTTTTCAAACAGATAAACAAGTAAGAATTGTTAAAAAATAAATTTATTATATAGAACTGGTGGAATTGCGAAGAAAAAGTATTACCTTTGCAGCCGCTTTAAGCATAATAATAATTTTAACAAAATCAAAACAATGTATTTAGATCAAGCTAAAAAACAAGAGATCTTTGGACAGTACGGGAAGTCTAACTCTGATACTGGTTCAGCAGAGAGCCAGATAGCATTGTTCTCCTACCGTATTTCCCATTTGACGGAACACCTTAAGAAGAACCGTAAGGATCATAGAACAGCTAGGTCGCTTACTATGCTTGTAGGTAAGCGCCGTGCATTGCTTGATTATCTGTACGACCGCGACATTGAACGCTATCGTGCGATAGTTAAAGCCCTTGGTTTGCGTCGATAAGCGCATTGCCAGCAGATGCACAAAAAGAACAATCCCGTTGGATAATTTCCTTCGGGATTTTTTTTTGTTCTTGATTTGCATGGATATAGCTGCCGTTATGTGTAAGCATACTAAGCTTGATTCTAAATTTATAACAATAAAAATAAGCATGAATATACAGGACAGGCGTATTTTGCGCATAGCCATCCCGGCAATAGTAAGCAATGTCACGGTGCCATTGCTTGGACTTGTGGATGTGGCAATAGTGGGGCATCTTGGTTCGGCAGCATATATCGGTGCCATTGCCGTAGGGGGTATGGTGTTTAATGTGATGTATTGGCTCTTCGGGTTTCTGAGAATGGGCACCAGCGGCATGACCTCCCAAAAGCTTGGAGCGCGTGACCTTTGCGGTAGCTTGCAGTTGATGGTTCGTTCTGTTGCCATAGCCGTGGCTATTGCTTTATGTTTGGTTCTTTTCCAACGACCTATTCTTTCGTTGGCTTTTAGTCTTATGCAACCTACGGAAAGTGTTGCATTGTATGCTGCAACATATTTTCATATTCTTATATGGGGTGCTCCAGCAATGCTTGTGCAGTTTAGTCTTACGGGCTGGTTTATCGGGATGCAGAATTCGCGGTTGCCAATGGTGGTTGCCGTGGCGCAGAATGTGGTAAACATTGTGGCAAGTTTATGCTTGGTAATGTTGTTGGGTATGAAAGTAGAGGGGGTCGCTTTCGGAACGCTTATTGCCCAATATGCCGGACTGCTTATTTCCTTTATGCTTTGGGCTACGGTTTATGGCCGTTTGAAACGGCATTTCTTGTTTGACGGGCTATGGTGCAAATCTGAGATAATGCGTTTTCTTGGTGTAAACCGTGATATATTTCTGCGTACGCTCTGTCTTGTTGCTGTAATGCTCTTCTTTACGTCAGCAGGTTCGTGGCAAGGCGAAACCATACTTGCGGTAAATACCATGCTATTGCAGTTTTACATGATATTTTCTTACTTTATGGATGGTTTCGCTTATGCCGGTGAAGCTCTTGGCGGCAAGGCATTTGGAGCAGGAAACAAGCTGCTGCTCTCATCTACTTTGCGGAGAATATTTATTTGGGGCGGAATGTTGACAGTCTTGTTTACCCTACTTTATGGTTTTGGAGGAATGCCTTTTCTCTCTGTTCTTACAAATGAACAGACAGTTATCTTGGCTGCTGAAGACTATCGCTTTTGGATATTGCTTCTTCCCGTCTCAGGTGTGGCGGCATTCGTATGGGACGGTATTTATATTGGCTGCACAAAAACGCGAGGGATGCTCTTGTCAATGTTTTTCGCCGCAATAACTTTCTTCGCAGTTTATTTCTCTTTGCGCTATACTTTAGGAAATCATGCCCTTTGGTTGGCCTTTATTGCTTATATGTCAGTGAGAGGGATAGTGCAAACCGTAATATGGAAAGTTAGTTAGGGTAAATTAAATTATCTTCGCTAATATGCTCTAGGGTTTCCTCTACGTATTTTTTTGCTTCCCAACGTGCCATTGGCAAATCGTGGAGCAGGTAGTTACCACAGTCTTTTGGTTCAGTTCCGGGCACCTCACCTTTAAAGTTGGCAACAAATGTAAAGGTTCGCTTCATAAGTTCCACGATATCCATTGACTTCAAGTCGCCGCGCAAGAGAAGATAATTGCCTGTGAGACATCCCATAGGTCCCCAGTAAATAACACGGTCTTTCCACTCCTTGTCATTGCGGAGGTATGTTGCTGCGAGATGCTCAATGGTATGTAATGCACCTGGGTGCAGAGCAGGTTCACGGTTGGGGGCTTTCATCCTGATGTCGAAGGTTGTAATAGTTTCTCCGCCTACGGAATCTTTTCGTGAAACGTATATTCCAGGTAGTAGCTTCTCGTGATTGATGGTAAAACTCGGTATCTTATCCATAATGCTTTAGATGTTTTATTTGTTAGATTGCCTCAAGGAAGCTGTGTGTTACGTTGAATGAACCTTCGGCCAAACGTGCCCAAAAGTCGAAATATTGGGATGCCTTGGTGTCTTTAAGAGGTATGTCGCTCACGATGCGGAAACTGACGAATGGTATTCCATAGATATGGCATGTTTGGGCAATGGAGCAACTCTCCATGTCGACGGCAGCTGCGGTTGGAAATTTTTCCAAAATGCTTTGCATTTTCTCTTTACTGTCAACGAACCATTCCCCGCTTACTATTAAACCAGCGTGGACAGTAGTTCCTGTATTTAATGCTTTTGCTTTACTAATAAGCTGCTCTTGTGCTGCGAATTTGGCTGGCATACCTATTATTTGTCCGAATTCGCACTCGTCTCCGCAGTAGGCATCGTGATAAACATACTGAGAGCCTACCACAACATCCCCTACTTCCATTCTTATATCAGCACCGCCCGCTACACCAGTAGATATAATCAAGTCTGGTGCGAAACGGTCTATCATTTCAACTGCTCCGATAGCGGAATTTACTTTGCCTATGCCGCATTTCTGTATTACAATCTCTTTGTCGTCAATATTGCCGCATACAAAATCTTTGTGGTGAAATCTTTCCACAGTGCTTTCCGTTAGCAAAGATTTCAACTGCACAAATTCCTTTTCCATCGCAACTATAATTCCTATTTTCATAATCTTTTGTAAGGTAATTTTGTTCTTGTATGCAAAGGTATGAATAAAATCGAAGAAAAAGCTGCTTTGATAATAATTCATTTATCTACTGTTTTCCTGCTGTTTTTCAGAGTTTCGATTTTTCGCTTGCATGTTCTCATAATTCGTTAGTTTTGCATAACTTTGCAAACAAACAATTATAGCTATAAATAGATAATGAAAAATTGGAAACACTATCTGCCGGATGTTGTGGCAGTGCTGCTTTTCGCAGTTATTTCTTTCGCTTATTTTTTTCCTGCCGATATAGACGGGAAGATACTTTTCCGTCACGATTCATCTGCCGGGCGCGGGCTTGGTGAGGAAGCATCAGAGTATTTTGAAAAGACAGGGGAGACAACCCGTTGGACAGGTTCTGCATTCTGCGGAATGCCAACCTATCAAATATCACCAAAATACCAAAGTTTGGATGCAATGGACTTTGTAGTGAAAGCATATCATCTAGGTTTACCTGAAAACGTGTGGTATCTATTCACATATTTGCTTGGCTTCTATATAATGATGCGCGCTTTTAATTTTAAGCAATACCTTGCTGCTTTGGGTGCAGTAGTGTGGGCTTTTTCCAGTTATTTCCTGATAATAATAGCTGCAGGCCATTTATGGAAGGTTATGGCTTTGGCCTATTTGCCCCCGATGATTGGCGGCATAATGTTGGCTTATAGAGGCAAATATCTACAAGGCCTTTTTGTTACGGGGCTTTTTACGGCATTTGAGATATATGCCAACCATGTGCAGATGACATACTACTATCTGTTCATTATTTTCTTTATGGTTATTGCCTTCCTTGTGGAGGCTATACGCAAAAGGGAAATGGCTCATTTCTTGAAAGCCACGCTTACGTGTATAGCAGGCGGCTTGATAGGCATTGCTCTAAATGCGAGCAATCTCTATCATACATGGGAGTATAGTAAGGAGTCAATGCGCGGAAAGAGTGAACTAGTGAAGAAAAATTCCTCTAACCAAACCGACAGTGGCTTGGAACGTGATTATATAACGCAGTGGAGCTATGGCATTGATGAGACATGGACTTTGCTCGTGCCAAATGCCAAGGGCGGAGCTTCCGTGCCGCTCGCGCAGAGCGAGAAGGCAATGCAGAAGGCCGACCCTCAATTCACTGAGATATATCAACAACTCGGACAGTATTGGGGCGACCAGCCAATGACGAGCGGTCCTGTTTACGTGGGCGCATTTGTGTTGATGCTTTTCTTCCTTGGTGCATTTATTGTAAAAGGTCCGGTAAAGTGGGCATTGCTTGCTGCGACATATCTCTCTGTCATGTTGTCTTGGGGGCATAATTTTATGGGACTTACGGATTTCTTTATAGACTATGTACCGATGTATTCAAAGTTCCGCACGGTTGCTTCAATACTTGTTATTGCCGAATTTACCATACCGTTGTTAGCGATGCTCGGTCTAAAGGAAATCATTGAGAATCCTGACGTATTGAATGAGAAACTCTCTTTAAAAGATAAACTGCCGAACACAGTGTTTGTAAATGTCCTCAGTATATTTGCACGTAAGAAACAGGATTATTTACTGATTAGCTTTATCATAACAGCAGGCATAGCGGCTCTTTTCGCTATTATGCCATCGGCATTCTTCAGCGACTTTGTATCGCGCAGCGAGATGCAGGCTTTGAGTCAGATACCGCAAGAGTATTTGCAGCCGTTGTTGTCAAACTTGCGACAGATGCGTCAGGCCGTGTTTACAGCAGACTGTTGGCGCTCAGTCTTTATCATTGTCCTCGGAACGTTATTCCTTGTACTTTTCCTTGCAAAGAAGTTGAACGCCAAGGCTATGGTGGGGCTTACCTGCGTGCTCTGCTTGATAGACATGTGGCAGGTTGACAAACGATACCTCAATAACGACATGTTTGTAGAGAAGAGCGTTAGAGAAACGCCCGTCCGCATGTCTGATACCGACAAGCAGATACTGAGGGACAAGTCTGAGTGTGGAAACTATCGAGTGCTGAATTTCTCAACAAGCACGTTTAACGAAAACGAGACTTCATACTATCACAAGAGCATTGGCGGTTATCATCCAGCCAAGTTGCGCCGGTATCAAGAACTTGTTGAACAGTACATACAACCCGAAATGCAGAAGGCAATGCAGTCCATTGCAGCGGCTGGAGGAGATATGACGCGTGTGAACGGAGATAGTATTTTTCCTGTTATCAACATGCTCAATGCGCGTTATTTCATATTCCCGTTACAAGGTGGACAGACTATTCCTGTGCTTAACCCATATGCAAAAGGTGCAGCATGGTTTGTAGACGATGTTAAGTTCGTGGATAATGCGAATAAAGAGATAGATGTTGTCGGAAAGATAGACTTGCGACATGAAGCTGTTGCCGACAAGAAGTTTGCAGCGCAAATAGGAAAGGCTGCTAAGCAGGATGGTAAGTCGATAGTAACGATAACTTCTTATGAGCCAAACGAATTGAAATATGATGTTACTTCAGACAAAGGCGGTGTGATCGTCTTTTCAGAAGTATACTATCCTGGATGGACAGCAACCGTAGATGGTCAAAATGTTGAGGTGGGACGTGTTAACTACGTGTTGCGTGCCATCAATGTAAAGCCGGGCACGCATAAGGTTATATTGACATTTCATCCTTCTACAGTTACTAAAACCGAAACAATTGCCTATGTGGGATATGCACTTCTCATAGCGGTTTTGGCCTTGCTCATTTATGGTAATTACAGGAAAAGAAAGGCCGATGTATATAAAGCATAACGTGCTCATTAACAAAAAGAAGGTTTGACATGATTAAGAAACTTTTGTCTTTGCCGCCAAATTTGGTGGACTGTTTCCATGATATAACAGGGTATGACCGTAAGGAGTGGTTTTGTTCAAACGACCCAATAGGCAAAAAACTTGGTTCAGGCGGAGGAACAACCTGGTTGCTGCAGCAGGCTTATGCGGCTTCTGGGTGTAAAGAATCCTTTGACCAATGGTTGAGTGGAGAAAAACGTCTCGTTTTGCATGCCGGAGGCCAAAGTCGCCGATTACCAGCTTATGCTCCGTCGGGAAAAATTCTGACGCCGATACCTGTATTCCGTTGGGAGCGTGGGCAACGGTTATCGCAAGATTTGCTTTCATTACAGGTTCCTTTATATCAGCAAATCATGGATGCAGCCCCCGAATGTCTGCATACGATGATTGTTAGCGGTGACGTTTATATCCGAGCTACGCAGCCGTTGGGGGCAATTCCCGAAGCCGACGTGGTATGTTATGGCTTGTGGCTAGGACCAGAGATAGCCAAAGATCACGGAGTCTTTGTATCTAGACGCGAAACGCCTACGGTTATGGAGTGTATGTTGCAGAAGCCTTCTGTCAAGACCCTTGGTGAACTGCTCAATACTCACTTCTATCTAACAGACATCGGTATATGGCTATTGAGCGATAAAGCCATAAAACTACTCATGAAGAGGTCGCAAGCAAATGGTGAAACAGTGAATTACGACATGTATTCTGAGTTTGGTTGCGCACTTGGCCAAAAGCCGACAATCAATGATCCGGAGCTACAGAAGTTGACAGTTGCAGTGTTACCGTTGCCGGGTGGAGAATTTTATCACTATGGCACAAGCCACGAGATATTGTCGTCAACGCTTGCAGTGCAAAATATTGTAAACGACCAGCGAGAGATAATGCATCACTCACTGAAACCTCATCCGTCGCTTTTCGTTCAGAACGCCCAAATAGAATCACCTTTGTCTGCACGTAACAAGAATGTGTGGATAGAGAATAGCTGGATAGGGAAAAACTGGACATTGACTACCGAGAATATAGTTACAGGAGTGCCGGAAAACGACTGGACCATAGCTTTACAACCTGGGCAATGTATAGACATTATACCAGTGGGAGAGGATGAATTGGTTGTGCGGCCTTATGGTTACAATGATAAGTTTCGAGGTTCGCTTAGCGAATCAACCCTGTTGTATATGGGGAAACCTTTCATTGATTGGGCTGAAGAACATAACATTGATATTTATTCTATTGACGGGAATGAAGATCTTCAGTCTGCACGCATATTTCCCGTAGTGCAAAATGCAGATGATGCAGGACTATTGTTGCGGTGGATGCTTCGTAATCCACAGACAATGCCGTCTGACGAGTCAAACCGTGCTGGGGATTTATGGCGCGAATGTCGTAAACTCAGTGCAGATGACATATCGGCAGAGGCCGATCTCGTCAGATTGACGCAACAACGTTGTGAGTTTCGGGCAAAGAATTGGCAGGCTATAGCAAAAAATTATCGTCACAGTGTATTCTATCAGACAGACCTTTGTGATGCTGCTCGTGAGTTCCAACAATATGACATATCGATGCCTGCAGAAATATCTGCCGAAACTCCATTGCTGACAAGGATACATGACAACATGTTCCGTTCAGAGTTGTTGCGTTTGAGAGGGGATGCAGAATTGTCTGCAAGTATGGAGGAAAAAGCTTTCTCACTGCTACGTCAAGGTTTAATAGCCTCACAGGCAACGGAAAAGCAACATCCACATCTGTCTGTTTATTCAGACCAAATAGTCTGGGCCCGCAGTCCAGTGCGTATAGATATTGCAGGTGGATGGACAGACACACCGCCGTATTGTCTGATGGAAGGCGGAAAGGTTATCAACCTTGCAATAGAACTGAATGGACAACCACCGCTTCAGACATATGTCCGGCCGTGTAAAGAGCCGCATATCATGCTGAGAAGTATTGATTTGGGAGCATCGGAAACGATAACTACATACGAACAACTTGCTGATTTCAAGCATGTGGGCAGTCCTTTCTCTATACCCAAAGCAGCATTGGCATTGGCCGGATTCTTGCCAAAGTATTCCGTGGAACAATATTCTTCTATGGAAGAACAGCTGAAAGCCTTTGGTGGCGGACTTGAACTGACGCTCCTTTCTGCAATTCCGGCAGGAAGCGGACTCGGTACAAGTAGCGTACTTGCATCAACGGTACTTGGCGCCTTAAATGATTTCTGCGGACTTGGTTGGGACAAAAGCGAGATTGGTTGCCGAACTTCCGCACTTGAACAGATGCTTACTACTGGCGGTGGATGGCAAGACCAGTTCGGAGGCGTACTTGAAGGCGTAAAAATGCTGCAAACGGAGCGTGGCTTTAATCAGAATCCCACCGTAAGATGGTTGCCAGGAGATTTATTTACACGGAACGAATACCGCTCATGTCATCTACTTTATTATACGGGAATAACACGTACTGCAAAGACAATCCTTTCAGAAATTGTGCGTCGTATGTTTCTTAACCATGGTGGTGAGCTATCGGTCTTGCGTAGCATGAAACAACATGTTGACGATATGTATGATGCAATACAGCGTGCAGACTTTGTACGCATGGGGCATCTTATCAGGAAAACATGGGCACAGAACCAAATTATGGATAGAGGAACAAATCCTGAAAGCGTGCAACGGATAACAAACCTTATAGATGACCTTTGTCTTGGGTATAAACTTCCTGGTGCTGGCGGGGGAGGATACCTTTATATGGTAGCAAAAGATCCAGAAGCAGCCGCACGCATAAGGCAGATTATTGATGCAAACCGTACTAATGCCAATGCTCGCTTCGTTGATATGACATTAAGCGAAACAGGTTTGCAGGTGAGCAGGAGTTGAAAGAAATGAAGTTCAGAACAGAAGTGCAAATACCTAAACCATCGTTCAGCATTCCGCCTCTTCAGCGTATGCTGTTCGTTGGTTCTTGTTTTGCAGACAATATTGGTAGACGTTTCCTTGAAAACAAATTCCGCGCAATAGTAAATCCGTATGGTGTAATGTATAATCCCATAAGCATATTCCATACAGTAGAGCGTTATGCACGAGAATTTATCAAAGAAAATGTCTGCGTGTCGAAAGAAAAGTTCCCGGAAACGTGTGTGTTTACGCTTGGTACCAACCATGTTTATAGGCTCAAGGAAACAGGAGAGATTGTGGATAATTGTAGAAAACGTCCACAAAAGCTTTTCCAAGAAGAAGAACTCTCTGTTGATGACTGTTTCGAGGCAATGTCTAGAACAATAGAAATGCTGAGAAGTTTGAATCCTGATGTAAAGGTTATCGTTACGGTTAGTCCGATACGCTATGCGAAATACGGATTTCATGGCAGCCAGTTGTCAAAGGCCGTGCTGCTTCTTGCTGCTGATAGGCTTGCAAAGTGTTATGCTTGTGTGGAGTATTTTCCTGCATATGAGATAATAAATGATGAGTTGCGCGACTATCGCTTTTACAAGGAGGATATGTTACATCCTACAGAGCAAGCAGTTTCCTACATATGGGAGCGATTCTCTGAAGCCTATTTCTCAGCCGAAACTTTATCTTTCCTTGATAAATGGCGGCCAATAAAGGATGCGCTCAATCATAAACCGTTTAATCCTGATGGCGAAGAATACCGAACGTTTATGCAACTGACGCATAAAAAGCTACTTTTGCTTAAAGACGAATATCCTCAGTTGGAAATATAAAGAGTAGATTGTTGGGTCTTCTTATTGAAAAATGTTTGCGACAATAACATTACCTTATTATATTATATAGGTGAAAGGATGCAATATGATAGAAAATGGCTTTAATCAAAATTTCATGCCCAAACCAAACAATCACTTAGCATTGGCCCTTATTTCAACAGCCTGTTGTTGTCTTCCTTTTGGAATAGTGTCTTTAGTGAAATCGCTTGAAGTGAATAAATTTTATTCGGCTGGAAACTATGCTTCAGCCGTGGAAGCATCAAACGATGCACGCAAGTGGGCAATTATAAGTATAGCGGTGGGCTTTGCTGTAAATGCAATATACTTCTGTGTTAGTTTATGCACAGATATTCTTTCATTGTGGAATGCGTGAAAGAAAGAGAATCTTAAGGACCGGGAAAGCAAAGAAAATAGCAATTGTTGCCAGTTTGACCGTTATGGTAGCTATATTGTTGTTTTTCTTTGACCCCAACTCAACATGGTACGCTCCGAAGTGTCCTATTAAACTTCTTACGGGCTTGAGTTGTCCCGCATGTGGCATACAACGTTTTATCCATGCAATTCTTCATGGGAATTTTACTGTTGCCCTGCAATTTAACTATTGGCTTGTTGTTATATTGCCGTATGCGATAGCTTTTCTTGTTGCTTGGTCTTTGCCGGAAAGTAAAGTAAAAGTCCAAATAACAAAGTTTATAGAGAATCCAATAGTGGTAGGCATATATATAGCGAGCATGGTAATTTGGACGATAGTCAGAAATATATTAGGCATTTGAAAGAGTGAAAGCAAATTTTTGAAACGCAGATTTAAAAATAAAAGTTATGGAAGAAAACAGAATTGACCAGCTTTTGATAGCACATAGTGACAAGTTTCCTGCTTCAATGTATCAGCAAATGAAAAATCGCCTTGCCGAGCTTGAACCAGCTGAGGCTTGCATGTATCTAACACAGATGAAAGACCCGACAGTAATGCTTGTCTTATCAATTTTTCTTGGGCAATTTGGTATTGACCGTATGTTGCTAGGCGACGTAGGACTTGGTATACTAAAGCTCTTGACCTGTGGCGGTTTTGGAATATGGTGGATAATAGACATATTTCTTGTTATGAATCTTACTAGATTTAAAAATGCGCAGAGCTTAATGTTTCATAGAATCTCTTGACGAACATAGACGTTTGGGAAGATGGATTTACGGGTATAGGAAGAAAAGTTGTGGTCCATAAAGGCCAATTCGCTCTTGTGTAATCGTGATATTTTGTCATAATGTTTTGTGTTCTTTGTGGATTATTTGTGTCGTTTCGTCATGTATGAGTGACATAATGTCGTATTTTCCTTTGATGGTACGTCTCTTGTAAGGATGAAATCGTAATATCTTGATAAAATAATAAGAAAGGAGTTCACAATATGACATTGGAAAAATTCACAATTAAGGCGCAGGAAGTTGTAAGGCATGCCCTGACAACAGCGCAACAAAATGGACAACAAACCATAGAGCCTATCCATCTGCTAAAAGGCGTTATTGTAAAGGCAAAGGATGTATCAAACTTTATCTTTCAAAAGCTTGGGGTTAATGCTCAGCAAATAGAAGTACTTGTAGATAATGAGATACAACATTTGCCACGTGTTCAAGGGGGAGAGCCTTATTTGTCGGGGGAGGCGAATAATGTCCTTAACAAGGCTGTAAGCTTATCTAGTAAATTCGCCGATGAGTTCGTTAGTGTTGAAACAGTTCTATTGGCATTGCTTACGGAAAAATCCACGGCAAGCAGGATTCTGAAAGATGCCGGATGCACAGAAAATGCTATGCAAAAAGCAATTCAAGAATTGCGTCAAGGACAGAAAGTGAGCACGCAAAGTGGTGACGATAACTATCGTAGCCTCGAAAAATATGCAAAAAATCTTGTAGAGCAGGCACGTTCAGGAAAGCTAGACCCTGTAATCGGACGTGATGACGAGATAAGACGAGTGCTGCAGATACTCTCAAGGCGTACAAAGAATAATCCTATTCTCATAGGAGAGCCGGGAACAGGAAAAACAGCCATTGTTGAAGGTTTGGCTGAACGTATAGTAAGAGGTGATGTGCCAGAGAATCTAAAGGATAAACAATTATATTCTCTTGATATGGGCGCACTAGTTGCTGGTGCCAAATATAAAGGAGAATTTGAGGAGAGGCTGAAAAGCGTAATCTCTGAAGTTACCAAAAGCGAAGGACGCATAATACTTTTCATCGATGAGATACATACTCTTGTTGGGGCAGGAGGGGGCGAAGGGGCCATGGATGCCGCAAATATCCTAAAGCCGGCACTTGCTCGTGGAGAATTGAGAGCAATAGGTGCTACTACTCTAAACGAATATCAAAAGTATTTTGAAAAGGACAAAGCACTAGAAAGACGTTTCCAAACCGTAATGGTAGACGAGCCTGATGAGCTGAGTGCAATTTCCATACTGCGTGGACTAAAGGAACGTTATGAAAACCACCATAAGGTTCGTATACAGGATGACGCTTGTATTGCTGCGGTAAAACTTTCGGAGCGATACATAAGTGAACGCTTCTTGCCCGACAAGGCTATTGACCTTATGGATGAAGCAGCGGCAAAGTTGAGAATGCAGCGTGATTCTGTGCCAGATGAACTCGACGAAACAACACGAAAGTTGAAGCAACTTGAGATAGAGCGCGAAGCCATAAAGAGAGAAAACGATATTCCTAAAATAGAGCAATTGGATAAGGAAATCGCAGAACTACGCGAACAAGAAAAGCAACTTCGTGCAAAATGGGAAGGTGAGAAAGCTTTGGTTAACAAAATACAGGAGGATAAACAGCAGATTGAGAGACTTAAGCTGGAAGCAGAAAGGGCAGAACGCGAGGGAAATTACGAACGTGTGGCAGAGATACGCTACAGTAGGTTGAAATCGCTAGACGATGACATAAAAAATATACAAGAACGCCTAAAGAACGCCCAGGGTGCAGAGGCAATGGTGCGTGAAGAGGTTACTGCCGATGATATAGCTGAAGTCGTAAGTCGCTGGACTGGTATACCCGTAACGCGGATGTTGCAAAGTGAACGTGAGAAGTTACTCCATCTAGAAGAAGAACTTCATCGCAGAGTAATAGGACAAGATGAGGCAATAACGGCAGTTAGTGATGCCGTCCGTCGAAGCCGTGCTGGTTTGCAAGATCCTAAACGTCCAATTGCGTCCTTTATCTTTCTTGGAACAACCGGGGTTGGAAAAACAGAATTAGCGAAAGCACTTGCTGAATACTTGTTCAATGATGAGACAATGATGACGCGTATTGACATGAGCGAGTATCAAGAAAAGTTCAGTGTGTCGCGACTTATAGGTGCACCTCCAGGATATGTTGGATATGATGAGGGAGGACAACTTACAGAGGCCGTTCGACGCAAACCTTACTCTGTGGTTTTGTTTGACGAAATAGAAAAAGCGCATCCTGATGTGTTTAATATTTTGCTGCAAGTGCTTGATGATGGACGACTGACCGACAATAAGGGACGTACGGTTAACTTCAAAAACACGATTATAATAATGACATCCAACCTTGGAAGCCAGTATATACAGCAACGTTTTGAAACAATAAATGACAGCAATCGTGAAACTGTGATAGAGGATACCAGACAGAAGGTTATGGAAATGCTGAAAAAAACAATCCGGCCAGAGTTTCTAAATCGTATTGACGAAACGATAATGTTCCTTCCGCTTACAAAGAACGAGATTTCTCGGGTTGTGATGTTGCAGATGAATGCTGTGAAGAAAATGCTCCAATCACAAGGCTTTACGCTTGAAGTCACTCAGCCTGCAATCGAATATCTTGCAGATGCTGGCTATGATCCAGAATTCGGTGCACGTCCTGTAAAGCGAGCTATCCAGCATCTCGTACTTAACGAATTGTCAAAGAAGATTCTTTCAGAGCAAGTGAGCAGAGAACAACCTGTTGTCGTTGATGCAAACAGTGAAGGGTTACTGTTTCGTAACAGCTGATAGATAGGCAGATAAATTCGTTGTTACGCAACTTTGCAGTTGTGTCTGTGAAGTAGTAATTTCTTTTTGTGAGATATTTTTCAGAAAGTGCCCATATGGCAAATCACTCTTGTTGGTTTGTTGTATGGGTATTTGTTTTTTCTACTGCCAATCATTGAGTTTCAAAACTTATGTGGTGTGTTTCTTCTTGAATTGTTGTGGTGTGTCGCCAGTGTGCTGTTTGAAATATTTGCAAAAGAAAGAGAGGTCGCTGAAATTATATTCCCAAGCCAACTCTTTGGCTGATTTTTGTGTTGTAGAAAGCGCGAGCTTTATTTGTAGAACGACAAAATGATCTATAATAATCTTCACGTTATGTCCTGTTATGCGTTGTGTTATAGTGTTTAAGTATTTGGGAGTTATATTTAGGGAAGCGGCATAGAAAGCAACATCGCGTGACTCTTTATAATAAGTTTCTAGTAAAAGCATGAAATCGTTGAATATTTCCCTAGTACGAGGTGTGCCTATTTCTATTTTCTTTTCTTTTGGATTCCGCTGTAAATAGTCATAGAAACCGAGGAAGAAAGCCTTTAATTGAAGAACAACAAGCTGGTCGAGGCATGTGCAGCCATTTTGGTCAAAATATATTTTTAGTAATTGGAACATTCCGTTTATAATATTTATGAGTACTTTGGACTCAGTGCGGCAACGGTCGGCCTTAAGTCTTGAATAAACAGTCTGCTCTAGTTGCAAGCTTGCCTCGCGCAAAATCGAAGCATCAAACTTTAGTGTTTCAGCAGAAAACTCTTTACTGCATTTTATAATGACAATAACATCATTTGGAAAGAGCGTCACTACAGATCCTTCTTTTAGCTCCCATTCCGAGAAGTTGACCCTTATTGTGGCATTGCCGCTACGACAAATCAAAATCATGCCATAATTTACCACGGTAGCTTCCTCAAGCCATTCCTTTAGGTCACGTATGCACAATTCAACCGTGCCACTACGGTGCATATCCCAATCACGTTTCATATATTTGTTCTTATTTCAGCTGCAAATATCGCTTTTTTATGTAAGATAACGGAATGATTGTTCCGAAATATACCGTACCAAAGGAAAAATGTAAAACGGGCGCAATTTCGGAAACGACTACCTTTGCACTCGAAAATCAAATGTTTTAATATGAAAATAACAACAATCGGTTGTGTTGTTGCTGTGACTCTGTTTCACATTCCTTCTGTGGCACAGACGCAGCGTACGATGACTGTGAATCAACTGTTTGAGCTCGTTGAGAGTGGAAATACGGCGTTGAAGGCTGAGAGAAGTGGAGTTGCCGTGTCAACGCATGGAGTAGAGGAGGCGAAAAGTAAGCGTCTTCCTGATGTGAATGCCATGTTGCAGCTTAGTTACAACGGAAATGTTTTAATGACAGATCGGGATTTCTCTAATGCCAAGGGGATTTCGCAACCACATTTCGGAAACTCTTTTGCTTTGGAAGCCCAACAAGTAGTATATGCCGGCGGAGCGATAAATGCCGGAATACGCTTGGCGGAACTGCAAAAGGAGCAGAGCGAGAATAGTTTGGACATGACTCGCGATAACCAACGCTTTATGGCTCTAGGGCAATACTTAGACCTTTACAGACTTGAGAACGGCATAAAAGTTTATGATAGCAATATTGCACTTACTGAAAAACTTATATCCGACATCAAAGCTAAACATCAGCAAGGTATGGCTCTGAAAAACGATATCACTCGCTATGAACTGCAGATGGAATCCCTTAAGCTAGGTAAGAGGAAACTAGAAGACCAACATGTTATATTGTGTCATCAGTTGTGTACATCTTTGGGTATTGATGATGTGTCCATAAAAGCAGATATTGATCTTGACAAAATAGGTGATGAGAGTGGAAAAGAAGTGGATGCACAACAGGCAGCTAATGTTGAGTCTCCAAGGATAAAGCAGTCTGCACTAAGCCTGCGTATGGCCGAACAGCAACTGAAATTAGCAAAGAGTGAGTTGTATCCTAAAGTTGCGGTTGTGGCAGCCGATAATTTTGCCGGTCCGTTTACTTACGATTTGCCGCCAATCAATAACAATTTCAATATATGGTATGTAGGTGTTGGAGTAAAATATTCGCTAAGCTCATTGTTCAAGAGTAACAAGTCTATACGCAAGGCAAGAGAACAAGTAAAAGAACAGCGTGAATTCCTCACTTTGTCGAGTGAAAATGTCAACAACAATGTTCAGCAAGCGTATGTTATGCACCAACAATCGTTTGTTGAATTGCATACTCAGCAGAAGAGCGTAGAGTTGGCAAGGCAGAATTATGAAGTAGTGAACAACCGTTATTTGAGTCAGTTGGCATTGGTCACAGATATGATAGACGCTTCAAACACAAAGCTGAATGCAGAATTACAGGAAGTCAATGCAAAGATAAATATTGCCTATACCTATTATAAATTGAAGTATTCTACAGGCGAGATATAAAGTCTTCAATAGAGAACCATAACGTATAAGATAAATCTGACGTACTGTGCTTAGGCAGTATACAATAAAAATAATAACAATGAACAACAAAAAACAAATAAAGCGAATTTACAATATAGTGATTATCCTCCTTCTTATAGGAGCCATTTGCTATGTCTTCAGCCGTTTTGTCCATACAGGTGGCGAATATACCGATGATGCACAGGTGCAACGTCATATAACTCCAGTCAACACGCGTGTGCAGGGCTTTATAAAAGAAATAAGATTTGAAGAATATCAACATGTCAAGAAGGGCGATACTCTTGTTGTGCTTGAGGATAGCGAGTATCGTCTTCAGCTGGCTCAGGCTGAGGCCAATTGTCGCGGGTCAAAGTTAGGCTCTTCGGCAATAACAGCAGGCATGAACACTACGGCAAGCAACGTGCGAGTGGCAACGGCCGGCATTGATGAAGCTCGTGTCAACATGGAGAATGCAAAGGAAGACTTTGAACGTTATGCAACACTCCTGCAGAAGGATGCTGTAACGCGACAGCAATATGACAATGCCCGTACACGTTATGAGGCTGCTCGCGCACGTTATCAACAAGCGGCTGCCAGCAAACAAAGTACAGCTCTCGTGAAAAATGAGCAACAGCAACGACTTTCGCAGAATACGGCAGGCGTAAGTGTGGCAGAAGCAGCGGTAAACCTAGCTAGATTGAACCTTTCGTATACTGTTATCGTGGCGCAAGCAGATGGTGTAATGGGGCGTAAGGATATACATGTAGGGCAACTCGTTCAGCCAGGACAGATGCTCGCACGTATTGTTGCCGATAATCAAGTTTGGGTGATAGCCAATTATCGTGAAACCCAGCTGAAAAACATTACATTAGGCGGCGACGTTGAGTTTACTGCCGATGCCCTTCCTGGAATAGTGTTCTACGGTAAAGTTGAGGCCTTTAGTCCTGCTACAGGCTCAGCCTACTCAATGGTTGCAGCCGACAATGCTACAGGCAACTTTGTCAAGGTGGAGCAACGTGTGCCCGTGCGCATTGCCATAAATCCTTCCCAAAACAAAGCAGATGTAGCAAAGTTGAAGGCTGGGTTGAATGTTGAGTGTACGGTAAAGAAGTAAAGAATTTAAATAATATTCTATTATGCCCGGTCCTCCAGTTCTTAATGGTCCGTTCACGATGCCAATGTTCAATGGCTTCGTTCCGCGCAAAATACAACCTTGGATTTACGTGTTGTTCGCTTTCCTTTTCCAGCTATCAGGCGGAATGTATGGCGGCGCACTTTCAAATGTCATGGGCGACACGTGCATGATGCGCGAGGATGTACTGATGATTATCCTTTGTGGCGTTGTGGGTGTCAACATGCCGTTCCCTTTTCTTTTCCGTTTCAAGTTTCGCTTCACCAATCGGCAGTTGCTTCTCACCTCTGCATTGGTCGTAGCCTTGTGCAATTTCTTGTGCATGCAGACGGAAAGTATGCCTGTTCTTTGCTTCCTTTCCTACGTGTGTGGGTTCTTTAAGTTGTGTGGCACGTTTGAATGTATGTCAAATATTCAATTATGGATGACGAAAAAGCGTGACTTCACGATTTTCTTTCCCTTGCTCTATTGTATAGTGCTTGGCGATATGAGTCTTTCGCCGTGGATAGCCATCAAGTTGACTTACTTGTTGCAGAGTTGGCATGCAATGCATTGGCTTATGATTGGAGCGATGTTGACAGTGGCATTGCTAACTTTCACGCTTACCCACAATTTCCGTTTCATGAAGCCCCTGCCTCTTGTTAGTCTTGATTGGCTTGGATGTATATTATGGTCAGCGATTATGATAGAAATCATATTCCTTTTCAATTATGGTGAGTACTATAATTGGTGGGATAGCCGCATATGGGTGTCGGTAGCTTGCATGTTGCCCGTTACTGCCTATTTCGCAGTGCAGCGGATGCGCCACATTCGTCATCCTTTCATTGCAAAAGAAGCATGGCAATACAGAAAACTTGTGTATCTATTCTTGCTGTTTATTCTTGTTGAGCTGATTAGTTCTACACCAAAAGTGCTGCAGAGCGTGCTTACAAGTAGTGTGTGGCACTTTGGTACGCAACAGACAGCCCGTCTTTATCTCTTGGAATGGGTGGGAACTATATGCGGTTGCTTGTTTGTCTTGGTTTGGTGCAGATTGCTTAAACGCAAGTTCACCAAGTTGCTTACGCTAGGGTTTGTGACTCTTTTGGCATACGAGATACTTATGTATTTCCTTGTAAGTCCTGGTGTAAATATAGAAAGGCTATACCTTCCTACCATGTTGCGCACCTTTGGCGTAGCAATATTCTTTGCTGCTCTAACGATATATCTTGAAGAAGTCATGCCCTTCCAACATTTCTTTATGGGACTTACAATGGCAGGACTTATCAGAAACGGAGTCGTTGAAACGGTCTGCTCAGGTTTCTACGGCCACTATATGCGCTACGGCATAAAGGATAACCTCGTTAGAGGCTTGCCTTATGAACCTGTTCAGGCGGTGATGATAAGCGTTAAATACCTCTTTGGGGCAACGTGTATTCTAGGATGTATTGTTCTTTTGGTCTTTCTTCTTTGGGATATCCAACCAATACGTTCAACATTGCGCCGCATGCCGTATTGGAACGTTGTTGGACGGAAAATAAAGAAGCAGTATCATGTTTGACAGTGAGCCTCAGCCGTTTCTAAAGTAAACGTTATTTAAATGATTTTGTTCTCAAAATCCAAAAGGCAACGGCTGAGGCTGCGGCCACATTCAAGGAGTCTACGTTGTGCGACATAGGTATGCGTGCAACATAATCAGCGCAGTCTATCGTTTCTTGAGGCAGTCCGTCACCTTCTGTGCCAAGGATTATTGCCAGTTTGGGCTCCGAAAGGAGTGTAGCGTCGTCTATACTGACCGATTTGTCTGTGAGAGCCAGGGCAACAGTCTTGAAGTCATAGTCCTTCAGCTCTTGCAGCGAACCTTCAAGCCAGCCCCACGGAATAAGAAATGTAGAACCCATGGAAACTCTAACGGCGCGTCTGTTCAGAGGATCGCATGAGTCCTTTGTTAGCAATATCCCGTCTATTCCCAGTGCAGCGGCGGAACGGAATATAGCTCCAATGTTTGTTGTATCCACAACGCCGTGGATAACGGCTATGCGTTTGGTATTTCTGCAGATATCTTCGGCAGAAGGCAACTGCTGGCGTTCAAAGGCGCAAAGCACACCTCGCGTAAGTGTATATCCAGTGAGCGATGATAATATTTCCCGTTCGCCGGTATAAACGGGCATGTCTGGGAATTTATCTATTATATCCTTTGCGTCACCTTCAATGTGTTTCCTTTCACAAAGTAGAGCAGTGGGCTTGTAGCCTGCATTTATTGCGACATTTATTACTTTTGGACTTTCGGCAATAAAAAGTTTCTTCTCAGTGAAGTTTCCCGACCGCAGTTTACTTTCAGTCAGTTTACTGAAAATTTCTATGCCGGGGTAGTCGAGTGATGTTATGTTTATAGTAGGCATTATGTTGTAGTTTTGCTTTTTACAAAGTTACAAATTATTTGTCATAATATCATCCCCGCACCCTGCTTTGTGTCTTTGGAGGGGGTAAGAAATTGACAAGTGTATGAAAAAAACGGTTAATTTTTGCGTTGATACTGATTTTCACTATCTTTGCAAAACGTTTAAACGGAAAAGCATACATAAAACTATGGGTACAAATTCTGCAATTGCAAAATTCGGCATCGGAAGTCAGCAGGTAAAGGACTTTGCCTTGATATTCCTTGGTATTTTTCTTTATTCTTTTGGGTACACAGCATTCATCCTGCCAGAGAAGTTCGTGATGGGAGGGGTGTCAGGTCTCTCGGCACTTATCTTCTATGCCACGTCTTTCAAACCGGGATATTCAATCTGGTTGCTCAATTTCCTTATGCTTGGCATTGCTATCAAGGCTCTTTCCAAACAGTTTATTTGGCGAACAGTAATTGGAGTGTCGTTGCTATCAGTGCTTGTTGCCTTCATGCAGCCTTTTTTTATTGAGCATCCAATGATAACAGTTGGCGAAGACAAGTTCATGCACTTGCTTATAGGTGGCGCATTGTGCGGTGCAGGATTAGGGTTAGTTTACTCTCATAACGGTTCAACTGGAGGCACAGACATACTTGTTGCAATGCTCAACAAATATTTCAGGATGAGCTTTGGGCGTGCAATGCAGTTTATCGACTGCACCATTATCGCTTCTTCATATCTGCTTTTCCATAGCAGCGAGACAATAGTCTATGGCGTGGCATTTACTCTTATTGCAAGTTATGTGTGTGACTATGTGGTTAACGGAACTCGCCAGACCGTGCAGTTTATAATAATCTCACGTAAATACAAGGAAATAGCAGATGTTATAAACAAAAAAGTGCAGCGCGGAGTTACACTGGTTGAGGGCAAAGGATGGTATTCAAAGCAGGAAGTTGATATTCTTATCGTTATGGCCCGCCGTTATGAAACGCAAGACATTTTTAATTATATAAAGAAAATAGACCCTATGGCTCTGGTATCTCAGTCTAACTGTCAGGGCGTTTTTGGAGAAGGGTTTGACACGATGAAATAAAAACAATAAGCAAAGGGAAACATTATGGAACAAAGACTCATAATCTACAATACGCTTTCGCGCACCAAAGAACCGTTCGTGCCTTTGCATGCCCCTAATGTCGGTATGTATGTTTGTGGCCCAACAGTTTACGGCGACCCACATTTGGGTCATGCGCGTCCGGCAATCACGTTTGATCTCGTTTTCCGTTACCTTAAACACTTAGGGTATAAGGTGCGTTATGTGAGAAACATTACTGATGTTGGCCACCTTGAGCACGATGCCGACGAGGGCGACGACAAGATAGAGAAGAAGGCACGGCTTGAACAGCTAGAGCCAATGGAGATAGCACAGTATTATACAAACCGCTATCACGACGCGATGAAAGCACTAAACGTGCTACCGCCGAGCATAGAGCCTCACGCTTCTGGTCATATCATAGAGCAGGAAGAATTGGTAAAGCAGATTATCGATAACGGATTTGCTTACGAGAGTAATGGTAGCGTGTATTTTGACATAGAAAAGTATAATAAGGTTCACCGCTATGGCATCCTTTCTCACCGCAATCTTGACGACGTGATAAACGAAAGCCGACAGCTAGACGGAGTGGGAGAGAAGCGCAATCAAGTTGACTTCGCACTTTGGAAAAAGGCATCGCCAGAGCATATTATGCGTTGGCCGAGCCCTTGGAGCGACGGTTTCCCCGGTTGGCACTGCGAGTGTACGGCGATGGGACGCAAATATCTTGGCGAGCATTTTGATATCCACGGCGGAGGCATGGACTTGGTGTTCCCTCATCATGAGTGTGAGATAGCACAAGCTGTGGCAAGCCAGGGTGACCAAATGGTAAAATACTGGATGCATAACAATATGCTCACTATCAACGGGCAGAAAATGGGCAAAAGCTTGGGCAATTTCATAACGTTGGAGCAATTCTTCACAGGCAAACATCCATTGTTGCAGCAGCCGTATTCTCCGATGACCATACGTTTCTTCATTCTCTCTGCGCACTATCGTGGAACAGTGGATTTCTCAAACGAGGCATTGCAGGCAAGTGAGAAAGGACTAGAGAAACTTCTCAATGGAATAAGCGACCTTGAGCATGTGTCAGTGTCAGAAACCTGTGACGCTGAGACAGAAAAAGTTGTTAAAGGTCTGCGCCAGAAGTGCTATGATGCCATGAACGACGACTTTGCCACCCCACAGGTGATAAGCTATCTCTTCGAGGCATGCTCCACTGTAAATAAGCTCGTTAACCACAAAGCAACGATATGTCAAGATTGCTTTAAGGAACTGTCTGAAACGATGCGTCTCTTCACCTTCGATATCCTCGGCTTGCGTGACGAGCGCAGCAATTCAAGTGATGCACGCGAAGAGGCCTTCGGCAAGGTAATGGACATGGTGTTAGAACTCCGCGCCAAGGCAAAGGCAGACAAAGACTGGACAACGAGCGACAAGATACGCGATGCTTTGAAAGAAGCAGGGTTTGAAGTAAAAGACACAAAAGACGGAGTTACTTGGCGACTTAACAAATAAAGCCATCAACTATCGCACACATATTATTATCGGCAAGATTGGATGTTTTTCAAATCTTGCCGATAATATTTTTTTTGTGCGGTTAGAGATATTCCATAAGTACGTCCCAAACGGCAATGATATGGCAGATGCTACCTGCCAACACAAAGAAATGGAAAACGCTGTGCATGTATTTCCTTTTATGAATACTGTAGAACACAGCACCGGTAATGTAACTTATGCCCTCAGCAATTATCCATATTACTGCAGCCTGGCTGACGCTGTTGAGAAGTGGTTTGAAGGCAACCAGGATGCTAAGCCCCATCGCAACAAAGCATATTGTCTCGAAATTGCTATGCGACTTTAGTTTTCTGAAACTCATCACCGTTCCCACTATCGCACATGCCCAGATAAAGCCGAATAGACCCCATCCCCATCCTCCGTCTTGCCGGAGTGCTATGAGCGTGAGTGGGGAGTAGCTTCCCGCAATGTGCCAGTATATTGCGGCATGATCCCATTTCCTCAAACGTTCTTTCCATACGCTACGTGCGCTAAGCGCATGATATACAGTTGAGGCGATGTACGAACATAACATTCCGAAAAGGTATAATGAAACGCCCGCCGTTGCCCATGCGTTCTTATGCCCGATGCAGAATATCAGGAACGCAATGCCAACGCCAACACCCATCACGATGCCGCCAAAGTGCGACCATGCGTTCCAAAGTTCTTCCTTATGCGAGAAATAAATTTTCATACTTCTTTTTTTTGATTGACTGGTTGGTTTTGTTAATGTGATAATATCGCAAGCGGGTGCAATGGAAAACTGTTTTCTTATTGCCGACTGCCGCTTGATTTTTGCAAAGATAATTCTTTTTGTTGTTTATGCATTATTCGTTTAACTTAATTCATGATAATAAAACTTTGATGTGCTAGGGTGTTAACTCGTTCCTTGCGGAAAATGAAACGTAATTGTAAACGTTTACGTTGATTTTTGTCAATTATACAGTTATTTTTTTGTGAAGGTAGTGCTTTAGCAATAACTTTGCATCAACAAACACTGATTTTCAGAATTACATGCTACATTAATACTAACAGCTAAGACATCCAAAAAATGATGAAAAAGGGCTTCGACGAGGTGTCGAGGCCCTTTTTGACTATTATAATTCCTAAACATCCAAAAGTTTACAGAGCGGAGTAGGGAGGATAAAGGATTTATTCGTAAATTTGCCTCAATAGATTTTTAACAATATGGAAACGATAAACACCCGAAGAACTATAAGGAAATATTCCGACAAACCTGTGACTGACGAACTTCTTGGACGCTTGCTATCGCAGGCAATGCGCACACAGACAATGGGTAACCTGCAGCTTTACAGCGTTGTCGTGACACGCTCCGATGAACAAAAGCGCAAACTCGCACCAGCGCATTTCAACCAGCCAATGGTGACACAAGCTCCCGTTGTGTTAACTGTATTGGCAGATTTCAACCGTACAACCAAATGGGCGGAGTGCCGCCAGGCTACACCTGGATATGACAATATCCTGTCTTTCCTCAATGCAGCCACGGACGCATTGCTCTTCACGCAGACCTTTTGCAATCTTGCCGACGAGGAGGGACTTGGCTATTGCTTCCTCGGAACAACAGTATATAACCCACAACAGATAATAGATGTGTTGCATCTGCCTCGTCTCACTATGCCGGTAGCTACCATTACGCTGGGGTGGCCCGAAGAGAGTCCTGCCCTTACAGACCGTTTGCCGCTTGAAAGTTTGGTTCATGAGGAATTATATACAGATTATACCCCTGAACTTATAGACAAGTATTACTCAGCAAAGGAGCATCTCCCAGAGAATATGGAATTTGTAAAGATTAACAACAAACAGACTCTCGCACAGGTATTCACCGATTTACGCTATACTAAAAAAGACAATGAAGCAATGTCTGAAACAATGCTTCAGACTCTGCGTCGACAAGGTTTCCTAAATTAACCAAGGATGCCGTCGCTGCGCTTTCTTCTGCCGTTGGTGGCGGGAATGTTTCTTGCCTATATGTTGCCGTTGCCGCATTGGTCATATCTTTGGACAATAGCTGCGGCAGTGGCATTGGCGGCTGCTTTGGCAACTGTCAGAATGCGCTCCGCTTCTTCTTTGTCGCTGATTGTTTTTTCTTTTTCCCTCGGAAGTCTTCTAATGCAGGGGGCAAAAGAAAAAATGCTCAGTGAACCTCCGCATGAAAAGGTTGAATACGAGGCTGTTGTGTTAAGCTCACCACAGCAAAAAGGCAAGACTATGCGTTTCGATGCATACATCTTGACGGTAAAAGGCTATTCCGTAGAACCGTTTAAAGCAAAAGTTCTTGTTTATTCTCCTAAACGTGTGCTGCCTCTTGCAGTGGGAACAATTGTTCGGGCCTCGTCTGTTTTCAGCAAACCAGCGCAGATAGGAAACTCCAACTTTAACTATTCGCGCTATCTCTTCTCCCAAGGGTTCAGCGCACAGACGCTTGTCTTTTCTGACGCGATAAGAACTTATTCAAAACCCCGCGCGCTAACGGTGCCAAAGGCTGTGGGTTTTGAAGTAAAGCTCGCGGGCTTTCGTAACGAACTCCGCGGCATTCTTGCGGCTATGGGCGTTGACGGTGATAACCTTGCTGTATTGTCTGCTCTGACTCTAGGCGACAAGTCTTTACTTCATACGGGGCTGCGTGATGCTTATTCCGTGTCTGGCGCATCTCATGTATTGGCACTTTCAGGCCTTCATCTTGGGATAATATTCTCAATTCTCACAATGTTCTTCGATGCGTTCGGCATGTTGCGCTGGTGGCGCGCATTGTCTCGTTTCTTTGTTATCGCCACAGTGTGGGGGTATGTCCTTATGGTTGGAATGCCAACCTCGGCAGTTCGCTCTGCAATCATGCTTACAGTGTGTTCGCTTGTGGCTATTTCCGGGCGTGACACTAAGACTCTCAATTCGCTCACGCTGGCTGCAATTCTGATATTGCTTGCCAATCCCATGAGTATTTTCGATGTTGGCTTCCAAATGTCGTTTGTTGCAGTAGCCTTCATTGTGCTTTTTGCAGTGCCTGTAGTGCGATATGTTAACAGACGCCTAGGCAATCGGCATGTAATATTAAAGTGGGTGGCAGGCATGGCGGTCGTTTCGTTTGCAGCGCAGATGGGTGTGGCACCTCTTGTGGCTTATTATTTCGGGCGTTTCTCATGCTTTTTCCTAATAACCAATTTTATTGCCGTTCCACTTACCGTAATTCTTCTCTATGGTTCTGTTGCAATGGTGTGTTTATTCTTCTCTACATATATGCAACAGATGGTGGCAAACGGTCTTGATTCCTTGGCTTACTTGCTGAACTCCGCACTTTTCAATATCTCATCCTGGCCGGGGGCAAGTATTGAAGGGGTGAATCTAAATGTTGTGCAGGTAGTAGTGGCTTATGTTATTATGTTTCTTCTGCGTTATGCCTTCTGTCTTTGGAGGCGTAATAGGATTGTTCGGCCTTTTAGTACGCCTTATCCCGGTGTCACTCGCCGCTAGTTTCCTCACCCAAGGCCATTGCTCTTTCTGAGTATGCCGCAATCTTGTCTTGCAGGTATCTTCTGAAACCCTCATCACCAACTACGTTGATGTCGTCAAAGAGACCTAGAACAAAGCGTCCTATGCCTTTATAGCTACATACGTCAAGCTGCAGTCGCCAATGTGAATCGTCGTCCTTACTAATATGTTTTGCCGTTCTGGGGTATTCCTCCACCAGCATATCGTGAGCCAGTTGTCCCATGACAAGCTCCACTTTCTTTACTGTTTCTGAACTGAAATAGAATGCATCAGTGTGCATGCGCTTGTGTTTGTCTTTGAATTGCCAGTTGTCGTTCAAAGGCGTGACGTCGTCCATGCGCACAATTTTAAATGTCTTGTTCATCCCAGAGTCTGGCTCATAGCATCTCACTTCGCGGTTTCCGTCTAAGAGCATGAACGGTTCAACGAGTCTGTCGCGTTTTGTTTTGCTATGTGGAGAGGAGTATCCGCGTAGCACAACCTGTCGTTCATATTTTATTGCGTCGTGCAGAGTACTTATGCTATGGGAGAGTTTTTCGTTTGATATGCCGTCGTTTGCCAATATTCCGAAATCATAGAAACGTTGAATCTTGCGTCTTAACGTTTCTACTATGGCGTCTTTGTGTCCGGCATCATTAAGCAGCCGACTGATAACTATAGCTTCTTCTTCAGTGAAGGATATGCGTTCTGTGAGTTTTCCGAAGAAGGGTGACGAGCGATCAATGGAGTAGTAGCCTCCGTATTTGGCAAGGTTGAAACCAGCTTCGCGGAAGAACTCCAGATAGTAGTATAGGTTGCGTTGCGAAATGTCTAGCTTCTTGCCAATCTGCTCAAGCGTCAGTCCTTTGTTTTCTGTCAATAGCAATAGTAGTTGAAGCTCTTTTTCAAGTTTGTCGTGCCTCATCGCTTTTATATTTTTTTAGTAGTGTAATGCTTTTTAGAAAGGAAGGCGCATCCTATGCCGTTGGTTATAGAATGCGCCTTAATTGTGAAGTGTCTCAGACTTGTTGCCTTGATGTTTTTATTTGGCAACCTTTATAGTCGTTTCCTTACCTTTTATAATATATACTCCTGCTGGAACGTTGTTGCCATTCATCATGCGTCCTGTCAAATCGTACGTGCGCAGGTCGCTATTGTTGGCATTGGTTGTAATTCCGTTTACTGCATCTGTTGTCTTCTGCGTGGTGAGAGTCAGCTCTTCCGACGGGGTAGTAATCTGTCCGTTGTTTACGGCAGAAACAGTCAGCCCGTATTCCGCTCCGCTTTCCAGTGAAGTGAACGTGTAAGTGCACTTGTCTGTTGTTACAGGACTGTAGTTGGCAACAGGTTTGTTTACCATTGCGTTTCCGCTCACCGAGATGTCGTCAAGCAGAATGTCACCCTTGTTGTTGCCAGTGGCTTGCCTGTTGAAATAGAGGCGCACGCTCTTTGTCGGTTCTATGTCGAAAGAGTATGTCTTCCCGTTGTCTTCGCTAAGGGAAATCTCTTCTGCGTCAATCCATTCTCCGTCAACATTGCGCTGAATCTTGAGCGTAGCATTTGTTGACGGCTGGTAGGCACGCATCCAGAAGTCTATATGAGAGATGGAAGACTCGCCGTTTGTTGCAACAAGATTAGCACCGTTGGTGCTTAAGCGCAGTGAAGGTGATGCTGCTCCATAGAAACCGCTAGCCGTAGCATACATCTTTGAAGATGATGACCAACCGTTTGGCACTGTAGATCCAGTGAAGTCGCAAGATGTAGTGCTCTTCTCTCCTTCGTATGCGTGCTTGTTAAGAGTTGCTTGATACTCTTGTGCATCTTCAATGGCATCCCATTCTGCTGTAAACGATGTTTCGCCAATTTCGGTAGCCTTGACGTTCTTAACCTGTTGCATGTCGAAAGGCATCTGCTCGGTTGTAACTCTTAGAGTGTTGTCGTGCGTGATGAACGTGCCGTTACTGCTTGCTACGGCAATCTCGTAGGTCGTTTCCGGCTGAAGTCCCGTTACGTTGAGGCTTGTTGCCGTGCCGGAAGTCTCTTCATAACCTTTTACAACGGTCATAGTGCTGTCGGCATTGACTTTCTTAACGCTTGTAACGTAGGCCGTAGCATTGTTGATTGCAGACCAAGAGCAGCTGAAACTGTTGTATGTAACGTCGCTGACTTTCGGTTCTGGCGCAAGGAGTCCTTGGTCGGAGCCTTTCAGTATGAACTCAATGTTTGAGCCGTTGCTCTTTATCTTGTCAAGATAAATTGCCGTTTTGTTGTTCCAGTCTTTGAAATCATAGGATGTTTTGTTGTTAGACCCAGGGAATGGCACTCCGTCAAGATTATAATAAGCGTTTGAATAATACGAGTTAGCTTCCACAATGTCTATGCGTTGATGATTGGAATTGATGTTAACGTCGTTGTTATACCAAGCGTCATAGTCGTAATCAATGTGCCATGCAAGCATTCCGCTGCCAGGAAGATAAGAATCCCAACCGCTTTGCAAACGGTTTTCGAAGATAAAGTATTCGTCAGGGTTGCCGTTTACGCTAACTTTGTATGCCTTGTCGGTTTCGGCAAATGGAGTAAGCACGTTTACGGAGTCGGCTCTCATCGTCAGTTCCTCTAGTTTTGTCCATTCAAGTTCCGCACATTCGTATGCAGAATAGAGAGGAGGCGTGTTGCTATTGTTGTTATATGAGCCGCTAGCCATAGTGTCCCATGAGCCAGGCGTAGCCACATCATAGCTGTTGTCGGTGTTGTAGTGGTCCATAAGGCCGAGACAGTGGCCGAACTCATGCACGAACGTTCCTATTCCTGCAGCATAGTTGCGACGTTGCCCGTTAATCTCGTTGCTACAGTTGTAGCATCCAATCTTTACTCCATCGTTTGTTGACAGAGGAACGCCCCACAGGCGCATGTCATGCTTGTGCGGCCAGATGTATGTGCCGGTTGCGCCAGAGTCTGCATCGCCTAGACCTGCATAGAAAAAGTATATATTGTCTACATAGCCATCGTGGTCGTGATCATATTGTGAGAAGTCTATCTCACTGTCAAGCCCCTTTACTGCCTCAACAACAACCGTGCTGAAGTTTGGCGTTTGCTCCGTCGTGCCATCACCGAAAGCATATTGTGAGTAGTTTATTTTCACAGGGCCATAGACATCGAATGTCGGGCTGAACTGACCTTTCGAGCTGGCTATGAAAAAGTCGCGCGCGCTGCCGTTTGCTCCATTCTCAGCCGTGAAGTTTTCTTTGTTAAGGGCATCAGTGTAATACTGCTTGGCATCAGTCATTTTGCTAAACGAACAGTCGTTGAACTCCACTAGAATGACGATAGAATGTTGTTCTCCGAAATGTGGAAAGTTGTTCATCAGCGCTTTCATCGGCTGGCTAGCCTTTGCTGCGCCCGACTGTGTCGATGCACTATTTGTGCTGACCATTCTGCTTTTCTGCTGGGCTTCCATTGTCAGACGTACTACTTCTTGTGTGTTTACAGTGCTAAGAAAAAGTTTGTCCGCTTCAGAACGCTTTGCCATGTCTGCCGCAATGCGGTTACTTGACACAACTTTCCCTGCTTTCACCGTGGCATATTCGTAGTTGCGTGAGGCTTTGTTGAAAATAAGTGGAAAGCCGTCTTCTGTAACTGTATAGTGTGCCCATTCGTCACCCTTGGCTTGAATTGTAATCTCCGTGCCGTCAGCTTGCGTCACCTTCATCGGACGCGGATATGCAGGCACTGCCGTTGCGCTTTGCGCTAGACATGCTGAGAGCAGTGCCGCAGTAAATAGTTTTTTAATTTTCATAAATACTTTTTATTGCTCGTTTGTTCTGAACTACTTCTTGTTGTTTGCAATCTTTGTTGCCTTGCCGCCTTTTTTCACGATGTAGAGACCTGTTGTTGTTTTTGCACCGTTCAGCTTGCGTCCCTGTATATCGAATGTTTCCTCGGCGTTGCCGTTGTTTTCTGAAGGCGTGTTGATGCCTGTCGTTTGCTCTTCCGTTGTTACGATGAGTTGCTTTGATGGGCGAGTAGTCTCGCCGTTCATTATTCCGCAGACTATAAGACTGTAGTCTGTGGCCGGTTCAAGGTCTTCAAAAGTGCATTTGAGAGATTCTCCAACATTCTTGTTGTTGTATCTTTCCAACGGAGTGTCTTTCATACTGTTGCCGCTGACACAAACATCATCAATGAGAACATTGGCAGAACCTTTGCGGTTGAAATAGATGCGCACGCTCTTAGCTGGTGTTATGTCAAAGGAAACGTTTTCAGATTTCACCTCTGTGAGATTCATAGTCTTGTCGGTTGTCCATGTTCCGTCGGTGAGTGTCTGTATTTCAAGACTAGCCCCTTCGGCAGCAGTAACCGTGTTATACCAAAAACTAACTTTGTTTATTAGTGCATCCCCGTTTGAAACGATAAGGTAGTTGCCGTCCTTTGCTAAACGCAATGACGGAGCTGCAACGCCAAATGAGCCTTCGCTGCTCATATAGTTGGAGCTATTTGTCTTCCATCCGTCGGGCAGTCCGTTTGCACGGTCGGTAAAGTCGTAGGCTGTAGCAACGTCATCACCATCGTAAGCGTGTTTCGCTAGAGTAACAGCATACTGCTGTGCTTTCTCAACAGCGTCCCATGTGGCTTCGAAAGATTGGGCACTTATTGCGCTAGCCTTTACATTTTTAACTTGATCTTCGGTGAAAGGCATTTCTGGTGTCGTTATGTGCATGGTGTCATCTTCCGTCACGAATGAAGCGGAACGGCTTGCGAGTGCAACAAGGTATGCGGTGTTTTGCTCAAGACCGTCTACGTCTATAGTATCAGCAGCAAGTCTAATGTTTGTGTAGTCTGCCACTTCAGATAGAGTGTTGTCGGCGTTTACTTTCTTTATGTTTAGAATGTATCCTTCTGCGTTGTCCACTTTATCCCAAGAGCCGTGGAAACCGTTATACTTCAGGTTGCTTATATTAAGCTTTGGCTTTGCGATACCGCTGTTAGCCCCTTTTACTATAAACGAAACCACGCTGTCTTGCATGGCAATATTGTCGATGCTTATAAGATCTTCGCCTGCCCAAGAAGCGAAGTCGTAGGTTGTAACTTTAGCACTTCCGGGGAAAGGCACTCCTGCTGCGTAGTATGTTTCTCCTGTAAGCTTGCCGTTGGCTTCAACAATGTCCACGCGTTGATGGTTTGAAACGTTGTTTACTATATTTTCGTCCCAGATTGATTGGTCGAAGTCAATGTGCCATACAAGCATTCCTGCGGCAGGCAGATATTCGTCCCAGCCTTTTTGCTGACGGTTTTCCAGTAGATAGTATTCGTTTGGCTTGCCTGGCACACTAATTCTATATGCCTTGTTAGAAGCACCAAGCTCAGGCAGCTCGTTTGTCCCCGCCGTGCGGCAAGTAATTTCTTCCGGGGTGAGCCATCCAAGTTCGTAACATTCGTAGGAAGAATAGCGCGGTGGAGTGTTGCCATTGTTGTTGTATGAGCCATGAGCCATCGTGTCCCAGTTATATGGAGTATATGTTTGCTTGCCGTTACTCTCAGTGTTGTAGTGGTCGGCAAAGCCGAGACAATGACCGAACTCGTGTACAAATGTTCCTATTCCTGTGGTCATGCCAGTGCGTTGGCCGTCTACTTCGTTGCTGCATGTGTAGCTGCCGATTGTAACGCCGTCGTTTGTTTTTAAGTTAATGCCCCAGCTACGCAAGTCGTACGCATGTGGCCATACGACACGTTTGTCGCTAGAATCGTTGGAGCCGTTGCCTGCATAGAATATATAAATGTTGTCAACAACACCGTCACCGTCGTGGTCATATTGCGAAAAGTCAATCTCATTGTCCAATCCCTCTATGGCGGCTTTTACGAATGTGCCCATGTTTATGTTCGTATTGTATGTGCCTTGTCCTGCATCATGGCATCCGTAGTCGATAGTCACTGGACCGTAAACGTCGAATGTAGGTTTGAACTGTCCGTGGGAGCAATCAACGAAAAAGTCGCGCGCACTGCCGTTAGCTCCGTTAATTGCGGTGAATCCTTCCTTGTTCATAGCGTCTGTGTAGTATTGCTTGGGGTCTTCCATAGTGGAAAACTCCTTGTCGTTGTACTGCATAAGTATGACAATGGAATGTTGCTCGCCGAAATGAGGAAAATTGTTTATCAGTCCGCGTCGTGGTCCGCTGGCTGCGCGCATGATACCATTCGCGGTGGTTGAAAGATTGTGGCGTTGTTCCATAGCAATGGCTGTGATCGCCTCCTTGTTGGCCGTGGTAATATATTCTATTGCTTCGGCGGAGCGTTTGCCTTCATCGGCAGCTATTATGCCGCTACCTGCGATTTTTCCGTTTATAGCCTTGGCGTATTCATAGTTATGAGTGCTCTCGTTATAGAAGAGTGGAAACCCGTCTGCTGTTGTTTCGTAATTTGAGAACTCGTCACCGTGGAGCCTGATGGAAATTTCCGTGCCGTCAGCCTGCTTTGCCTTAATGATGCCAGGATATGCCGGGACGGCCATTGCAGCTTGCGCCACAGACAGTGCCGCAATGCCAGCTGCGAACAGTTTTTTTGCTTTCATATTGCACTTTTTTTATGTATATTTTTTGCAAGAATGGGGCATCGCAACCTTTTTCAAGATTGCCGATACCCCTTTTACCTTATGTCTAATTCATATTATTTCAAGACTACTTTTGCTGCTGTCTTGTTGCCTTTGGCGTCTGTTGCTACAACAATGAACATGCCTTTACCCATCTTTGCGGTTGACATTGTTTGGCCATTGGCTTTAGCAACCACACATCCGTCAGTAGAGAATGCGCAGATTTGTGTTGCTCCATCTGCTGTTATGCTGCCGTTGCCAGGCATGATGAACAGTTTACCGCCGTCATTAACCGTTGTTTCGGAAATTGCGCTTGTTTCAGCAACAGTAACGTTGCATACGGCACTTATGTTGCCCAATGTAATTATAATGTCAGCTTTTCCAGAGGCTTTAGCCTTGATTGTCAAGTCGGCGCGCTTTGAGTCAACGTCAGAAGCGATAATTTCAGCAACATCTTCGTTTGAGGAAGAGAAGTCCATAGCTCCGGCTGATGTTCCGTAGGTGGTAGCTTGAAGCTTCAACTCTTGTTCAATCTTCATTGTAGCGGCGCTTTGTGAGAGTACGATAGCCTTTGCTTCGTTTTCGAAATAGAGGGCAGGCATAACCGTTTCGCTCTCTTTCCATGGTTCAGCCGCGTTGTTGCCGAAGGCATAGCCCATAGATGTGAGCGTTTCTTTAGTTATGTCGCTTTCTGATGCGTCGCGTCCTTCCACACTACCGCCGTCGGCAGATGTAACAGTCTTGCCGGCAATTGTCATAGAAGTCAAGGCAAGATTGTCAGCCAAGCGTTGCTCCACAACAGTAGTGTCGCCTTCGTTTGCAGCAGAGCGGCCAATAATACGGTGCAGTGTGTTGTCGTTTTCAGCAGTAGAGGCAAGGGCTATTTCTCCGCCCGCAATGTTGTTCTTAATGATAGGCGTGGTGCTTCCAGTCCAATCTGAGTCAAGTGCTCCAACGATGCCGGCTGCAGCCAATCCGCTCCAACTAGCTTCCTTTACGCTAGCCTTTCCGTTGAAGATACATCTCTCCACAGTTGTTGTTGTATTGCTTCCAATAATTCCGCCCACAGTGTGAGATGCGTTAAGCTCGCCGTTGGCGTGGCTGTCGTTCACTTGTGAATTCATAGCTGATCCAACGATACCTCCAACAGTTGATTGCGCATTTACGGTGATATCGTTCACTGCTGCTGCGCTTATCGTGGAAGTTGTGCGTATGTCTCCGACAATTCCGCCCACGGTAGACGCTGCTGGCGCATCGATTGTGCCGTTGTTGAATGATACGGACGTCAAGCCTGTGTATAGAGCAGCTTGGCCGATGATACCGCCAATCTGTGCTCCGTCGTTTTCGTCTCCATAGATTGCGGCATCATAAACGTGTACGTTTGTGATAGTATCGGAAACGGCACTTGCAGCCAACACACCGACTGTTGAGTTCTGTGAAGCCAGTTCTACGGTTGGGTTCGTAATAATAACGTTCTCTATACGTGCCTTTTCTCCAAGCTCGCCGAAAAGTCCTACATTGCCTTCCGTGGTGTTGAGATGTAAGTTGGCAATGTAATGGTTGTCACCATTGAGTGTTCCGCTGAAGTTGGCGATAGGTTTCCATGTAGAGTTGGCGTTGTTGAACTTGTCCATGTTGATGTCGTTCACAATTTTGTAGCTTGCTGCAGGTTCTTTACCAACGGCAGCCAAGTCACCGGCTGTGGCGATGAGATATGGATTTGTGGCAGTTCCGTCACCTCCGGCCGTGAATTTGCTTACGGGAAGCTTGAAGAACTCAAGGTTATATTTGCCGGTAATGGAGTCAGTGTACTGCAGATAAAGTTCCTTTTCGTCAGCCGTAGCGTTGAAACATCCAGCGGTTGTTATAGTGCCCAACTCGTCTGAATTGGTGAAAGTCTGTAGCGTGTTGCCGTCTTCATCGGCAATTACGTAGACATTGTCAATCTTGTCCGAATTCTCTTCCTTCATCTTAGCTTGATAGAAGAACTCAAGTTTGTCGTCTGTGTTGAAGAGATATGGTGTCATGTAGGTGTCTGACAGAGTAAGTGCGAAGTTCTCCGCATTCTGTCCGAGGTTGAATTCAGTGTAGTGGTCGAAGCTCCAGTCCTTGTTAAACCAAGCTATCCGTGCCAAAACATTGTTGTTTGCATCAGTTGCTCCTGTGCGCACCTTCATGAGATATTTGTAGTTGTCGGCGCTACCGTAGCGGTTAATCACTGTTGAAGTCGCGATGCCGTCAAGCTCAGCCGGTATGATTGCAGCCTGTTTCATTGAAGGTAGGTCAACGACTTTCATTTGCTGTTCCGTTTCATCGGCGGTATATTGCAGGAAAACCATTTGGTCTTCTGTTCCTTTCACGCTGGCCATGTCGAACCATGTAGAGTAGACGTTGTCGCAAACTGTGCCAAGTTTGTTTCCTTCATGGTCGTAGGCAACGAACTTGTAGCGGAAGTCGTCGTGTGAAGTGATATAGTCGAAGAATGTAACCACGTAGGCAAAGTTGCCATCGTTTGTGAAATAGTTCTTTGATACCGTCTTTGTCGAGCTGAAATCTCCCAGTGAAGCCATTGGGAATTCTGTGTCTTCGCTTTTTTCTACGGGTACGTTAAGACTGTCAACCAGCGTCATCTTGTCGTTATATGTGCGGATAACGAGACTGTTGTCGGCTGTTGGTATAGGATCCCCGTTCTCAGAGTATTCTCCCGAATCCCAAATCTTGGCATAGTGCGCAAGAACGTAGTAGGCTTGCCCGTCCACTTGATAGATGTTCAGCGGCGCACCGTCAGAGCCGTAGTATGTAAGGTCTTCGTTTACAGTGAACGAGTGTTCTATCGCCGGTGTGTCTTGTCCCCAACCCACGGGCTTGTATATGTCGATGTGGTCGTTTGTCTGGTAGTATTGGCTTCCGTCGCTATAAGTCTTGCCTTCCACTGCCTCGAGTGCAGAGTTGGAAACCACGAGTCTTTGGTATTTTGTCCACGAATTCTTTGCAATGTTCACGAAGACACCAGAGCCAATGAACTCCGTTGCCAGCGTTCCGTCAAGATGGTAGGCGCGGGTGTGGTATGTTCCCTGGTAGTTGTTTGTGGCATCGCCCACTTGATGCATTTCCACGAGCACCTCCTGCGTCTTGTTGTTCAGGTCAAAGAATTTCTTTGTTATTGTTCCGTAAGGCGTAATCTGGTTGACTTTAATGGTGTCCGGTACGTCAATTGTGATAGTTCCCGCCAGCTTGTGTGTGTTGTCGTATATGTTTATCGTTGTACTGCTGATGTATGAGCCCCATAACGAGCCGTCATTCACGATGTCCTGTGTGTAATACCACATGTTGTCATCCTCGTCGTAGAGGTATCCCCATGCCTGTGCCTGCATTGTTGCTGTGGGATTCCATGCGGCAGCCGCACGCGGAGCTTGGTTGAAGCCGTGCAACTGTACCAGTGGTGATGTGCGCTTCTTTTCCTTGAACTGTTGAGCCATGTTTGCCATAAGGCTTTTCCCCTGCAGATTTGCCGGGAGGGTATTTAAACCGCCAGCGTGACAAGCAAGTGAACCTGCTGCCATAAGTGGAAGGGAGGAGAGTAGAAATTTCTTCATCTTCTTGTAAAATAATTTTGTTAATTGTGTCCGTATTGTATTAGAGAAGCCGATTTGCAGTCTGCTTCCGTACTTTAGCTTTCGGAAAAGCGGGCGGAGCGCCATTTCAAAACAGGCGCATCCGACCGTCGTTTATTATTTGAATTTAATGATATGCGTATGGTTATAATGACATTGCAAAGATATTACTTTTTTTATAATATGTAGTAAAGCTTTTCTCTTTTAATGATTTGTTAACACAAACCTCCTTTCTTATGTCTATAGTTCTGTTGATTTCCTGTGATTTCGCTTGGTTATAAATAAAATTTCTTGTTAACAAATATTGTCTTTCCTGCTATGTTCGAATGTTAAAACTTATACTTTCCTATGCGGAAATGCGGGCTTCTTTTCGTTGTGCTTATGTTGTTATGAGAAATAGAACCTTTTTGCGAAGTGGGGAAAGATGATATATTTGTAATTCCCCGCGGGATAACTTCCCGTTCCCCGTGGGCTAACATTCTTTTCCCAACGGGCAAACAATCAGTTCCCCGCGGGGAAATATTATTTTCTGCGGGGCTTTTTATTTCAAACTATATGCTTTGCGGAGATAAAATTGAAGGAAGATTGTGAAAGATTGATGCTTTTCTCATGTGTTGAGGGGGCTTTCGGTTTTACTGTCCGGGATTCTATAAGTGAAAAGTCTGAATTCTGCTTCCAAACAAGTGTATTCCTTGTAAAGAATAAGAAAAACACTTTGTTAAAACAAATCGCTGAAAAACTAAAACGAAGTTAATTTTAAGACAAACTCATCCATTTCTACTTACTTTTCTGATGTCTTTTATTCAGATTTATATAATCCAAATGTACAAATATCTTAACTTTGCATACAAAAAACAAGAACATGACATACGATATCCTGTTTGTCGCATTAGGCGGAGCGTTGGGATCGGTAGCGCGCTATCTGGTTTCAGAATGGATGCGAGAGGCTTCTGATTCAGTTTTCCCCCTGGGAACAATGCTCGTCAATGTAGTAGGATGCCTGCTTATAGGACTTTTTAATGGACTAGCCGAACGGTGTGGCATGGGCGGTGCGGCTAAAACACTGCTTACTGTGGGCTTCTGTGGAGGTTTTACCACCTTCAGCACATTTATGAACGAGAATCTCACATTGATGCGAGGCGGAAATTTTCTTGTTGCTGTGGGGTATGCAGCGCTCAGTCTTGCGCTCGGGCTGGCAGCCGTCTGCCTCGGGCGTTTCGTAGCAGCAGCGGGCAATTGATAAAGAATAGACATACAAATAAAAAACTTACAAGAAAATGAATAAACTGGTATATACGTGCGGTATAGCCTTGATGCTAGTATTCACCGCATGTGGGGCAGGCAACAACGGCAAGCCGCTAATAGGAGGTATAACAGAACGGGCTACTGAAAGTGTTTCAGAAGAAGCAAATGGCAAAAGCGGTGATACGCAGATAACGTCTGCTACAGACGGGATGGAAATACCAGCCCCGATAACATCGCAACCCGAACAGATACTGCAACGTGAGGGTTACACTGTGTCGTACAACTCCGAAACAAAACTACCCAACTGGGTGGCATGGCATCTGACAGCAGACCGACTTGAAGGGAAAGCAAACAGGAAAGGCAAGGAGTTTACTGAAGACGAAGAAGTGAAAGCTCCGCGAGCTACCGACAACGACTATTACTGCTCACGTTACGATCGCGGGCATATGTGTCCGGCGGGCGACAATAAATGGAGCGAAACGGCAATGACTCAGTCGTTCCTCTTCACAAATATCTGTCCGCAAGCACCCAGCCTGAATCGCGGCGACTGGAGCGAAATGGAAAACCAATGCCGTAAATGGGTTAAGGAAGGAGAAGACTTGTATATTGTGTGCGGTCCTATACTCTATAAAGGGAAGCATAAAGCCATTGGGCGCAATAAAGTGATTGTGCCGGAAGCCTTCTTTAAAGTTGTGCTCTCGCTGCAAGGAACGCCAAAGGCGATAGGTTTTATCTACAAAAATGCGGATGGCAACAGACCAAAGGGCGACTACGTAAACAGTGTTGACGAGGTGGAGCGCATAACAGGCTACGACTTCTTCCCATCGCTGCCCGATGATGTGGAGAAACGGGTTGAGGCTGAAGCAGACGCAGCGGCATGGGGGATTTGACCCACAGTCATTTATATGGTAGAAGAGGAATTCATGTTATTAAAACATGTTAAATAATAAACACCATTCTTTTGCATAAAACAGATATTTGTTATTTTTGCAAACTAATTGACGGGAGACTATGCATAAAATGCATTGATATCCTAAAAAAGAAAGGCTGAAAAGCGTGAAAATAAAAGAAGTGGTAAGTGCCCTTGAACGTTTCGCGCCTCTGCCCTTGCAGGAAGGTTTCGACAATGCCGGCTTGCAAGTAGGATTGACAGAGGCGGAAGTATCAGGGGCATTGTTGTGTCTTGACGTGACCGAAAAGATAGTTGAAGAAGCCGTTGCAAAAGGCTGTAACCTTATAGTTTCGCACCATCCTCTTATTTTCCGTCCACTGAAACATCTCACGGGAAAGAGCGATGTAGAGCGAACAGTTATGGCTGCCGTTAAAAACGACGTTACAATAGTTTCCATGCACACTAACTTCGACAACGCACGTGAAGGAGTAAACTTTAAAATCGCTGAGAAAATGGGGTTGACAGCACCGCATTTCTTTGCAGAAAAAAGCGTGGATGGGTTAGAATGTGGAAGCGGTGTCATAGGAGAGTTGCCACAATCTCTTGCAGCAGACGACTTCATACTTATGCTAAAGCAGCGTTTTGATGTTGAAAGCGTGCAGTGCAACCAACTATTGCGCCGGCCAATACGTAAAGTGGCTGTATGCGGTGGAGCGGGATCTTTCCTCTTGCCAGAAGCTATTGCGCAAGGAGCCGATGCTTTTGTTACAGGAGAGATGCACTATCATGAATACTTCGGACACGAACAAGATATACAAATAGCGGTGATAGGCCACTATCAAAGCGAACAATACACCAAGGAAATATTCAAATCTATAATAGAGGCAGAGTGTCCGGGCGTGAGAACAGAACTCACAGAGCTGAACACAAACCCAATAATTTACTTGTAATACATAATATGGCGAAAAAAGATCCAACAGACTTGACGGTTGAAGAGAAGCTTTACACCCTCTTCCAATTGCAGACCACACTCTCAGCCATTGACGAGAAAAAGGCTCTGCGCGGTGAACTGCCGCTTGAAGTTGACGACCTGGAAGACGAACTTGCCGGTCTCAACACGCGTATAGAAAAGATAAACGGTGAGATACAGGATTTCCAGTATGCCGTTGCGCAGAAAAAGAATGAGATTGCCGCAGCACAAGAAAGCGTAAACCGCTACAGGGCACAGCTGGACGAAGTGAAGAACAACCGCGAGTATGACACGCTGAACAAGGAAATAGAGTTCCAGTCGCTAGAAATAGAATTATGCAACAAAAAGATACGCGAAGCAGCCACAAAGGTTGACGAGCGTAAGGCAGACCTAAAACGTACGCAGGAGCTTGTTGCTGACCGTAAGTTGGCGCTCGACGAGAAAAAAGGCGAGCTTGAAGAAATCATAGAAGAGACACGTGCAGAGGAAGAGTCACTCAAGGAAAAGGCAAAAGACCTTGAAATGAAGATAGAACCGCGCCTCTTGACCAGCTTCAAGCGCATACGCAAAAACGCACGCAACGGTCTTGGCATCGTTTATGTGCAGCGTGACGCATGCGGTGGATGCTTCAACAAAATACCACCCCAGCGACAGTTGGATATAAAGATGCACAAAAAAATTATTGTCTGTGAATATTGCGGACGCATAATGATAGACCCGGATCTTGCTGGCGTGGCTCCTGTTGCCGTTGAGGAAGAAAAGCCAAAGCGTAAGCGCGCAATTCGCAAGACGACAAAAACGGGCGGAACTACCAAAATCGAGGGAATGATAGGCGTGCCCGAAGACAGACTGTCGTAACCCCAAACTAGAACGCAGAAATATTAAGCAGACAAATGCCGAAGAGTATACAGAACAACGCAAAAAGTTATGTACACTTCGGCATTTGCGCTTTGAAGAAGTATATAAAGTGCTTCTTCAATAAAACTACAACCTGTTAAGAACACTAACTTATGGAAACATTTCAAGAAAAAAACTCTAAAGCGCAGAGCTATACTTTCGCGCTGATTGTCGTATTTGCCGTGCTGTTCCTCATCGGATTTATTACGACCATGAACAATTCAATGATTGAATTCTGCAAGCAAGCCTTTAATCTGAAAGATTCACAAGGTCAGCTCGTGAACACTGCCTTCTATGGTGCTTATGCTTTGTCTATACCTTTCGGCTTAATGATGAGTAAGATAGGCTATAAGAATACGCTTCTTTTAGGACTAACCTTTGTCGGTATCGGTTTTATTCTAAACTATGCAGGCATAGTCTCGTTGCTTGACAGTGACGTGAGCGTTATTTATTCAGTCTTTTTGGGGAGCATGTTTGTCGTTGCCTTGGGCATAACAATGCTGCAGCTCGTGGCAAATCCATACGTTATGGTGCTTGGCTCGCCCGAAGGCGGTGCATTCCGTATGACATTGGCTAATGCTCTTAATTCTGCTGCCACAACCGTAGCACCTATTTTTATAACATATGTTATTATAAACGGCAAGGCACCTACACCAAGTGCTGTGCCTGGACCTTATCTTGGCTTGGGAATATTTACTCTCATACTGTGTATCGTACTCTTCTTCCTGAAGTTGCCAAACATCAATGAGGAGGAACAGGCAGAAGCTGAGACTGGTGAGCACAAGCAGTATAAAAGCAGTGTGTTTAAATACCCGCACGTTTGGTTCGGTATGCTGGGGATATTCTTCTATATGGGCATAGAACTTGGTATTCCATCCATGTTGCCGGCTTATTTCAAGAACGATGCTTCGCTCGCTGCCTACGGCACTGCGACGGATTTCTTGCCTTATTATTGGGGCGGAATGATGATTGGACGTTTTGTTGGTGCAGCTATCCTCAATAAATTCAAGCCGCGTGTTATTCTTTCGGCTTGTCTTTTGTGTGGTGCGCTATGTGTGGCAACTTCATTTGCCCTCAGTGGTATTGCTGCCGTTTGGGCAATGCTTCTTGCCGGACTGTTCCATTCCGTTATGTGGCCGCTTGTCTTTAATCTCGGACTTCAGGAACTTGGTCCGCACACAAAGGCCGCATCTGGCATCATAAACCTTGGTGTTGTTGGCGGGGCATTGCTTATGCCTTTGATGGGCATTGTTGTTGACAATCCTTCCCTCGGTGTTGGCTATGCTATTGCAATGATGTTCATCTATTATGTTTATGTATTTTGGTTCTGTAACTTTGGTAGCAAAATAGGATTGGGGAAATAAAGCCTCAATAAGTTTACACCTATTTTATTATATATGCGAACCTCGCTCAATGTATGTCGCGGGGTTCGCTTTTTTTTTGCTCCTGTTGTTGCTGCGGAATGCAAAATTGCGGATAAACAATAGAAAAATAAAGAAAAAGCATTCCTGTAACAGAATTGTTTTATAATACTTGAGTTTTCTTCAATATTTCTTCAAAGTTTTTCTATAACTTTGCCGGCGTAATCAAAAAAACTAGGATAAACCGGACATAATCTGCGTAATTATGGATATACTGCAAAATCTTGATTCAATTGATAAGGCGGCAACTCTTTCTCTTAACGCCAATATGGGAAGTTTTGCCGATAGCGTGTTTTGGGGATTGTCGTCAAAGCTTATCTGGATACCAGTTGCTTTGTTGTTTCTTTATTTCGTATTTCGAAAGAAAGACCTTAGGCCGATAGTCAAAATTCTTATAGTTTTGGCTCTTGTTCTTACGATAACGCTTTGCGATCAGTTTACTTCATCGCTTGTTAAACCGCTTGTTGCCCGTTTTCGCCCGTCTCATGATATACAACTCTCAGCACTCCTTCATTATGTAAACGGATATCATGGCGGAAAATATGGCTTTATGTCAAGCCATGCCGCAAATTCTTTTGGTGCAGCAGTGCTTGGAGCGAGGATAATTAAGAAGTTGTATTTCTCAATGTTTCTCTTTGTTTTGGCAACTTTGGTTAGTTATTCTCGAATATATTTGGGCGTTCATTATCTTGGTGACGTTGTTTGCGGTGCTATTGTTGGTTGTTTGATTGGTTACGGAGTGTTCCGTGTTTTGCATGCTACCTGCACATATTTAAAACTACGTCATAAAAATGGCGCAAAGCCGGATTTGGATTTGCGCCGTAGTGTGTGGACGTTTAAAAAACGTAGTAGTATTATTGCAGAATAGCCGTATGATGCATTTCTGACTTTTCCCGTTTCCTATGAAGTTCAGTCTATAAACCTTTTTGTTATTCCTGAGTAATCTTCAATGCGGCGGTCGCGGAGAAACGGCCACCAACGTCTTACTTGTTCACTGTGCTTGAGGTCTAAATCTATCACAAGGCTCTCTTCATCATCATCGGATGCTTGATAGAACAATTCTCCTTGTGGACCAGCCACGAACGAACTGCCCCAAAATTGTATGCCCTTTGTCTGTCCAGACGGGTCAGGCTCAAAGCCAACACGGTTTACTGTAACTACGGGAATACCATTGGCCACGGCATGCCCGCGTTGAACCGTGGTCCATGCTGTGCGTTGGCGTTGTTGCTCTTCAGGAGTGTCGCTGGTCTCATATCCGATGGCTGTTGGATAAATCAGTATTTCCGCACCTTCAAGAGCCATCAGCCGCGCTGCCTCAGGATACCATTGGTCCCAACATACGAGAACGCCTAGCTTTCCAACAGATGTCTGTATGGGATGAAAACCAAGGTCGCCTGGTGTGAAATAGAATTTCTCGTAGTATGCAGGGTCGTCGGGTATGTGCATCTTGCGATATTTCCCTGCGATAGTTCCGTTTTTCTCAATGACAACAGCCGTATTGTGGTAAAGTCCGGGTGCACGTTTCTCAAATAGCGAGATTACCATCACAATGTTGAGGCGTTTTGCTAGGGCGCAATAATAATTTGTTGATGGTCCGGGGATTGGCTCTGCCAGGTCAAAATTGTTAACGTCTTCCACTTGGCAGAAATATAAAGAGTTGTGAAGCTCAGACAATACTATAAGCTTTGCTCCGCGCCTTGCCAAATCTGTAACTTCCTCTTCGATGGATTTTATGTTCGCCGTTATATCTGCCGTTTTACGTTGTTGCAGAATACCAATTCTAAGTTCTGACATTGTCGTTCTTGCTTTTTTAGTTGTTGATAAAATTAATATAGTTGCATAGAGCAGCAATGTAGTGAGCCGTGTTGCCTTACTACAATACTGCTATCGATGCCAATTATTTCTCTTCTAGGGAAAGCTTGTTTAAGTGTTTCCTCTGCGATAGTGTCATTTTCGGGTTGATTGTATGTGGGATATATTACCGCATTGTTCATGATTATGAAATTTGCATATGTGGCAGGAAGGCGTTCATCCTCGTAAAACATGGCTTGCGGCAATGGAAGGCGCAGTAAACGGTATGGTTTGCCTTCTATTGTTCGTAGAGTTTTAAGTTGCTTCTCCATAAGCTGCAGCTCTGTGTCTTGTTCGTCTTGCGGATCATCGCATCCCACATATATTAAAGTGTCGTCAGGAGCTATGCGTACAAGAGTGTCTATGTGGCCGTCTGTATCGTCACCGGTCAGCTTTCCATAATCAATCCATATTATCCGTTGTGCATAAAGACGCTTTTTCAGTTCTGTTTCTATTTGTATCTGCGTGAGAGGCTGGTTACGATTGGGGGCAGAGAGGCAGCATGTCGTTGTGAAAATGGTGCCTTTGCCATCGCTTTCAATAGAACCGCCTTCGAGTACGAAGTCGTTGTTGTCTGAATATTCACCGTTAACAATGTTTGCTGCGTATAAACTGTGGTTTATCCCGTTGTCGAGCGATGCCTCAAACTTGCATCCCCATCCATTGAACTGGAAGTCAAGAAGTTTTTTTGCCTTACTGTCTAATCTGTCTTTAATGGTGATAAATCCGTGGTCGCGTGCCCATGTGTCGTTTGTAGGACATTCGTGGAATGTTATTCTTTCCATTCTGTCTTTGTTTAGATGTTTGGTAAGTAAATTCTTTACACTTTCACAATCAGGAGAGACCACTAAAAGATTTTCGTATCTTGTTATTGCCTCTGCCATTTCTGCGTAAGTCTCGTTTATTTCGTCAAGATATTCATTCCAATCAGTTCCACAATGTGGCCACGTCAGCTGTATTTCCGATTGGCGTTCCCACTCTGCGGGCATATAAGGTTCTGTCATAACCGTAAGTGTTGTTTACTTGTTGATTCAGCAGACTGGCATTTCTCAATACGAAAACAAGCGATCGTAACATGCAATTCTTTATCCAAAGCTTGCATATGACGGACAGTATCTTTACTTTGTGCTGCTGAGAAACATAGCTAAAGAAACTCCGACACACGGCAAAGTTAAGAATAAAATCTGATGAAACGTTTATGTGTTAAAGGAAAAGCATAGGGGATAGGAAAAAATATATTACTTTTGCAGTATGCGTTACGAACGCTGTAAAGCATCTTAGTTTATTGATATAACGAGTGACAATATAGACTATTTTATTTATTTTTGTGATGAATATAAAAAATTACCCCCCCCCAGTCCGTCCAAGAACCTCTGTTCTAGACTTCCTATTCTGAGCTTTGCTTTTTTCTTCTTGTTTTCCTTTTTTTTGCTCATGTGGCTATCCCCAGATTCTTTCTTGGCGCATGCATGTGCATTCCACTGTGATTCGGCCTGCTTCTTTGAGGCAGGCAAAGCATGGATGGAGGGGATGGTGCCTTATGTTGACTTTGCAGACTCTAAAGGTCCATTGCTTTGGCTAATTTATGGTGTTGGGTATCTAATTTCTCCGACCTCATATGTTGGAGTGTTTTGGCTTAGTGTATTTGCCTATTCTTTAACTTTCATTTTTGTGTGGCGTACGGCTAGACTTTTTGTCGGCTGGCGAGAGTCGGTGTTTGTGCTTTGCGCAATGCCTGCGTTTCTCTTCTTTTCGATGTTCCACAATGAGATTCGGGCTGAAGACTTCTGCATGCCTTGGTTGTGTATAGGCATATATTGTACTTGTCGGGTGCTGCTCTCATCAACAGAAAAAACGATTAGGAAATGTGCTTTTGTACTTGGTGCATCAATGTCCTGTTGCCTGTTGATAAAATGGAATATATTTCTTCTTATGGGCGGTATGGCTCTTGTCATACTTACTGCATCATTGCGCAGAAAAAGTTGGGGAGGAATAGTATTTGGCTTGTTGGGTATTGTAGTAGTGTGTTTGCCTTTTATTGTATATTTCTTATGGCAAGGCAATTTTACAAATATGTTGCAGGAATATTTTCTTACTACTTTTCTTATTACGGGACGTGGCACAGACCCGGTAGTATGGCACAATGCAGTACACAACATGCTGACCGACCGCTCTACAATCTACCGAAATATCGTTTTGATAGGTGCCATTCTAGGAATAATTCTCTTTTGCCGCCGTTTCAAAATGTCACGTTGGCTAGTTCTTTCTTATCTTCCCATATTCCTTTTTCTCATTTTGGAACCTTTGCAAAGCTATTATTTTACCATAGTAATGCCATTCTATGTGTATTTTCTCGTTTTTCTTGCACAAAAAATTTCTAGCATAGTTTGCAAAATGAAAGGCGTGTCGCTTACAGTAATTGCCGTAATAATATATTTTGTAGGCATTGTGTATAACCTAAACAAGGATAACCTTATATTCTTTCCATCGCCAGAGCAGGAAAGATGGGATGAAATACATTCTGTTTTACGCACAAAACAGGTTCCACATGTGATATTTGCAGGGCTTTGCGGCTATGGTATTCAGGTGCGTGCCCTTCCTGCATGTAAGTATTGGGCGTTGCAGAATAATCCAACTTCTGAGATGATTGCAGAGCGTCATCGTGCTATCCGTGACGGAAAGGCTGATTTTGTAGTGGTAACAAGAATGGATATAGAAAAGGTGGATTCGCTGTTCTATAAAGTTCTCGCTGAGAGTGGTTACCGACAATGCAATGTCATGGTTGTAAAGGATGGTAAGACAGTAACGAAAGCGCTTCCTGTATATGCGAGGTGACGGTGTAAATAGGAGAAAATTATACATATGTGCGAAGTAATCTTTATTGTTGTGTTGTGATGTAAATGGAAAGATTTAGAAAAATGTGTTGCTGAATATCTTAAATATGTGTACATTTGCAAAAATATTTAAGTAAAAATGTATAATATGACACAGTTAAAGAAATCTTTGCTCTTTTCTTTATTGCTTTCAGGCTTTGTCTTAAGTAAAGCTGTGGCAGGAGAAGCGGGCGTGACATTCCTTTTCCGTAATGGTGAAAAGCTTGGCTTTACTTTCAGTCAAAAGCCTTGTATCGCAATGACTGCGGATGGTATTTGCGTTACTGCAGAGGGAGAAAGCCAAACTCAGTTCTTGTTCAGTGATGTTCAACACTATTATTTTGACGAGGACATTGAAACGGCGGTAAAGGCGTTGCAGACAAAATCAACAACGAGTCCACTATTCAAGTATGTAAATGGTGTTGTTGTTGTTAGTGGCATGCGATCAGGTGAAACACTCAGAGCTATGACAGTCAGTGGCACGTTAGTTTCATCTGTTCAGGCCGATGTTGAAGGCAATGCTCGTATCGATTTGAATAGCATGCCGCATCGTATGCTTGTAATCGCAACATCAAGTGGTATTAGTTGCAAGATAATAAAGAAATAAAGGATGCAGATTATACATGACATCCAATAAAAGATATTTACAAACAAAGCGTTAAACCTAAAATATTAAATAGCCTTATGCGCAGAATATTTACACTTTTATGCTGCATAGTAATTGCAGCCCAATTTACAACAGCTTCGGCACAGAAAGTTATGCAGATATGGAAAGATGGTAAGATTGTAGCTTCGTATGAAACATCTGCCGTTGATTCTGTTAATTTCGCCGAAAAACCTTATAAACTCGTTGACTTAGGATTGCCAAGCGGTATTTTGTGGGCAGAAACCAATGTCGGGGCAACATTACCAGCCGATGCAGGTGACTTTTATGCTTGGGGAGAAACGTCAACAAAGACAGACTATAGTCAAGAAACAAGTGTGTGGTATGGCAAGGAATATACTAAAGACACGTTACTTGTGGCGGAGGATGACGTAGCTACGCAAGTGTGTGGTAGTTCTTATCGCATGCCAACGTCTGAAGACTTCAATGAATTGTTTGGAAACTGTGAGTCTATTTGGACAACACAGATTAACTCAGAAGGCAAAGAGCAGACGGGATATTTGATGAAAGGGAAAAACGGAAATTCAATATTTCTCCCAGCTGCAGGTTATTACATAGGAACGGCGTATGAAAATTCTGGTACTCGTGGAAGCTATTGGACAAGTCAACCAGATTGTTCTCAAGGTTTCAGTAAATATATGGCATATATTATAAAAGGTGACCCAAGTACTGGAGATTATTTACGCTCAAACGGGTGTTCTGTTCGCCCCGTATCTCAACCTTGATATTAGCTCTGTATTTTAGAAAGGACAAGAATATATAAAGGTTTGACTGTTTGAACGGCAATCAAACTATATACACTATATAAAAGAAGAACTGAAAACCATATCCTTTGGCGTGTGGTCTTCAGTTCTTTCGCTTCTTAAGGATTATTGACAAGCTATTCGCCATGTCGTTTAAGTAGTGCGTGCATTTAGCTTTTTCACAGAACGAGGCTCCAGTCTCGCTTTTTTTTCATAATTTTGCTCGCCATAAATGTTTGCAGAGGCTATGGATAGCTTCTCAAAGGCAAGCTTCAATAAAGACTCAAAACACACAAAGTATGGAATATATGTCACAAGAGGGCTACGACAAATTAGTGGCCGAATTGCATCAGCTTGAGAGTGTCGATCTGCCTCAGGTGCGAGAGGCTATAGCAGAAGCACGCGATAAGGGCGATTTGAGCGAGAATTTTGAATATCATGCGGCCAAGCGGGAGCAGGGACGGATATTGGGACGGATTCGCTTTAAACAGAGAGTTCTCGAAAATGCCCGTGTTATAGACAAGTCAAGGCTAAATGGTGATAGCGTAGGATTGTTGAGTAAGGTTGAAATAACCAATCTTGCCAACAACCGCAGAATGGTGTATACCATCGTAAGTCCGCATGAGGCAAATATCAGTGAGGCCAAAATATCTATAAAGTCTCCTATAGCAGAAGCATTACTCGCAAAGAAATCTGGTGATACTGTTGAGGTTCGCGTGCCAGCAGGACTGATGAAACTGCGTATAGAGAGTGTTTCTCTTTAATTTTCACGAATAATCGGATGTAATGCTTTTTAGAAAAGCGTCACGAAAGGGAAGAATATGAATGGAATATACAAAGCTTCCCTTTGAAAAAGGGAAATTTTATGTGTGGTTTATATTTTTATCGGCTCTCAAATTCATGCTATTAAGGAGAAAATACAGAGGCTAAGCGCAGATCAAAAATGGAAAATGAAATTTCCTTAATAGTTTTTTTTACGTTATCTTTGCAATCCTCAAAAAGAAACAATCTACTTATACGGAAAATAATATATTAAACTAAATATATATAGGTGAAAATGGACAAGACTTATACTTTTGATGAGGTATTTAAAGCCGCAAAAGAATATTTCGGCGGTGATGAGTTGGCTGCCCGTGTTTGGGCAAATAAATATGCAATGAAAGATAGTTTCGGGCATATTTATGAACTGACGCCAACCGATATGCACCGCCGCTTGGCAAAGGAAATAGAACGTATTGAACGTAACTATGCCAATCCTCTTACAGAAGAAGAAATTTTTGAGCTTCTTGACCATTTTAAATTTATTGTTCCTGCTGGAAGTCCGATGACTGGAATTGGAAATAACTATCAAGTTGCTTCGCTTTCCAACTGCTTTGTTATTGGACTCGATGGTGACGCTGATTCCTATGGCGCCGTAATGCTAATGGATGAAGAGCAAGTACAGCTGATGAAAAGGCGTGGTGGAGTAGGGCATGATCTTTCTCAGCTTCGGCCAAAAGGATCGCCAGTGAATAATTCTGCGCTTTCGTCAACGGGAGTTGTTCCTTTTATGGAACGTTATAGTAACTCTACGCGTGAGGTAGCCCAAGATGGACGACGCGGAGCATTGATGTTGTCCATTAGTATAAAGCATCCTGATAGCGAAGCCTTCATAGATGCAAAGATGCAGGAAGGAAAAATTACAGGAGCGAATGTTTCTGTAAAAATAGACGATGAGTTTATGAAAGCGGCAGTTGAGGGGCATGAATATGTGCAGCAGTTCCCTGTTGACAGTAGTAATCCATTAGTGAAGAAAACTGCCGATGCTAAGAAATTGTGGGGAAAAATAGTGCACAATGCATGGAAAAGCGCAGAACCTGGAGTACTGTTTTGGGACACTATCTTGCGTGAAAGTATACCAGACTGTTACGCAGATTTAGGCTTTAAAACTGTTTCTACTAATCCTTGTGGAGAAATTCCACTTTGTCCCTATGACTCTTGTCGCCTATTGTCTATAAACCTTTATTCATACGTAGTCAATCCTTTTACATCAAAGGCATATTTTGACTTTGAACTGTTCGATAAGCATGTACGCATTGCTCAACGTATTATGGATGATATTGTGGATATGGAACTTGAAAAAATAGACACAATAATAGAAAAAGTAAAGAATGATCCACAAGCAGACGACGTTAAGGCTACGGAGCTTAATCTTTGGAAGAAAATAAAGCACAAGAGTGGACTAGGACGCCGCACTGGTGTAGGTATAACAGCTGAGGGAGACATGCTTGCCGCCATGAATATGAGATATGGAACACAGAAAGCAACAGATTTCTCTGTTATGGTTCATAAAGCATTGGCTCTTGCTGCCTATCGCTCTTCTGTTGAAATGGCTAAAGAACGCGGAGCCTTCACTATTTATGACGCAGAACGTGAAAAAGGCAACCCTTTCATAGCACGTCTGCGTGAAGCTGATGCAAGTCTTTATGCCGACATGCTGAAATACGGACGCCGGAATATCGCTTGCTTGACTATAGCTCCTACCGGAACAACTAGCTTGATGACACAGACAACAAGTGGTATAGAACCTGTATTCATGCCTGTTTATAAGCGTCGACGTAAGGTCAACCCCAATGATGAAGGAGTGCATGTAGACTTTGTTGACGAGAGTAATGATTCTTTTGAAGAATACATTGTGTTTCATCATAAGTTCCTGGAATGGATGAAAGTAAACGGTATTGATACGGAAAAGAAGTATTCTCAAGAAGAACTTGACCAACTTGTGGCAATGTCCCCATACTATAAGGCTACGGCAAACGACGTAGACTGGCTTATGAAGGTAAGGATGCAGGGATCTATACAGAAGTGGGTTGACCACAGTATCAGTGTTACTATAAATCTTCCGAACAATGTTGATGAGCAACTCGTTAATAAACTTTATGTTGAGGCTTGGAAATCAGGTTGCAAGGGATGCACTGTCTATCGTGATGGCTCGCGCTCTGGAGTTATGATAGCTGTAGACAAAAAAGACAAAAAGAAAAAGGAGGCCGAAAAAACAGAGCACATTCATGTATGTGAACCACCACAAGTTACAGAGGTCCGCCCATCTGAACTTGAATGTGATGTGGTAAGATTTCAGAACAATAAGGAAAAATGGGTTGCATTCGTTGGATTGCTTGATGGTTATCCTTATGAGATATTCACAGGCTTGCAAGACGATGAGGAAGGTATTGTATTGCCAAAGACAGTTACCAAAGGAAAAATCATAAAGAAAACAGATGCCTCAGGCAAAAAACGTTATGATTTTCAATTTGAAAACAAGCGTGGATACAAAACCACAGTGGAGGGATTGAGCGAGAAGTTTAATCCTGAATACTGGAACTATGCCAAACTTATTTCAGGAGTGCTGAGATATCGCATGCCGATAGCGAACGTAATAAAGCTTGTCGGCTCGCTTCAAATGGACGGCCAAAGCATCAATACGTGGAAGATTGGAGTTGAACGTGCATTGAAGAAATATGTGGCTGATGGTACTGAGGCAAAGGGACAAAAATGCCCGGTTTGTGGACATGAAACTCTAGTATATCAAGAGGGATGCCTAATATGTAAAAATTGTGGGGCATCAAGATGCGGATAAAAACAAAGAGTATGAAATTGCTTACAGGAAAAGTTTATATCAATGATATGCGCTTTTACGCCCGTCATGGCGTAATGGCGCAGGAAACAACTGTTGGGGCTGAGTTCCGTGTCTCTCTTGAAGCTGAATATCCACTTGAGGAAGCTATGGCTACAGATGATGTGCAAACTACACTTAACTATGCAGATGTCTATTCCATAGTGGCAGAAGAAATGGCAATACCGTCAAAGCTAATAGAACATGTGGCAGGATGCATAGGCAAGAGGCTTTTGAAAGAAATGCCAAAGATAAAGAAACTGCAGGTGAATGTTATGAAAGTTAATCCCCCGATGGGGGCGGATTGTAGTGGCGCAGGTGTTCAGTTGTGCTTTATAAATGACTAAAACGGCAGTAAATAAACGTCTTGTAAAGATGGATTGTTGTTGAAAAACAAAACTTTAGCTACATTTGCAATGGTGATTGAAAACGGACACTATATAACAAAACGTATCAGCATGCTTGCGATCTTACTTGTATTGGCGGTGGCTTTAGCTTTCGCCGATAAATTTGTTTTGGTCATAGATGCAGGACATGGTGGGCATGATGCAGGTGCAAGAGGCAGCTTTTCTAGTGAAAAGAACATAAATCTTAATGTGGCTTTGGCTTTCGGTAAGTATGTTGAGAAAAACTGTCCTGATGTCAAGGTAATATACACGCGTAAAACAGATGTTTTTATTCCATTGCACAAGCGTGCAGACATAGCAAACAAGAATCACGCAGATGTGTTCATTTCAATACACACAAATGCCTTGCCGGCAGGTCGTGTGGCGCGTGGGCTTGAGACATATACTATGGGAATGCGTCGTTCTGACGAGAAGCTTAGCGCGGCACAACGAGAGAATGCTGTAATCACTTATGAAAGCGACTATAAGCAAAACTATGAAGGTTACGATCCAAATTCACCAGAAAGTGCCATAATGTTTGAGTTTATACATGACAAGAATATGGCAAAGAGCGTTGAATTGGCTCAACTTGTACAGAAAAATGTCTGTGAAACAGCAGGAAGGCCCAACAAAGGAGTTAAGCAGGATGTCTTTCTTGTCTTAAGGGAAACGTCTATGCCAGCATGCTTGATAGAGTTAGGATTCATAACTACTCCAGACGAAGAAAAACTCTTGAATGACGAAGCTGTTATAGACAATATAGCTAATGGGATTTACAACGCTTTTGCAAAATACAAGAGTGACAATTATTTGGGATATACTGTTCCATATGAGGCGACAGCGCAAGAAACGGTGAGAATTCCTACTGTTGTACCTAAAAGTCCCGTAGCCGAAGAAAAAACTCAGAAAAAGACAGAACAGAAACAAAAGTCCATAGAACGTGTAGTTGTAAAGACTGAAACAAGTAATGATCTTAGTCAAACAACTACTGATGTGGTTGGTAACACATCAACCATTGAAGAAAGACCAATATTCAAAGTGCAGATTCTTGCCAGCAGTACGCCTTTGTCTCTCAAAAGTAGCAGGTTTAAAGACGTAGCTAATGTGGGTAGATACGAAGAAGGAGGAATGTACAAATATACTATTGGGGAATCAGAAAACTATAATGAAGTAAACAAATTGCGCATTTCCCTAAGTGAAAAGTTCCCAGGATGTTTTGTCGTTGCATTCAAGGGAGGACAGAAAATGAATATAAACGAAGCGATACGTCAATATAGAAAAAACAAATAATAAAGACAATAGAATGAAATATTTTACCAAAGAAGTAAAAATCGCCATTGTAGCAGTTGCGGCATTGGTCGTGCTTTTTCTTGGAATGAACTTCCTTAAAGGCTTAAACCTTTTCTCCTCTGCACAGAGATATTACATAACGTTCAAAGACATAAGTGGGTTGTCTTCATCCTGCCCTATTTACGCAGACGGTTACAAAATTGGCGTTGTCAGAGGGATTGACTACGACTATTCTCACTCAAAGGATATTGTTGCAGAGGTAGATATAGATCCGGAAATGAGAATACCTAAAGGGAGTAGTGCGGAAATTGTCAGCGATTTGATGGGCAATGTTAAGATAAACCTGCTCCTTTCTACGAATATGCGAGAACGAGTTAATCCTGGAGAAACAATAGTCGGGGGAATTAACGATGGTGCCGTTGGGCAAATGAAAGACCTTATACCTATTGTTCAACAGATGCTCCCTAAGTTGGATTCCATATTGGCTAGTGTCAATACATTGTTGGCAGACCCTGCGTTGTCTAACTCTCTTCATAATATTGAGAATATAACGGGAAACCTTACGACATCCTCAAAAGAGTTGAATTCGCTCCTTGGTTCGCTTAACAACAAAATGCCGGGTCTGCTAAACAAGGCAGACAACGTTATGTGTAATGCTGAGTCTGTAACAGAAAAACTTGACAAAATAGATATTCAAGGAACTATGAGTAAGGTGGATGCTACGCTTACTAACGTACAGCAATTCACTGACCAACTCAATAACAATCAAGGCTCTCTTGGACTGCTCATGCGGGATCCTAACTTATACTACAATCTGAATTCAACAGTTAAGTCGGCTGATTCTTTGCTTATCGACTTAAAATCGCATCCTAAACGATATGTACATTTTTCTCTCTTCGGAAAGAAAGATAAATAGACTAGTGCAAATATGCCATTAAAGGCACGTCGAATATAATCTCCGTCCATTGAATTACATTTTAATGGACGGACTTTTTTATGTGAAATTTATAAGTTTCACAAATAAAGAGCTTTACAAAGTTGTTTCAAAAATACAATATCTCTCATTTGTGAAATCCGTTTTTTTTTGCGAAATTTGCAGCACTTTTCCCATAAGGCTCATAAAAAGCAAGGGAAAATTTAGCGAAAAACGGAAAGTAACCACGTCGGAAGACAAAATCTATAACTGCGTATTATGACTGAGAATCCCAGTGCTCTTTGGGACAAAAGCCTTTTGCTCATAAAGGAAAAAGTCACAGAACAACAATTCAATGCATGGTTCAAGCCTATCGTGTTCGAATCCTTTAAGAAGGAAACAAACACATTGTTGCTGCAAGTTCCGAGTCCATACATCTATGAATACTTGGAACAGCACTTTCTTGAATTGTTGGCAGAGGTGTTGCCACGTACTTTTGGCAATAATATAAGTCTTTCTTATCGCGTTGTTACAGACAAAACAAACAATTTAGCGCAGATCCTCTCGTCTGATCCTCCTGCTGGAATAACTGAGAAGCAGCGTAGACGCACTTCCGAAAATCAATCTTCAACTCCTTTTGATACGGTGCGCCAACAGCAGATACCCTCTCAATTGAATCCACATCTTACATTCAATAATTATTTTGAGGGGGCAAGCAATAAACTGCCTCGTTCAATAGGACAGTCTATCGCTGAACATCCAAATACATCGCAGTTTAACCCGATGTTTGTCTTCGGGCCATCAGGGTGCGGAAAAACCCATCTCATCAATGCTATTGGCGTATTGACAAAGCAAACCTACCCAGATAAAAGGGTATTGTATATAAGTGCACGACTTTTCCAAGTGCAATATACTAGTGCCGTGAGCAATAATGCGGTCAATGCTTTTATAAATTTCTATCAAACGATAGACATGCTGATAGTAGACGATATTCAAGAATGGACTTCTGCAGTGAAAACTCAAGAGACATTCTTCCATATCTTCAATCATCTCTTCATGAATGGAAAGAGAATAATTCTTGCCAGCGACCGTCCGCCAGTCGATTTGAAAGGGATGAGCGACAGACTTCTGACGCGTTTCAGCTGTGGACTAATTGCAGAGCTTGAGAAACCCAATGTAGAACTCTGTGCTGAAATTCTACAAAACAAAATAAAACGTGACGGATTACGTATTCCTAACGATGTAGTAATGTACATTGCACAAACAGCTAGTGGAAGTGTACGCTATCTTGAAGGCATGATAAGCTCTTTGATGGCATATTCTATTGTCTATAATAGTAATATTGACATGCGGCTGGCTGAGCGCGTCTTAAAACGCGCAGTGAAAATCGACGACAATCCTTTAACGATTGATGATATAGTTGACACTGTTTGCACGCATTTCTCTGTTTCCCCAGCTGCAGTTAACGGACGTAGCCGTAAGCGCGAATATGTGGAAGCTAGGCAGATATCTATGTATCTCGCACAGAAATATACAAAGATGCCGGCATCACGTATAGGTAAGTTGCTTGGAGGGCGCGACCATTCTACCGTCATTCACAGTTGTTCAAAAATAGAACAACGTATATCTGTGGATAAAAACTTTCAAGACGAATTGGCAAGCATAGAGAATTCATTTAGATTGAAGAAATAGAAGCCGTATTTTGATATGGCTTCTATTTCTTTTATCGTTTCATGATAATTCTTTTCTTAATGATTTTTATGGGAATGCTATTGCTTAGCATTCCTAATCCTGTTATGTCATAATCTTTCCATGTATCCATTCCCTCTTTCCCCCGTTTGTTCAGTTTTTTCCCGTTTGTTCCTTTTCTTTTGCCCGCGGTCGAATCTTTCCACCCCCGCGGGCAAATCTCTCCACTCGCCAAGGTCAAAAATTCCTTTCGCCGAATCTTTTCATGATATCAGCGTATGTTATCGCGAACAATAATTCGGCATATAATTCGTTTTTCTGCACTTCTTACGCATATATAATAAGGTAGCACCCCTTCACATTACCTATAATTTTGTAAAGAAACATGATTTTTAATGTTTTTCAGCATATTTTTCTTTTAAAAAGTTTGCTTTGTGTTTAAGAAAGTCCTACCTTTGCATCCGCTTTTGAGAACGAACGCTGCAATCAAGCAAGTGTGAAAGCTCAATAAGCAAAGAAGAAAGAGTTCTTTGAAAGGATTACAATAAACAGAGAAACAGTAGTACAAGAAGCGGGTTTTTCAGTTACTTACTTTTTTAAGAAGTATGTTACAGGAAAACTCGGGAAGGAAAATTACCTGTCAATTATAAGGATAAGGAAGGCATTCTGAACAGAGACAATATTTTGTCATACCTTATGGTAAGACAAAAATCAAATAAAGACATTTTACAATGGAGAGTTTGATCCTGGCTCAGGATGAACGCTAGCTACAGGCTTAACACATGCAAGTCGCGGGGCATCATGAGTATTGCTTGCAATACTTGATGGCGACCGGCGCACGGGTGAGTAACGCGTATCCAACCTGCCCCGTACCACGGGATAGCCCGTCGAAAGGCGGATTAATACCGTATGCAGTCGTAGATAAGCATTTATATACGACGAAAGGTTTAGCGGTACGGGATGGGGATGCGTCCGATTAGCTTGCCGGCGGGGTAACGGCCCACCGGGGCAACGATCGGTAGGGGTTCTGAGAGGAAGGTCCCCCACATTGGAACTGAGACACGGTCCAAACTCCTACGGGAGGCAGCAGTGAGGAATATTGGTCAATGGGCGCGAGCCTGAACCAGCCAAGTAGCGTGAGGGATGACTGCCCTATGGGTTGTAAACCTCTTTTATACGGGAATAAAGTGAGCCACGTGTGGTTTATTGCATGTACCGTATGAATAAGGACCGGCTAATTCCGTGCCAGCAGCCGCGGTAATACGGAAGGTCCGGGCGTTATCCGGATTTATTGGGTTTAAAGGGAGCGCAGGCGGTGATTTAAGCGTGCCGTGAAATGCCGTTGCTCAACAACGGACTTGCGGCGCGAACTGAATTGCTAGAGTACGCGGAACGTAGGCGGAATTCGTGGTGTAGCGGTGAAATGCTTAGATATCACGAAGAACTCCGATTGCGAAGGCAGCTCACTGGAGCGCAACTGACGCTGAAGCTCGAAAGCGCGGGTATCGAACAGGATTAGATACCCTGGTAGTCCGCGCGGTAAACGATGGATGCTCGCTATGCGGTATATATTATTGCGTGGCCAAGCGAAAGCGTTAAGCATCCCACCTGGGGAGTACGCCGGCAACGGTGAAACTCAAAGGAATTGACGGGGGCCCGCACAAGCGGAGGAACATGTGGTTTAATTCGATGATACGCGAGGAACCTTACCCGGGCTTGAATTGCAGAGGAAGGATTTGGAGACAATGACGCCCTTCGGGGTCTCTGTGAAGGTGCTGCATGGTTGTCGTCAGCTCGTGCCGTGAGGTGTCGGCTTAAGTGCCATAACGAGCGCAACCCCTCTCTTCAGTTGCCATCGGGTAATGCCGGGCACTCTGGAGACACTGCCACCGTAAGGTGTGAGGAAGGTGGGGATGACGTCAAATCAGCACGGCCCTTACGTCCGGGGCTACACACGTGTTACAATGGGGCATACAGAGCGTTGGCGTCCGGCAACGTCCGTCTAATCGCAAAAGTGTCCCCCAGTTCGGACTGGGGTCTGCAACCCGACCCCACGAAGCTGGATTCGCTAGTAATCGCGCATCAGCCATGGCGCGGTGAATACGTTCCCGGGCCTTGTACACACCGCCCGTCAAGCCATGAAAGCCGGGGGCGCCTGAAGTCCGTGACCGCAAGGAGCGGCCTAGGGCGAAACTGGTAATTGGGGCTAAGTCGTAACAAGGTAGCCGTACCGGAAGGTGCGGCTGGAACACCTCCTTTCTGGAGATGCCTCCTTAGAAGCAAGACGTCAGGAAAGAAGTAATTCCCTGCGAAGCTTTCTTGTACTCTGTGATCTTCTGTAAAGAGCTATATGATCTGTAAAGATATATAGATATGACAAATAGACATATAAATATACAGATAAAAAGATAGTTTATTGTAATCTGCGGGAATAGAAGAGGCCGGGCGGTTTGCCGAAAGCGTGACGCCACGGGCTTGGCTTGGAGGAAGCGTCCGACACAGTCCTATAGCTCAGTTGGTTAGAGCGCCACACTGATAATGTGGAGGTCGGCAGTTCAAATCTGCCTGGGACTACTTCTCTTCTAAGGGTCTGCCGCCGGAAAAAAAACAGGAAACTGCGGCACGCATCCCGAAAATCCCCTGGGGGATTAGCTCAGCTGGCTAGAGCACCTGCTTTGCAAGCAGGGGGTCAACGGTTCGAATCCGTTATTCTCCACAAGTCCTGTAGCAGAAAGCAATGCTACTGAATAAGGACAAACGATCTTTGACATGTTGTTACAGACAAAACTGTAGATAAAGAAACTGAGTTTCAAAATACAGCTGAAAGTATGGACAGTTGTTGTTGTCTAGCTACGTGCCAGACAATATCAACAGGCGAAAGTAAGAAAGGGCGTACGGTGGATGCCTAGGCTCTTGGAGGCGATGAAGGACGTGATAAGCTGCGAAAAGCTGCGGTGAGGTGCAGATTACCTTTGACCCGCGGATATCCGAATGGGACAACCCGTCAGGCACAAGCCTGACATCCTGCAGAATGTAGGAGGCGAACGGAGGGAACTGAAACATCTTAGTACCTCCAGGAAGAGAAAATAAATAATGATTCCCCCAGTAGTGGCGAGCGACCGGGGAAGAGCCCAAACCGTTGCCGTTAAGGCGGCAGCGGGGTTGTAGGAACGCGATGTCGGACAAAGATTGTGAACGGAATGGTCTGGAAAGTCCAGCCGTAGAGGGTGAGAGCCCCGTATGTGAAGCATGATTTGCCGTAGCGTACTCCTGAGTAAGGCGGGACACGAGGAATCCTGCCCGAATCAGCCGGGACCATCCGGTAAGGCTAAATACTCCCAAGAGACCGATAGTGAACCAGTACCGTGAGGGAAAGGTGAAAAGCACTTCGACAAGAAGGGTGAAAAAGTTCCTGAAACCGTGCGCCTACAAGCGGTCGGAGCGTCAATATGGCGTGACGGCGTGCCTTTTGCATAATGAACCTACGAGTTACCGTCGCCGGCAAGGTTAAGCGCTAAGAAGCGTGCAGCCGTAGTGGAAGCGAGCCTGAAGAGGGCGTTAAGTCGGCGGAGGTAGACGCGAAACCAAGTGATCTACACTTGTCCAGGTTGAAGTCCCGGTAACACGGGATGGAGGACCGAACCAATAAGCGTTGAAAAGCTTCTGGATGAGATGAGTGTAGGAGTGAAAGGCCAATCAAACTTGGAGATAGCTCGTACTCCCCGAAAGGCATTTAGGTGCCGCGTGGGATGTTGACCGTGAGAGGTAGAGCGACCGATAGGTCAAGAGGGCTTCACCGCCTATCGAGACCTGACGAACTCCGAATGCTCACGGTATGTAGTCCTGCAGTAAGGGGACGGGTGCTAAGGTCCGTTCCCGAGAGGAGAAGAATCCGGACCGCCGTCTAAGGTCCCGGAGTTCTGCCTAAGTTAGTCTAACGCAGTGTGGTCCCTGAGACAGCCAGGATGTTGGCTTGGAAGCAGCCATTCATTCAAAGAGTGCGTAACAGCTCACTGGTCGAGGGACCGCGCATGGATAATAATCGGGTATAAGGCAGACACCGAAGACGCGGGATAGCAAATAATAAAAGTATCGGTAGGGGAGCATTCCATGTGCGTAGAATGTGAAGGGTGACCTTTTCTGGAGCGCATGGAAAAGCAAATGTAGGTATAAGTAACGATTAGGAGGGCGAGACCCCCTCCCGCCGAACGACTAAGGTTTCCCGGGCAATGTCAGTCATCCCGGGGTCAGTCGGGTCCTAAGGCTAAGCCGAGCGGCGAGGCCGATGGCAGATACGGTTAATATTCCGTAACTACCTTAAAGAGTGATGTCCAGACGGAGCAGTGACACCTCCGCGCCCTGACGGAAATGGGCGTTGAAGGACGTATGCGTAGACGGTGACAGGCAAATCCGTTGCCGGAGCAGAAATCCGAAAGTACGGCATCCCCTTCGGGGGAAGCTGCTAGTGAGGGTAATCAGACTCCCGAGAAAATGGGCTAAGCGTTAATTTTTAAGGTACCCGTACCGCAAACCGACACAGGTAGTTGGGTAGAACATACTAAGGCGTTGAGAGATTCATGGCTAAGGAACTAGGCAAATTGACCCCGTAACTTCGGGATAAGGGGTCCTCACTATAATGGTGAGGCGCAGAGAATAGGTCCAGGCAACTGTTTAACAAAAACACAGGGCTGTGCGA